>CAZNQD010000007.1:59093-68301 GCA_964575345.1 uncultured Bacteroidales bacterium
AGGCCACCATTGGAAAAGAATTTGTGTATTATTCCGGAGGCGGCTGGAGCAAAGGCGGTTTCAGCGATTTAGCAGCCTGGACAGCCTACATGAAGGACTTCGCCTTAAAGCTACGGGAGCCTCTGCAGGTCAGTCTTAAAGCCACCTGCCTCAACTAGCAGGCAACTTGCATTAAATAACAGGCAAATCTTCGTATTCCACCACAAAGTCCCACATATATTCCATATCCTCAGGACATTCATCTTCGACTTTGTCCACTCCGCAATCCCATTGGCGATTGCCGTTCATGTCGATCAGGTAATTGATACAGTGGCTGCCGGCTCCGGCTCCCAACCTCCAGGAAATGACGGCTTTTTTGTTTTCGAGAATGTTCAGGCCCGAAATTCTTTCACCTTCGGAAGCCAACACAAAGTAGCCCTGTTCGTTGAGAATGTGATTGCCACCGATACTGAAGTAATTGGTGGCGGCCCATGAGGTGTCAGCGGCATTGCAGGGATCTGTCCAGCTTCCCATGGTCTCGAGCAATTCATACTCTTGCTCCGGGTTTGAGATCAGTCGCACCTGCCGGTAAAAAACATTTCTGAAAGTTATTTTTACGCTCTTGTATTCACCCAAGGGAACCATTTTGGGCGCAAAAGAATACTCTTCGAACAACTTCATTTCGCGGTTGGTGGCGGTGGTCAACCTGATCCATTCCAGATTATCTTTTTCGCCGGCTTTCACCTCGCCTTTGGCTACCCAGACATCACCGATGGTCCAACGCATACTGATCATATACGTCAGTGTAGTATCCCCTGTGAGGGGCGGATTCTCAAAAGCAGATCTGACCGAGACCATCGAAGGAGCAGGCATATCTGCAAAAGGATTGATGCACTTAAATTCAATTGTGCCGGTTTTTTGGGGCGTTTCTTCGTTGTTGCAGGAAATAAAGAGACAAGCTGCAACAAGAAATACGCCAAGAGAGAGTGTGTTTTTCATAACAGTAAATTAGGGGGTTTGTTGATAGTTAATTAATAGTATAGCTATTCAGCTTCTCGTTATTCTGTGTATTCTTGTTTCTTGTTTCGTGTTTCGTGTTTTGCATTTTGTGTTCCGTAGTTCAGTGTTTCTTTATTCAGTATTTCGTTTTTCAGTGTTATTCTGTTCAGTGTTATTCTGTTCAGAGCTGGTTGCGCCATTCATAAAATCGATGAGCCGGTGAAGTTTGTCTTTCATCTCCATCAATTCAGCCAGTGAGAGCGGGCTATGCTCCAGCTCTTTGAGGAGTTCCAGCGGGACGGCAACTGCCTGCAGCCGCATGTCGCGTCCCCGGTCGCTGAGGCTGATAAGCACCTTGCGTTCGTCCTGTCCCGAGCGTTGCCGACTAACTATGCCTTGATTCTCCATGCGTTTGAGCAAGGGAGTAAGGGTATTGGTATTCAGAATGAGCTTCTGCGCAATCTCGTTCACCGTGATACCGTCAGTTTCCCACAAAACCATGAGCACCAGGTATTGGGGATAGGTTATCCCTATTTTATCGAGCTGAGGCTGATAAGCCCGTGTTATCAGCCTCGATGCCGCGTAAAGAGGAAAACAGAGTTGATTGTTCAATTTCAACTGTTCGTAGTCCATAGGGTGCTCAACTTAGAATTTTACTTAAATACTTATCTATCTCTTCGGGTTTGGTGGTTGGCGAAAAACGCCTGACCGGCTTGCCCGTATTGTCGATCAGGAACTTGGTAAAATTCCATTTAATCTTGCCGCCAAAGAATCCGCTCAATTCTTTTTTGAGGTACTTGTAAATGGGATGTGCCTGTTCGCCGTTGACATCAATTTTGGCAAACATAGGAAAACTTACGCCATAATTCAATAGGCAGCCCTCGGAAATGGACTTTTCGTCCCCCGGTTCCTGATTGGCAAACTGATTGCAGGGAAAGCCCAGGATCACCAAATTCTTGTCTTTGTACTTTTGATAAAGTTGCTCCAGCCCCTCAAACTGCGGTGTCAAACCGCATTTGCTGGCCGTATTCACCACCAGAATGGTTTTGCCCTTATAGCTGTCCATCCCTACTTCTTTGCCTTGCAGGCTTTTTGCTTTGAAACTGTAAAATGTTGCGTCCATGATGAAGTTGTTTTTGATTGTTTGGTTTATTAATTGTTGGTTTTGTTTGTAATTTTGTTCGTTGTTTTTGAATAATCTTGATTGATTGTTCTCTGTCTTTAAAAATTCACTCGCGATTGTGTCGTTTGCGATACAAATGTACAACATTCTTTTTATGTCGCAAGCGATATGATTAGATTTAACTTACTTTATGTATTTTGCCATGGATGATTAAGTTACGTTCGGGGTTAATCGCATGGTGTGCAGAGCGGTTTTTCGTCATTGAATGACGATTTTTATCGTTGAAGTTCCCTTTTTGGTACTGAGCCGACAGAAATAAAGGCCTTTGCTTAGGGCGTTTGTTTTCATAGCCAGGAGCTGTTTGCCCAGCGGAATTGTATGCTTTCCTTCGTGGAATTCCCGGTCAAAAACAGTCATCACCATTCTGCCCTGCAAGTCATACAGTCTAAGTTGGACCCGCCCTGCCCCGGTGGTGACGAAGGTAGCCATCGTGGCTGTATTTACGGGGTTGGGATATACTTCGAAACGATGTTGGGTGATGGAGTTCCCGGGCAAAGAGTTAAGTAGTCCTTCCACTTTAAAATTGTCAATAGCATAGGAATACGCCTCTCCTTCGCCCGATTTGAATCTTAGGGCAATGTATAATGTGTCGGGCGGGCAGTCAATTTGAGCCTGCATTATGTCCCATTCGGCCTCGGAGGCGTTCCAATCCAAACCCTCCAGGGCAATCCAGCTTGTGCTGTCGGTAGGACCGGAAAAATCACCGGTATAATAAATTTCCGGTTTATCGGCAAGCCCTGTCTGCCGGTACATAAATTCCAGTCTGACGCTGTCCGGACCGCTTGCATCCAGCGGGGGCGAAACAAGCCAGGAGTCTGTGTTTTTATCTTCTTCCTCATCAAACCAATAGGGATTAACGGCGAACGCGCAATGACTGTCATCGTAGCCGAAATGATCCTGCAGCTGCCAGTGGTTGTTGCTTCCAAAACGCATACGGGTCCAACCGGTAAAATCGCTGCCGAAGTTTTCGAAAAAAGGGATAGAACTTGTCTTCTTCGGCGGTCCGACAAAGGCGAGTTCCTTCATGAACTGAATAAACTCCGCCCCTTCCTGCTCGCTCGATTTGCCGCCAAATACCGTCCAGTCCCTGCCGTTCCGGAGGAAAAGCCGCACTTTGGTCCAAAAATCGTCCGGGTATTTATCGTACATGTAGCGCCAGTACATTTCGCCCAGCGCATATGCATCTACCCAAAAACCGTCCTCTTTGTTGACTTCGGCGTTATCGACAATTTCCAACCACTCCGGCTCCCGCCCGTATTTGCGTTGATAATGATAAAAAAGATCGTCAATTTTGTAGCGATGCCAGGTCATTTCTTCGTCGCTCATAAAGCCGTCGGTGCTTTCGGCCAGTCCTTCGTTCAAAAACTGACCGGGCATGAAACTGGTTGCGCTTAATTGTACGATTGGGCTCATCCTGTTCACCCAGCAATGCATAAATTCATGATTGATCAAACCATAATCACCCGAATCCAGGGGCAGGGAATTGATTTTGTCGGCTCCGCAAGCCAGGCCCTGAAAGTCGGTTCTGTCGTTGATTTCTTTCCCTACCTCTGCATCGTAGAGGCAAATACTAAACCTATGTTTCATAAGCGGGCCAAAACGAGTGGATTGCAGAGCAAGCTGATCTTCCATATTGATGGCCATCGCTCCGATATATGGCCTCTCTTTGGCAGCAGCGTAAAAATCGAAGTTGGCCGAAGAATACAACAATTCAATACGATCTGTTTCTTTACTGTAGTAATGTTTGAGCAATTGTCGCCATTTATAGGTGTCGTTGCCGTAGAACCCGAAAAAATAGCACTGAATCAACACTTTTGACTGAAAGAAACTGGCCATTAAATCTTTGTTCCCGGGCAGGGATAAATCGCCAATATTTTGGAGAACCGAAAGGGAGGGCTCGTTGCTTCCCAGTTCTGAAAGTTTCTGCAACAAGGCCTGCCTGTCGGGGCGATAGCCCATTTCGTACAAACCAAAGCCTTCGGAAAACCAGCGTTCTGAACTGGCATCCATCCACCCGTACAAAGCCATCTGAGCAAGCTCGTTGACGGCCAGCTTAGCCAAAGTGCCGTAATAGTTTACTTTTTTGTCCGTATCGAGAGGATGAAGAATGATGGTTCCTTGTTGAAAATCAAAAGAGCCGGCATCCCAGGCAAAACTTGAATCACCGGCATTTGAAGCCGGGTTTTGTGCCTCGTAAATCAGCTTAATTTTGTCAAGCTCCGGAAAAACAGTGTTCGACGAAGGACGTTCCCACAAGGATTGGTACATTTGGTATTTGTATTCCAGCTCATCCACCAAATCAAGGTAATACTCTTCCTGATCTTGCAGGTTGGTATAAAACTCAAAGTGATCGGAGCTTCCGACCAAAGTGGAAGGGGCCCGGTATTCCTTAACGCGCACATTATCGAGCAAACAGTAAACGCCCTGATTGGCTGCCGCCTGATAATGAAAAGCCAGATAAAGGCGATCGCCGGGGCTGTCGATACTGATTTCGTCCACCGAATGCCATTGATGTTGTTCAGGCCCGGGAGTGTAATTCAGCTCAGTCCAGGTAGACTGAGCCGCGTTCCCGTTGTAGGCAGCCGTGTAATAAAGGGCCGGCAGGTTTCCACTTCCTGAATAGAGAAAATCAAAATTAATCGCGATCTTTTCCGCCCCTGAACAATCCAGGGCTTTGGTAATCAGCCAGTCATTTTGATCCAGGTCGCAAACTTCGAAGCGCATGCACCGGCCACTGTTGCCAGCCCAGGCAATCACGTGCCAGTATTGCCAGCCCTCGAGGTTTTCGGTATCCCAATAGATTAAACCGGTCCCGTCTTCTTCTTCAAAATTGTCGAAAAAGGGCAAAGACAGCGCAGCAGAAGCATTGATGACACTACAGAGTAATAATCCGATAATGGCATACAGGAATGGTTTTTGTGTGTTCATGGTGTATTTAAAATAATCAAACAAATTCTAATCTCTCACGCAACGGACAGATAAGCCCAACTTCGTATAGTAGTAGTCTCTGACCAGATCTCTGTTATTGTATTGCATGCGCAGATACCAGGTGCCACCGGTAGCATACTCTGTAGCACACCACCAGAAACCGTAGTAGTCGATATTGGCGAATGTACCATTAGTGTAACGGTAGCCACCCGGAAGAGCCGAAAAAAAAGTTTCGTTGCTTGCTCCGGTGTTTGGACTGCTCCAATGGCTTGTTCCGGTTTCTTTGAGTTTACCTCCGGCAAGGCTTGATCCGCCAAGTAAATTGGTTAATACTGTCCACTCAGCATCGCTTGGTAAATGCCAGCCGGCAGGGCAAACCCCTTGTACTCCGCTTGGATTGGCACTGCTACTTGCCGAGCCGGCCATGGCTGCCGGCCAGTTGTAGAGCACACCGTAGGTTTGGTAATTGCCGGTGGCTTTAGCTTCACTAACATTGGTGCCGTCGTAACCGTACACATAATAGCAGGCGGTTGTATCTGAACCGGTACCGGGGCCAACAATATCAGGTAAATAACGCAGGTTTTCGGTCATCCAGACTTGAGAGCCTATGCTTACATATTCATACACGTTGCCGTCACGGCTGTCGGTAAAATTTTCGAGGGCTGTAGTAGCAAATGAGACTTCTTCGCCATAGGCCGTACCGGCAGCATTTGTGGCATAAGCACGAAGGTGGTAGGTAGTGCCTGGGCTCAGGTTGGTAAGGGTGCTGGTAAATTCACCGATGCCTGTGCCGTCAGTGGTTTTATTGTCAGCCGTGGTTGGATTTGGTTCTGTACTCCAACAAACACCACGAGCATACACTGTGGCATATCCGTCTGATGATATATTGCCCCCGCTCACTGCTGAGGTTAGGGTAACAGATTCAACCGAATTGGTTGTAAGGCTTGGGGGCAGCGGTTCGGATGTTGTAAAAGTCACTTCCATTCCATAGGCTGTACCAACGCTGTTAGTGGCATAAGCACGAAGGTAATAGGTAGTCCTGCACGTGAGGCCGGTAAGGCTACTGGTAAATTCGCCGCTACCTGAGCCGTCAGAGGTTTTACTGTCAACAATGCTTGGATATCTGTCTGTACTCCAACAAACACCACGATCCAATATCGTGTCGCCTCCGTCAGACGATATGTTGCCACCGCTTACTGCAGTGGTTTGGGTGACAGATACAACCGAATCGGTGGTAAGGGTTGGAGGAAATAGTGATGGGGCTTCGTCACTCACGCAACGGACAGAATACCCCATCTCCGGACTAAGGTAGCCAATCCGTACATTGCCGCGATCGTTTAACATATCCCGGTACCAGACGTTACTGAGACCTTCCTTTGTAGCACTCCACCAGACACCGCGGTAACCGCCGCCGCCCTCAATACTCATGAACGTTCTTGATGTATAGTCATAGAAGCCACCCGGAAGAGCTGTAAAACCAGTCTCATTGTTTGCTCCGGTGTTTGGAGCGTTCCAATGGCTTATTCCGGTTTCTTTAAGTTTATAGCCTGCAAGGCTTGCTCCGCCCAGGTAATCGGTTAACTCTGTCCACTCAGCATCGCTTGGCAAATGCCAGCCGGTGGGGCAAACACCCTGCACTCCGCTTGGGTTTGAACTACTGCTTGCGGAGCCGGCCATGGCTGCCGGCCAGTTGTAGAGCACACCATAGGTTTGGTAATTGTCTTCGATTTTAGCCTTATTAACATTATTATCCTGGTAACCATACACGTAGTAATAGGGTGTTGTTGACGATCCACTTAACGCTCCCGCAACGCTTGGCAAATATCGAAGGTTCTCGGCCATCCATATCTGGCTGCCTATTTGTACAACACGGTAATGATTGAGGTCTCTTTTATCAATAAAACCATTTTTTAACAGGTCAGATATTTCAATTACTTTGAGTGATTCATGAGCTTCGAGTGCTTCTATTCTTGCCAACAGAGCATCCACATAGGATTTTGTGGCGGCATCCCCGGCGTTTACAGGCTCGGCAAGATTTGAAATGGTTTCATTGTTCATGTTTTTTGTTGCATAAACGGCCAGGTCAGGCGTGTTTTTAATGCTTGCATAGCTACTGTCCCAGGGTGCAGGAGCGTTTATCAGGTCGTTGTAATTTTTGCTCCATGAGGAAAACAAAGGGTCGGTTTCGGTTATTCCCCCTGTTAAGGAATCAGCACTTTTTGCGTGTAAAGCATATGGTACGCTCAACAGTTGGCTTGTGCCTGTAATGGTATAAGTTGTTAATGGTGGTACTATTGCTGTTTTTGTTTCGATAAAATAAGGCCCGTTTGCCCAGTCAATGCTTGTAAAATCGCCACTTACAAGCGTTCCGCCACCTATTTCGATGCTTACCAACCCGTTGGCATTGGTAGTTGGTATTTGGGTTTCCACATAAACCGCCGTACCACTTGCTGAACCTTGCAAAATACTGATTTGCATTCCTACCTGAGTGTTTGCTACCAAGGCATTGCTGCTGTTACGGATTACTGCCTGATAACTCATTTTTTCGGGACTTTGTGCCCAAACTGTCGCTGTTATGAGAACGGCTGCTAAAATCGCAAATACTTGTTTCATTGAGTTCTGATTATTTAAAATGTTTTTATTTTTGGGGTTGCCGGCATAGGTAGCCAGTTTAAAAGTACGACAATGGTTTTGGCAATATTCCTGCTGATACATCAGTGCTTAAATTTACAATGTTTTTTTCTCTGGCATTATCGTTTACACAATTTATTGGATAGAGCCTACGTTTGGTACTTATTCTGTGACAGGACGAACCAGATAGCCGTACTTCCGTTCACTTTCTGCAGATCCTACTGCTGCTCTATTGATTTCCAGGTAGTACGACCAGTTTAAATACGCTGTAGCAATCCAATAGCAGCCTTGCGAATCGTACTCCGGGGGAGTAGTATTGATGCGGAAACCGCCTGCAGGAAGAAAAATATAATTACCATTAGGTCCCATTATCAAACTACCTCTCCGTCCATCAAAGTTGTACCAATCGCAAAGACAATTATCAAGCAACTCATTTACTTCAGTAATTGTAGGCATGCGCCAACTACCACCTAAAGTTTGTGTGGCAACATCATAATCCGCAGTCAAATTGTTATTCCCATCTATCACACCCTGATTCCAGATAATTGAAGAAGGTGTGTTATGCCATCTGCTGGTACCCGCTATGTAATACGTTTGTGTAGTGGTCTCACCCCATGCATAATAGTCACCATAATCCCTGAGTGAAGCAGCTCCTACGTTACAAGAAGCCCATTTCACAGACAAACCTAAATCAATGGCACCCGTTTTTAATACAGGCTCTTCTCTTGTTCTAAATTCTGCCAACTCTCCTAAGAAATAGTCATCTCCTACCTTAACGTAAGGAATATAACTGTGCATCGTGACAGGATATAAATGATGTACTTTAATGACAAACGTTTGATCCTCCGTATCTAGTTGTTCAGCAGTAACTTTCTGATCAAAATCATCAATCGTCGGAGCCTCCGTCTTATTCAATAAAGCATTATACTTTTTCAATATAACACCAAACTCAGCCGTTTCAGGTGAAGAAACACCGCTGTATGTCACATTAAGCATTATTGAATTAGCACTAACAGTGGTTTTTGTGACTGACACAGCGGGTATCTCTTCTTCATCTTTTTCACACGAAGAAAATAAAAGCCCGCACCCCATAAACAGGCAAATCACAAACATAGCATAGCCTGCAACTTTCACAAAACTCTTTCTCATCATTGTTCTCAGATTTATATTGCAACTCATTGACAGGAATAGATTCACCACAATTGTGCAATATTCGCACGTTTTTTTTAAATATGCAACTTAACACTAAAAAACAACAAAATATCAAAGAACTAAAGAAACAAAACTAAGCTTAAAAAGCTACCTAGGTGGTTGAAAGATGGGGAGTATTAAACACCGGCCAGCTTTTGGAGCATAGCTCGCAGTAGCTCCGTTCCCAGGCCCCGGCCACGATATCCCTCCAACACCGACATGCTCAGCTCGGGCGTAGCCTCATCCACAAAACCAAAGCCCCTGGCCGCTTTATCAAAAACCCGAATCCAGACAGCC
>CAZNQD010000008.1:0-65397 GCA_964575345.1 uncultured Bacteroidales bacterium
ATCTTCGTAGGCAGCTGCAATATTGTTGTTTCTGCCCAGTATGCGTCTGTGTCCTTCGTCAAAGGTAATGCCTTCATACATTATTCCATGCGGCATTTGCAATTCGAGTGTTCCACTGGATAAATCGTATACCTGCCCGGTATAAACATAAGTGGTAAACCAGCCTCCGCCCTCGTAATAGGTGGTGTCTTTTGACCAAAGCGTATTTACGGCCAATTTGGCCTTACCCTCTGCTTCGAATGTTTCAAATCCATGATAATTACTCAAAACAGTAAATAATGAATCACCGTTTTCATCGAGCACTCCAATAAAAACACTCCAGTCTTCGTCGGTAAATTGAGAAACAAAAGCGCTGTCGTACGAAGAATATTTGTACACCAGATATTGTTTCAAAGTGTCCTGCTCCATACTATTGACCAGATTTAATCCTCCTGCCCAATAATTTAATTGTGAATTTGGAGCAGGCAGTGACAGTTCCATACTTTTAATCAGGCTAAGATCCGGATTGTATAAATTCAGATAAATCGGCTCACTTGCTTCCGGGTCTAAACTGTATTTTTGCATTAACTGAAAAAAAACATCCTCGGAATTTTCAGGAGTAAACTTGCCATAGGTTAACAAATCGTTGTTATTGATCGAAGGAACTTTGTTCCCTTCCAGATACTGAGCTGCATAAAGCAGGCTGCTGCCGGCAAATAGCATTGTTAGCAGCAAAATATATACTTTGTTTTTCATAACGCTGTATTTAAGCATGATTTGAATTCGATTTTTCTTTAGGGGCCTTTTTTGATCAGAAAACAAAAATATAAATTGGGGACCTGAGTGCTTAGGTAAAAGGTAAAATTAAGGCCGTAAAAGATACATTTTTCAATGTAAAATGCCTATTTTTGGACATAAATAAGAGTATATGTTTAAAACGGCTTTATTACTGACTCCTGTGTATGTAACTTTATTCTGGACTTTAGTTCTGAATACCGCAAACAGACACAACAACGACCGTGCCAGGCTGTTTCTGGGGAAATTTATGCTTTTTGCCTGTATCTTGTATTTTTCTCATTTTCTTTTTTTCTATCCCCTGCCTCAGGTTTACATATATTTTGACGCCCTTTACCAATATGCCTCTTTGATGGTATACCCCCTTTTTTATATCTACATTCGCCTATTGACGGTGGATGAAAAATTTGAACTTAAAAAGCATTTCAAGTACATTGCCGTACCCAACCTGCTTTTTGTCGCCTATTCGACAGCTATACTTTTTAGTCCTCATGAACACTATCAGGCATTGATTGCCGACTATGAAAACAGCCCCTGGAATTTCCTGAAAATAGTTTTAATCAGTATGAAACTCACCTTTTTAATACAGGTAATTCTTTGTGTTACAGGTAACACCATCTTATTAAAAAAATACAAACACAGCGCCGGCCAATACTATTCCGATATAGAGGACAGCAGAATCTATAAAGCCGAATTACTCAATCTGTGCATTATTCTTACAGGTATTTCCTCTTTTATTCTCGGAATGCTGGGACGGGATTTCTTTTTTGCTGAACCTGTGGCCATAACCATCGCTTCCTTGGTTTTTTCCACCTTACTATTCGCAATCGGTTTGCTTGGCAATGTGCAGAAAGTAGTCAATCCGGGCTATGAAACCGAAAGCAGCGTCCAGCCGGCAGCAAGCTTTGCCACCGCGCAGGAAATGGAACACTTCAAAGTTGAAGTTTCTCCTAAAATTCTACGCCTGTTTGATAAAGACAAAATCTATCTGAACAGTAAACTCACCATCAGGGATGTGGCCCAAATAGCCGGAACCAATCGCACTTACGTGTCCAACTTTATTAATACTCGTTTTAATCAAAACTTTTGCAGTTTTGTGAACCATTACAGACTCGAAGAGTTGCAGCGAAGCATCCTGGAACATCCTGAATATAACAGCAACACCCTTGCCGAGCTCTGTGGTTTTGGTTCGACAGACTCACTGAAAAGGGCTGTAAGCACTGGTTTCGGTGTGTCTTATTCAGAATGGAGAAAAGGCTTGTCTGTCAAAACAGACGCGCATCAGGAGAGTTTGAATGCCAAGGCGTAATTACGAATTTGTTTGAGCATCGCCGTAAAACCATTGGATCTGGTGGGCGATAAATGCTCCCTGAGCCCTATACGCTCGATGAAATATAGGTCGGACTTCAGTATTTCGTCCGGAGTTCGGCCCGAAAATACCTTCAGCAGCAGATAAACCAGGCCTTTTACTATAACGGTATCGCTTTCGGCTTCAAAAAACACCTTACCCTCCCTGTAGACTGCGTGTATCCATACCCGGCTTTGACATCCTTCTATCAGGTATTGAGGTTTTTTGTATTGCTCATCCAAGGGGCTCAGAGAATTGCCCATGTCGATCAACAATTGATATTTGTCCATCCAATCTTCGATTTCATCGAAGGACTGAATAATGTTGTCCTGAATTTCGTCTATACTCATTTCAAACGGTTAATTAAACATTTTGTAGATTCTGTTCAAAGCTGCCTGCAGGCGATCTACTTCCTGGCTTGTATTGTAAAAGGCAAAAGAGGCACGCACACAACTGTCCATGCCTAAACGCTCCATCAGCGGCTGAGCACAATGATGCCCGGTGCGTACTGCAATGCCGAGTTTATCGAGCAAAACGCCAACATCATACGCATGAATGCCTTTTAATTGAAAAGGAAGAATGGCATGCCTGTCCGGTATATTTCCTAACAACTGAAAACCCTCAACTTTGCTCAGTTCCTGCAAGGCATAGTCCATCAATTGCTTTTCGTAAGCTGCAATCTTGTCCAGACCAATCTCCTGAATAAAACGCAAAGCCTCAGCAAGGGCTGTTGTTCCAATAAAATCGGGCGTTCCGGCCTCGAATTTATATGGAATCCGATTGTATGTTGTTTTTTCGAAATGCACCTGGTCAATCATTTCTCCCCCTCCCTGGTATGGAGGCATTTGCTCCAAAAAGGAACGTTTCGCGTACAAAACGCCTACCCCGGTGGGCCCATAAACCTTATGGGACGAAAAGGTATAAAAATCCGCGCCCAAGGCCTGAACATCTACCGGCATGTGGGCAAGCGCCTGAGCTCCGTCAACCAGCACAGGAATACCTTGCCTGTGGGCTTTTTCAATAATCTGTTTGATGGGGTTTTCGATTCCCAGCACATTGGAAACATGGGTAATGGCCAGTAATTTTACCTTTGGCCCAAGTAATTTTTCGTATTCATCGATTAACAAACAACCATTATCGTCTATGGGAATCACCTTAAGAGTCATTTTCTTACGCTCGCGAAGGAGTTGCCAGGGAACGATGTTGGAATGATGCTCCATGCTTGAAATCAAAATCTCATCCCCCTCCCGGCAAAAAGCTTCGCCAAAAGAAAAAGCCACCAGGTTGATCGATTCGGTGGTTCCACGGGTAAAAATAATTTCATCCGATTCTGCCGCATTGATAAATCGCTGCACCACAACTCTGGCTGCCTCGTGAGCTTCGGTGGCCTGTTGGCTTAATAAATGCACAGCCCGGTGGACATTCGCGTTTTGGCTGAAATAGGCCTCTTCTATCCTTTTAACCACGGAACGAGGTTTTTGGGTAGTGGCTGCGTTATCGAGATAGGCCAAAGGCTGGCCGTACATTTTTTGTTCTAAAATAGGAAATTGCTTTCTTATGGAAGCTACATCAAATTTCGATTCCATGACCTCAGTATTATTCTCAACAAATATCGCAGTGGGCACAAGCACTGATTTGTTTACGAAATCGCTTGCCCACCAGATTGTGTATTCTGTTCTTCAGGGGATCTAATTGAATTCCCTCAATCACATCTGCCACAAAGGCAAATTTAAGCATCATCCGGGCTTCCTGCTCCGAAAGGCCTCTTGAGCGCATATAAAACAGTGCGTTTTCGTCTATCCGGCCGGTGGCGGAACCATGGCTGCACTTTACGTCATCGGCGTATATCTCGAGCTGAGGCAGGGCATTCATCCTGGCCCGGGACGAACTGCAGAGATTGGCATTGGACTGATAGGCAGAAGTCTTCTGCGCATTGCGATGCACCAGTACTTTTCCGGCAAACACCCCTCTGGATTCGTCGTCCAGAATATATTTATACAATTGACGGCTGCTGCAGCGGGGCACTACATGCTCCACGCCGATATGATAATCGGCAAATTGATTGCTGTCGAGCAGACAAAAACCAGACAATTGAGATTCTGCCTGTTCTCCCAACATTCTCAACTTTAAATTGTTTCGTGTAACTCCATTGTTCAGGGTTATACCATTAATAAACACCGAAGAAGAAGCCTGTTGATCGATAAAAGTATTGCTTACCCTTGCATTATGAGGCTGGGTCATTTCCAATTCATAATACTCCAATCGGGCCTTCTCACCGACAAATACTTCGGTTACCTGATTTGAAAAACAGGCGCTCTGAGTCATACTGTGATCACATACTATCAGCCTGGCCGAAGCTCCCTCTTCGACAATGACCAGGTTTCTTCGGTTAGCCATTTGTTCGATTTCTCCCTGAAATAGTTGAATCAGTTGCAAAGGCTGCTCAATTTCAACACCCGCAGGCACGAACAAAAGAAACCCATCCTGGGCCATGGCTGTGTTTAATGCAGCAAAAGCATCGGTAGATTGTCCGGCAATACGATCGTAATAAGGAGCCATGAGTTCGGAATGCTCACGAAGTAGGGCGTTGATGCTGCCATACAAGACGCCTTCGGGTAAATTTTGCGGCCTGGGATCGGGATAATAGACATCGTTGACCACAAAAAACAATTTGGTTGACAAACTGGGCACTTCGCAACGAAAAACCTTACCGGGATGCGCCGGGGCTGACAAGCGGTAGAGGTTCATTCCGTAATCAATCTCCAATAATGTATCCAGCCGACATTGTCGGTAATCCTCGTCTTCGGGCCCGGGGAAGCCGGCTTTTTCAAAAAGCCCGATGGCTGACTCCCGTTTTGAATCCATCAGGGGAGCCGAGTACTGCCTGAGCACTTCCCGGTAGTTCCTGAACAGATTCAGGTAGGTTGTTTCTTTTCCCATTTCAGTCTTTCAATTCTTGTTTTACCCAGTCGTATCCCTGTTTTTCCAGGTCTTTGGCCAATTGGAAATCTCCGCTTTTAACGATACGCCCATCAAAAAGCACATGCACCCGATCGGGGATTATATAATCCAACAACCGTTGATAATGGGTAATGACTATACAAGATTTCTGAGGGGTCTGTATTTTGTTTACCCCTTGGGCAACAATGCGCAAGGCATCTATATCCAAACCGCTGTCGGTCTCGTCCAGAATAGAGAGAACAGGGTCGAGCATGGCCATCTGAAATATTTCGTTGCGTTTTTTTTCTCCTCCCGAAAAACCCTCATTCACTGAACGGCTGGCCAAAGTATTATCCAATTCGACCAGTGCTTTCTTTTCACGCATCAGCTTTAAAAATTCTGATGCGTTCATGGCTTCCAGCTTGCGGTATTTGCGGTGTTCGTTAATGGCTGTGCGCATAAAATTAACCATACTGACTCCGGGGATTTCCACGGGATACTGAAAACTCAAAAAAAGACCTTCGCGTGAACGATCTTCGGGGGTCATATTCAATAAGTCCATGCCTTTGAAGCGAACTGTACCCTGGGTAACAGTAAAGGCCGGATTACCCGAAAGCACTGCCGAAAGCGTACTTTTTCCCGAGCCGTTGGGTCCCATTATGGCATGTATCTCTCCTTCTTTAACCGATAAATTCAAGCCTTTCAGGATTTCTTTATCTCCAATGGAGGCATGCAGGTTTTTTATTTCCAACAACATATATATCTTTTTTATGGCCTTGGCCCGTATTTTTTTATTCTTTCTTTGTTTTCTATCTTCTCCCGGCCCCGGCCTTGTTTTTGTGTTTTGCGGACTGTGAGGCGGGGGAATATCTTGAAGTCTTTCTTTTTATTTTACCCTTTTTCCTTGTCGTTTTTTTGAACCAACCACGTATAAAAACCAATAGCCCCACAATCAATAACATCAGGGCAATAACACTCACCAAAAGTCGCCTTTTGTCACTCCCGTTTTCCAGGGGCAGGGCGCTAAACAACAAATAGCCCAGGCCTGCCAGGATCAGGAGGATGAAGATGACAACCCAAACGGCTCTGCTGCTCTTTTGAATAGGAGCTTCTTCGTCGTCAGCTCCTCTGTTTTGCGCAGCTGTTGTTTTCCTTTCTGTTTTCATCCTGCTGTTTATATTGTTTATTCCAATCAACTACTGCTCTTAGCGCTATCAAAGTAAAGATAGCAAAAAGCAGTGCTGTAAAAAACAAACCCATATAAGCATAAAGGGCTGTGCTCAACACATCGACAACGATCCAGATAATCCAGTTGTCCATTACTTTTCTTGAAAGCAAAAATTGCCCTGTTATACTAGCCACGGTCAATAAAGCATCCAGCCTGGGAAAGGCCGGAGGATCAATGTATTCAGGAAACCTGGATTGAAAATAAATAATGCCTTCACTCCACAAGCCGCCGAACACCAAAACAATCACTATCACCAGAGCCCACCGGCCCTTATTTAATCGTCGTATGCGCAGTTCCCTGTTTTTCCCCTCTTGTCCGGGCGCCGGATGCTTCCAGTGAAAATACCCGTAGAGGCTGAACAAGAAATACACTGTTTGCAACAGCATGGCAGAGTACAAATGCGCCTGATAAAATACAACAAAGTAAACCACATTGTTGAGCAAACCAAACAAAAAATTGACAGAGAGCGCTTTTGAGGCCAAATATACAGCCGCCAGCCCGCTAATCAGTCCGATTAATTCCAGCAGGCTCATGGAATGACCCCATATCGAAAACAACACTACATCCTGAACCAACATATTATCCAACACTCCCTTCCAGGGAAACCTGCAATAATTTTTGTGCTTCAACGGCAAATTCCATGGGAAGTTTATTGATCACTTCTTTAGCATAGCCGTTCACTATCAACCCTATAGCCTCCTCTGTGGAAATACCGCGCTGATTGCAATAAAACAACTGATCCTCGCTGATCTTGGAAGTAGTTGCTTCGTGTTCGACCACCGCTGTTTCGTTGTTTATTTCAATATAGGGAAAAGTATGCGCCCCACAGGTGTCGCCCAGCAACAAACTGTCGCATTGTGAGTGATTGCGGGCGTTGGAAGCTTTAGAAGCAATTTTTACCAGGCCACGGTAACTGTTTTGGCTTTTACCGGCTGATATACCTTTGGAAACAATAATACTGCGGGTGTTTTCGCCCAAATGAATCATTTTGGTTCCTGTATCGGCCTGTTGATGATTGTTGGTAACGG
The DNA here is from genome assembly GCA_964575345.1 of uncultured Bacteroidales bacterium. Lineage (GTDB taxonomy): Bacteria > Bacteroidota > Bacteroidia > Bacteroidales > UBA1402 > UBA1402. The sequence goes on from CAZNQD010000008.1 coordinate 7,319, forward strand.
CAACCGAGTAAAATTCCCCTACGGAATTGTTTCCGGCCAAAATACAGGAAGGATACTTCCAGGTTATGGCCGAGCCCGTTTCAACCTGAGTCCAGGAAATCTTGGCTGATTCCCCTTTGCACAAACAGCGCTTGGTAACAAAGTTATAAATGCCACCTTTGCCCTCTTTGTCGCCCGGATACCAGTTTTGCACAGTGGAATATTTGACTTCTGCCCGGTTATGGACAACAATCTCCACTATAGCCACATGCAACTGGTTTTCGTCGCGTATGGGAGCTGTACAGCCCTCCAGGTAGCTGACGTAGCTATCGTCCTCGGCCACTATCAAGGTTCGCTCAAATTGGCCGGTATTGATGGCGTTGATTCGGAAATAAGTAGACAACTCCATAGGGCAACGTACCCCCTTGGGAATGTAGACAAAAGAACCATCACTAAAAACAGCACAATTCAAGGCTGCGTAATAATTATCCGTGTAAGGCACCACTGAGCCCAGGTAACGCCTGATCAATTCGGGATGTTCATGCACCCCTTCGCTGAATGAACAAAAAATGATACCCTTTTTTGCCAGGCTTTCCTTGAAAGTGGTTTTGACGGAAACACTATCCATTACGGCATCTACGGCCATACCTGCCAATTGTTTGCGTTCCTGCAGGGGAATGCCCAGTTTATCGAAGGTTTTCAGTAAATCCGGATCGATTTCTTCTTGATTATCTGCAGAAGTTTTGCTCTTGGGGGCTGCGTAATAGACCATTTTTTGATAGTCAATTTCGGGAATGTCCAACTGTGCCCATCGGGGCTGTTTCATGCTTTGCCAATGACGAAAAGCCTTGAGGCGAAACTCCAAGAGCCAGTCCGGCTCCCTTTTTTTGGAAGAAATCAAACGAATAACATCTTCATTCAAGCCCTCGGGAATGCTTTCGGTTTCAATGTCAGTTACAAAACCATACCTGTATTCTCCGGCAGTTACCTGTGTGATGAGATCCTTGTCTTCGGTTGATTTCATAAATCATATGTCCTGAGAGTCAGGCGCTGATTGCTGTAAAGCTTCGGGAATTTTGATGTTCCAGTCTTCGAAGTGGATAAAGGGCAGTACTTTGGGAGCAAGATCGGAAAGCGGCCCATAGAAACGGGAAGTGCTGCTTTTTTCCCGGTGAAAGGAAGATTCACCTTTGTTAAAATAGTCAAACACATTGGCGACTATACTCAACACAAAAAGATAGAGCACCACGGCAAACAGGCCTCCTGCAATGCGGTTGAGCCAGCCGAGCATCACCATTTTGACCAGCTTGCTCAGCAAGAGTGCTACAAAATGAAATAAGATGACCGTCAGCACAAAAAGCACTATAAACGAAACAACCTGCAGCACTTTGGGATTCGCCGATTCAAAAAGTTGTGAAATATAAGGTGTAAGCAAATAAGACAGAGCTTTCGCTGCAAAAATACCACATATAACGCCGGCTATGGCTCCGATGGTCTGAATAAGGCCTTTGCGCAAGCCATCAATTAAGCCCAGGAGGGCAACAATCAAAATGATAATGTCGTAGAGATTCATACACTACAAAGTCTTTTTCACTTCTATTTCTTCATAAGCTTCAATAAAATCGCCCACCTTGATGTCGTTGTAATTGTTGATATTCAATCCACACTCATAACCCGAGGTAACTTCCTTGACATCTTCCTTGAATCGTTTTAAAGAGCCCAATTCTCCGGTATATACAACTATACCGTCGCGAATAAGCCTGATATTGGTGCCTCGCTTGATTTTCCCTTCTTTAACCATACAGCCTGCTACTGTGCCGACTTTGGTAATCTTAAATACTTCACGTACCTCGACTGTGGCAGTAATTTCTTCCTTGATTTCAGGAGAAAGCATACCTTCCATAGCCGACTTAATTTCTTCGATGGCATCGTAAATAATGGAGTACAGACGTATGTCTACGCCATCGCGCTCGGCCATTCTGCGGGCAGCCATGGACGGACGTACCTGGAAACCGACAATAATGGCATCAGAGGCAGAAGCCAGGGTGACATCCGATTCAGAAATCTGACCTACCGCCTTGTGTATCACATTCACTTGAATTTGTTCTGTGCTTAATCCTATCAGAGAATCCGACAAAGCTTCGATAGATCCGTCCACGTCCCCTTTAACAATGAGATTCAGTTCTTTGAAATTGCCAACGGCAATACGGCGGCCTATTTCGGTCAGTGTCAGAATTTTGCTGGTACGCAATCCTTGTTCTCTCTGCAATTGCTCTCTTTTGTTGGCAATATCTCTGGCTTCCTGTTCGGAGTCGAGTACGTTGAAATTGTCGCCTGCCTGAGGAGCTCCGTTCAATCCGAGGATCAACACGGGTTCGGCGGGGCCTGCCGATTCTACTCGCTGCCCCCGTTCGTTGAACATGGCTTTGATTCGTCCGTGATTAACACCGGCAATGACAATATCTCCGATTTTTAGGGTCCCGTTTTCAACCAAAACTGTTGCTACATAGCCACGACCCTTGTCCAGTGTAGACTCGATGATGGAACCTATGGCACGTTTTGAGGGATTGGCCTTGAGCTCTAACATTTCAGCCTCGAGCAACACTTTTTCGAGCAATTCCTTCACTTTGATGCCTTTTTTGGCTGAAATATCCTGTGACTGGTATTTTCCGCCCCATTCTTCGACCAGGTAATTCATGGCAGCCAGTTCCTGTTTGATTTTTTCGGGATCGGCTCCCTGTTTGTCTATTTTGTTGATGGCAAACACAATGGGGACACCCGCTGCAGCAGCGTGATTTATCGCCTCAACGGTTTGAGGCATGACGCTGTCGTCGGCGGCCACTATAATAATGGCAATATCTGTTATTTTAGCTCCTCGGGCACGCATGGCCGTAAAGGCTTCGTGGCCGGGGGTATCCAGGAAGGTGATTTTCCGGCCGTCTTCCAGAGCAACATTGTACGCTCCAATGTGCTGGGTTATACCCCCGGCTTCACCGGCAATCACATTAGCGTTGCGAATGTAGTCGAGCAGAGAAGTTTTACCGTGGTCCACATGTCCCATTACTGTGATAATGGGGGGACGGGGTATCAAATCTTCTTCACTGTCTTCGTCCTCCTGAATGGCTTCCAGCAGCTCAGCACTGACGTACTCTGTTTTGAAGCCGAATTCATCGGCTACAAAATTAATGGTTTCCGCATCCAGGCGCTGATTGATCGATACCATCTGACCTATGCTTATGCAGGTGGAGATTACGTTGACAACCGGCACATCCATCATGGTGGCCAGGTCGTTTACGGTGACAAATTCAGTTATTTTGAGTACACTCTTATCCCGCAATTCTTTTGCTTCTTGCTCATGCATTCTTTGTGAAGCGGCCTCCCGTTTTTCTTTGCGGTATTTTGTTCCTTTCTTGGGTTTATTGGTCAGACGGGCAAGAGTTTCTTTAATTTGTTTGGAGACATCCTCTTCGCTGACTTCTGTTTTGAGAACAGGTTTTTTGAGGCGGCTTTTGGCCTTTTCGGTCCTGGAGGCCGGAGCGTTGAATTCTCCGTTAACCCTAATCTTGACGTCCTTGATGCGGCTGCGTTTTTTCCTTTTGGAATCTGATACTTCGGTTTTCCCCTCGGTTTTAGCCTTAAGAATTTCGGCTTTTTTTCTCTCCTCGCGCAATGCCAGTTCCTGATTTTTTTTGTCTTCCTGCTCCTTGAGTTTTTCCTGTTTGGTTTTCTTTTTGGGCCTGGTGTTTTGATTCAGCGCGTCCAGATCGATGGTGGTAACCACCTTGATGTTGGATTTAATAGTTCTTTTCCCCAGGCTGAAGATTTCGGGTTCTCCTGGTTTTTGAACAAGCTGAGCGCCTTCCAGCTCTTCGGATTTTTTGGACGGTATTGTTTCAGTAACAGGCTGTTCTTCTCTTTCTTCGGCAATTGTTTTCTTTTCTGCACGGGCAGCTTCCTCTTGCGGGGCTGTTCTGTAGGATTCTTCTTTTTCGGTCTTTTCGGCTGCGGGAGTTTCACTCACAGGAGCTTTGGCCAGAGGAACTTCTGCCACGGGAGCTTCTGCAGCAGGGGCTTCTTTTGCAGATTCGCGAACGGGAAGTTCTTCTTTTTCCACTTTTATTTCTTCGTCCACTTCAGGCTTGGTAAACGCCGGGCCTGTGGCCGTCAGAATCACTTCTTCGGTAGCTTTTGCGGGCTTTTCTTCTTTGGGAAGGATTTCCTCCTTTTTCTCCTTTTTCGGCTCTGCTGCTTTGGGCTTAGCGATAGCGTCCAGATCTATTTTGCCCAGAGTCTTGAATTGTTGCTGGTGAATGCTTACGACAGGTTCTTCGGGAGCTTCTTGTTGTCTGACAGGCTCAGGCTCTGTTTCTGTTTCTATGGCCCTGGGTTTCTCCTTTTTTGGCATTAAAAGATCCTGCCCATCGCCAAATTCTTTTACGAGAAGCATATAGGCCTCTTCGCTGATTTTGGCATTGGGATTGTTTTCAACCTCAAATCCCTTTTTTTGTAAAAAATCCACCAGAGTGCTGATACCCACGTTCAGCTCTCTGGTTATTTTATTCAATCGAACACTCGACATAAGCAAATAAATTTATTAATCTTCAAATTCTGCACGAAGTATACGCAAAACTTCATCCACCGTGCTTTCCTCCAAATCGGCCTTTTCAATCAAGGTTTCTCTTGGCAGGGCCAGTACATTCCGTGCAGTATCGCAACCTATGGCTTTTAGGGCCTCTATGACCCATTCATCTATTTCGTCCTTGAATTCATCCAGGTAAATATCGTCCTCTTCCAGTTCCTGGTCGGTTTCCCTGAAAACATCAATGGTATAATTGGTCAGCATGCTGGCAAGCTTAATATTCATGCCCCCTTTGCCGATGGCCAGCGATACCTCTTCGGGTTTGAGCCAGACTTCGGCTTTTTTGTTGGCTTCGTCCAGTCTGATCGAGGATATTTTGGCAGGACTCAGAGCCCTTTGAATAAATAAGCTGGTATTGGAAGTATAGTTGATTACATCGATATTCTCGTTGCGCAATTCGCGTACTATGCCATGAATTCTGGAACCTTTCACTCCCACGCAGGCTCCCACCGGATCAATGCGTTCGTCGTAAGACTCCACGGCAATTTTTGCCCTTTCTCCCGGGATGCGGGCTACCCTTTTGATGGTAATGAGCCCGTCATGGATTTCGGGAACCTCCAATTCAAAAAGCCTCTCCAGAAAAACAGGAGAAGTACGAGACAAAACGATCTTGGGATCGACAGCCTTGGGATTGTTATTCTTGTTTTCAACACGCTCTATGACGGCACGAACGGTTTCTCCCTTACGATAAAAATCACTGGGTATCTGTTCGTTCTTAGGCAAAATTAGTTCATTGTTTTCATCGTCCAAAAGCAAAATTTCTTTTTTCCAGATCTGGTAGACTTCGGCGCTTACCAATTGTCCCACCTGTTCAATGAAACGATTGTAGAGGCTTTCCTTTTGTAATTCCATGATTTTGGAAGCCAGGGTTTGCCGCAAATTCAAAATGGCACGACGTCCAAAGGCGCTGAAATAAACCTGGTCGGTAACTTCTTCACCTACTTCGTAATCGCTTTCTATTTTTCGGGCCTCCGTCAGGCTGATTTGATTTTCGTGATCCTCCACCAGGTCATCCTCTACTATTTCGCGGTTGTGCCAGATTTCAAAGTCTCCGCTGTCGGGGTTGATAATAACATCGTAATGTTCGTCTGAGCCAAATAGTTTTGCTATGACGCCACGAAAAGATTCTACAATTACATTTATCATTGTAGAGCGGTCTATGTTTTTGGACTCTTTGAACTCCGAAAAAATTTCGACCAGATTGATTCGTTCTTCTGTTTTTGCCATTTTAGTTGACATTGTGTTGAAATATCTATTAATTCTCTCGTATTTGTCAGAATTGTATTTTGGTGCAGACAGAGGCTGTTTCAGCATGCAAATAGCACTCCTGTTGCTCAATAACTTTGGGCCTTTTGGCTCCTTCGGGTTTTATTTTTCGCATAACGCCGACACAAAATTTTTCTTCGTCACAGCTTAGTAATATACCTGAAAACTTTTGTCCGTTTTTCAGACGAACCTCAACCTCCTCGTTAAGGTGTTTTTGATATTGCCTGAATATTTTAAAGCGCTGGCCTATACCTGCTGAAGAAACTTCCAAGGCAAAATCCTGATCCGTATTGCCCAGACGGGACTCAACATGCTTACTCAATTCTGCGCAATCGTCAATGCTTACGTTGCCCTGAACAGATTCAATTTCGATGGCAATACTAAAATCAGGGCTGATGTTGAGGTCAACCAAAAAAAAGGGCTTGTTATTAATCCACTCTTCAATGTACTGATTGATAAGTTCTTTACTAATCATCCTTTTATGTTAAGTAAAAAATGAGGGGAACCTTTGTCCCCCTCGCCTGTATCCTAACGGCCGCAAAATTACACAATATCAGGTGATTTGCAAAAAAAACGTGGATTATTTTAATCTGGAGGCTAAAAAATATACTTTTGCGCGGATTCTGATCCGGAATTTTTTATGAAAAGCGTTTTATACCCCCTTTTGATACTTTGGAGTTGTCTCGTATTTTTTAGCAGCTGCTCCACCGTTTCGAATATTGTAAAAAAGGAACTTGCAGAAAAGAATTCCGAAGACATTCTCCGTAACACCGCTGCCGAATACATTGTAAATTCCGGCATCGAAGGAGAAGCCGGCCGATGGATTGCCTCCCAAATGGAGATCCTGAAAATCATGTTAAGCGAGCAAATGGGCGATTCTGTGATGATTCGCCAACCCGAGGAAGGCCTTTTGCTGGTTTTTGACTCCGACCGGCTTTTCAAACAAGGGCTTGAGTATCTAAATGATTCTTCCACCGAAACCTTGCACGTACTTGCAACATCCCTGCAACGTTTTCCAAACACCAGATTGTATATTTTGGTCCATACCGACAACAGCAGTTCAGAATTCATAGCACTTTCCTTATCGGACAAAAGAGCCAAAAACATAAAAAAAATTCTGGCATCAAAGGGCATGAAACGCAGTCATATCGTAGCCGAAGGAAGGGGCTTTACGGTGCCTGTTATTTCGAACGAAAGCCCCGAGGGCCGAAAACTCAATCGCAGGGTAGAGATGGCTGTAACGGCTAATCATAAAATGATTCGCCAAGCCATAAAAAGCACTAAAACAAAAAGATAATTCAGTCAAATTGCTTACCTTTGCGCCCAAAATTCTTAGATAATTAGTTATGAGCAAAAAAGCAATGCTGATGATTCTCGACGGTTGGGGCATTGGCAATCATGGGAAAGAAGACGTCATATACAACACCCCCACCCCTTACTGGAACTATCTGATAAAAAACTACCCAAACTCACAACTTCAGGCATCAGGCGAAAACGTGGGCTTACCCGACGGCCAAATGGGAAATTCCGAAGTGGGTCACCTCAACATAGGAGCCGGCAGAGTGGTTTACCAGGATTTGGTAAAAATCAATATTTCCTGCCGCGACAACAGTATTCTCGAAAATCCCGGCATCAAGGCTGCTTACAGCTACGCAAAACAATCGGGCAGGCAAATCCATTTTTTGGGCCTGGTTTCCGACGGCGGAGTACACAGCTCGCTGGACCACCTTTTTAAGCTGATTGAAATCTCCAAACTTTACGGCATAAAAAAATCCTTTGTTCACTGCTTTACGGACGGCCGCGACACCGACCCAAGGAGCGGCAAGTCATTCATAGCAAGCCTGCAAAAGCACCTTGATCAAAACACAGGGGCCATAGCCTCTATTGTTGGCCGTTACTATGCCATGGACAGGGACAAACGCTGGGAACGCATCAAAGAGGCCTATGAGTTGTTGGTAAAGGGCAAAGGAGTAAAAGCACAAGATATGGTTCAGGCTGTTCAGGACTCCTACGATCAGGGAGTTACCGATGAATTCATAAAACCCATCGTTCATACAGATTCTCAGGGCCAGCCCCTGGCAACTATTCAGGACGGCGATGTAGTACTCTTTTTCAATTTTCGCAACGACAGAGCCAAAGAGCTCACCATAGTGCTGACACAGGAAGACATGCCACAATACGGCATGCAGACACTCTGCCTGGAATATTACACCATGACCCCATACGATGCCACCTTTAAAGGCTTAAACATCCTTTTTGACAAAGACAACGTCAGTAATACCCTGGGGGAAATTGTGGCAAAAGCCGGCAAAAAACAATTGCGGATAGCTGAAACCGAAAAGTACGCTCACGTGACCTTCTTCTTCTCGGGTGGTCGCGAAAAAGAATTCGAAAACGAAGACCGTATACTGATTCCCTCGCCCAAAGTGGCCACTTACGACCTAAAGCCCGAAATGAGCGTTAACGAGGTGGGCGACGCGCTGAAGCAAGCCATAGAAACCGAAAAATACGATCTGATTGTCGTGAACTACGCCAATGGAGACATGGTCGGCCATACAGGTGTCTATTCTGCCATTCAGGCCGCTGTCAAAGCCGTGGACGCCAATGTTGAAAAAGTAGTTGAAGCAGCCAAAGGCAAAGGCTACGAAGTAATCATCATAGCCGATCACGGCAATGCCGACAATGCATTGAATCCCGACAATTCGCCCAATACAGCCCATTCTCTGAACCCTGTTCCATTTGTGTTCGTAAGCCGGAATACTTCGGCCAAAGTCGATAAGGGCATACTGGCCGATGTGGCACCCTCGCTCTGTCGGCTTCTGGGCATAAACCAGCCTGCGGAAATGACCGGACGCTGTCTTATACACGACTAATCACTGAGCATGCTGCAGATTGATGAGACCATCATCAGCCTTGAAATAATTGATCAAACGTTTTGCTGCGACTTGAACAAATGCAGAGGCAGGTGTTGTGTAGAAGGGGAGTCGGGTGCTCCGCTGGAAGAAGATGAAATTGCCGAGCTGGAAAAGGCTTTGCCTGTAGTATGGGACGAACTCTCGCCCCTGGCCCGTCAGCTCATTGGCCAACAAGGTGTTTATTACAGGGATGCTTCGGGCGAAACCGTTACTTCTATCATCAACGGTAAGGATTGTGTTTTTACCTGTTACGATGAAAAGGGCATTTGTTGTTGCGCTCTTGAAAAGGCCTGGAGACAAGGTAAAAGCTCATTTATCAAACCCATCTCCTGCCACCTCTATCCCATAAGACTGTCTAAATTAGCTTCCGGGGGCATTGCGCTCAATTATCAACAATGGCATGTCTGTGTTTCTGCCCCGGTCAAAGGGAAAGCTTTAGGCTTGCCTATTTACCGGTTTCTCAAAGAGCCCCTGATCCGAAAATTCGGACAAGATTGGTACGATCAGCTCTGCGAGGCTGCCCGGATGCTCAAAGATTATCCCCGGGCTGTTTAATCAATAACTCTGATTGTTTTTTGGTTATTGTTTTGATTCTTTTTCCGAACCTTGTTCTGATCTTTGTTCTGATTTTGAACCTTGCCTGTTTGTGCTCAAATTCTTTTTATCCAGTGTTTTAAACGATAAAATATGGATACTGACACCCAGTGCAATCAGGAGCAATACTATTCTCAGCCAATGAATTTCCAAAACAAAAAGAACAGAAATCAGGATGGTTATCCACAACAAACTGACAGAGAATATTTTAGTCTTAAGGGGTATCGCCTTGTACTTCCTGTAATTTTCGATATACGGCCCCAAACGAGGATGTTGCATCAGCCAGCGATAATAACGCCCGGAACCTTTGTAGAAAAGGGCCGCGCTCAGCAACAAAAAAGGCGTAGTGGGCAGGACGGGCAAAAAAATACCCAGTATCGCCAACACCAAAAATAAAGCTCCCAGCAAGTTATAGACTACTTTCATTCTTTTCCGGAATAGGAGCACAAAAGTAGTTTTTTATGCCGGGTCTTTAAAATTCTGGCAGAATCCTTTATATTTGTTCTAATCTTAACTCAATTGAATCATGAAAAAACAACTGCTGGTATTGTATTTTTTGCTGGGGACAGCTTTGGCTGCCTTCGCACAAGAAAGGATCGACCTGCCCTTATGGCCGGACGGAGTTCCCGAAAGTAACGGCATTAGCGCCGAAGAAATAAGCGAAAACAATTATTTCTCCAACGTTAGTGTTCCTGCTATGTCGGTTTTCAAAGCTAATACCGACAAAAACACAGGTGTAGCCCTGATTATTTGCCCGGGAGGAGCCTATGCCCGACAGGCTGCCGGACACGAAGGCTTTCAGCTGACCGGCTGGCTCAACGACAACGGCATTACCGCCATAGTCCTGAAATATCGTTTGCCCAACGGGCACGATTTCATACCATCAAAAGATGCCCTGCAGGCTATCAGAATAGTACGAAGCAAGGCCGAAGAATGGGGAATCGATCCTTCCAAAATAGGTATTTCCGGCTTTTCGGCTGGCGGCCATCTGGCTTCGACCGCAGGCACTCATTTTGATTACGGTAATCCTGAAGCCGAAGATCCTATAGCCCGTCAAAGCAGCAGGCCCGATTACATGATCCTCTTTTACCCGGTTATTTCCATGAAAGAGGGCATCACACACGCAGGCTCTAAAAATAACCTATTAGGCAACAGCCCTACGGAAGAAAAAATTCTGGAGTATTCCAACGAGCTCAAGGTAAGCGCTGAAACTCCACCAACTTTGCTGCTGCTCAGCGACGACGACAAAGGAGTGATACCGCAAAACAGCCTGGATTTTTATGCAGCACTCAAAGACCATAAAGTTCCTGCGGCTATGTATATTTTCCCCGAAGGGGGCCACGGCTGGGGCTACAAGGAAAGCTTCCGCTATCATCATGTCTGGCGCATCCTGATGATAGAATGGATGATGCAGCAAAAGATTCTGCCCGACATGGTCAGGCCACAAAATTAAAAAGTTTTGCTTTCGGCCCTGCCGGCTTGTATTCTTAAATTTTGAATTAAACTGTTGCCCTGTTGATCATAAATACTGAGTGTATGATTTCCGGGCGCAGGGTTGATGCTCATTTGGTGTATACCCCTGGTGTTGCCTATCCACTCATTGTCGAGATGCCAGAACAAAAGGGCAGCGGCTTTGCGATGTACCACTTCGATCACCAGCTTACCCGGGCTGCCGTCAAGCTCTCTGGGGATGTACAGACTGTATGGATTGCGGGGGTACAATATTTCCATCTGCTTGTATTCTTTTTCTTCACCACAGCTTTCCATAAGAGGGGGCAGGCCCCGGTAAGAGGGATGAGTTTTGCGGTAAAACCATTCCATGGCCGGCGGCAACACAAAGACTGAATCGCTGCGGATGAGCTCAAGAGGATAGCAAGAGGCATTCACCCTGAATTTTCCGTCTTCGGATACATGCACCAGCCGGTGATAAGGGCAAAGTGCCGTCTTTGACCCCGAAGCGGGAAAGCTTTGCAAGGTTTTTTTGGTACAATAGACTGAGGCTTTATAGCCACTTTCTACACATATTTCTTCTAAGTTCATTTCGCTGTCGGGCTGTTCAAACCATACTCCGCTCTGTGGCAATAAATCAAAAAGATCAAACACGACGGGAGCGGCCGCCCTTAGGCCCGTAAGGCCGGGACGTCCCTCGCCGTCGGCATTACCAGCCCATACTGCAACTACGTATTCCGGGCTTGTTCCCACAGCCCAGGCGTCGCGTAAGCCAAAACTGGTTCCGGTTTTCCAGGCAAGCTGCCGGCTGCTTTCAAAATGTTTCCAGCCGCTTCGTTCGCGTGGACGGTTCACTTGTCGCAAGGCTTCCATGGTGCACCATATGGAGGCAGCCGAAAGAAAAGGCAAAGACTCCTCTGACCAAAAGCGGCTGATGCCTGCCTTTTGAAGTGCCTTTGTATCGACCTTTTTTTCGGGATTTTTTTCTCTGAAAAGCTGTAAAGGGTCGTAATCTTCTGATGAATATTCCTGAGCCGTTCCATAGTGATTGAGCACCCTTGCCAGAGAAGTATAGGCCCCGGCCAATTCCAGCAGAGTGCATTCTCCTCCGCCCAGGATCAGTGACAAACCGTAATGTTGGGCCGGATAAACAAAAGTACTAAAACCCAGGTTGTGTAAAACATCCAGAAAACGGGCTTCTCCAAACTGATGCAGCATTTCTACGGCCGGCACATTAAGGGATTGGCTCAAGGCCTCAGAAGCCGGAACAGCCCCTTGGTAGCTTAGGTCAAAATTTTTGGGGGTAAAGCCCGAAAAATTCACCGGAACATCGGCAATAAGCGTATTGGGGAGAATTTCTCCCTGATGCAGCATCGAAGCGTACAAAAAAGGCTTGAGAATGCTTCCGCTGCTGCGTGGGGTCTGTGCAATATCCACAAAAACATCGAGTTGAGCTACTGCGCTGATATTGCCTGCATAGGCCAGAATGCTTTTGTGTTTTACATCGCAGACCAGGGCTGCCAAATTATGGATTTCACTTTGCTCCAATTCTTTGCTCTGCTGCTCCAGCAGACGGATACTTTTTTCCTGCAACGAATAATCTATGTTTGTATACACATTCTGGCCAGGAAATTGTTTATGAGCTTTTTCCACTACATGCAGGGCCAGAGAGGGCAAAGGCAGAGGCGCCCGCGGCAGTGATTCGGCCAAAGCCAACTGATAATTAAGACTGTCAATGTATTTTTTGTGATAAAGCTGCCCGAGCAAGACATCCCTTTTTTGTTTGAGTTCGGCTGCATTTCTGCCGGGATGAATTAGAGCGGGAGCATTGGGTAAAACGGCCAGAGTAGCTGCTTCGGCCCAGGACAACCTTTGTGGCGGACGGTTAAAATAGCGCCAGGAAGCAGCCGTGATACCCACTACATTGCCGCCGAAAGGAGCCGCCTCTGCATAAATGGCCAGAATTTTATCTTTGGAATAACACAATTCAAGCTTCAAAGCCATCAGGATCTCCAGGCATTTTCCGCTCAGGGTTCTGGGAGGATTATTTCGGGACATTCTGGCCACCTGCATACTCAAAGTGCTACCGCCGCTGACGATGCGCCCGGCTTTGAGGTTTTGAATGAATGCCCTGCCCAGCGAAACCGGATTAATGCCCGGATGATAACGAAAATATCTATCCTCGTAAAGAATCAAGGCTCTAACGTAATTGTCGGGGATTTCTCCCTCCGGGCTAAAGCGCCACTGGCCGTCCGCTGCTATTCTTGCTCCCAGCAGTTCCTGGTTTGCGGCATAGACCACAGTAGAGCAGGGATCTTTGAATTTGGGAAGAGGAATCAGCAAAAACAGTACCACAAGCAGCAGGAGAAGGCCGGTCGGTATTTTTAGCCGTTTTATCCCTTTTGACATATGGTTTTTGGAACACATTCCTTATGAGCTTGCCTTGTTTCAGCGGCCTACTTCTACCCTGCCCCCGCCTTTTCTGGCATAATAAGACTGGTCGTACATGGCTTCGCACAACACCGGAGCCAGAATAAAGTCCCCACAATAGGAGGCATTCAGTTCCAGGGCAAAGGTTTTTGTTTTGCCGGCCCCCAGCGAAAAATACGTGTTCACCCTGTCGTCGCGAATATCCCTGTAATCGTAGTTGTTTTGATCCTCAGCGGCAACCCCGGTACCAAAGAGCCTCTCGTTGATTATTTCCCAACCGGCGGGTATCATTTGGGTCAAAGCCAGGTTATCAACAGCAAAAGCCGTCTTGTTGCTGACGCGCAGTTGAACAATGAAATTGGTTCCCTGTTTTAGTTTGCTGATATCGAGCTTTTTGCCTTCGTGATCCATATAGCTGATTTCAAGAGCCAGGCCTCTTTCCTGCACCGAGGCGTCCACTCCTGCTTTGGTGCCCTGGTTGAAAAGGCTGACAAACACTGTGCCCGTACTCTTGTTCACCAGACCTAAGTCCAGTTCAAGATCCCGGCCATAGGACAAATCAGCCTGAGTAAAGGCTCCGGATGTTTGGGTCTGCATCGGCTTCCCGTTTACGTACAACTCTGTCTTCGTTTCGGAGGCCGCTGAAGTGGTTATGCAAAATTCCGACAAAACCGAGAGAGCAAAACCGGTGGTCTGTGTGCTGTGACGGCTTTCGTTGTTGAATTCTGTGGCTATTTTGAGAGCCAGCGGGGCAGCCTGCTCCCACTCTCCCAACAACATCAGGCTTTGTAACAAATAACAGCGGTCGCGCAAAACGGAGCCGTAGGTGTAAGCGCCGGCGGCGGCCGGTTCGGTGTCGCGCAGGTCTATTAGTTTATAAGCGGCCTCTTTCATCCCGGACACAGCATAGGCAGAAGCCAGTAGCCATTTCCCCTGATTGTTCAGACAATCGGCCTTCATCAGCCGGTTCATGGCTGCAATCTCGGGTTCACCTGCTCTGGCAAGCACAAACAAGGCATAGGCCTGAATCTGGGCTTTGTAGTCCGGCAAATATTCACGGTAACGACGCACCCCGTTTGCAAGGTAATCAAGGCCGGCTCTCTTTAAATTGGAGGGTACTAAATAAGCTGCTTTTTCGGCTTCCAGCATAAAATAAGTCAGATAGGCAGAGAGCCACAGCTCGCCCGCCGACTGTCCGGGCCAGAAGGCAAAACCTCTGTCCATGCTTTGATAACGGGGAAGACGATCGACACAGTCTTTTATCTTCTTTTCATATTCCTGGCGTTTTTCGGTGCTCAATTCCAGCAGTTTTGGAACATAAATCAAGGGGAAAACAGCCGATACTACCTGCTCGGCACATTGATGAGGGTATTGGTGGAGATAACTCAACTGATACTCCAGATTAAGTGGCAATACAGACGAAATTTCTATCCTGGCCTTATTGGTTCCGGGCACACCCAAAGCGGTCAACTCCTGTTGCCAGCTTTCGCCTGCAGGCAGTATTTTAAAGACTTGTTCTGTAACGGGGGGATTGTTGTGCTTTACATCCAACTCTATCTTCTGTTGTGTTTTTTCCCTGCCGGATACCGCGCTAAGCTTTATTATGCCCAAACCGGCTTCCCCGGCTGCTTTAAGTTCAAAAAAGACATCCTGTTGGCCGGGAGTATCAAAATGAATCAGGGTATCTGCAGAGCCCCGCAACCTGCCTTCTGTTTCATAACTTATTCTGACATCTTTTATAGATTCGTCCGTGACAAAGACCGTAAGTGGTAAATCGGCTTTTTCACCTAAGGCTAAAGTTCTGGGTAAGCTGGCATACAACATCAAAGGTTCGCTGACTCTGATGCTTTTTTCCATGCTCCCGTAACGGCCCTCTCCGGCAGCAATTAGCATGGCCCGGACAGAGCCTGCATAGGGTTTGAGCTGTATTTTATGACCGGCTTTCTTCCCTGCATCCAGATGGAAAGGCCCCAGAACTTCGACAATTGGAATAAAACGGTCGGCTTTTTTTCTGGAATAATCTATTTCCTGATCTGAGCCTCCTATGGCGTACATGCTTTCCAGCCGGCTGCCAAAGGAGCCCAGCACCTCGTTGTACATGTCGTAGGTTTTGGTACCCAGGGCTTCTTTGGCGTAAAAATGAGCCCAGGGGTCGGGGGTACTAAAATTGGTCAGATCCAGCAAACCTTCGTCCACCAGGGCTATGGTATAGTCCATGGCCTGTTTGTTGCTTTCGCTTACCCGGATGGTGTATTCTTTTTCGGGCCGAAGTTCGTCGGGAATATCCAATACCGGATGCAACCTGGTCTGCACATCTTCAACTCCGAAAGAAGTCAGCCCAAAAAGCCTGATAGGAAGATCGTTGGCTGTTTGCGCGTAGGCCTGTATCAACATGATACTTACATAAACATTGGGTGCCATTGCGGGCGTGGTGACAAAACGATACTCGTTCATGGCCTCCAGATTGTCAAGCCATTCCTGATGCAGGATGCCTTTCCCGTTTTCAAGTGTAACCAGTGCCCGGGCATCCTTGCCTGCCGGAAAACTCAGGCTGGCAGTTTCGCCTGCTTTATATTGGTTGCGCTCAGCAACCAGAGCCAGCACCTGAGCGTCGCCTTTTTGTATGCCGCTGCCCCAGGGCAGGCCAAAATAGATTTGCTGGCCGCAGGTATGCCCGTCCGGGGCCGTCACCAGTAATAAATAACTGCCGGAACGCTGCGAGTTGTTTTTCAATTCAAAACTGCCTTTTCCCTTACTTGTGCTGAGTTTTGTGCTGTAAACCGGTTTGTGGTAGGTTTGACCTGCATAGGAAGCCAGCAGGTTTTTATTGCCCTGATACCACCAATGGTAGTCCAGGTCGTATAGTTTAACTTCAATATTACTTAAATCGGCCGGGTTGCCCTTTTTGTCAACACTCACTACTTCGATCCGGTGGTTTTTATCGTTGTCCAGCTTTTTCCACGAAGGGTAGGAATAATTCATTTTAAGGCCAACAAAATGCTCACTGGCGGCAAAAGGAATGCTGCGTTGATTGATACTGAAACCGCCGCCCTCGTATACCTTAGTGCTGATTCTGGCCTGCAAATAGCCTTCAAAGTCGGTACCCGGGCCAAAGGACATATTTACAGAGGCTTCTCCAATATTGTCGAGCCGGCCGTCGAACAACATAAACTCTTTGCTTGATTGGCGGGGATAAGGGGTTGAAAAATCAAAATCCTTGTATTTTTCAAATGTTGGTGTATAAGGATGCAATACGGCGCTTACCTGCGCTTTCATATTGGCTGCCGGCGTTCCGTGCAACCAGCTGGCTTTGAGTTTTGCTTTGCTTGTCTCAGATTTACTCAATACATCTTCCCTGATTTCCAGCTCAATTTTGAGGCGGTTTGGTTTTATGCTTTCCACTTGTATGCCGCGTTGAAAAATATGAGTGCCTGCTTTGACCACCACTTTCCAGTTGC
This sequence comes from uncultured Bacteroidales bacterium, assembly GCA_964575345.1. Taxonomy (GTDB): domain Bacteria; phylum Bacteroidota; class Bacteroidia; order Bacteroidales; family UBA1402; genus UBA1402. The sequence continues at coordinate 24,049 of CAZNQD010000008.1, forward strand.
CGGTGGGATCGTCTTTGCTGCTGGCAAAATAAAAAGGAAAAATACAGCGTTCCTCCCGCCGGGTGAGTATTTTTTTTACAAATTGCCCGCGGGGATTGTAGATTTCCATACTGATGGGGTGGCCCTCAGGTAATTGTTGTTCCCGGTCTTCGAGTATTAAATGCAGGTATATGCTGTCACCCGGCCGCCAGACATCGCGTTCGGCATAGAAAAAGGCCTTGATGCCCTTTTCTGATTTAATGCCGTCCGTGTCAAAATTGGCCACAGGAATGGCACTGCTGTTGTCCAGCTTTAAATAGGCATATTGATTGCCTTTTTGGGCAAACAGCACAAAAGGAGCTCTTTCGGGAGTAAAACGGAAACAGCCCTGTCCGTCGGTCTGGGCCTGAGTGAGGAGTTGATTCTGATAATCATATACACTTAATTGTACTCCGGCTTCGGATGCGGTGGTCATTAAATTGCTCACGTAAACCGACATCTGTCCCCTGGCATCCATTTTGGCAATCAATGCCAGATCGGAACAAAACACATTGCGGTTGACAAAACGATCGGTTGAGAAATAGGCCTGGCTGGCCGGATTATCGTAGTTACGCCAATCGTAATAATGATTGTAGTAGGTGTTTTCGTAGCTCTGGTTCGGAAACAGCAATTCCTCTTCTATAGGCACATAATGATCTACTTCCCCGGGAGCCTGTTCCTCGTAAAGCGAATAGGCTTTTCTAAAGCCCAGCTCTACATTATAGATTGATCCGGGTTCAACATCAATAAAAGAAGCCAGATCCAGGCTGAACGCATTCCAGTTGGTCAAATCTTCGGCCCCTTTGTCCAGGAGAGAGATCTTTTTAGTAATAATGGTCCTTCCCACTCTGTTGAGTTGCCATTTATAAGCCTCGTCAATATCATTGTTCTGGAAAAAAGCCACTATGTTGTTGGGAAAAATCTGGATTACGCGAAGGTCAACCGCCTGAAGCCCCACAGCCGAAAAAGGCAAAATCAGGCCCTGACTCTGAGGCATGATGACTCCTTTGCCCAATAAGCGTATGGCCGGCTTAATGCGTCCGAAATTGATTTTTTGACTGTAATTCCTTTGCAGCGTTTTTCCCTCCATATTTTCAACCGAGCGGGATATATTCAGGGTAAATTCTCCCGACAATGCTTTGGAAGGATATATTTTAAGGACATTATTATCAATGGTATACTTGATATCCTTTTGTCCTTCGAGGGAGACCAATCCTCTTAAATCCTGCTGCTGACTGAGCAGGTCAGAAAAAACGATTTCAAGAAGCTGATCGGGGCTTTCTTTTACCTTCACCGCGCTGAGCATAAAAACATCTGTTCCCGGTATTGTAAAAGAATATTGATTGATTGAGGGTTTGTAGCTATTGTCTACTGGTTTGATATTCAGCACCAATTCGCTGCTTTCTTGGGCTCTTACAATATTTTTAATATTCAGGCTATGACTGAATGTTTCCGGATGGTGATCCCATTCCAGGCTTACTGATTCATTTGGATATTCGATAATCAGACTTTGCTCAATTTCGCGCGAATCAAAGCGGTCTGAGGTGTTGATAAGTACCTCAAGAAAATAATTGCCATCTTCGTCCAGTCGCAATTCATCGTAAGATAATTTAAGTTGTTTTTTGGCGGTGAAAAAAGTGAAATTCAATTTTTTATCAAGCTTTTCGGGCAACTTTAGCAAATTTTCCAAATTCAAGCTTGCTTCATAGCTTGTGTTCCAGTCTAAAGGTTTTTCGGGTACAAAAACCAGGGTATTACCTGTTTTCCATCTGCACTTTCCCTTTATTTCGGGTTTAAAGAAAAAAGGGCATTGTTCGGGGCTTTTCCCTGTCCATTCCTTTTCGACTATATCTTTGGTAAATACCACAACGATGGGATCTGACCGTTTTATTGCTCCGGAGCTGAGGGCAGAAATAATTTCGGAATAATCACTCAGGTCCTTTTCGAACTTCTTATCTTTTTTATTCCCGCAAGCTATTGCACTCAATGCTATTGTGAGAATAAAAGCAATTCTGTTAATCTGTTTCATTTTTATTATTTGTTTTTTTCCTGGAAAACTCACAACCGCAATAATCTTGTCTGTACAAACCGTATTGTTTGGATAATTCTATGGAACGTTTGTAGCCTTCTTTCTTTTTGAAATCGGCATACAAATAATGAACACCGTATTTTTGTTCGTATTCTGCCCCCAGCTCATTAATTAGTTGTGCATTTTTTAAAGGGCTGATACTTAGTGTTGTGGTAAAATAATCCAGGGATTTTTCGGCCGCTTTTCTGGCCGCTTCTTCCAGGCGCAGAGCATAACATTTTTTGCAACGGCTACCCCCCTCTTTTTCGTTTTCCAAGCCTTTAATTTTCTGATAAAATTCAGAAGGATCGTAATTAGCTTCTTCGATGATTATTAGATTATTAGATTTAAATTCCTGAACAAATTTTATTAATTCCCGAAGACGAATACTATATTCTTCCTGAGGAAATATATTTGGATTGTAATAATAGAGCGTAATAGTAAAATAATCAGACAAATATTCCAATACATAAGTACTGCAGGGTGCGCAACACACGTGCAGCAGAAGGCTTGGTTTTTTATTTTCAGCCTTTATTTTTTCAAGCTTCTTGTTAAGAACAAGTTGATAATTCATGGCCTGTATAAACATTTCTTTACACACAAAAGTACTTGTTTTTTATTAACTTTAGCCTTGATTTCTTTTTAATCTGATATTGATATGAAATATTTCGTATTTCTTTTTTTTAGCTGCTGTTTATACTTAAATGCTCAAATTCAGTTACCTAATGCAGGTTTTGAGGAATGGGATACACCGGGAAAAAATCAGGAACCTTTAGGCTGGAATTCTTTTACATCTGCCTCTGGTTCCGGACTGGCTTATTCTTTGGGACGTGCCAAACAAGTATTTGAATGTTACGATATCCGTCCCGGGTCGTCCGGAAAAAAAAGTATTCTGATTGTTTCACGTAGTATACTGGGACATATCGTGAACGGTACTGTTACTACAGGTCAGCTTAATCTGGGAAGTATAAGACCCCAAAGTCCCGAAAATTACATCATTACACGTAGTAAGAATAATGCTTTTCATCAATTATTCCATGGATTACCTGATTCCATAGTATTTTGGACAAAATTCAACAGTGATGATATAAGTAATCAGGCATTTATGAAATTAATACTTCACGAAAATAGAGACGTAGCCGATACTCTTAAACCGGAAAAATCACCCTTATCCCCTATTATTGCACAGGCAACAACCTATATTAACCCCACTCAGAAAAAATGGCAACGAATAAGTATTCCTTTGGAATATTACAACAAGCAAAAAAAACCGGCTTTTCTATTATTGATATTTACAACCAACGAAAAACCTGGCGGAGGTTCTGCAGTAGATTCCTTGCTTTTGGACGATATTCAATTTATTTATCCACATCAATATCATTATAATTTTAGAAATTAAATTTTGAAATAAAAATAAGAGATGATTATAGCCTGTTGATAGTGTTTATAATTCAACAGATTTAGTATTATCAACAAAAATAAAAAGTTATAGAGAAGTAATCAAGTACTTATTAACAATATAATCAGTTGAATTTAAATTAAATAAAAGACTTATCAACATAGATGACCTGCCCTTGGGACAGTACCTGTTAATAACTGACCTTGTTGAAAACCCACTTTTATTTGTTGAAAACTATTTTATAAATAAAGGATTAATAATTTGCAATATTGAGCATTTCGATTACCCCTACGATTTTCGGAAAATCAAAATTTATTTATCAAAAGCTATCCACAATTATTGACAAGATTTCAACAGATATCGTATTTTTGCAATTAGATCGAAATAAGTAAAGCCAGTGTCAGACAATATATCCAATACGCCCCTGATGAAGCAATATTTCAGCGTCAAAGCCAAATACCCTGACGCTGTTTTATTGTTCAGGGTAGGGGATTTTTATGAGACCTACGGCAAAGACGCTGTCGTAGCCGTCGAAATATTAAATATTGCTCTTACGTCCAAAGCCAACGGACCGGCCGGAAAAATTGAAATGGCCGGTTTCCCTTTTCATGCGCTGGATACTTATTTACCAAAATTGGTCAGGGCAGGCAAGAGGGTAGCTATTTGTGACCAACTCGAAGACCCCAAAAAGACCAAAACCCTGGTCAAGAGAGGAGTCACCGAATTGGTAACGCCCGGAGTTTCAACCAACGATGCGGTATTGGATCACGGTGAAAACAATTTTCTGGCGGCTTTGCATCTGGATCAAAAAAGAGCAGGAGTGGCCTTTTTGGATATATCAACCGGCGAATTTATTACCGCTGAAGGCAGTGTAGAATACGTTGACAAATTATTGAACTCATTCAATCCAAAAGAAATTTTGTACGAACGAAGCAAACGCTCTTTTTTTCAAAATAATTTTCATTACAACGGCCCCCGCTTCGAGATGGAAGACTGGGTTTATACCGATGATTCCGCACGGACGCGTTTGTTGAAACATTTTCAAACCGCCAGCCTAAAAGGATTTGGCATTCAAAATATGCCTTTGGCCATAATAGCCTCCGCTTCGGTGCTTTACTACATGGATATGACTCAGCACCTACAATTGGGACATATACAGCAAATTGCCCGTATTGACGAAGATAATTATGTACGCTTGGACCGCTATACCATACGCAACCTTGAATTGTGCAACACCATAGGTCAGGAAGGCAAAAGCCTGTTAGATATACTGGACTCAACCTGCACACCCATGGGAAAACGCCAGCTGAGACGCTGGATATTATTTCCTCTGAATGACATAAAAGCAATTAAATCCAGGCAGCAGGTGGTGGAATTTTTTATGACTAATAAAGAAATTCATCAATACGTAAAAGAACGCCTGAGTCTGGTAGGCGACCTGGAGCGCATAGTGTCCAAAGTGGCTGTGGGCAGGGTCTCACCAAGAGAAGTAGTGCATCTTAAAAACGCTCTGATGGCGGTGGCCGATATTAAGCATTACCTCAGCACTCAGCCTTTGGAAATAACACCACCATTGATGTCAATGGTTCAGGCGCTGGATACTTGCGAAAGCCTTTGTATGCGGATTACTGCCGAACTGGTCGAAAATCCTCCCATAGCTCTGAACCGGGGCGAAGTAATACGTAGGGGTGTAAACGAAGAATTGGACGAATTACGAAATCTGTCTACTTCGGGCAAGGAATACCTGCAAAGACTGCAGGAAAGAGAAAGTCAAAAAACCGGTATAGGCAGCCTGAAAGTCAGTTTTAATAATGTGTTCGGCTACTACATGGAAGTACGCAACGTACACAAGGACAAAGTACCCGAAAACTGGATACGCAAGCAAACACTAGTCAATGCTGAGCGATATATTACCCCGGAGCTCAAGGAATACGAAGAAAAAATTCTCGGAGCCGAAGAGCGCATTTCTCAGATTGAAAGCGATATTTTCAATGCCCTGGTCCTGGATCTGGTCAGTTTTGTAAGCATTATTCAGAGCAACGCTGCCCTGCTGTCGCAACTCGATTGTTTGCTTTCTTTTGCCGAAGTTTCGGGCCAGAACAATTATCGTAAACCTCAACTAAGCGATTCCGACGAAATCATTATTAAAGCCGGACGCCATCCCGTCATCGAAAAACAACTGCCCGACGGAGAAGTTTACATAAGCAACGATGTGTTTATGGACAATAAAAGCGAGCAGATTCTAATCATAACAGGACCAAATATGGCCGGAAAATCAGCCCTGATCCGACAGACAGCCCTGATTGTGATTATGGCACAAACGGGTTGTTTTGTGCCGGCAGAAGAGGCTCAGATAGGACTGGTCGATAAGGTTTTTACCAGGGTGGGGGCCTCTGACAATCTTTCCCTGGGTGAATCTACTTTTATGGTAGAAATGCTCGAAGCCGCCGATATTCTGAACAATATAACTCCGCGCAGCCTGGTGCTTTTCGACGAATTAGGCCGGGGAACCAGTACCTACGACGGCATTTCCATAGCCTGGGCCATAGTGGAATACATCCACGAACAGCCCAAAGCCAGAGCAAAAACACTTTTTGCCACCCATTATCATGAGCTGAACGAAATGGAAAAAACCTTTTCCCGTATCCGTAATTACCACATCGCGGTAAAAGAAGCAGACAATAAGGTGATTTTTCTTCGCAAAATGCGCCGCGGCGGCAGTGAACACAGCTTTGGTATACACGTGGCCAGAATGGCCGGTATGCCCCCCAGTATAGTAAACAGGGCTAATCATATACTGCAGGAATTCGAAACAGGCCAGCAGGGGAAAGTGCTGGCTAAGCCGGTTTCAAAGCTGGCCGAAAAACGTGAAGGTTTACAGTTGAGCTTCTTTCAGCTGGACGATCCGGTGCTTTCACAGGTAAGGGACGAAATTCTCAGAGTGGATGTAAACAACCTGACCCCTATGGAGGCACTCAATAAGCTGAACGAGATAAAAAAGATCATTCGGGGCAAAGCATAAGCAACGTAAAGTACCGTAAAAGCTGGTGCCTTGCAAAACAGGTCAGATTAAACATTGAAACGGAAATGCATGATATCACCGTCCTGCACTACATAGTCCTTGCCTTCTACGTACATTTTACCGGCTTCTCTCACGGCCTGCTCCGAACCAAAGCTGAGATAATCCTCGTATTTGATGACTTCGGCCCGAATAAATCCTTTTTCAAAATCACTGTGGATTACACCTGCACAGACGGGAGCTTTGCTGCCGGTTTTAAAAGGCCAGGCCCGGACTTCGAGAGGGCCTGCGGTTAAGAAAACACTAAGATTCAACAATTTATAGGCAGCTTTGATAAGGCGGTTCACGCCGGATTCCTCCAGACCCAGCTCTTGTAAAAACAAACTGCGTTCTTCGGCGTCTTCGAATTCGGCAATTTCCGATTCAATTTTGGCGGCTACCACCAGCAGCTCTGAATCTTCTTCCTGAATGGCCCCCCGAACCATATCAACATAGCGGTTGCCTTTGAGAGTGGAGGCCTCGTCTACGTTACAGAGGTAAAGCACTGGTTTGTTGGTTAACAAAAACAGGTCATGGGCAATTTTTTGTTCGTCTTTAGTCTCAAATTGTACCGTACGGGCCGACTTGCCCTGTTCCAGGGCCAGCTTGTAACGCAGCAGTACTTCGTAAGCCAGTTTGGCCTGCTTGTCGCCTCCGGTCTGGGCCTGTTTCTGTACTTTACTGATGCGGCTGTCGATGGTTTCCAGGTCTTTGATTTGCAATTCGTAGTCGATGATTTCCTTATCCCTGACAGGATCTATCGCTCCGTTGACGTGAGCAATATTACTGTCGTCGAAGCAGCGCAGCACGTGTATGATGGCATCGGTTTCGCGAATGTTGCCCAAAAATTTGTTTCCCAGGCCTTCTCCTTTGCTGGCTCCCTTGACCAGTCCGGCAATATCGACAATCTCGACGGTAGTGGGTACTATGCGCTTGGGATTGACCAATTTGGCCAGTTCGTTCAAACGTTCATCGGGTACTGTGATAACACCCACATTGGGTTCAATAGTACAAAAGGGGAAATTGGCCGCCTGAGCTTTAGTGCTGGACAGACAATTGAAAAGGGTGGATTTGCCCACGTTGGGTAATCCTATAATGCCGCATTGAAGTGCCATATATTAAATAAATAAAAGCCCAAAAGTACAAAAAACATCAATGCGCTTCAAGCCAATTCTTGCCCACGCCTATTTCGGCCCTGATGGGTACTATGAATGGAGCCGCATTTTCCATTTCGTAAATAATCATTTTTTTAACTTGTTCCAGTTCTTCTTCGGGCACAATGAAATCGAGTTCGTCGTGCACCTGCAGAATCATTTTTGTTTTTAGCTGAGCCGATTCAATGGCCTTATGGATCCTGACCATGGCAATTTTGATCAGGTCAGCGGCTGTGCCCTGAATAGGCGCGTTGATGGCGTTCCGTTCGGCATAAGACCTTACAACGGCGTTGCGCGATTGAATGTCGGGCAGATAGCGTTTGCGGTGAAAGACCGTTTCTACCCAGTTGTTTTCGCGGGCCATCTGTATAGAATAATCCATATAGGCCTTGATTTTGGGATAGGTTTCAAAATAACCCTCAATCAGTTCTTTGGCTTCTGTGCGTGAAACACCCATTCTTTCGGCCAGGCCGAAGGTAGAAATGCCGTAGATAATCCCAAAATTGGCGGTTTTGGCTTTACGGCGCATATCCTGGCTGACTTCTTCTAGCGGCAGCTTAAAGATTTTGGCAGCCGTGGCTGCGTGAATGTCCTGGTTCAGCCTGAAAGCTTCAATCATATTCTCGTCTTTGCTCAGGTGGGCCATTATGCGCAGTTCAATCTGAGAATAATCGGCCGATAAAAAGAACTCTCCCGGACCGGCCGAAAATACTCTGCGAATTTCTCTTCCCTGGTCGTCACGGATGGGGATATTTTGCAGGTTGGGATTGCTGGAACTCAGTCTGCCGGTAGCCGTTACGGCCTGGTTGAAGGAGGTATGGATTTTGCCTGTTTTCGGATTGATGAGCAGGGGCAGGGCGTCGATGTAGGTGCTGAGTAATTTTTTTAATCCTCGGTAGTCCAATATTTTACCAACAACGGGATGTTTGCTTCTCAGAGTTTCCAATATTTCTTCGGAGGTGGAATACTGGCCTGTTTTGGTGCGTTTTGCTTTGTCGGTAATGTGAAAGTGTTCAAACAATATTTCTCCGACCTGTTTCGCAGAGTTAATATTGAAAGCCGTTCCTGCCAGTGCGTAAATTTCCTGTTCAATACTGTTCAGTTTTTCTGTAAGCAGTACAGAAGAGCTCCTGAGTGCTTCGGTATCAATATACACTCCGCTGTTCTCCATTTCAGCGAGCACATAGATGAGCGGGGCTTCAATTTCGTAATATAAGTTGTCCAGGCCTTCGTGTTGTATCTCCGCTTCAAGTTTGCTTTTGAGTTGTAAACAGAGATCTGCCTGCTCACAGAAGTAGTCAGCTGGCAATTCTAATTTAGGATTCTGCAGGCTGCCCTGATTTTTTTCTTTTAGCTCCGGCAGGGCTTCTTGGGTAAGGCATTGGTAGTTGAGGTAGCTTTTGGCCAAAAAGTCGAGGTTATGCCTTAATTCGGGTTGAATAAGATAATGAGCTATGAGGATGTCAAAAAGAGGCCCGGCTAATAAAAGTTCATAATTGCGTAAGAGCAGTATTTCGTTCTTTAAATCGTAGGAAATTTTAAGACTGTGTTTATTTTCAAAAATTGGTTTGAAAGAATTCAGCAGTTCCCGGCAATTTTTTTGGTTGTCGGGGCAGGGCAGGTAGTAAGCTTTGTTTTTTTCTTTTGCAAAGGCTATTCCGGCCAGCTGTGCATTCATAGCCTCTGTTCCCCGTTTTTTTGTGCTAAAAGCAAAATAATTTGACTCAGAAAATTCTTTGATAAAAAGCCGGATTTCCTCCTCATTATCAAGAATATGGTAGGAGTGAACCGTGGTTTTTAAGCTGTTGAGAATCGATTCTGGCAAATAGCCTGCAGAATCGTCTTGATTTAGTGCAGGCAAATTGTCTGTAAACAAGTCGTTTCCTAAAACATTCTGCTGAGTCCTGACTTTTGTTTGTAATGTCGGATTAGCAGCAACAGTATTGCCCTGTTCATCCCAAAGTGAAGTTTGCAAATGTGCTCCTTCCGGATTTTTTTTGCCTGCCCCGGGTTGTGAAGCCTCCACAAAAATCGGTGTAAAAATATTTTTTTCTTCAGCGGGGTCGACAGAATAATTCTTTTGTGGTTCAGCGTAAGAATTCGAAGCGCTGATTTTTTTCATAAGTGCCCTGAATTCCAATTGCTCGAAAATGCTCATTATTTTTTTTTCGTTACGTGGAACCATCCGAAATTCTTCTTCGACAAATTCGATGGGGACGTCTCGTTTGATGGTGGCAAGAAAACGGGAAAAAAGAATTTGATCCCGATTGTTCTCCACTTTTTCTTTGACGGAGCCTTTTAATTTATCGGTATTTTTAAATAAAGTATCCACATCACCAAATTCGGCGATTAATTTTTGAGCGGTCACTATACCAATACCCGGACAACCCGGGATATTGTCGGAAGCATCGCCCATAAGGCTCAACAGATCAATTATCTGGCAGGGGTGTTTCAGGCCGAATTTGTTATTCACTTCTTCTATTCCCATCACTTCAAATTCAGAAGAACCATAGCGGGGACGATAAATAAATGAATGCTCCGAAACCAGCTGGCCGAAATCCTTATCGGGGGTCATCATATATGTTTCAAAGCCTTCTTTTTCGGCTTTGAGCGATAAAGTGCCTATAACATCGTCGGCTTCAAAACCCTCTACTTCGAGAATAGGAATTTGATAGGCTTTAAGTATTTCTTTGATGTAGGGGATAGACCAGCTTATGGTTTCCGGCGTTTTTTCGCGTTGGGCCTTATAGGCTTCAAAGGCTCTGTGCCTGAAAGTAGGGCCGGGAGGATCGAATGCTACGGCCAAATGAGAAGGATTTTCTCGTTTGAGCAGATCTTCGAGGGTATTAACAAAACCAAAAATGGCTGATGTGTTTTCGCCCTTAGAATTGATGCGGGGATTTTTAATAAATGCATAATACGACCTGTAAATCAAGGCATAAGCGTCGAGTAAAAAAAGCCTGTTCGATGTTGACATAGTTGAGTTTGAAGTGATTGGTGTGTAAAGGTATAAAATATAGCAAGATATAGCTTCATAGATGAAGCTTGTTTTTTAAATTGCGGTTATGTGTATGACAGGAATTATCCTTAAATTTGCAGGCTGATTAATTTTTTATGATCGATTTGATTCGACGGCCCATCGAAAAGGAATTTCTTTTGTATCAGGAAACGTACAAGAAAGCCCTGGAAACCGACAATCCCATATTGTCCCAGGTGGTGGGGTATTTAAACGGATCCCTCGGTAAAGAAATACGTCCGATAATACTATTGCTTTCATCGGCACTTTTCGGCCCGGTAGGGCAGACCTCGGTCAACATTGCCGCTTCCTTGCAAATTCTGCATACCGCCAGCCTTTTGCACGACGATGTGGTAGATGAAACCTATCAACGCAGATCAAAGAATTCCATCAATGCCATTTGGAAAAACAAAGTGGCCATCTTATCGGGTGATTATTATTTATCCAAAGTCATCGAGATTGCTTCTAAATCGGGGCGGGTCGATATCATTACGGAAATAGGAAAGCTTGGTGCCAGTCTGGCCGATGGCGAATTGTTACAACTTCATGTTAGTCAACAAAAAAATCCTACCGAAGCAAGTTATTTCAGCATAATCAACAAAAAAACCGCGCAGTTATTTGCTTTTTGCGCCAAAGCCGGCGCCATGGCTTCTTCGGCTAAGCCCGAAGAGGTAAATCGGCTGTCTTTGTTTGGGGAATATTTGGGTATTATTTTTCAATTAAAAGACGATTCTTTCGACTATATATTGCCCACTCAATCGCGAAATATTCCTGGAAAGCCTACCGCAAACGATTTGCGGGAGGGTAAAGTGACTTTGCCGCTCATCTATGCTTTGGAACATGGTGAAGAAAAGAAGGCAAGGTCCTACCGCGAAATCCTGGAAAAACGTCATTTTACTAAATACAATGTTCGTCGTATGTATCGCTTTGCCATCGACTCCGGAGGCTTGAATTATTTATCAAAAAAGATGGATGAATACACAGAAAAAGCTAAGAAAATTCTAGACCTGATCCCCGAGTCTGAGGCAAAGAAATCGCTGACTTTGTGCCTGGAATACGTTTCTAATCGCAATGTGTAATTACTAAACTAAGCAGTTTTGCCCTGCAAAAATCAGATGTAAAACTATTTTGCAGGCTACGAATCTGATTTAAGTTTATGGTTTTTCTGGTGTCTGCTTTTATCGCGTTGTGTTTTTTTCTTCATGTTTTCGGCAAAGGCCTGTTCCAAATCAATTCCGGTTTGATTGGCCAGACAAATCAAAACCCATAAAACATCGGCCAATTCATCGCTAAGTTTCGATGTTTTTTCGATAGGCTTTTTGGATTGTTCTCCATATTCCCTGGCAATAATTCTGGCCACTTCGCCCACTTCTTCGCTCAACAGGGCCATATTGGTCAATTCGTTGAAGTAACGGACTCCGTACTGTTTAATCCAGGCGTCTACCTGAATTTGAGCTTCTTTCAAAGTCATTTTTTTCTGTTTTTAGAATCCAGTAAAATAGTTACAGGCCCATCGTTGATGAGTTCAACCAACATGTGGGCACCAAAAATTCCCTGTTCGGTCTTTTTGTTTAAAATTTTGTCGCAAAGAGAGCAAAAGTCTTGATACATAGCTTTTGCAACCTCGGGTTTACCGGCTTTGATATACGAAGGCCGATGTCCCTTTTGTGTGATAGCACATAAAGTAAATTGACTTATAACCAACAAATGGCCTCCATCTTGCATGATGGAAAGATTCATAACTCCCTTTTCATCGTCGAAAATGCGAAGATGACAAATTTTTTCTGCCATCCAGATCAGGTCATCAGTTGCGTCGTTTTCTTCAATTCCGATAAATACGAGCAAACCTCTGTCAATTCTGCCACAGATATTTTCATTTACAGAAACGGAGGCCTTGCCTACTCTTTGTATGACGGCTTTCATTTTGATTTAAAGTAATTTATTATGAGGTTGGCTTTGGCTTTACCCACCAATTTTTCCAATTCGTCACTACCGGCTTCCCTGATCTTTTTCAGACTTTTAAAATGCTTTAAAAGTAAATTTTTTGTAATGTTGCCAATACCGGGAATTCCATCAAGTTCCGATTTTGTTTGAACTTTACTTCTGAGTTTACGATGAAAACTTATACCAAAACGATGTGCCTCATCTCTTATTTGTTGTATTAATTTCAAACTTTCGGAATTTTTATTCAAATATAAGGGAGTTGAATCGTTCGGAAAATAAATTTCTTCCAGTCGTTTTGCAATCCCAATTATTCTAATTGAACGAATTTTGTGAAGAATATGTTCGTCGATGTTTTCTTTCTTGCAGTACTTAATGATATTTTCATGCGCCTCCACGGCAGAACTCAATTGCCCTTTGCCCCCGTCTACAATTATTAATTGTGGTATTTCCTGTTCTTCTTTGGCCAAACGCATATATCTACGACTTATTACTTCTCTCATCGAAGCAAAGTCGTCTATTCCCGATACGGTTTTAATGCTGAAATGCCTGTATTCTTTTTTAGAAGCTTTGGCCTTTTTAAAAACCACACAGGAGGCCACAGGATTGCTTCCTTGAATATTGGAATTATCAAAGCATTCTATGTGAATGGGAAGCTCCGAAAGCTGCAGATCTTTTTTAAGTGTTTGCAATATTCTGGTTGTTCGTTGTTCAGGATTTAATTTTTCTTCCTGTTTAAGGAGATCAATTTTGTATTGGCGAACATTGTTTTTAGATAAATCAAGTAACTTTTTCCGATCGCCCTGCTTTGGAATACGAAATTGAACCTCATTCAATTCCAGGGAAGGAATAAAGGGGACAACAATTTCTTTGCTTTTGCTGTTGAAACGGCTCCGCATCTCATAAATGCCGCTGGCCAGCAGTGACTCTTTGTCTTCTTCTATTTTTTTGCGATATTCAAAAGTGTAGGTTTGCACTATGCAGCCCTTGTGGACGTGAAGATAATTTATATAGGCTGCATTTCCGGTTTCGTCCCAGCTGAAGACATCTAATTCTTTAATATTGGAATTCACTATAAAAGATTTGCTGCGATACAAGTCCAGCAATTCTAATTTGGTTTTACAGGCTTGTGCCTCTTCAAATCGCAAAGCTTCTGCGTGCTCCCTGATTTCTTTTTTTAAAATATGCTCGACTGTTTCAAGATTGCCTTTGAGAATATGACGTATGTGATCTACATTCTTATTGTAGGATGCTTCTGACTGATACCCCACGCAGGGGCCCTGGCACTTTTTTATATGATAATCCAGGCAAACGCGGTGTTTCCCGGCCAATATATTTTTTTCAGATAAATCAAGTGAACAGCTTCGTAAGGGATGTAATTTGCCAATTAAATCCAACAAGGCTCTGACCATGGGTACTGAGCTGTAAGGGCCAAAATACTCGGAGCCGTCCTTAAGGATTCTGCGAGTCTGAAAAACTCTGGGAAAGCGTTCTTTTTTAATGCATATACTGGGATAAGTTTTGTCGTCCTTCAGCAACACATTGTACCTTGGTTGGTGTTCTTTAATCAGGTTATTTTCGAGCAAGAGGGCGTCTTGTTCGTTTTCGACCACCGTGTAGCGGATGTCTTTGATCTTTTTGACTAAAATTGCTGTTTTGGGAGATTCGTCGTGGTTCTTGTTGAAGTAGGAGAGAACTCGTTTTTTTAAATTCTTTGCCTTGCCAACATAGATGATGCGGCCCTCTTCTCCCAGGTACTGATAGATGCCGGGAAGCTCGGGCAGTCTGCTCAATAGTTGATTTATGTGTGACGAAGACGTTTGCATCGGTTTAACTGTTTCACGTGGAACAAACCGGGTTTATCTGCCCAGCAAAACCAGCAAAATGCTGATGTCGCTGGGTGAGATTCCCGGGATGCGGCTGGCCTGGCCTAAAGTGTCGGGTTGTATTTTGTGTAATTTTTGTCTTGCTTCGAACGATAAGGAATGTATGCTTAAATAGTCGAATTTGTCCTTGATTCTAATATTGTCGAGCCTTTGTATTTTTTCTGCCTGTAATTGTTCGCGCTCAATATAACCCTGGTACTTGATCTGAATTTCGGCTGCTTCAACGATTTCGTCCCGGCGATTGGGAATCTGTTCAATCCTTTTTTTGAGTGCAGGAATATGCTCTTGTAAAATAGTAAAAGACAATTGTGGCCGCAAAATAAGATCGCTCAGGCGGACACCTTGCTTAAGCGGAGCTGTATCCAGATTCTCCAGGGCAGTGTTTATATATTTCGCCTTAATGGAATATTGCCGGGTAAATTGCAGCAGGCCGTCTATTTCTTTTTGTTTTTCCTTCCAAAGATTCAGCCGTTCGGTTTTAGCCAGGCCCAGCGCATGCGATTTTTCGGTTAGACGAGCGTCGGCATCGTCTTGTCTTAACAATATGCGGTATTCAGCTCTGGAGGTAAACATGCGGTAAGGTTCATCTACGCCTTTATTGATTAAATCGTCAATCAGAACGCCGATATAGGCTTCGTCCCTGCTCAACACAAATTCGTTGCCTCCGTGGCAAAAAATATGCGCGTTAACTCCCGCTACCAGGCCTTGGCCGGCTGCTTCCTCGTAACCGGTAGTGCCGTTGATCTGGCCGGCAAAAAACAAACCGGGAATTCGTTTGGTTTCCAGAGTGGCTTTGAGTTGAACCGGATCAAAGTAGTCGTATTCTATGGCATAGCCCGGACGATAAATATGGACTTGTTCAAAACCGGAAATTTCCCTGAGCCCTTTTAGTTGGGTTTCCAGGGGCAGGGAAGAGGAGAAACCGTTCAGGTAGTATTCCTGAGTCTCTTCTCCTTCTGGCTCCAAAAACAGCTGGTGTTGATCCTTGTCGCTGAAATTGACAATTTTGGTTTCAATGCTGGGGCAGTAACGGGGCCCTATGCTTTGAATCTGCCCGTTGTACATGGGCGAGAGTTCCAGGTCTTCTCTCAGGAGCTCGTGCACACGTTCGTTAGTAAAGCAGATCCAGCAGCTGCGCTGTTTTAGCGGCCTGGGAGTGAAGTCGAGGTAGGAAAACTTATGAAAATCGTTCTCACCCTTTTGTTCGCTCAGCTTGTCAAAATTGACCGTTCTTGCGTCAATGCGCACCGGGGTGCCGGTTTTCATTCTACCGCTGCTGAATCCCAGTTCGCGCAGTTGTTCGGTTAAGCCCAGGGAGGCCTTTTCGGAAAGCCGTCCCCCTTTAATTTGATTTTTTCCTATGTGAATCAATCCATTAAGGAAAGTTCCGTTGGTAAGTATGACACTTTTGGCGTTAAAACTAACGTTGAGTTCTGTTTTTACGCCCTTCACTGTACCATTTTCTATCAGCAATTCTTTAACTGTATCCTGCCAGAGAAATAGATTATCGGTGTTTTCTACAACCCGTCGCCAAGCCTGAATAAATCGCTGGCGGTCGCTTTGTGAGCGTGGGCTCCACATGGCCGGCCCCTTGGAACGGTTGAGCATACGAAACTGTATGGCTGTTTGATCGGTAACGATGCCCGTATAACCTCCCAGCGCGTCTATTTCTCTGACAATCTGCCCTTTAGCTATCCCTCCAATGGCCGGATTGCAGCTCATCTGGGCAATTTTATTCATGTCCATTGTTATCAACAGGGTTTTAGAACCCATGTTGGCAGCAGCCGTAGCGGCTTCACAGCCGGCGTGGCCTGCTCCCACTACAATTATGTCGTACGAAAAGTTCATAGTAGAAATTCATTTCAGGAACTCTGTTCCTTCTCTGTGATATCAATCAATACCAGCGCTTTGTTTTCTTCTTCGCGCATGATTGTTTGTTGATTTATAGTTTTGTCTTCGAAACCGCAGAGATGTAAAATGCCATGAATTAAAACTCTGTGCAGTTCCCGTTGAAATGGCTGTTTTAAGAGCTCGGCGTTAGATGCAATAGTTAAAGGCGAAATAAACAAATCTCCTGAAATACTTTGCGCTGAACTATAATCAAAACTGATGATATCGGTAAAATAATCGTGGTTAAGATACTGTATATTAACTTCAGCAATTTTATTTTCGGAGCAAAAGATGTAATTGATTTGACCGGTTTTTTTGCCGTAACCGGCAGCCACTTCTTCTACCCAGGCGCTGATCTTGTTTTTATCCAGTTCCGGCAGGGCGATATCTTCCTGGTGAAATTGAATCATAAGCAAGTTTATCTATGAAAAAACAGATAGGCCAGCAAGATGGATGCTATTATGCCGGCAAGATCAGCGATCAGCCCGGCTGATAAAGCGTAGCGTGTGCGCTTAATACCCACCGAACCGAAGTAGAGCGCAATAATGTAAAAGGTAGTATCGGTCGATCCCTGAAACACGCAGGCCAGCCGGCCTACAAAAGAATCGGCTCCATCCATCTTCATGGCTTCCACCATCATGGCTCTGGCTCCGCTTCCGCTCAAAGGTTTCATCATAGCTGTGGGTAGTGCATCCACAAAATCGGTGTTGATATGCAGGCTGTTGAAAAGCCAGGCGATGCCGTCGGTAAGAAAATCCATGGCACCCGAAGCTCTGAAAACACCTATACCCACGAGCATACCCACCAGATAGGGGATGATTTTTACAGAGGTTTTAAAACCGTTTTTGGCGCCGTCAATAAAGCTTTCCCAGATGTTTATTCTTTTGTATAAGCCACCGGCCATAAACAAAATAATTATACTCAACAAAGTACCATTGCTCAGCAGGCTGGAGGCAGTGCTCATGGTTTCTTTGTCCATTTGTGTGAACCAAAACACCAGGGCGGCAAGTAACAGGCTGATACCACCCAGCCATGCCACCACGGTTTTGTTGAACAGCGACAGGCGCTGGCGAAAACCGACATAAAGTATTGCCGTCAGAGTGGACACATAGGTGGCAATAATAATGGGAACAAATACATCCGTCGGGTTTGTAGCTCCGAGTATGGCCCGTTGGGCAATCACACTGATCGGAATAATGGTGAGTCCCGAGGTGTTCAAGGCCAAAAACATAATTTGAGCATTGGAGGCAGATTCCTTGTGAGGATTCAGCTCCTGCAGGCTTTGTATCGCCTTTAAGCCCAGTGGAGTGGCGGCATTGTCCAATCCTAACATATTGGCCGAAAAATTCATCAGTAATTCACCGTTAACAGGGTGATTTTTAGGTACGCCGGGGAAAAGTTTTGAAAAAAATGGACCCACAATACGAGACAAAAAACGAACTGCACCTGCTTTTTCACCTATATTCATAAAGCCCAACCACAAAGACATAATGCCCACCAAAGGCAGACAGATATCCATAACGGCAAATTTTGCCATATCAAAACTGCTGCTCATGATCCGCTCAAAAACCGCATAATCGTTAAAAAATAAGCTTTGAACCAGAGCAAAAACAAAAGCAACAACGAAAAATCCCACCCAAATATAATTGAGCACCATACGCCTTCATTTATGAGGGCAAATATAGCGTAAGTGAGAGCAATAGCCAAAATTTATTTTGGCTATTGCCGAGCGAAGCTATATTCTGGGGCGCAGCCCAAAAATATAGCGTAAGTGTCTTTATGAAGCGATTGTTGAACCGGAGCGCATTTTTAGGGCGCAGCCCAAAAATATCCCTGTGAGAGCAATAGCCAAAATTTATTTTGGCTATTGCCGAGCGAAGCTATATTCTGGGGCGCAGCCCAAAAATATAGCGTAAGTGTCTTTATGAAGCGATTGTTGAACCGGAGCGCATTTTTAGGGCGCAGCCCAAAAATATCCCTGTGAGAGCAATAGCCAAAATTTATTTTGGCTATTGCCGAGCGAAGCTATATTCTGGGGCGCAGCCCAAAAATATAGCGTAAGTGTCTTTATGAAGCGATTGTTGAACCGGAGCGCATTTTTAGGGCGCAGCCCAAAAATTAATTCCCCCGTCCCTTTCTAAATTCCCCGAATGCGTGTATCTTTGAGCCTCACTTCACAACATGGATGATCAGTTTGACATACGCAGCCGCAAGCTGAACGAAAACGAACAGGATTTCGAAAAAGCCCTTCGTCCGCTCAGTTTTACTGATTTTCGCGGACAAGAAAAAGTGGTAGAAAACCTCAAAATTTTTGTTTCTGCCGCCTCGATGCGCGATGAACCCATGGATCACGTGTTGTTGCATGGCCCCCCGGGCTTGGGCAAAACAACTTTATCCAATATAATTGCCAAC
Organism: uncultured Bacteroidales bacterium; assembly: GCA_964575345.1. Lineage (GTDB taxonomy): Bacteria > Bacteroidota > Bacteroidia > Bacteroidales > UBA1402 > UBA1402. Next base: position 42,891 of record CAZNQD010000008.1, read on the forward strand.
GAACTGGGTGTGGGTTTCAAAGTCACTTCGGGCCCTGTACTGGATAAACCGGGCGATTTGGCCGGTGTGTTGACTGCCCTCGAAGCCAACGATGTCCTGTTTATCGACGAAATTCATCGCTTGAGCCCGGTGGTCGAAGAATACCTGTATTCGGCCATGGAGGATTACCGCATTGACATAATGATAGACAAAGGCCCCAGCGCGAGATCCATACAACTGGACATCAATCCGTTCACTATGATTGGAGCCACCACCCGCAGCGGCTTGCTTACTGCTCCCCTGAGAGCTCGTTTCGGCATTAACTGTCATTTGGAGTACTACCAGGCTGAGATCTTATCCGGCATTGTGCAAAGGTCAGCCCGGATACTCGAAGTGCCCTGCAGTACCGAAGCAGCTTCCGAAATTGCCCGGCGAAGCAGGGGCACGCCCCGCGTAGCTAACGCACTGTTGCGTCGTATCCGCGATTTTGCACAGGTAAAAGGCAACGGAAAGATCGACCTGAATATTACCAAATATGCTTTATCGGCCCTGAATATTGATACCCACGGCCTGGATGAAATTGACAACAGAATCCTGACCACTATTATCGATAAATTCCAAGGGGGGCCTGTGGGGCTGACCACCATTGCAACCGCTCTGGGCGAAGATGCCGGCACGTTGGAAGAGGTGTATGAACCCTTTTTGATTCAGGAAGGTTTCTTAAAGCGCACACCAAGGGGAAGAGAGGTTACCGAGCTGGCCTGGAAGCACCTGGGCCGCAACTACCAGGGAAGTTTTCAACGTTTGTTTTAAGACGGGATGGCAGGAATCAAATCGTTGGCCAAAGACACTGCAATATATGGCTTAAGCAGCATCATCGGAAAATTCTTGAATTGGCTGCTGGTTCCCTTTTATTCCTATACACTCAAAGAAACCGGCGATTACGGTATGGTCACAGAGCTTTACGGATGGACGGCTCTGGCCTTGGTAGTTTTAACTTACGGAATGGAAACCGGATTTTTCCGTTTCATTAATAACGACAAGTATAAGTCAGCTCAGGTTTATTCCACCAGCCTGAGCGTACTGGGCCTGACCTCCTTACTTTTTGTAGTAGTGTCTCTGTTGTTTTTGCCACAGATTTCGGCCGGTATGGGCTATCAAAAATATCCGGAATTCATCGGGATGCTAATCATAATTGTGGCGGCTGATGCCTTTTGTTCCATTCCTTTTGCCTATCTGCGTTTTAAAAACAAGGCCTTGCGTTTTGCCTCGATCAAGTTATTGATGATACTTACCAATATCATTTTCAACTTGTTTTTTATTTGGCTCTGTCCTAAAATTTACCGTTGGAATCCTACTTTGATCGATTGGTTTTATAAGCCCGATTACGGGGTAGGCTATGTTTTTGTATCGAATGTTTTCTCTACTGGCATAACACTACTGGCCTTATTGCCCTATTTCATCAAAGTGAAATTCGATTTCAACCCGGCTTTGCTAAGGAAAATGCTTGGTTATTCGCTGCCCCTGCTTCTGCTTGGAATTGCCGGTATCATGAACCAGACTTTCGATAAAATTATTTTTACCCACTTATTCGAAGATCAGCAATACGCCAGGGCTCAGTTGGGTATTTATGGAGCCTGTTACAAAATAGCTGTGGTTATGATGATGTTTACCCAGGCTTTTCGCTATGCCTACGAACCCTACATTTTCGCAAAACACCGGGATGGAGACAATCGACGGGCTTATGCCGAAGCAATGAAGTATTATATCATTTTTGCTTTTCTTATTTTTCTGGGGATTATGTTTTACCTCGATATTTTCAAATACATAATCAGCCCCGATTATCACGAGGGTTTGATGGTAGTTCCCATTGTTTTGATGTGCTATTTGTTCCAGGGGGTCTTTTTCAATCTTTCCCTCTGGTACAAGCTGACCGACCGAACCAGGTGGGGTGCCTATATTTCCTCGTTTGGCGCTTTCATTACCATTTTGGGAAACATCCTTTTTGTACCCCGCTACGGCTATGTGGCGGCAGCCTGGGTTTCTTTTGTCTGTTTTCTGCTTATGATGTTGATTTCCTGGTGGTTGGGGCAAAAATATTATCCCATCCGCTATGATCTGAAATCAGCCGGTGGATATTTATTGCTTACAGCGGGCCTGTATGCTCTGGGGATGCTGCTGCCTATTGAACCTTTGTGGCTGAAATTACTTTTCAGAACGGCACTTCTGCTGATTTTCCTTTTAATATTGATTAAAAAAGATTTACCCCTGAACCAATTGCTTCCGGGTAAACTTCTGCATAAAAAGACCAGGTAAGATTTACAAAACCGTAGTGTCTTTGACTATAGGGGCCGTGGTTCTGTTAATAATACCCGGCCCTTTGTAGTAATACAGAGCTTCAGGCATCTTTTGCTGAATTTTGGCTATACGCTTGGCGTCGGTAGGGTGAGTGCTCAAAAATTCCGGAATCGCAGCCCCTCCGGACGCTGACATTTTGGTCCAAAAAGCGGCAGCTTCCTGAGGATGGTAGCCGCTCATCGCCATAAAAAGCAAGCCCAGTTCGTCGGCTTCGTATTCCTGTTTGCGGGCATAAGGCATCATTACTCCCAACTGGGCTCCCAGTCCGAATGCCGTAGCGGCAATGTTTCGCTTGGTTTCTGATGTGCCGGCCAAAAGCCCGCCGGCAATTTCCCCGCCGAATTGCAGGGCTATTTGTTGACTGATTCTTTCAGTGGAATGTTTGGCGATGACATGGGCGATTTCGTGCGCTATGACAACGGCCAAACGGGCCTCGGTTTCGGCTACAGGAAGCATGCCGGTGAAGACAACAACTTTGCCGCCGGGCATGGCAAAAGCGTTAACGCTGCTGTCTTTGACCAGGCTGAATTCCCAGTCAATGTTTTCCAGTTCGTAGGCCCTGCCGTTGAATTTCATAAAACTTTCTACAGATTCCGCCATCGAACGGCCGATACGATTGATCATTTCTGCGTCAGCCGTATTAACCACAACTTCTGCGCTGTCCATAAAACTGCGGTATTCTTGCAAGCTTAATTCGAGCACTTCCTGGTCGGAAACCAACATAAGTTGTTTTCTTCCGGTAAGAAAAACGCTACTGCAGGATGCTAAAAGAAAAGCAGCCAATAAGCCGGCAATAAAATTTTTTGCGCTTAGGGTGTATAAATTTGTTTTCATAGGATTCAATTATAAAAGCAGTAATACTATCCAATGGTGTGGTTTTCAAGTAAAGTTTTGATCAAGGTCTCGATTTCTGCATCTGTTGATTGAAGCATCATGTTTTCTTTGGCCTGGAAAACAACGCTTTCGATTTTTTTGACCTTGGTAGGAGAGCCGGATAAACCGCAAAGGGCTTTATCGGCCTTAATAAAATCCACGTCCCAAACCGGAATGTTTAAATCGCTTCTTTGTTCGCAAAGAGCTTTAAATTTTGGATTATCTTCGGCTTCGAGTGCTGTAAGAGCGTATTTGTATTTAAGGACTCTCCTGGCGTTACGCGGCCTGCAGGTTTTGGCAGAGCCATTCACTGTAATCAGTGCGGGCAGGGGCGAGAGTACCACTTCGATTCCTCTGGGCAGACGACGCTTAATGCGAATTTGTTTATTCTCCGGATCGAGCTCTAAAATTTCTTCGGCATAGGTCACCTGGTGCATTTTGAGTTTTTCGGCCACCTGGGGGCCTACTTGTGCGGTATCGCCGTCGATGGCCTGTCTTCCTCCAATGATTAAATCAAGCTGTCCCATTTTTTGGATGGCTTTCGAGAGGGCGTAAGAGGTGGCCAGAGTGTCGGCTCCTGCAAAGGCCTTGTCACTCAGCAAGATGCCCCCGTCTGCCCCTCTGTATAGAGCTTCCCGTATCAATTCAGCCGCCCTGGGAGGTCCCATGGTTAATACCTGAATAGAAGTGTCCGGAAATTGTTCTTTGATGCCCAATGCCATTTCGAGCGCGTTGAGGTCTTCGGGATTGAAAATGGCCGGCAAAATAGCTCTGTTGACAGTGCCATCTTCTTTCATGGCATCTTTTCCAACGTTGCGGGTGTCGGGTACTTGTTTGGCTAAAACGACGATTCTCATATGAAAGGATTATTATATAGTGTTTCTGGGATGGAATTCCATCAGTTGTTGTCTTAAGTAGGCGGAGTCGAGATGGGTATATATCTCGGTGGTCTGAATGTTCTCGTGTCCGAGCATTTGTTGAATGACGCGCAGATTGGCCCCTCCCTCAAGCAGGTGGGTGGCAAAAGAATGCCTCAAAGTATGGGGCCCGATGTTTTTGTTAATACCGGCCAACAAGGCTTGTTCTTTGATTATTTTAAAAACCATGGAACGGGAAAGTTTATATCCGCGACGGTTCAAAAATACAAAATCTTCCTGATTCTTTTGTCTGGGCAGCAGATTTCTGTCAATTAACCAAAGCGAGATTTCCCTTATCGCTTTATGAGAAATGGGCACCAGTCGCTGTTTGCTCCCTTTGCCTTCGACCAGTAAATACTCCTCTTTAAAATAACAGCATGAAAGCTTCAGCCCGATTAGCTCAGAAACCCGCAGGCCGCAGCTGTAGAGTGTTTCAAGCATGGCTTTGTTGCGCTGGCCTTCTTTGCGCGACAAGTCAATACCGGCCAGAAGCTTGTCGATTTCGTCGACGGAGAGTACTTCGGGCAGCTTCTTGCCAAGCCGTGGCGTTTCGATGAGTTCGGTAGGATCGGCCGAAATAAAATCTTCTATCAGCAAAAAGCCGTAAAAAGATTTGATTCCGGAAAGAATTCTGGCCTGCGAGCGCGCACTGATACCAAGGTCTCTCAGCTGACATAGAAATTCTTCCAGGTCCTCATGCTTAAGTTCTGTCAGGGATTTGTTGCCGCTATAATCTATAAGTTTTTGTAAATCGCTCATATAGGCAACAAGGGTATTTTCTGATAGAGATTTCTCCAGTTTGAGAAAAGCCCGGTATTTTCTTATACAATCGGAAGCTGTCGTCATATTTTTTTTACCTTTGTCAGGCAGAAAATGTGAACTGCATACATGGCAGGCGGAGCAAAAATAGTAATAATAGAGGAACAGCTAAATTTTAAATGTATGAAAATTGCCATCATCAATGGGCCTAACCTTAATCTCCTTGGTAAAAGAGAACCTGATATTTACGGCTCGCAAAACTTCGAAACATATTTAGAAGTTTTAAAAATGGACTATCCTCAGATAGAATTTGAGTACTTTCAATCCAATCACGAAGGAGCCATTATTGACAAGCTTCATGAAACCGGATTCAGCTACGACGGCATTATTTTAAATGCTGCAGCCTACACCCACACTTCCATTGCGATTGGTGATGCCATAAAAGCTATACAAACACCGGTAATCGAAGTTCATATTTCGGATATTTACAAAAGAGAAGAATTTCGCCATATTTCCAGAACGGAAGCTGCGTGCATAGCCAGCTTTGTTGGCTATGGAATGGAATCATACCGTATGGCGGTAGAGGCATTGTTACAATATGTTTCGTAATTGTGTAGTGAATGGATGAGCTTTTGGAAAAGTACATCTGTAGCCGTATTGATCCTGAACCTGAATTGTTGAAAGAGCTCAGAAGGGAAACGTATGTGCGTTTTTTAAATCCCAGGATGTTGTCCGGCCATTTGCAGGGGCGGGTGCTGGTTATGTTGTGCAAAATGATCCGTCCCCGCAGGGTACTGGAGCTGGGAACCTTTACCGGCTATTCCGCACTATGCCTGGCCGAGGGCCTGCCCAAAGGCTCACGCATTCTGAGCATAGACCACAACGATGAGCTGGAAGAGTATGTGAGAATCTGGTTTTCGAGATCAGAACTGGGTTCAAAGATTGATCTTCTTTTTGGAGAAGCGGTTGATTTAATTCCTAAACTGACCGAATCTTTCGATCTGGTGTATATGGATATTGACAAAAGAGACTATAAAAGCTGTTATGACTTATTGCTTCAGCAATTATCAGGCGGTGCTTTTATTTTGATTGATAACACTTTGTGGAATGGCAAGCCCATGGAGGAAATTTCCTACAAAGATGCTCAAAGCCTTGCCATTGCAAATTTTAACGATTATATTGCAGCAGATTCCCGGGTGGAAAAAATCATACTGCCCATCCGCGACGGATTGACTATTCTACGCATAAAATAAAAACACATAATAACAGAAAGATGGAAACTACCAGACAAAATAAAATAAGCCGGCTTTTACAAAAAGAACTTAGCGAAGTGTTCCGGCAACAGACCACAGCACTCCCGGGCACTATGGTTACAGTCAGCGTGGTCCGTGTCAGTTCAGATCTGAGTGTAGCCAAGGCTTACCTGAGTCTTTTTCCGCCTGAAAAAAGCAAAGAAATGCTCGGAAACATACAGAACAATGCCAAATCCATCCGTTACGAGATGGCCCAAAGGCTGCGCTTTCAGCTTCGGAAGATGCCCGAATTGAGTTTCTTTCTGGACGATTCGCTGGATTATGTTCAAAATATAGAAGAGTTGCTCAAAAAATGAATGTTGCATTTCATATTGCCCGTCGTTATCTTTTTTCCAAAAAATCACACAATGCCATCAATATTATTTCGATGGTTTCGGTTTTCGGAGTTGCGGCGGCCACTATAGCAATGGTTTGTACCCTTTCGGTTTTCAACGGCTTTCAGGACTTGTTGACAGGTCTGTACAAAAACTTTGAACCCGAGCTTAAGATTCGTGCATTTGAAGGAAAAACATTCAGACCGGGCCCTGAATTTGACCTTATACGTACTCATAAAGGGGTCGCAGTCTTTTGTGAGAGTATAGAAGAAAACGCTCTGGTCAGGTACAAGGGAAGTCAGGCCAGTGCTTTAGTCAAAGGCGTCTCGGACAATTTTTCCGAGCTGGCAAATATGGACAGCCTCGTTTATGTCGGTAAATTTGTTCTCGAAGAAGAGGGTTTTCAATTTGCCAGTATAGGCATTGGTCTGGCAAGTTTGTTAGGTACCGGGAGTTCCTTTATTGATCCGGTAACACTTTACGCTCCCAAAAGAACAGGTTCGCTAAATCCCCTGAATCCCGCATCGGCTTTTAAAACCCGACGTATTTTACTCGCGGCCAGTTTTGGCGTCGATCAACCCGAATACGACGATCAGCTCATTATCGTGCCATTGAGTTTTGCCAGAGAGTTGTTTGAATATACCGATGAATTGAGTTCAGTGGAATTGAAACTGAAAAAAGGCGCTAATCTTCAGCGGATTAAAGAGGAGTTCCGTCAGCTTTTGGGCCCGGATTTTATCGTAAATGACCTGCAGGAACAAAAAGCAGATGTATACCGCATCAATCGGGTAGAAAAATGGATTACCTACCTGATTTTGTGCTTTATTTTGCTTATTGCCTTGTTTAATGTGATCGGATCCTTGTCTATGCTGATAATCGAAAAAAAGCAGGATGCCGGCATTCTTAAGCGCCTGGGCGCCGATCACAAGACCATCCGAAAAGTGTTTTTGTACGAAGGCGTTATGATTGCTTTTTTAGGCGCTTTTTCGGGCATTTTACTGGGAGTATTGCTTTGCCTGATTCAGCAACATTTTGGATTTATAAGACTGGGGCGTGGTGATTTTATTGTTGATGCCTATCCTGTGCTAGTTAAGGCAGGTGATTTGTTTTTTATTTTGCTCACGGTTTTGGCTGTCAGTTTGCCTTCTGTATGGTGGCCGGTACATTATTACTTTAAAAAAGATGAACTTCCTTAGGAATGCTTACCGGAGAACGCTGGTGATCGCAGGCCTCCTCTCCTGGTTGTTTGCCTTGGATTTTTCTCCTTTGCAGGCCCAGCGTTCTTATGGAGGCAGGCCTTTGTCCATGGAAGAGGAAGTGGCCTATGTCCGCGGCCTGGCTGATTACGTGGTGGATTTGCCTGCCTTTGACGTGGACTCTTTGCTACGTGAAGATTCCATCTATCACAATCCCAACGGAGCGCTGCGTTTTGCCCATAAATTGTTTGTAGATCTGGGACCGGAGAATTCCGGCATTACTTTCAATCTGAAAGACGGTACCAAAATATGGAAACTGGGCTTGCGTTCCCGGGGAGCCTACAGCCTGAACGTGATTTTTGAAGAGTATATTGTGCCTCCGGGAGCCCGGCTTTATTTATACAATCCCGATAAGACACAAGTGATTGGATCCTTCACTTCGGACAATATGCAGGAGAGTGGCGAATTTGCCATTGCTCCGGTTGCCGGCGAAGAAATCCTGATAGAATATCACGAACCGGCTGATGCCGCTTTTTCAGGAAGACTCCGTCTTACCGAAGTGAATCACGACTACCGTGGCCTGATGCGCACAGGAACCAGGTTTGACGAACTGAATTTACCATGCGTACCCGAATTGAGTTGCGAGGCCCAATACGACAGCATCGGGCGCAGCATTTGCCTGTTGATACTTAACGGTACCACTTTTTGTACCGGAACTTTTGTAAACAACACCGCCTGCGACGGACGTCCGCTTTTACTCACAGCCGCTCATTGTCTTGAAAACAATCCCTCACTGGCCGGCAGGACAGTGGTCTTTCTGAATTATCTTTCTCCGCGCTGCATGCATCAAATAAGGGGTTCCGAAGAGTTTTCCCTTTCGGGTTGTCAGTCTCTGGCGCTATCTCAGGAAACAGATTATGCGCTTATGGAGCTGAGTGAGAATATTCCACCCGACTACCGCTTGTATCTGGCCGGCTGGAGCCGGGATACAGCTACCCGTTGCGAGTCGCCTTTTACCTGCATTCACCATCCCTACGGAGAAGGAAAACGCTATGCACAGACCACAGATTCTTTAACCTATGTTTCCTGGCCTTATCCCGGAGACGGTTTCGATCCGGACAGTCACTGGTCTGTTAAGCAATGGCAACAGGGACATACCTGGATTGGTTCTTCGGGGGCTCCATTGATTAATAAACACCATCAACTGATCGGATTTCTGACCGGAGGTGACTCCGGAGGCAACAGCGGTTGCGGCCCCTATCAATTAGGTGATTTTTTTGTTCGTTTTCATAAAGCCTGGGACTTCGAAAGCGATAGCCTCAACCAACTGGCCCATTGGCTTGATCCGCTTTCGAGCAATGTGCTTACAATAGGCGGTCTTGATCCTAACCGGGCAAATCCGGCAAGACGTATAACCAACATCAGGCGTACAGATTCTATCGCCGGGTTACGACAGGAAAATCCGGAAAATGGTTTTCTTTTCGGGCACAACAGTTTTGGTTACAATGCCTTTGCCGAAGAATTCCGCCAGGATAGCAATTCCATGCTGAAGGGGCTGTATTTGATGCCCTCGAGGGGTGTTAAAAACAGTTCCTATCCTGTCTATATAGACGTTATGAAAGGAGGAGGGCTTGCACCGGAAAAAACCCTGGCTTCCTTTGAGTTGAATCCCTATTATCTCGAATACCGCAGCCGTAATTTCCAGGAAACATCCAAAGTGCATTTTGCCAACGCCGAGAATTATATATGTTTTGATCCCCCTCTGTCGGTAGGTAAACATTTTTATGTGGCTGTCCGTTTGGTATATCCTTCCATAACTGTGGCCGGAACAGACAGCTTTGCTTTGTATGCCGCTTACCATAAAGACAGGACGGCCAAAAACACTGTATGGGTAAAAAATGGAGCAGAATGGGAGTATTTCACAACAATGAACCGCAGAGCCTACTCAAGTTCACTATGGCTCGAGCCTGTGGTTATGAAAGATACACTTTCTTTTACAGAGCCTCCCCTCGACGATACTCTCGATCAGCAAATCCCGCTGTATTATTCTTCTCAGGATAGACTGCTGTACATCTCAGTCCCAACGGGCTGGCGCAATCCTTTTGAAATTCGCATTTTCGACCTGGCCGGTCGTCTGATGTATTTTATGTCGACCGAACAGAAAAGTCTGGCACTATACATTCCTGAAAGTTTCAAAGGTTTTTATATCATTCAGTTATCCGAGCGCAGGCGGCGATATGTGCAAAAAATTGTTTTTTAAAGCGTATAAATAGCCAAAATACACGGTTTTAGGACTAAAATCTGTTAAATTGTTAATTTTCTCGGCTAAATACTGAAGGATTCAATTAAATGTTTCATTTTAAATGTATATTTGTGGGTTGAAATTTTTACTAACAACATAATACATTGACCCATGAACAAAACCTTTAAACTTTCAATCCTAGTATCCCTTTTGTTGATTTTATCGGGATGCGGCTCTAAATTGGCTTTAGATCGTGAGCATTTTACAGTCACCCCCCAGGTTCTTGAAGCTGTTGGTGGTAAGGTAGATGCAACCATTGACGGAGTTTTTCCCGAAAAAATGTTTCCGGCTAAGGGTGTTGTCACTATTACCCCTGTTCTGAAATACGAAGGTGGTGAAACCGAAGGGACACCAATGAGCTTTCAGGGAGAAAAGGCTGTTGGCAATAACAAAGTCATACCTACAGCTGCCGGTGGCAACTTTAGCATGAAATCGTCCTACGACTACAAGCCCGAGATGAAACGCTCAGAGCTTTTTGTCCGCATTAATGTAGTTACAGGCAAAAAGACACTTGATCTTCCCGAAATTAAACTGGCCGACGGAGTAGTATCCACAGAAAATCTGGTGAATGCCCAAAAGGCCAAACCTTCACCCAGCGTAGACAAATTTCAGCGCATCATTACCGAAGTAACCGAAGCCCAGATCCTTTTCCTTATTCAACAATCCAATGTGCGCGGCAGCGAACTTAAGAGCGACGAAATTCAGGCACTGGTTTCTGCTATCTCCAGCGCTGCCCAGACTGAGAATAAAGAAATCTCCGGTATTAAAGTTTCTTCTTATGCCTCTCCCGACGGCACTGTTAAACTGAACGAAAACCTGGCCGGCAGTCGTGAAAAGAACACGGTAAGTTATTTAGATAAAGAATTGAAAAAAGCCAAAGCCCAGGGTAATATCGAGGCTGATTTTACCGCCGAAGACTGGGACGGATTTAAAAATTTGCTGGAAGCTTCGGATGTACAGGACAAAGCTCTCATACTGCGTGTTTTGTCTATGTATTCCGATCCTGAACAACGCGAAGCAGAAATCAAAAAACTGTCGTCTGCCTACAAAGTGCTGGCCGACGAAATCCTGCCCAAACTCAGACGTTCAAGAATGGCTTTAACTGTTGACGTCATCGGAAAATCTGACGAAGAAATCAAAGCGTTGTTCGGCTCCAATCCCTCCGGACTCAGCCTGGAAGAAATACTTTACGCTGCTACTTTGTACAATACACCTGCCGAAAAGGAAAGCGTTTACCAAAAAGCATCAGAACTCTATCCCAACGATTCCCGTGCTTTCAACAACGCAGGAATGATAAAATTTGAGGCCGGAGATGTTGCCGGTGCTAAAACCTGGTTTGAAAAAGCTTATACAATCGAAAAAACCAAAGAATCTTCTCTCAACCTGGCTCTGTGTGCCATTGCCGAAGGAGCTGACAATGCTACCATTGAAGCTTACCTGAATCAGGCTGCCGGTGCCAAGAATTACGAAGAGGCCCTGGGAATGCTTTACATCAAGAAAGGTGATTATACTAATGCCGTCAAAGCTTTTGGTGATCTCAAGAGCAATAACGCGGCTTTGGCTCAGATTTTGGCAAAAGATTACAGCAAAGCCAAAACTACTCTGGCCGGAGTTGAAAACCCCGATGCCGAAACCTATTATCTGCAAGCCCTGGTAGGTGCCCGCACCAATAACAGAGCTGAAGTATTGGATGGTTTGAAGAAATCCATAGCCGAAGATTCAGCCATGGCCAAAAAAGCGGCTAATGACGTTGAGTTTGCAAAATATCTGGTTGACACCGAAATTGCAAGCCTCCTGAGTTAAATCACTTGATTTTTCCAACCAAAACAAAAGGGTGTCTCCAAAGCGGAGACACCCTTTTGTTTTGGTTACCACGTATGACGCATTACTTTAACAGGTGAGAATCTGTATCTGGTTCTTCGCCGGGTCAATTCCTGTCTGTTTTGATGAAAGCCAGCAGCTTGTCAAGTGCTTCTTCTTCGGGAATGTTCTTTTCGACGCAAAGTTTGCCTTTGTAAAGGCTGATCCGGCCTCTGCCTGCGCCCACATAACCGTAGTCGGCATCGGCCATTTCGCCCGGACCGTTTACAATACAGCCCATCACGGCAATCTTGAGGCCTTTCAGGTGAGAGGTGCCGGCTTTTACTTTGGCCAGGGTACTTTGAAGGTTGAACAGAGTCCGGCCGCATCCGGGGCAGGAGATGTATTCGGTTTTGCTGATCCTGGAGCGTGTGGCTTGCAAAATACCAAACATTAACGAGAGGCATTCCGTCTGCAAGGCCCCTGCAGAGATGCAGACACCGTCGCCAAAACCGTCAGCTAACAAAAAACCGAAATCGGTTGCAGCCTGAACTTGCAGGCTCTCGGCATCCTCTGTAGAATAGGTAGCGGTAACAACGACAGGCAAATGAAAGTCGAGGTTTAATAAGGTATGAAAGGCCGCCCGCATTTCTGCCGCAGTATTCTGGTGGGTACTGTACAGCCAAAGTATTATATTCTCCTCTTTTTCAAGTTGCTGCAACAATTCTGTATTCAGGTTTGAATAACTGACGCGAAGAAAACGCAGTACTGCCTTACAGCCCGGTAATTCGTCGATTTGCCCGACTTCAAACAGAGGGAAGCATTGGGCCTGTCCTCGATATACCTCATAATTACAGATTTGTGGAATATTGTCCTTGCGGGGAGCTTCGGGGGCTTTGGCTCCCAGATAGATGAAATCGGGCTTAGGGTCGGCAAAAGAGTAATCTTTTGTAAGCCCTTGTGAATGATCCTGTATGACAACAGGAACCTGCCCATTTCCGAAAATTCCGGTTTTTTTGCTCTCGCGTCGCTTATAGGTGTAAGGGTCAAAACCTTCAAAAGCCCTGGCGTCGATGATAGTATGCCCTTTTCTTTTTTCGACGTATTTCACCAGTTTGCGGGCTACCGGAATTTCTGCCTCAGGATCTTCGCTCAGCGACACACGTATGGTATCTCCAATTCCGTCCAGGAGCAGGCTGCCAATACCTACAGCCGATTTGATGCGTCCGTCTTCGCCGTCTCCGGCTTCGGTGACACCCAGGTGTAAGGGAAAACTCATTCGTTCGGCTTCCATGGTCTTCACCAGCAGGCGCACAGTCTGGATCATGGCCAGGGTGTTGGACGATTTGATGGAGACGACTACCTGCCTGAAATCTTCTTCCAAGCAAATACGCAGATATTCCATGCAGGATTCCACCATGCCGCGTGGACTGTCTCCGTATCGAAGCATCATTCTCGAAGAAAGCGACCCGTGGTTGACGCCGATGCGTAAAGCGGTACTGTTTTCCTTGCATATAGCAAGCAAAGGCAACAGTCGCTCCCTGACTTTTTCCTTTTCGAACTTAAGCTCGCTTACTCCGTCCCCGGGTAGCTCAATGTGCAGGGGATCGGCAAAATTTCCGGGATTGATCCGGACTTTCTCTATTTTGGAAGCAGCCAATTCGGCGGCTCTGGGATTGAAATGAATGTCGGCGATCAGAGGGACTTCAACTCCCTGTTTCCGTATTTCTTTGCGAATATTGCCCAGATTTTCTGCTTCCCTGGTTCCCTGTGCCGTCAGACGCACATAATCGGCTCCTGCGGCGACTATTTTTTTTATCTGTTCCACACAGCAAACCGTATCCAGGGTGGAACAATTGGTCATCGACTGTATACGGACAGGGTAAGTTCCGCCCAGAGGAACCTGAGCTATGTCCACCGGGAAGCTTTTTCTACGCTGGTAGTTAAAGAGATTCTGACAGTAAGTCATTGGTTTTGTATTCGTATTTGAGCTGCTGCAATTCCCGGTCGGCTTTTACAATTTTGTTTTTGAGTCCGGCTTTATAAGCGACTAGCCTGGCTTGCAATGCCTGGTCTGCTACCGCCAGTATTTCCACGGACAACAGGGCGGCATTCATGGCCCCGTTAATGCCTACGGTGGCTACAGGAATGCCCGGAGGCATCTGTACGATGGCCAGCAAAGCATCCAGGCCTTCAAGTCCGGCTTTAATTGGCACACCAATGACAGGCAGGGTGGTAGAAGCCGCAATAACTCCGGGCAGATGCGCGGCCATGCCTGCCGCAGCAATAATTACTTTGATTCCTCTTTCGGCTGCAGTCTTCGAGAACTTTTCCACGGCCTCGGGGGTGCGGTGGGCCGACAGGGCATGCATTTCAAAAGGAATTTGAAATTCATTCAACAAGTCCGCTGCTTTTTCCATGACAGGCAAATCGGAAGTACTGCCCATAATTATGCTGACTATCGCTTTCATAGGTTTATCCGATCATTTCTTTATATTGTTCATAACTGAGCAGTTCCCCAAGTTCTGAGGGATCAGCCAGGCTGATTTTTATTATCCAGCCCCCGTCGTAAGGTTCTTTATTGATGAGTTCCGGATGATCTTCCAATTCAGCATTGGCTTCGAGCACGGTTCCTCCTGCGGGAAGAAAAAGGTCTGAAACAGCCTTGACGGCCTCGACGCTGCCAAAAACTTCTTCTTTTTGTAAGTTCTCTCCTACAGTCGTGATGTCCACATAGACAATTTCTCCCAATTCAGATTGAGCAAAATCGCTTATTCCCACATAGGCTTCCTGCCCCTCTACACGAATCCATTCGTGATTTCTGGTGAATTTTAATTTGTTAGGATTGTTCATATTATATCGTATTAAGTGATAAAAGACCTTTATTGTACGCGTAATCTGGCTACCGGTATTTTTAATTGCAAACGGTATTTGGAAATGGTGCGCCTGGCGACCAGATAGCCTTTTTCCTGCATGATTTTTTCCAGATCGTCGTCGGTATAGGGCTTGCTTTTGTCTTCGTTGTCGATGATCTCCTGCAAAACATTTTTTACCCTGATGGTAGATACTTCTTCTCCGGTGTCGGTTTGAAGTGATTCTGAAAAGAAATATTTCAAGGGAAAGACACCAAAAGCCGTTTGTACGTATTTACTGCTCGAAACTCTTGATATAGTGGAAATATCGTAAGAGGTGATGTTGGCAATGTCTTTGAGGATCATCGGCCTGATCTTTTTTTCGTTGCCGCTCAGGAAGAACTCCATTTGATAGTCCAGGATGGCCTGCATGGTGCTGAGCAGGGTTTGCTGACGTTGTTTTATAGCTTCGATAAACCAATACGCCGCTTCGACTTTTTGACGGGCAAAAACGGCTGCATTTTTGGTTTCCATGCTTTGTTTGTGTGGATTGGCATTGAAATCATGAAGCAATTTAAGGTAGCGGCTGCTTACGTGAATCTCGGGTAAGTTGCCTTCGTTGAGGCTGAGAACGAGATTGCCGTCAATATTCTCGACGATAAAATCCGGAATGACCTGTTTGCCTGACTCGCCCGATATTCCTTCCCAGGCGTTACCGGGTTTGGGATTGAGTTTGAGAATTTCTCCAACTATTGCGTCGTATTCCTCGCGGCTGATGCCCCATTTGTGGAGGATGCGGTCGTGGTGCCTGTGGGAAAAGTCTTCGAAAAACTGTTCCAGCAGATAGATAGCCTGTCCTGTCAAAACTGTCTTTGGTTTTCGGTAAAGTTGCAATAACAGGCAGTTTTTAAGATTTAAGGCAGCAACACCGGCAGGTTCAAAATCCTGAATCACCCTGAGCATCCTGTTCATTTCGTCCGGGGAGACCTCTTTGAATGCCTGAAAAGAAATCTGATCGGAAACCGTTTCGAGAGGAATGCGCAGATAACCGTCGTCATCGATGTTTCCTATGAGGTATTCACCGATTATTTTTTCGTTTTCGGTGAGGTTCAGCACATTGAGCTGTTGCATCAGAAAATCATGCAAAGACAAGACGCCGGAGCCGAAAAAAGTTTCCTTACGGGCAGGGGTGTTTTTGTCGTATTCCCGGTTCCCGTATGGTTCGTCGTCGTCGTGAGGGAGATAATCATCAAGGTCATTGAAATCGTCCTGCTGTTCTTCTGTTTCCTCTTCGAGGCCCTGTTCTTTTTCGATGCTCTCGGGATCTTCTCCCAGTTCCAGGGCGGGATTTTCGTCCACCTCCCGCAGGATGCGTTCTTCCATTTCCAATTCAGGAACCTCCAGCAGCTTGATTCTTAAAATTTGCTGTGGAGAAAGCTTTTGTTGAAGTTTTAACGAAAGTTCCTGGTGCAACATCTTGTTCCGTCAATAAAAATGTCTGTGCAAAAGTAGCATTTTTCGATTGAATCCCCAGCAACTTAGTTAATAATGAAAACTGCTGCCTCCCACAAATTCTCTTAGTACCGAAGTAGGAGGAATTTCCCAATCAGTAATGGGAATAAAGTAATTCAAGAAGCGTAGCAGGCGTCTCGCTTCGGAGTACTCGACGCAATTCTGAGGGACTTCTCTCAATATGGGCTCTATGTAATTTTTTAATACAGAGAATTCAAAGATTAGTGCCGAATTGAACATGGCATCGGCATTCTCCTGGAAGGGGAAAATCCATTTGTCTTCTCCGGCGCGTACACTTTCCCAGCGGGCAATGGTTTCTTTGGCCGAAGTGCCCCGGTAGCGGGAATCCCGGATAATTCTCCGAATCAGCCTGTTGTCCGTGGTTGGAATCCGGTTGTGTTTATCCAGCGAAATGGCGGTGAGGGCAGAAATATACAATTTAAACTGAGCCTCTGCCGGAACGTTTTTCAATAATTCGGGATTTAGTGCGTGAATGCCTTCCAGGATAAGTATGTTTTGTGGCGTCAACTTGATTTTATTGCCTTTGTATTCTTTGGTTCCCAGGGTAAAATTAAAGCTGGGAATTTCCACTTCCTGCCCTTCGAGTATATTATGCAGATCGCGGTTGAAAAGATCCAAATCTAAGGCATAAAGCGATTCATAATCAAATTCACCCTTTTCGTCCCTGGGTGTCTGGCCTCTTTCCAAAAAATAATCATCCATCGAAATGGCTATCGGGCGTATCCCCAGGGCAAGCAACTGTATGGATAAACGTTTGCTGAAGGTGGTTTTGCCCGACGAAGAAGGCCCTGAAATCAACACTATCCGAATTTTGCCCAGGCCTTTGGCAATGGTATCTGCCAACAGGGCAATCTTTTTTTCCTGCAAAGCTTCGGCTACTTTGATCAGCTCTGTTGCCTTGCCCTGAAGGCACATAAGATTCAGATCGCCCACGTAGCGGAGATCCATTATCTTGTTCCAACGGACAAATTCCCTGAAAACATCCTGCATTTTGTGTTGAGGCACCAAAGGTGCCGCTTCAGAGGGATTTAATCTTGAGGGGATGCGCAACAAATAATCGTCCAGGTAGGGAATCAGGTCAAAATTCTTGTTGATGCCCGATGAATAGGCCAAAGCTCCGTAATAATAATCGATATGTTCCCCCATTTTGCAATAAGTAGTGTAGAGGCTGCCAAAAGTAGTCAGCAAATCGACAATGTCTTTTCTGCCTTTTTTCCGGAACAATTCAATAACGACGGACGTTTCTTCTTCTACGCTATCTATGGGATTGTCGGCTTCAATAAATTCAAGCACCCTTTTTTTGATGGCATCAAGATCTTCCGGGGTGCAGACACGATTCAGATCCAGTTCACAATAATAGCCGTTCGAAACGGAATGTTCAATTCTGAAAGTGCCCTCAGGGAAAAGTTCGTAAATGGCCGAGGAGATCAAAAAAGTCAGGGTGCGGACATATACGCGCATGCCCGAGGCTGAGTTTATTTCGATGAATTCTACTCTTTTGGGATTGTACAATTCATAGTTCAAACTTTCGGTTTTGTTGTTTACTCTGGCCGCAATAGGTTCTATATTGAGTTCCTGCGAAAGTTGTTGGTAAACTTCCAGTAAAGTTACCCCCATGGGCATGAGCATACTTTTGTTGTTGTTCACGCAAAAAAGACGAGCGGTTTTTGACATAGCAGTACTGAAAAAAATCAGCCCTAAGGTACAATTAATTTTCCATAGATTCTGTAATTAAAAAAGTTTCACTTACTTTTGCGGGATAAAAGCAGAATTCATATTTATACAGCTTCCATGGACTATTCTTTTTATGATTTCCTCACGCTGATAGGCTCTTTGGGCCTGTTTCTTTTCGGGATGAAAATGATGAGCGAGGGATTACAAAAAGCAGCAAACAAAAAATTAAAAGAATTCCTTTCGGCCATGACCTCGCACCGTTACGCGGGAGTCTTTATGGGAATGATGGTAACAGCCATTATCCAGTCTTCTTCAGCTACAACGGTGATGGTGGTTAGTTTCGTCAATGCAGGCCTGATAAATCTGGTACAGTCCATAAGCGTTATTATGGGAGCCAATATTGGTACTACTATTACAGCCTGGATCATTTCTGTTTTTGGTTTTAACTTCAATATCAGTATTTTATCGCTTCCTTTAATTGGGATTGGTATCATCCCACTAATGTTTTCCAAGAAAAACAGCTACAAAAACATAGGAGAGTTCATTATTGGTTTTGCCATTTTGTTTATGGGACTGAGTTTTTTGAAAAGCTCAGTGCCTGATTTGCAAAACAATCCTCAAGCACTGGAATTTTTAGCTAAATATACCAATATGGGCTATGGTTCCGTTTTACTGTTTTTATTATTCGGGACTTTGTTAACCATAGTTGTTCAGTCCTCCAGTGCCACTATGGCTATTACCCTGATTATGTGCGCCAAGGGCTGGATCAATTTTGAAATGGGAGCTGCCATGGTGTTGGGAGAAAACATAGGAACAACAGTGACGGCTAACCTTGCGGCTCTTTCGACCAATATTTCCGGCAAACGGGCAGCCCTGGCCCATACCACCTTCAACGTCATCGGTGTAATCTGGGTGTTGATTTTGTTTTTCCCTTTTGTGGGTATGGTTCAAAAAATCATCATTGGCATAAGCGGTGTTGATCCCAAGCAACTGGATGTCTTTACAGCCAGCCTGGATCCTGGTGTGCTCAAATTGATTTCCGACCCAGGAATAAATCTCGACGATCCTCAATTATTAAGTTTACGTGAACAATTAACATCCCTGCAGGCCAGTACTTCTTATGCGCTTTCGTTATTTCATACGATGTTCAATATTATCAACACAACTTTGTTGATTTGGTTTACTGGAGTGATAGCCAAAATTGTCACCAAGATTATTCCCAAGAAAAAAACCGACGAAGAATTTCAATTACGATATATCAGCACCAATCTGCTTTCTGCTTCTGAATTAGCTATTCCCGAAGCAAAAAAAGAAATTGACGATTACATTATCAGAATCCGAAGAATGTTTGATATGGTGCGTGAATTGTACTATGAAAAACAGGAATCCAACTTTGAGAAAACCTATGCCCGCATATTGAAATACGAAAATATCAGCGACAGGGTAGAACTCGAAATAGCCACCTTCCTGAATAATGTGTCTGAAGGCCGCCTGAGCGATGAAAGTAAGCATCAGATCAGGCAAATGATTCGCATGACCTCCGAGATAGAAAGTATAGCGGACAGTTGCCACAACATTGCCAACACCATCAAGAGGCGCAGGGATGCAAATGTGGTCCTGACCGATGAAATGACTGCGCATGTTGAAAGCATGTTTGGCCTGGCGTATAAACATCTGGAAGATATGGCTAATCTGATTATAAAAAACAGTCACGATACTGCCGAATTAGTCAAAATCAGAGATACGGAAATAGAAATCAACAAATACCGTAACCAGTTATATCTGGAAAATGACCTCGATTTAGAGGCCAAAAAGTATACCTATCAGGAAGCCTTGTACTACATTGATATCATACGAGAATGTGAAAAGCTGGGCGATTACGTTGTCAATGTGGTCGAAGCCTACAGCGGAGGATCAAAATTGTTTGCCCAAATCTAAAAAAAGTAATAATCCCAAATTTTGTCCGATCCGGAGTTTTTATCTTATCTTTGCGAACTTTGTTTATAACAGATAGAATTTCAACAACAAATACAAAATTAGAATTATGAAGAAAAATGTAGTGTTAGCCGTCGTTTTTGCCGGCACCATGTGTTTAAGCTTATGTTTCACCGCCTGTGACGGTAAGGGTGGAAGTAAAGCAATGAAAACCAACGTAGACAGCCTTAGTTATGCATATGGTGTAGGCCTGGGAGACAATTTGGCACAAAACCTCAGCTCTTTTCCGGCCGAACTGAATATGGATCTGTTTATGGAAGCCTTCGAGAAAACCATCAAGGGGAAGGTAGAAGATCTCAGCATCCAGCCAGATCAGGCTTACCAGGTATTCCAAAGTTGCCTGGCTGCTATACAAATTGAATCTGCTCAAAAGAACAAAGAAGAAGCCGGCAAATTCCTGGAAGATAATGCCAAGAAAGAAGGCGTTGTAACTACCGAAAGCGGATTGCAATACGAAGTCCTTTTGGCGGCCGAAGGTCCCAAACCTTTGGCAACAGACAGAGTTAGCGTGCATTACCACGGCACTCTGCTTGACGGCACCGTTTTTGACAGTTCCGTTGATCGCGGCGAACCTGCCCAATTTGCATTGAATGGCGTCATACCCGGATGGACCGAAGGCATTCAATTGATGAGCGTGGGTTCAAAATACAAATTTTATTTGCCCTCTGATTTGGCTTACGGTGACAACGGTGCCGGTGATGTTATTCAGCCGGGTGCCATGTTGATTTTCGAAGTAGAATTGCTCGAAATCCTCAAATAATAAAAGAGAATAAGCTGCTTTATGGTGATTTGCCAGCCATTATTGCCGCCCCGGCAAGCTTGCCGGAGATAAAGCATACCATTTCGGGAGTCGTCTTAAAGTTCGCTTTGAGACGACTTTTTTTCCCCCTGTTCAAAAAAGCGCAATACGGCTTCTTTGTCCAATTTGAGTTGATCCGACAGATCTGCAGTGGATGGAAAGCGCTTTTCGGGCCTCAGGTGTTTTTTGAAATATATAGCGATTTCCTTTTCGTAGATGTCGCCCGAGAAATCCAGGAGATGTACTTCGATACTCCATTGTCTGCCGTTTTGCAAAGTGGGGCGTTGTCCTATGTTCAACATGCCCGGATATAGTTTGTTTTCGACTTCTGCCGTAACTATATAACTGCCGGGCATGGGGATGAGTTTATGAGGATCGGAAGGTATAATATTGGCTGTGGGAAAACCAAGTTTGCGACCCACTCTGTAGCCGCTGCCTACTTTGCCTTTGATGGTGTAATCGTAACCCAGGGCAGCGTTTGCTTTTATTATTTCTCCTTTTAACAGGGCTTCTCTGATGTAAGAGGAACTAATGGCCCTGGAAGAATCGGGTAGTAAGAACGCCCCGGCTTTTAGTACCTCAATACCCAGCAAATCGCCGTAACGGCGATAATCGTCAAAGCCTTCTTCGCGGTTTTTACCAAAGTGATGATCATAACCAATCAGCAAACAAGCGACTTTCCATTCTTTATTCAGGACTTCGTTCATAAATTCGAAAGCCGACATCCGTGCTATTTTTTTTTCGAAATGAACCAGTCGGGTGTAATCGGCGCCACAGGCTTGCAACAGAGTTAGTTTTTCGGAACAATCGTTCAATAATTGTGGACAATAATCGCTGTGTAAGACCATTCTGGGGTGAGGCCAAAAGGCCAGCACCAGCGACGATAGCTTTCTTTCTGCTGCTACTTGACGGAGTGAAGCTATCAATTGTTTATGTCCCAGGTGCACACCGTCAAAAAAACCTATAGTGGCTACTGTTTTTTCTCCCACGACCGGTTCTTTTTTATTTTGGGCTTTTTGAATAAGCCTGCTCTCGCTTGCAGTATTACTTAGTATTTCGGGAAAAAACCTGCTCAAATCCTCCACATTATCAGGACAAAGAGTTTTCATTCCAAGAGCTTCTGCACTACGACAATTGGCCGGCCCGTCGTCAATAAAGAGACACTCTTCCGCTTTGAGGCAGCTGTCTTTGAGCACATGTTCAAAAAACTCTTTGTGGGGCTTGGAAAGGCCCATTTCGTAGGATAAATAGCGTTTCTCGAAACAGTGGTTCAGAATATGGCCCGCTTGCTCAAATTGCTTAAGTTTGCGGATATGTACAGGATTGGTATTACTCAATAAAAAGACTCTGTACTTTTTGCTCAGGTGATGGACTATGGTCGTATTTGCAAGTGGAATTTCTTCAAGAAAAGCAGCCCAGGCCTGGTCAATTTCTTCATCGCCGGCGTTGATTCCAAAGATTCTTCTGATTTCTTTTCGAAAGTCCTCCAGGCCGATGTTGCCGTTTTCGAGAAGGCCAAAGGGCCCTGTATGTCCGTATGGTGTGAGATAATCAGCCACTTGTGGCGCTCCAAGCGCAGCAAAAGCATCCAGGCAGGCTTGTGGATTGAGCTTGACCAGCACGCCTCCGAAATCAAACAGAATATTCTTTATTCCTTTTAGTTCCATTGGTGGCAAAGATAGCGTAAGCGAGAGCAACGACAAAATTAATTTTGTCGTTGCCGAGCGCCGCTATCTTCTTGGCCGCAGGCCAAAAAGTAGCGTAAGCGAGAGCCGTTGATCAATGCTGATTTTGTCGTTGCCGAGCGCCGCTATCTTCTTGGCCGCAGGCCAAAAAGTAGCGT
>CAZNQD010000008.1:65497-66430 GCA_964575345.1 uncultured Bacteroidales bacterium
AAGCTCGTGAAGCGCTTCCCGCCGTTCAACCACAGCCCGCTCAGCCTCCCGATATCCCCGGCTGGTCAGCACTGGACGCCGGCGTTTTTTGCCAGTCTCTGACGAGCCGTCACAAAAAACCTCGCCGGCCACTGCGCGCTTCGGGCGCCGTGTCTATATATCGGATTTAGGGCTGCGGTTTCACTGCGTTCCGCTTTAAAGAAATCCAAACAAGAGCAGAATACTTGCGATGAGTTTTTATTGTATTTAGAGTAGGTAAAATCCTAAACAGGATTTTGTGCTTTACAAATATGTAACAAAAAATGTAATGATATTCGGGGTGTCTGAAAAGTCTCCCTCTAAGTGTATGAATATTAATTAGAAATATGATAATAGTTTCGACTTTTTTGGATAAAACCGGCTCATTTTGAGTACAGGCTGGTACAAAAAATTACCATTTTATCGGTGATTCCAAAAAAGTACGATGAAATGGAGTATTATCTAAAAAAGAGGTATTTGGGGCTCCTCCGGGATAGAAAAATTCTTGATAATTTATTCCAAAGAATACAAAACCGACATGGTCTAAAGGGAGGGTCACGAAGCCGAATCTGATCGAAACGGAAGCTTGCCAAAGCAAAAGCCCGGCGCTGACCAGCCGGGGATATCGGGAGGCTGAGCGGGCCGGGCTTGAACGGTGGGGAGCGCTGCCAAAAAATCGAACATAAGCAAACGCATCCGGGAAATCAACCAGCGATGAGCGCTGCTAATAATTTTCGCATCTTCTTTCGAAATAGGCTTTGGGGTGCTTGCAAACGGGGCAGAGATCGGGAACGTTTTTGCCTTTGTGCACGTGGCCACAGTTGCGACAGGTCCAAGAGATGTTTTCGTCGTCTTCGAACACTTTATTTTCGACAATGTTTTGCAACAACTTGCGGTAGCGTTTTTCGTGTTCGG
>CAZNQD010000009.1:0-54216 GCA_964575345.1 uncultured Bacteroidales bacterium
GCAATATAAGGCACCCACTTATCTCTGACCGGCTGTTTGCTGAACAATCCATACGTAAACAAACCCAGCAAAGGCCCGTAGGTATAGCCGGCAATTACGTATATGGCATCAATCAGGCTGCGGTTGTTGACAGCCTTAAAGATAAGAATTATAAGCAGAAAAAAGACTGATATCAGCAAATGTACCCGCTTGCGCAAGCGAACGTCGTCTTTGCGGCCGAGCATATCCACACAAAAAGAAGTGGTGAGCGAAGTAAGCGCTGAATCTGCACTGGAAAAGGCGGCCGAGATTATGCCAATGATGAAAAAGATACCCGCAGCCGGGCCTAAATACGGACCGGTGGAAATGACCGGCAAAATGTCGTCAGACAAGAGCGGCAGTTTAAGCTGATTTTTTTGCGCAAACAGCAACAACAAGACTCCCAGGCTCAGAAATAAAAAATTCACCGGAATAAAGGCAAAACCGTAGGTATAAATATTTCTTTTTGCTTTATTAAGATTGGGAATGCTTAGGTTTTTTTGCATCATGTCCTGGTCCAAACCTGTCATGACCAAAGCAATAAAAATGCCGCTGAAAAACTGTTTGACGAAATGTTGCTTACTGTGCCAGTCTCCGAACTCAAACATTTTCATGTAGGGGCTGGCCTTCATCAGCCCCCATACTGAGCCGCTTTCGGGCTGCAAACTTTTGGACAGTTGTAAAATAATCAAAACCAGGGCTGTCAATAAACAAATTGTTTGTAACAAATCGGTCCACACTATTGTTTTAATGCCGTTACGAAAGGAATACACCCAGATCATGGCTATGATGAGAGCTGCCGTAAGGGCAAAGGGCATCCCCCATTTTTCGAGGACAAAGGCTTGTAAAACAATGGCCACTACATACAGGCGGGCAGCTGCTCCTATGGTTTTGGACAAAAGAAAAAAGGCAGCTCCGGTTTTATAGGAATACTTGCCGAAGCGTTCTTTCAGATAGATGTAAATACTGGGAGCATTCAGCCGGTAATAAACCGGCAGCAAGACACGGGCAATTAAAATATAGCCTACAAAAAAGCCCATTACAGTCTGCATGTACAAAAAGCTGTTTTCGCGTACCATGCCCGGGACCGAAATAAAAGTCACTCCCGATAACGAAGCCCCTATCATGCCTATGGCTACCACTATCCAGGGCGATTTGCGTTCCCCAAGAAAAAAAGCATTGTTGTTTTGGTCGGATCCTTTGGAGAAGATGGATATCAGCAGGAGCAATCCAAAATAAGCCAACACCAGTCCCAGAACAAGAAATTCATTCATAAACTTTTGAATAAGATGCAAAAATACGGGATTATTTTTAAAATTGAGGATTTGAACGTACTTTTGCCTGTCAGAATTCGATTTTATAATGGATCAAATCTACCCCTCCGTTTTATTGGAAGAAGCCGTTCAGGCATTTTCCAATTTGCCCGGCATAGGCAGGAAAACCGCCTTGCGTCTGGTGTTGCATCTTTTACGTCAGAACAAAGAGGATGTGGAACATTTTGGCAACACCCTGATACGCCTGAAAAATGAAATTGCCTATTGCAAGACCTGCCACAATATTTCGGACAACGAGGAATGCCTGATTTGCAGCAATCCCAGACGAGATGCCTCCACCATCTGCGTGGTGGAGAATGTGCGCGAAGTAATGGCCATTGAACAAACCAGGCAATACTACGGCCTTTACCATGTTCTGGGCGGCCTGATATCTCCCATGGACGGCATCGGGCCTTCCGATCTTGAAATCAATTCCTTGGTAGAAAGGCTCGCCCGGAGAAGGGTTGACGAAGTCATTCTGGCCCTTTCGGCTACTGCCGAAGGCGATGCCACCTCCTTTTATATTTTTCGGAAAATCAGCACTTATCCTCTGCGAATCACTGTTATTGCCCGTGGAATCTCTGTGGGCGATGAATTGGATTACGCCGATGAAATTACGCTGGGACGTTCCATACTCAATCGTATTCCTTTTAAAACCTCCTGATATGGAAGCAGCTCTCCATTCTGCGCTAAAAAAACTACGCATACAATTTTTGCTCAGCGTTGGTATACTCCTGCTCTTAGGCCTTTTGGCTTATTTTTTTCCACAACAGCCTTTCCTGTTGTCACAAGAGCTCTCCCTGCCTTTTCAAAGCTTTTGCATTCTTTTGTTTTTGATTGGCGTGCCTTTTAGTCTGCGCTGGTTTCACCACAAAACCAGGGCAATACGCCTTGACAAAGTGCTGGAAGAACGTCTGCCGGCCTATCTGAAAGCGGCTTCTGCAAGAATGTATGCCTTCAGTATCATTGCTCTTTTTGCTCTGTTCCTGAGAGTTTTCACCACCATGCCCAAGGCTCTGGTCTTTTTTTTGATGACCATGCTCTTCTTTTTGTTTTGCATTCCGGCCAAAGGTCAAATCATCAAGGAACTGGAGCTTTTTCCGGACCCGGAACAGGTTCAGGAAATGGAAGAACATCCTTCGGACCAGAAATAATACCTGAAACTATGAAAACATTCCTCCAGAACGAGCAGTTGCGTTTACGGTCGCCCGAACCCGAAGACCTGGAATTCCTCTACCGTTGCGAAAACGACACCAGCCTCTGGCAGTACGGCAGCACCCTGTCGCCTTTTTCGAAATATGCCCTGCATCAATACATAGGCCAGGCCGAACAAAACATTTTTGTTTCCAGGCAATTGCGTTTTATGATAGAAAATAAAAAGGACGACTGTGTTATTGGCACTATTGACCTTTACGATTTTGACCCTTACCACAACCGCGCCGGTGTGGGCATTCTGATAGAAAAGGCCTATCAGCGCAGGGGCTATGCCTCTCAGGCTTTGAAGTTACTGATTGAGTTTGCTTTTGGTTTTCTGCACATTCATCAGCTCTACGCCTATATTCCTACCGAAAATGCAGGCAGCCTGGCTCTTTTTGGCAAACTGGGTTTTAAACACAGCGGCGTATTGAAAGACTGGAATATGGGGCTGGAGAAATACAACGATATTGCCGTATTTCAATTAATTGCTCCCTGATTCTACTTATTAACCAGCCTTTTCGGCCTGCTTTTGCCATTTTATTATCTGCCTGGAATTAAGCAGATTATTCCTCTTCGCTGTCTAAAAAACTTTCCAGGTCACGGCGTTCCTTCTTGGTAGGCCTGCCGCTGCCTGCCGTTCGATTGCCAAAGCTCGCAATCCGTGCCATTTCCAGCATTTCGTATTCTTCGGCGGGAGTCAGGTCCTGCAGGACTTCGGGAATTAATTTTGCGGAGACTCTGTTTTGAATGGGGTTCAGTATTTTCAGCGTCAAAGTAAGAGGATTTTTGCGTACGCTGAGTATTTCGCCTTCGGTCACCATTCTGGAGGGCTTTACTTTTAGCCCTGCAATGCTCACCTGACCTTTGCGGCAAGCTTCGGTGGCCAGTGTTCTGGTCTTGTAGATTCGGGCAGACCACAGCCATTTGTCTATGCGTACGCTGTGATCCATGTTTATTTGCGATTATACCTGGTCATGGTAAGCTGAATGCCTTCCAGACAAAAGCTTTTAATGATTTCCAGGGCCTGATCTATACGCTCCGGTAATGTTTCCAACTGTTCGGCAGACCAGCCGCTCAACACATAATCTATTTGTGCTCCGGGAGGAAAATCATTGCCTATGCCAAAACGCAGGCGGGCGTATTTATCGGTACCCAGGCTTTCCTGTATGTGACTCAGCCCGTTGTGGCCGGCATCTCCTCCATCGGGGCGCAGGCGTATACGGCCAAATGGCAGTGCCAGATCGTCTACCACTACCAGTAAATTCTCTAAGGGGATTTTTTCGGCCTGCAGCCAATAACGAACGGCGTTTCCGCTGAGATTCATGTAAGTGGAGGGCTTCAGCAAAATAAACTGCTTGTTCTTGAGCCGGCCTTCTGCCACAGCACCATAACGCTTTGGCTCAAAAACAAGATTGGACGCTTCCGAGAAAGCGTCCAATATGTCAAATCCGATGTTGTGCCGGGTATGCTGATAGGTCTCACCTATATTTCCCAAACCGGCAATCAGGTATTTCATTCTGTTTTGCTTTCAGCCGGACCTGTAGTAGTAGCAGCAGCTATACCTCTGGCCACACGAGTCAGTTTAACGGCACAAACCACGGCGTTTTTAGTGTTCATCAGTTCCATGTTGTCAAATTTGAGATCACCCACCTGTACTGTTTTGCCTAACTCTAAGTTGGTAATATCAATTTCCAGAAAATCAGGAATGTTTTTATACAAAGCTTTCACTTTGAGTTTGCGCATATCCAGGCTCAACTTACCGCCACCCTTAACACCGGCTGCCAAACCATTGAGTTTTACAGGCACTTCAATAAGGATGGGTTTATTTTCGAAGATTTGCATAAAATCAAGATGAATAGGCTCGTCACTGACGGGATGAAACTGTACGTCCTGAAGTATCGACATATAGGATTTTTCTGCAATGCTGAGCTTCACCAAATGAACAGCTGGAGTATAAAGCAATGCTCGCAAATCTTCTTTTTTTACCTGAAAATGCAGGTTTTCTTCGCCTCCGTAAAGAACACAGGGAACGTTACCGCCATTGCGAACATTTTTAGAGGCTTTTTTTCCGAAATCGGCTCTCGGGCTGCCATTAAGTTCTAAAGTTTTCATTGTGATTGTATTGTGTTACTCAAAAATTTAAAACAGGCTCTTAAATTTTCCCATCACACGGGTTTAGTCAAAAGCGGCGCAAAGGTAATTAAAAGATTTAGTACAACAAACAAGACTGATAAATTTTTAGCTTCTATTTCTCAGCCGATTCGCTGAGATCCTTAATGTTGTCGTCTTCGTCCCGGGTAATGTGAACGGCCTCTTCCCTTTTCTTCCAATATTGCTCCCGGGGCGGAGGTGAGGCCTGTCTTTCTTTGATGTATTGAATTACCTGAAGCAGTGCTTCGGCAAAATTGGACATATCTTCGTGATAAAGAAAAATTTTGTGTTTTTCGAAGCTGATATCAGGAGTGAGTAAATCACCGCTTACAATTTTTTTACTTTCGGTAATCGCCATATACATTTCGCTGTTTCGGCTTTTTTTTACATCAAAATAATAGATGCGTTTACCTGCTTTTACTGTTTTGTTATAGACTATATCTTTGTCTATTTTCTTATTATCCTCTGTGTCTGTTTTCATGGTATTACATCAATAAATTCGATAATAAGTTCAACCAGAGTTGCTTTTGATCGGAGTTCAAAATTAGACATAATATTTTTAGGATGCAATCTTCTTAGTAAAATATATTATCTTTGCGGCATTGCTTTTTGTAGATTCCGTAATGATCAACCGTGTTCTTATCCGTACCAAGGTATTGCAAATGGTGTATGCCTGTCACCAGAACAACAACGAAAACCCGGCAAAAGCCGAAAAAGAATTATTTTTCAGTTTAGAAAAAACCTACGATCTGTATTTATATCTGTTGTTGCTGGTTTCAGATATCAGTTATTATGCCGAACAACGCATCGACATGGCCCGCAGTAAATACCTGCCCAGCCCGGAGGAACAAAATCCGAATCTGCGTTTTGTCAACAATGCTTTCCTGGCTCAACTCAGGCAAAATACCGAATTCAAACATGAGATAAACAACCGGAAACTATCCTGGGCACCCTACGAGGGACTGATAAAAAACATTTATGACCAGATTCAAACGGCTCCCTTTTACATTGAATACATGCAGGCCGAAAACAACAGCTACGAAGCCGACAAAGAAATCTGGCGCAAAATATTCAAACGAATTATCCAAAACAATAGTTATCTGGAAGAAGCTATGGAAGAGCAATCCATCTATTGGAACGACGATTTGAACATAGTTCTTACTTTTGTGCTGAAAACCATCAAGCGTTTTGAGCAGGGCAATGGCGCAGGCCAGGCGCTTTTACCCATGTACAAAGACGAAAGCGATCGTCAGTATGCGCTTGATTTATTCAGGGCTTCCATTAAACATGCCGAAGAATACAGGAGCATAATTACCGAAGCTGTTCAAAACTGGGAGCTGGAACGCCTGGCCCTTATGGACTTAATTATACTGCAAGTGGCCCTGGCCGAAATTATGGAAATTAAGGATATCCCCTTAAACGTCAGTTTCAATGAATACATAGATATTGCCAAAAGCTACAGCACCGAAAAAAGTGGTTTATTTATTAACGGAACGCTTGATCACATAGTCCAGGAGCTAAAAAAAGAAAACAAATTATTTAAAGCCTGATTTTTAATTATTAATCTCAATTGTTATGAACTTATTTATTTTATTACAAGCTGCAGCTGAAACGTCTGCCGAAGCACCCAAAAGTAGTTTTATGCAATTTCTGCCGCTGATTTTGATATTTGTGGTTATCTGGTTGTTTATGATCCGCCCGCAAAACAAGAAACAAAAAGAAATTCAAAAAGCCCGTGCCGCCCTGCAGGTTGGTGACCGCGTCGTAACCTCCGGCGGTATTTACGGCAAACTGCGCGACATTAAGGACGATGCTTTTATTGTTGAAATATCAGAAAACGTTCGTATACGTATCGAAAAAACAGCGGTATTCGCCGCAAGCGAGCCTGCTGCCAATCCTTCAAAATAATGGATTTCAAATTAAAATGGACTCAGGTCCGAAAA
The DNA here is from genome assembly GCA_964575345.1 of uncultured Bacteroidales bacterium. Lineage (GTDB taxonomy): Bacteria > Bacteroidota > Bacteroidia > Bacteroidales > UBA1402 > UBA1402. The sequence goes on from CAZNQD010000009.1 coordinate 6,623, forward strand.
TTCTTCAGAAAAACATATTATCTCCTGTTTTTTAATAAGAACAAGGAGTTTTATGTTTTTCTGTTGTTTTTGGGCCTATCCATTTTATTTTGGTTTCTTCAAAGCACCCAGGCCTCTTCGCAAACAGAATTGTCCATTCCTTTGGAATACGGGAAATTACCCGAAAACGTAATCATAACCAATGAATTACCTGCCAACATAAAAGTAACCGTACTAGACAAGGGCAGTCATCTCTATAATTATCATATCCACCGGCGCAAACTCGGCCTCGAGCTTGATTTGTTGCGCTGGCGTGCCGAAGAAGGTATAAGCAGAATTCCACTTGAGCAACTCAAACCGGCCATTTTTGCAAAACTGAAGCCCAGTGCTCAAATTTTGAGGATCAGCCCTGACAGCCTGATTTTGTATTTCGTCGAAAAAGAACAAAAAGACCTCCCTGTCAAACTGAATGCCCAAATAGGCCTTTCACGGCAATATATGCTGGTCGAGGAACCTTCCATACAACCCTCTTTCGTTAGAGCATACGCTCCTTCGTCCATTCTGGATACCCTCAGGCTGATAGAAACCGAACTCCTGGATTTACCGGTGCTGAAAGATTCGATAAGCACGAATGTAAAACTCAAAGCCATAGAAGGTGTCCATTTTTCTCAGGCTACTGTACGGGTACATTTGTCGGTTGAAGAATTCACCGAGGTTCGTTACGAAATCCCTGTTATGGGGCTCGATTTTCCCGAGAATTTGTTTTTACGTTCCTTCCCGTCGAAAGTGACCGTTTCTTTTTTGGTAAGCAGGTCCAATTATCAATCGGTCAAAGCGGAAGATTTCCACCTGGGCATTTATTACCGCGATTTAATCGAATCGAACGAAGACCTGCAGAGCATTAAATTGGTAAAGACTCCGGATTATGTGCAGCGGCTCAGTCTGCACCCGGATAAGGTTGAATGTCTGATCGAAAAAAAATAATTTTCTGATGAAAATTCTGGCCCTGACCGGCGGTATTGGCAGCGGCAAATCGACTGTTGCAGAAATTTTCAGAGTACTGGGCGTTCCTGTATTCGATGCGGATTCTGCGGCCAAAGAGCTGTACGAAAAAAGCCCTGCCTTACGCAAGGGCCTTCTTGCCTTGTTTGGCAAGGATATTTATGACGAAAACGACAAACTCAATACCAAATCACTGGCTTCCATAGTCTTTAATGATCCTGCACGACTTGCTCAATTAAATAATCTGGTTCACCCGGCCGTGATTGAATACTTCGGAGAGTGGAAACAAAAACACGGGGATTACCCTCTGCTCGTGCACGAAACCGCCCTTTTGTACGAAGCAGGGCTGGACAACTTCTGCGATTATGTTGCAGTAGTTACGGCAGCCGAGAACTTACGTATTGAACGAGTCTGCCGCAACAAAGGCTGGAGTCCGGAACAGGTAAGGGAACGTATCCGCCGGCAGTTGCCGCAGGATTTGCTAAAATCCAAAGCCGATTTCATCATCGATAACGATGGTCAGCTTGCCTTGTTACCCCAGGTTACAGAACTGATAAAAAAAATACTATGCCCAAAAACAGATTTTTGAATTAATGCAATAACTCACCTAAAAAATTAATAACCAAGATGTTGAAAAAAATTGTTGCCGTCTCCGGCAAGCCGGGTTTGTACAAAATGCTCAGCCAGGGCAAAAATATGCTGATAGTGGAATCTTTGGCCGACGGCAAAAGAATGCCTGCCTACAGCAAGGACAAAATTATGTCCCTGGGAGAGATTTCGATGTATACCAAAAACGGTGAAAAACCATTACACGAAGTACTGGAACTACTCAAAACCAAGGCCGGTGGAGAAAAATTAACTATCGATCCCAAAGCAGGCAACGATGAACTCAAAGCCTATTTTGCCGGTGTTCTGCCCGATTACGACCGGGAAAGGGTCTATGCTTCGGATATCCGAAAATTGCTGAATTGGTATAATATACTGATTGAAAAAGGCTACACGAATTTTGCTCCGCTTAAGGAAGAAGAACCGGCAGCAGATACACCGGAAAAATAACTTAAGGGGCTGTCTCAATAACTATTCGACCAAAAAACAGCAAGGTATCTTAGAAGTGTCCAAATGCAAGGCACTGATATTGAGGGCAAAGGAGCGTACTTGAAGTACGTGACTGAGCCCGAATATCGAAAGCACAGCAGTTGGACACTTATGAGACACCGCCTTTATTTATTCTTCGGTCTCAAATATTCCGAGGCTTTCGCAATAAGCAATTTCGGCATCTACAAAAAAGCCTACCTCTTCCCTGCTGAAACTCAGCTTTTCTTCTTTGGCTGCTTTGTAGACAAAATCGCTCAATTCATCAAGATCAACCGATACTTCCTGTTCGTCGTCGTTCAGAAAACCCTTACTTTCGTAATATTCGTAAATGCTGTCCAACAGATAGTAATAATCGTCATCACTATGTTTGGATTTCATTTCCTGAGGAAGTTGATTACGTATGAAACTCAAGGCTTCTTCGTCGTCGTATTCCAACAGATCTTCTTCTTCACTTTTCATAATTGTATGGATTTAAGGAATTAAAGAGCTTATTTTTTGAGCGCCCCGTAGATTAATTTTTCTATCTCTTCGGCCAATTCCGGATTGTCGCGCATGCAATCTTTGGCGGCTTCCCTGCCCTGTCCCAGCCTGCTGTCTTTATAGGCATACCAGGAACCGCTTTTTTTAATAATGCCCAAATCGGAACCCAAATCTATTAATTCTCCGGTTTTGGAAATGCCTCCTCCGTACATAATATCAAATTCCGCCTTGCGGAAGGGCGGGGCCACTTTGTTCTTGACCACTTTAACACGGGTCTGATTTCCGATGATTTCTTCACCGTCTTTGATCTGTCCGATACGACGAATGTCGAGGCGCACTGAAGAATAAAACTTGAGCGCATTACCGCCGGTGGTAGTTTCGGGATTGCCGAACATGATACCGATTTTTTCTCTCAGCTGATTGATAAAAATACAAGTCGTGTTGGTCTTGCTGATAGTGGCAGTGAGTTTGCGCAAGGCCTGAGACATCAGACGAGCCTGAAGGCCTACCTTGGAATCGCCCATTTCTCCCTCCAGTTCGGCCTTGGGAGTGAGAGCAGCCACAGAATCTATAACTACGATATCCACCGCTGAAGAGCGTATAAGTTGTTCGGCAATCTCGAGTGCCTGCTCTCCGCTGTCGGGCTGAGATATCCACAAATTGGCAATATCCACACCCAGTTTTTCGGCGTAAAAACGGTCAAAGGCATGTTCGGCATCAATAAAAGCAGCTATACCTCCGGCTTTTTGTGCTTCGGCAATAGCGTGTATGGCCAGAGTGGTTTTACCGGAGGATTCCGGGCCGTAAATTTCGATCACCCGGCCCCGGGGAAAGCCCCCAACTCCCAGAGCAGCATTTAACCCGATGGAACCCGAAGAAATAACCGGAACATCGACGACTTTATCGTCTCCCATTTTCATAATGGAACCTTTTCCATAGCTTTTCTCTATTTTTTCCATAGCCATTTGCAAGGCTTTCAGTTTTTCTGCCGCAGGACTTTTTTGTTCTGTTTGTTCTTTTGACATATTAGTTAGGTTTATAATGTTTGCGAATCAAAGATAAGACACTACTTTGCCAGCGGCAAACAACGTGCTGTTAAATATTAATAAATTGTTATTTATATAACTCTTTTGATTTAATTTATATCGCTATTCCTCTATTTATGTGCACCTTAATTAGCTTTATGTTGTATTCAGCCCTTGAAGCGTTTTGTGCCATACAAAGTTATAAAAAAGATCGGTTTATAAGACAGCATACGCTTTAAATAAATATCAGCTGAAATAAATTCGGCTTATTTTTGTCATTTGTACAGGGAGTTTATATTTTTGTCCCGACTTAAATCTAAAAAAATTAAAAAGAACCATGGTAGATGCTATTTTTTGGTTAATCCCGCTGGCGGCTGTCACAGCCTTGATTTTTGCTTTGTATTTCTACAGGCAAATGAAGAAAAAAGACGAAGGAACCGATTTAATGAAAAAAATTGCCGGTTTTGTACGCGAAGGTGCGATGTCTTATCTCAAACAACAATACAAAGTCGTCATTATAGTATTTATAGTGCTGGCTTTAATTTTTGCCCTGATGGCCTATTTTAAGCTGCAAAACAACTGGGTACCCTTTGCTTTCCTAACCGGAGGTTTTTTCTCCGGTCTGGCCGGATTCCTGGGTATGAAAACAGCCACTTATGCTTCGGCACGTACTGCCAATGCAGCCCGCAGTTCGCTGAATCAGGGTTTACAGGTGGCTTTCCGAAGCGGAGCCGTTATGGGCCTGGTCGTTGTTGGTTTAGCTTTGTTGGATATTTCCATCTGGTACCTGATCTTGAATTATTTTGTGGATGCAGCCAGCCCCGAACAAAAGAATATGATCATCACCACTACCATGTTGACTTTTGGTATGGGCGCATCTACGCAGGCTTTGTTTGCCCGCGTGGGCGGAGGCATTTACACTAAGGCAGCCGACGTAGGCGCCGACCTGGTGGGCAAAGTGGAAGCCGGCATTCCCGAAGACGACCCCCGCAACCCTGCCACCATTGCCGACAACGTCGGCGACAACGTGGGTGACGTGGCCGGTATGGGAGCCGACCTCTACGAATCCTATTGCGGCTCCATTCTGGCTTCGGCTGCTCTGGGTGCTGCCTCTTATCAGGTTCTCAGCCTTGAGCAACAAGGCAAAGCTATTTTGGCACCCATGCTTATTGCAGCGGTTGGAATCTTCTTATCTATAATTGGTATTTTTCTGGTAAAAACCAAAGAAAGTGCCGGAGTCAAATCCCTGCTCCGCTCTCTTGCTTTTGGCACTAACATTAGCGCTGTACTGATTGCAGGAGCCAGCTTTCTAATATTGTATTTACTTGGAATACAAAACTGGCTGGGTCTGTCTCTTTCGGTGGTCGTAGGTTTGCTGGTTGGTATCACTATAGGCCAGGCCACCGAATACTATACTTCTCAATCTTACCAGCCTACCAAAAAAATTGCCGCCAGTGCCAAGACAGGTCCTGCTACCGTAATCATTGCCGGTCTGGGAACCGGAATGCTCTCGGTGGCTATTCCCGTGTTGGCCGTGATCTGCGGCGTTGTATTTGCCTTTTTGTTTGCTTCGGGTTTCAAGCTGGGAACTTTTGATTTTGAACATATTTCCAGCGGTTTATACGGTATAGGTCTGGCAGCTGTGGGTATGCTCTCCACCCTGGGGATCACCCTGGCAACCGATGCCTACGGGCCAATTGCTGACAATGCAGGAGGTAATGCTGAAATGAGCGAGCTGGGTCCCGAGGTGCGTAAACGGACTGATGCCCTTGATTCCCTGGGCAATACTACAGCAGCTACCGGCAAGGGATTTGCCATAGGCTCAGCTGCTCTGACCGGCCTGGCTTTACTGGCTTCTTATATCGAGGAAATCAAGATCGGCCTGGAACGAATTGGCACTACCACCATCGAAGTAGGCGGTAAAATTATTCAAACAGCCACTGCCAGCTTTACCGACTTTATGGCTTATTACGAGGTTCATTTGATGAACCCAAAAGTTTTGGTGGGAATGTTCATCGGCTCCATGATGACTTTTGTTTTTTGTGGCTTAACGATGAATGCCGTGGGCAGAGCTGCTCAAAAAATGGTCGAAGAGGTTCGCCGTCAATTTCGTGAAATCAAAGGCATTCTGACCGGTGAAGGTTGTCCCGATTACGCCCGTTGCGTGGAAATTTCCACCAAAGGCGCCCAGCGCGAAATGCTTTTCCCCTCGCTGCTTGCCATTGCTGTCCCCATTTTGACCGGATTGATCTTTGGAGTCACCGGAGTAATGGGTTTGCTCGTCGGCGGCCTGAGTACCGGATTTATTATGGCTATTTTTATGGCCAATTCCGGAGGAGCCTGGGACAACGCTAAAAAATACATTGAAGAAGGGAACTACGGAGGCAAAGGAGGTGAAGCCCACAAAGCTACCGTGGTGGGCGATACTGTAGGCGATCCCTTCAAAGATACTTCCGGGCCCAGTCTGAATATACTTATCAAATTGATGAGTATGGTTTCCATCGTGATGGCCGGATTAACTGTTGCCTGGAGTTTATTGTAACACAATCTGCACAAAAAAATACAGGGGTGTTTTGCATATAAATAAACTATTTTGCCTACCTTTGCGGCCGCTAATGCAAAAACTATAATTCATTTCAAAACCAAATGGCAACAAAAATCAGATTGCAAAGACATGGGCGAAAAGGGTACGCGTTTTACCACATAGTCGCCGCGGACAGCAGGGCACCACGAGATGGTAAGTTTATTGAGAGATTAGGTTCGTACAACCCGAACACCAATCCTGCTACAATAGATTTGAACTTCGATCGTGCTTTGTATTGGCTGGAAACCGGTGCTCAACCCACCGATACCGTTCGTAACATTCTTTCGGGTGAAGGTGTATTGTTGAAGAAACACCTAAATGGCGGAGTAAAGAAAGGTGCTTTCAGTGCCGAAGCTGCAGAACAGAAATTCGAAGCCTGGAAAAAAACAAAACAGGCAGCTCTGAGTGCTAAAATTTCCAGTCTGAGTCAAGCCGAAAAAGCTCTGCTCAAACAACGTCTCGAAGAAGAAGAAGAGGCTTACAAAGCAAAAGCCAACGCTATAGCCAAAAAGAAGGCAGAATTGTTGCAGGAACAAGTGGATGCTGCCGCAGCCGAGGCTGCAGAAGCAAAAGCTGCAGAAGAGCCCGCTCAGGCTGCTTCCGCTGCCGAAGCATAACAAACTGCAGAGCCCGACAACGAATAAAAGGGCTAAAAGGCATACTAAAAATCTACCGGGAGTCATTTTCCGATAGATGGAGGGATGGCAGAGTGGTCGATTGCGGCGGTCTTGAAAACCGTTGAACCGAGAGGTTCCGGGGGTTCGAATCCCTCTTCCTCCGCTAAATAAATCAGCTGATTTATTGTTATTAAATCTGTACCTGAAATGGAAATCAAGGGAAAAATTATCAAGATCTTACCGGCCCAAAGCGGCGAAGGACGCAACGGACAATGGAAAAAGCAGGAATTTGTATTGGAATTCGGCGATCAATATCCTAAAATAGTTTGTTTTAGTCTCAGGGGAAACCGCATAGACCAATTTCCTCTCATACTGAACGAGCAGGTAGTTGTTTCTTTCGATTTGGAAAGCCGGGAATACAATGGCAGGTATTATACCGACGTCAAAGCATGGAAGATAGAAAAAGCCGATGCTCAGGACAACGGGAAATCAACGGCAGGCAACAGCAGCAGCAACGAAGACTATCCTCCTGTAGGGGAAATACAGGGAAGCAACGATATGCCCTTTTAAAATCTAAGCTCCGGGTAAAATTTAAATATCCTCCCCTTTCTTGTTTTCTTTCTCCCCTTCGGTTGATTTTTCTTTCTCCTTTTCGGTCGGAGTCTCATTCTCCGGATTTTCTTTGCCGAACAAGGCTTCCAGGAAACCTTCGGAAGATTCCGCAGCGTATTTCAACCATTCCTTTGCCTGATCGCGGATTTGTTTAAACTTGCTTTTGGTGAGAAATCCGATGTATTTTCCCTGCAGGTAATTGATTTTCTCCAGTTGTTCCTGATTGAATTGATCCTTGAACTTAGGATATTGGATTTTAATAAATTCCTGGTATTTTTCTTCGGCAAGTTTCCAATCTTCCAACTTGTATTCCTGTTGTGATTTTTCCACTTCTTCGACAAACTTTTCAAACTGCCTGATAAAAGATTTAGGCGTAGCAGGAGCAGCGGCCAGGGAAAAGCTTAGGCCCCAGGCTATAAATAGCAAAATAAGCCAGCTGATTTTAGTTTTCATACTAATCTATTTGAAAAACAGAACGAAGATAAAGTAAAATTTCTAATTTTGACGGCAAAAATACAACATTTATGTCCGTCGAAATCGAGCGAAAATTTTTAGTAAAAGCCTCTTTCAAAGAATTTTCCAAAAATAGTGTTTACATCGTGCAGGCTTATTTGAGCATCAGTCCGAAATGCAGTATACGCGTCAGGATTTGCGGTGACAAAGCCTATTTAACTATAAAAGGCGAAAGTTCTGCATCGGGTCTGAGCCGCTACGAATGGGAACGCGAGCTGACAGTGGACGAAGCCCGCGATTTAATTAAACTGTCCGAATTTGAAGCCATAGAAAAAACCCGCTACTACATTCCTCTGGGGAAACATTGCTACGAAGTGGATGTGTTTGAAGGCAAAAACAGAGGACTGATTATGGCAGAACTGGAACTGGACAGTGAGGAGGAAACATTTGAAAAACCCTCCTGGCTGGGAGCTGAAGTCACGGGAGATACACGGTATTATAACGCAAGTCTGCAAACAAAATCCTATTCGGAGTGGAAAGATACTGTATAATTCACCTTCAATCGTCCCTTTATTTCATTTTTGACCACTTTTTTATTCAGACATAGTTTTAATGGCTATTTTTGCAGCTCGAATATTTCGAAATATATTCATTACAATAAAAAAGAGGAAATGTATGAAAGTTACTCGTCTATTTGATCTGCTTGACAATTATGTGGAAAAATATCCCAATCAGGCAGTAGCCCTGGCCGGCAAAGTAAACCGCCAATGGGTTCGTTACAGTATTCAGGATTATATTAAAGAAGTCAATCGGATAAGCTTTGCCTTTCTGGCCAAAGGGGTGCAACCCGGCTGTAAAATCGGTGTTATCAGTAACAGCTGTCCGGAATGGAACTTCTTTGATATGGCCATCATGCAGATCGGAGCCATCAGCGTACCCATTTATCCCACTATCAGTCAAAGCGATTACAAGTATATATTAAAACACGCCGATGTAGAATATGTCTTTGTGGACAGTAAGGAATTGGTACGCAAACTTCAACCTCTGGTAGCAGACAATCCTTTATTCAAAGAATTTATATGTCTGCAGGAAGCTGAAAACGCTGTCAGTCTGGCTGATTTTCGTGCCTTAGGTGATGCCAATCCCAATCCTGAAGAAGTGAACAGACGAAAAGCCGTCATTAAAGAAGACGACCTGACCAGTATTATCTATACTTCCGGCAGCACCGGTATGCCCAAGGGCGTTATGATCAGTCATAAGAATATCCTTTGCCAAATCTTTGATATTCAACATGTTCCGGCCGAATGGAGTACAACAGCCTTAAGCTTTTTACCTCTTTGTCATGCTTATGAACGCCTCTTGATTTACTTGTATCATTTCCGCGGAATCTCCATTTATTATGCCGAGAATATCGGTACCATAGCAGAGAACATTAAAGAAGTTAAACCCACCATGATGACGGCTGTTCCACGAGTACTGGAAAAAATGTACGACAAACTGTTTCTGGCAGGTAAGACTCAAAAGGGAATAAAGAAAAACCTTTACTACTGGGCTTTTGAACTGGCTACACATTACAAACTCAGCGGGAACAGCTGGTGGTATAATCTGCAACATAAAATTGCCGATAAACTTATCTATTCTAAATGGCGCCAGGCTATTGGAGGGAATTTCGATTTAATTGTTTCGGGAGGTGCCGCTATCCAAAAACACCAGTCTGCTTTTTTTAACGCCATTAACATGCCGGTGTTCGAAGGTTACGGACTGAGCGAAACGGCTCCCGTAATCGCCGTAAGCCGCAGAGGTAAAAACCAACGTGAAGAGGGTACTGTCGGGCCTCCCCTCACTTGTGTGGAAGTGAAAATCACCGATGCCAACGAAATCATCTGCCGTGGTCCCAACGTAATGCTCGGCTACTACAAAGCACCCGAACTGACGGCTGAAGTTATAGACAAGGACGGCTGGTTCCACACAGGCGACACAGGGAAATTTACTCCCGATGGTTTATTGGTTATTACCGGTCGCCTGAAACACATCTTTAAGACCTCCTTTGGCAAATACATCAACCCCTTCCTGATAGAAGATAAATTCAGCAAATCGCCATTTATCGAAAACATTGTAGTGCTGGGCGAGAACAAACAATTTGCCACTGCATTGATAGTTCCGGATTTTAATTATCTCAAGGATTTCTGTAAGCGGCATGATATGCCTCTGCTTGACAACGCGGAATTGGTTAAACGCCAGGATATCCTTGCCATTTATCTGCGGGAAGTCAAGAAATTCAATGCCTTCTTTGCTCCTCACGAACAAATAAAACGATTTGATTTAATCGCCGACGAGTGGAATCAGCAAAACGGTATTCTGACCCCCACCCTCAAAATCAAACGAAATGTGATACAGGAAAAATACGCCGATCGCATAGAAAAATTGTATAAATAAAGTTCAGCATCGATAAATTCTTGATGGAATAAAAAAACCGGGCGATTTGACCCGGTTTTTTTATTTACGACTTGTGGAATTACTTTAACTCCAGTTCTTCTTTCATATCAATTTCCTGATTTTTACCATCAAAAAAAGCGTATTCAAGAAAAGTCATAGCCTGAGAAGGTACAACACTGATTCCCAAACCATATTTTCGTCGCCATTTCCATTTTAGGGAGCTTAAACCTCCCTTTTCAATAAAAGCTGCCACATAGGGGTGGACTCTGAGGGTGCATTTTTTTAATTTCAATTTTCGGATCAGGTATTCGAGCTTGTTTTCCAAAATTTCCGTAAACAAAATGGAAGGCCTGATTTCTCCCTTGCCGAAACAGGTAGGACAGGTTTCGGAAGTTTGAACGAAGGTTTGAGGCCTTACTCTTTGCCGGGTAATTTGCATCAGGCAAAACTTGCTCAAAGGCAGTATATTGTGTTTTGCCCTGTCGGTCGACATTCTTTCCTTAAGTTTATCGAACACTTTTTGACGGTTGTCGCCTTCGAGCATATCAATAAAATCTACCACGATGATGCCACCCAGATCTCTTAAACGGAGTTGGCGGGCAATTTCTTCGGCAGCAGCCATATTCACTTCGAAGGCATTGGCCTCCTGGCCTTTGTTGGTTCTGGAACGATTTCCGCTGTTTACGTCAATGACATGTAAAGCTTCGGTATGCTCAATAATCAGGTAAGCACCGCTTTTAATGGAAACAATGCGCCCGAATCCCGATTTGATCTGCTTGGTGATTCCAAAAAAATCAAATATGGGAGTCTTGCGCTTGAATTCACTGACTATATCCGCTTTTTCGGGCATAATCAGGTTTACGTAATTTTTTATTTCTTCGTAAACCTCGTGGGAATTGACGTAGATGTTTTCGAAAGAAGCGTTCAGAATATCACGCAATATTACCACCGAACGGCTGGTTTCTTCGAAAATTAATTGAGGGGCCTTGCTTTTGTTTTGCAACTTGAGTATAATCTCGTCCCAACGTTTCAACAATAATTTCAACTCAGAGTCCAGTTCAGCTACTTTTTTATTTTCTGCTACCGTACGAACTATCACTCCAAAATTTTTGGGAGTAATGCTTTGTAGCAATTGTTTAAGCCTGAGTCTTTCTTCGGGCGATTTTATTTTGGTCGAAATGGATATTTTATCTGAAAAAGGCATCAGAATCAAAAATCGTCCGGCTATCGAAATCTCTGAGGTCAACCTGGGGCCTTTGGTCGAAATGGGTTCTTTGGCAATCTGAACCGGTATTTCCTGGCCGGGGCTCAGCAATTCGGCTATCTGTCCGTCCTTGGGAATTTCGGGTAATAAATTGAACTTACTTAAAGTGAGTTGCTTTTTCTTGTTTGAAATTTGTTGTTTGGTAAAGGAATTCAGAGAATTAAACTGAGGTCCCAGATCCAAATAATGTAAAAATGCATCCTTCTCATAGCCCACATCCACAAAGGCAGCATTCAGCCCGGGCATTACTTTATGCACCCGGCCCAAAAAAATGTCCCCCACCGAGAAAGAAAGATTCATGCTTTCCTGCTGAAACTCTACCAAACTTTTATCTTCGATAATAGCATAGGAAATTTCTTTGGCTTGAACATCTACTACTAGTTCTGTTACCACTTGTTTGTTTTTTACTACGAGAATATTTTATGTTAAACCTATAACCGGAATGATTTGAAAAGAAATCTCAAGTCCGGCCACTTAAAAGAAGAACAAACTTGAAGACTGAATACAGCTTGAAGTTTGTTCTCTTTGTTTAGATTCAGAAAATCATTTCTTCTTATGTCTGTTTTTTCTCAATCTTTTTTTACGCTTGTGAGTGGACATTTTGTGTCCTTTTCTTTTTTTTCCGCTAGGCATTGGTGTATATATTAATGTAAGTATAATTTACTTCTCTTTAACCTCACTCAAAAAAGACTTGGCCGGCTTAAAAGAGGGGATGTTGTGAGCAGGAATGATGATTGTCGTGTTTTTGGAGATGTTTCTTGCTGTCTTTTCGGCTCTTTGCTTAATAATAAAGCTGCCAAAGCCTCTTAAATAAACGTTTTCACCACCTACAAGGGATTCTTTGACTACTTCCATAAAAGTCTCTACGCTTGAAAGAACAACAGCCTTTTCTGCGCCGGTTCTTTTTGCAATTTCGTTAACAATATCAGCTTTTGTCATTTTGATAAGGATTAAAAGTTATACAATGAATAAATCGTGAGTTTCCTATATTTTTGGCTTGCAAATATATAGCTTTATATTCTACAAAAAAAATCTTTCAAAAAAAAAATCTTCAATTTCTGCCTCAAGAGAAGGATTTTAAAGCCGACTTTCGTTTTCTTTATCGGAAAAGCTTATTTACCGGCTTTTCTACGGAGATTTGCGTGCTTTTTCTTTACTTTGCAGCATGAATGCCGGAGAAAACGAAAAACGTATCAGCCTCACTTTAGCGAAATGGTACGAACAAAACAAGAGGGATCTGCCCTGGCGCAACACGCGCGATCCCTACAAGATCTGGCTTTCCGAAATTATACTTCAACAAACCCGTGTTGATCAGGGCCTCTCCTATTATCTTCGATTCATTTCGGACTTTCCTGATGTTTTCTCCCTGGCAAGAGCCCGGGAAGACGAAGTACTGAAGCTCTGGCAAGGTCTGGGTTATTACAGCCGCGCCCGTAATATGCACAAAACTGCTTTCGAAATTGTCTCTGTATATAAGGGTGTTTTTCCAAAAGAATACCATTCTCTGCTCCGGTTAAAAGGCATTGGCCCTTATACGGCAGCAGCTGTTGCTTCTTTTGCTTACGACCAGGCCTATCCTGTGGTAGACGGCAATGTTATTCGGGTGCTGGCCAGAATCTTCAATATTGACCTGCCCATTCACAGCAACAGTGCAGCTACTCTGTTCAATGAACTTGCCGGGGCATTACTTGATAAAGAGAATCCGGCCCGTCACAATCAGGCCATGATGGAATTTGGAGCCTTGCAGTGTAAACCAGGACAGCCTGATTGCTCTGCCTGCCCTCTGGCTGAACTTTGTCTGGCCTGTTCACTGGGTGTTGTAGATGAAAGACCTGTACGCAAACCCGCCCCTATCCGAAAAAAACGTTGTTTCAACTATTTCTGCCTTAGTGACGGCCGTCATACCTGGCTGCAACAGCGCAAAAACAAGGATATATGGCAAAATCTCTGGGAGTTCCCTCTGTACGAAACCACGGAACTGCTTAACTGGCAGACGGCTACAACTGTCCTGTCTGAACTGCTCTCAGCCCAGCCGACAGGCCTGAACCCCGATTTGCTTTCTGAACGGACTGAATTGCTGAATAATAAGACTGTGCTCAGCTCGGTGCAAGACCTCAACCACCTCTTGTCTCATCAACTTATACAAGCCCGTTTTTTCACCATCCTGGTTCCGGAAGACTTTGAGGCTTCGCCTGTCGAATGGAACAGAATTGAATTAAACGACATCGACAAGCTGGCTGTATCGCGACTTACTGATATTTACCTGGAAAGCCATCTGAATGAACTTGATTTTAATTCGTTCAGGACTATTTGTTAATGTTAGTTTAATATTAAATTTTCATTTGTTTTTCCGGTATTTTACTGTTATTTTTGGGCTCGAATAGAAATTCATTCAACAAATACAGATGTAAAACACACTAAAATTCTAACAATTATGTCTATTAACAAAATCATTCTTTTGGGCAATGTGGGTAAAGACCCCGACGTCCGTTATCTCGATAATGGTGTCTCCGTTGCCAGGTTCTCACTGGCTACCACAGAAAGAGGTTACACACTGGCAAACGGAACAGTGGTTCCTGAACGTGCTGAATGGCACAATGTTGTAGCCTGGAGAGGTTTAGCCGAACTGGCCGAAAAATACATTCACAAGGGCTCTCAGCTTTTTGTCGAAGGCAAAATCACCTACCGCACCTGGGAAGACAAAAACGGCCAGACCCGTTACACAACAGAGATAGTGGCCGAAAATATTGAATTGCTGGGACGTCGTCAGCAAAATCAGGGCGAAGGCAGCAGTGCTGCTCCCGCTGACAGCGGCTCAGCCGATACCGCAGAGGCTAATTCCCCACACGCCTCTGCTCCCTTGGTTGATCCCGGCCAAAACAATCCTGCTGACGATGCAGACGACCTTCCCTTTTAAATAAGCTAATACGCATGAGCCTGCTTTATACAGGAGATTTGGGCACTTTCCGTTACGGTGTCTGGAAAATAGATGCAGAGCAGCAAGATATCGACGATGTACCGCCGGGATTTCCCGTACCGGAATTTAAAGCAGCGCACAGAAGGCTTGAATTTGTTTCAGTACGGAAACTGGCTCTTGCCATGGGAGTTGATCCATCAGACATTGATTATACAGTTTCGGGCAAGCCTCTGTTAAAGAGTCTGCCCGAAACACATATCAGTATTAGCCATTCCCGTCATTATGCTGCTTTTATGATTAGCAGGCAGGCCTGTACAGGTATAGATATTGAGGAGTATTCGGAAAGGATACTAAGAATCCGGTCCAGGTTTATGAATGAGGAAGAAGAGAGCAAACTTCGCCAACATTTCGTCAGGGAGGACTATCCGCCCAAAACAGAATTGATTGCCTTGTTCCTTCATTGGTGTTCCAAAGAAGCCATGTACAAAGCCCTGGATATTCCGGGCATTGATTTTAAGCAAGATTTGAAAATTGATTTCTGCGGAATAAACGGGGGGGATAATTTCTTGCCCGGTAATTTCCTTCAATACAGGCAAGGCCGTTTCAAGGCCGTTTATTCCCCGCAACAAATCCGCTTTAACATCGATTTTTTCATTCAGGAGGATTTTCTCCTTACTTGTTGTTCTTCAGAATAATCCAGATAATCAAGGGAGCTCCGACCAAAGCGGTTACGGCATTGATGGGCAAACTGTTATTGAAGATGGCCGATTGGGCAACCAGGTCGCAAACTATCAACAATATGGAACCACAGAGCATGACGGCAGGCAGCAGGATTTTATGATCCCAGGTTTTGAACAACCCCCGGGCAATGTGAGGTACTGTAATACCTATAAAGGCAATGGGGCCCGCAAAAGCCGTAACACTGCCTGCTAACAGAGCAGTAGATAAAATCATGGTAAACCTCATGGCATTAAGCCGAACGCCCAAGCCCTGTGCATAACGTTCTCCCAGCAGCATGGCGTTCATGTTTTTCTGCATCATGTAAGCCATTATCATACCTGTCACTACCAGCAACACCAGCACCGGCATCATAGACCAGGTGACAGCACTTAAACTGCCAAAAGTCCATACTACAAATATTTTGAGCAAATCGGGATTACTCAGGCTTTGCAGCATACTGACTATAGCAGCAGAAATGTTGCCGAACATCATACCGACAATGAGCAATGAGACCAAATCGGGAATGCGGGCAGAAACAAAAAGCACCAGCAACAAAACCAGCAAAGCGCCCGTAACGGCAGCCAGAATCAGCCCCCAGGAACCCAGGCCCAGAGCAAAACCGCCCAGTGTGGAAGCAAACATGGTCACTGCAGCCACTCCCAGGCTGGCTCCGGCGTTTACTCCCAGTACATCCGGACCGGCCAGAGGATTGCGAAACAAAGTCTGCATCATCAGACCCGATACAGACAAGGCTGAACCGGCCACAATAGCGGTCAGCACTTTGGGCAAACGGTAATTCAGGACAATTTCACCAAGAACTCCGGCGGATGTTTTTGAGCCAAAAGCCGCCAAAATATCCCTGAGTGGAATGGCTATACTTCCCCAATACAAATCGGCCACTGTCAGCAACAGCAGCAACACGGACAAAATCACGAATACTGCGGTCCGGGATTTCATTGCAATTGATTTATATAGATCCACTCATGCCCGGGCAAAAGTTCGGGATGAAACAATTTAATAAAATCGGCCAACAGGGAATCAGGATGAACCACCGCACTTTCCCAATAATCATTAGCTCCATTGGCAGTAAGCCTTCCCTGATAGGCATACACCCGTTTATTCTGTACGGACCTGAACCAGGCATAACGCTCATCCAAAGCCAACAGAGCACTCAGACTGCGGGCATTGCTGGCCCCTATCCAAATATCGGCCTGATTAAAATCCCGTACGACCTGTTCAAAGCTGCAGGCAATGCTACCGGCAGTACTGTCTTTTTCAAAAAAGTAAGAGGCTCCGGCGTCTCTGAACAGTTGAGCCTGATGGCTCCGGCCTCCGGGCATATACCAGCTGCCCCTGAAATTGTCGCCCGGCAAAATGACGGGATTGGGGCTCTGAGCCCGTGCTGCCAGCTCTTTTAAATGCAAATAATTAGCTGCGGTCTGTCTGAACAGCGAATCGGCCAGCCTGTCTTTGTCCAGGAAGCAGGCTACAAAACGCAGCCATTCTGCTCTGGCCAGCAAGTTTTGCTCCATCCATTCGTTGTTGTAGACAACAAACACACCAGCCCGGGAAATGGCCTCTAATTGCTCGTCGTATTGATTGTAACCGCTGGCCATAAGGGCTTGAGGACATATATGAAGCAGCCTTTCACGATTGATGCGGAAGGCATCGCCCAAATCGGCCACTTCACCCTCATTGATAGCCTTCATCAGACGGGGATTATAAACCATAGAAGCATTGCATACGCCCCTGACCAGCCTCAGTTCGTCGAGTAAATCCAAAAAGGCCACATGGGTGCAGGAAGCTATAGCCACTGAACTTAGGGGAATACGGACAGGCAGACCGTCTTTGGGCAGGGAGCTACTGTCTTCCCTGTAAAGATAGTAGCGGGCCATTATCTCCCTGTCTGCCCAGGGATTAAACACCTGAACTCTGGTATAAGTGCTGAAATAACTGACATCAAAACCACGGGCATAATGCAGTGTCATGACGGAATCGGGCATTTCATCGTGAAACGCAACTCGTCCCGCCCCCCGTTGACCACAGGAGTTCAGCAGCATAACGACCACTAAAAGGCAAAATACCAGATGTTTCATAACAGCAGGCTGCAAAAATAAATAAAAAAGGGAGTCAGCCTACGGATGACGCCCCTTTATAACATATTAATAGCAAGCACTTATTCTTCATCCTCAAAACTGGGAGCCGTCAGATTGGGATTCATTTCCACGGCTTGTTCTACCTGTTCTTTTAAAGCAGACTGACGTTCATTACCATTGCTGCGATCAATAAATGCTGCCGAAAGAATACTGCCTAAAAGTACAATGCCAACCAGAGTCCAGGTAGCCTTTTCCAAAAAATCGGTGGTTTTGCGCACACCCATTACCTGATTGGAGGAAGCAAAACCGGAGGCCAAACCTCCACCTTTGGAGTTTTGAACCAAAACAATAAGAATGAGAACTAAGGCTACAATAAAGATTAAAATAGTGATGGCCAGGTACATATTAGTTGTTTTTTAAATGATAAATCAATTTATTTAAGAATCGGATTTGGTCTGCAAAGTAAATACTTTTTTCCGGATATTTCAATAACAATATGTTGAATATTTCAAGAGCTTTTTCATATTTGCCCTGTTTTAGGTAGATTTTGGCCAGGGTTTCGGTAAAAGAGGACTCCGGATATACGTCAAACGGGCTGGTTTCCGGGACTTGTTCTTCGTATGATTTGTCTATTTGTATATGTTCTGCGGGCTGGCTCAGAAACTTATCGATCAGATCCTGTTCCCCCTTTTTTTCGGACCTGCTGTCGGTTTGGCCTTCGTGCTTGCCGACCGGACTAAGTTGAAAATAATCGGGCATTTCGGCCTGAAGTTGCTCCCCCTTGCCGGCGTATTCTTCCAGAAACTGATCAACCAGGCCAAAATCAGTCTGGTCAATTGTGCTGACAGTTTCCTGCGGATAGGGCAATTCTTTCATGAAATAATACAAAGCCTTCCTGTTGGGAACCATCAAAGAAGTTTTGAACAATTCTTCCGAAATATTAAAATCACTCTGCTGCTCCATAACTTTCAGCAGCAAAACCTGAGCTCCGGCAAAACAAGGATAATCTCGTAAAAGCAACTTAAGGTCGCTCTGACTGTGACGATCCATTAAAGCGGGATTTTCTATCCAGTTCCTGAGTGTTTCGGGGCTCATGTTACCAGTTGGCTACTGTTTTGTTGAATATGCTTTCGGTAATTTCTTTGATTATTTCCTCCAAAAGAGCATCCTGAACGTCTTCGAGCATGGAAGTGCTGCTAAAGGTTTGAAAAGCACTGAAACGCTGTTCAAAATTTTCCTTTTCGTTTTTGGTGTTCTCGTAACGCACATTAACCGTGACGGTCAGTTTGGTTTCAGCCGCATAACCGTCGGACTGTGCTGCCAGTGAGCTTAGTTCATAGCCTGTGATTTCACCTTCAACACGAAGATCTCCCTCCTGCTTCAAAACCTTAAGCCTGGTTTGTTGTGTATAGATATCCCTTAATCCTTCCGAAAATCTCTGAGAAAGAGGAGGATATACGAGTACGGCCTGATTAGGAAAATCCTTGATGGAAATTGACTTTATGGTAGTATAATCGATAGAAGCAGCATTAAACTTATATGAAATTGTACAGGCCGGGAGCAAGAGCAGAGCAAGTAGTATAAAACGTGTTTTCATAATCAGTCCAGGTTGTATTCCTTGATTTTGCGATACAAGGTTCTTTCGGAAATATTCAAATCGGAAGCAGCGTTTTTCCGCTTTCCGCCGTTACGTTCCAGAGCCTTTTTAATAGCTTCGCGCTCAAGTTCATCCAGCGAAAGTGATTCCTCCACATATTCGGCAGCATCCTGAATCTGAGGTATGTCTTTAGTGTGCACATTTTTACCGCTTAGGCTATCGTCTCGTTTACTGATCAGTTCGGCCGCTTTATCGATATAAGCAGGATAAATCATGTCTTTGTTGTGCGCCAATCCTTCTTCCATGCCGGCATTCTGCATCAAATCATGAACCAGCACTTTCAGATCGCGCATGTCCTTTTTCATATCGAACAGGACCTGGTATAAAATTTCTCTTTCGCTGTTGAAAAAAGCACCTTCGGAAGAGCTTTGATGGCCTCTGTAAATAGCGGGGGATTTTTCGAAAGAATTTTCGGGCAGATACTTCTCTAAAATATCGGTCGAAATTTCGCGTTGCCGTTCAATGATTGAAATTTGCTCGGTTATGTTTTTAAGCTGACGAATATTTCCGGGCCAACGGTAAGCCTGCAAAAGTTGCTTGGCCTCTTCTTCGAGTTGAATGGGGGGCATACGATATTTTTCTGAAAAATCGGCGGCAAATTTCCTGAATAGCCGAATGACATCTTCGCCCCGTTCACGCAGGGGCGGAATCTTGATAGGCACAGTATTCAGACGATAGAATAAATCTTCTCTGAAGCGACCCGATTGCACTGCCTGGGCAACATCAATATTGGTGGCGGCTACAATTCTTACATTGGTTTTTTGAATTTTAGAAGAACCCACCCGTATAAACTCACCCGATTCCAACACCCTGAGCAGACGAGCCTGAGTAGGAATGGGCAATTCCCCCACTTCGTCCAAAAAGATGGTACCTCCGTCCGCCACTTCGAAATAACCCTTGCGTTCGGCCAGCGCTCCGGTAAAGGAACCTTTTTCGTGGCCAAACAATTCCGAGTCTATGGTGCCCTCGGGTATAGCTCCGCAGTTGACGGCGATGTATGGGCCGTGTTTGCGGTGACTGTATTGATGCAGAATCTGAGGAAAACTCTCTTTGCCCACCCCGCTTTCACCGGTAATTAAAACAGAAAGATCGGTGGCAGCCACCTGAACAGCCACATCTATGGCCCGGTTTAAACCGGCTGCATTTCCTATGATACCGAAACGTTGCTTAACTTGTAATAAATCGACTGTAGCCATTATTCTTCGTCTTGAACAGGTAAATCGGACAAATCGCCCGAATGGACAATATGTTGTTTTTTGAGTGGATTGCTGTTGTTTTCGAAATAACGAACACGATTCTTGAAAATATCACAGGCCAGATACAAAGCCGATCTGAAAGAACTTTCGGAAGCCTCGTTGTTACCTGCAAGCGCATAGGCGGTGCCGTGTGCCGGCGAAGTACGTACTATGGGTAAACCGGCGGTAAAATTAACGCCTTCGTCCCGACATAAGGTTTTGAACGGGATGAGCCCCTGATCGTGGTACATGGCCAGGATGGCATCGTACTGGCTAAAATAATCAGTACTAAAAAAACCGTCGGCAGCTATCGGCCCAAAACAACAATACCCCTGATCCTGAGCTTTTTGTATTGCCGGACTTATAACCTCAATCTCTTCCCTGCCCAACAAGCCTTCTTCGCCGGCATGTGGATTCAGGGAAAGCACGGCAATGCGGGGCTTGGTCACCCCAAAATCTTTTTTGAGCGACTGATCCAACAACTTGATTTTTTGCAGCAAGAGGGGAACCGACAAGGCCGAAGGCACCTCAGACAATGCGATATGTCCGGTAGCCACTGCTACACGCAGGATATCGCTTACCATAAGCATCAAAGCTTTATCTCCATTACCAAACACCTGTTCGAGGTATTCAGTATGACCAGGGAACTGAAAAGTGGAGGATTGAATGTTCTTTTTGTTGATGGGGCCCGTTACCAGCACATCAATCAAACCGGCTTTCATATCGGCTGCGGCGGCTTCCAGGGCCTGAAAAGAAGCCTTACCGGCTATAGGGGTGGACTTGCCGAATTCTACCTTTACATCATCGTCTGTACAATTTATCAGGTTGACGCTTCCCCATTCAGCTTCGTGGGCGGAATTGATCACATTAATACTTAACTGGTTAATATCGAGTGCTTTTTTGTGATAAGCCGCTACTTTGGCCGAGCCATAAATGACAACGGTGTTCGGTTCATAAACTTTAGGTTCAAGCAAGGTCTTGAGAATAACTTCGTAGGATATGCTGTTTATGTCGCCCTGGGTAATTCCTATTATTAACTTATTGTTTTCCATTTACTTCTGCTATTTCTTGTTCTTTTGTTTCCAATTCAAATTCTCCCGGAAGTTCCAGTGAATACAAAGCGGCTTCGTTGTGTCGTAAAAGATTTCGTTTGTCCACTTCGGGAGCATATACAAAGACCTCTACAGTCACTACTCTTTGGTTTACTTCGTCAAGACGGGTCAGACTTACAAAAGGCCCTCCCATAACATCGCCTTTTATTTCCCATAAACCGCGTATTTCGGCAGCGAATTTTCCTTTTATGTTTATGCCTGTAAATACCGGAGGATCAGCCATCTGAGTACCCATATAAGAGCCCTCGGGGCCTCCGGGAATGTTTTTTTTCATCACCGAGTCTCGTTTGGCGTTCAGGTATTCGGGAGTAAAGGTATTCTTGTCAGTATAAGGATAAGTATAGATTACCATGTCCTGTCGTTTTTGGTTTTGGTAATTCGAGGCCCAGAAAAATTGGTCAGCTTGCTTGCTTAGCTTCATAAAACCCGGAACCAATACTTTGAATCCAAATTGTTGATACACTTTTTCAGAAAACGAGCGATTGTGTGTTTTACGAATGTATTGCAAAGAACGTTCTCTTTCGGCTAATTCAAAGTAGGCTATAATCACTTCTGCATTTTTTTCGACAAAAAACACAAACAATTCCTCGTCGGGTGCTACAATTTTTATCACATATTGATTACTGGCCCATTGATCCTGATAAAAATACAGTTTGGGTTCCGAATACTTATTGGAGATTTCAATCTGAATAATGTTGCGTACCGGTTTTAAAATGCCTGTAAACTCATCGTCGTCGCAACGCGAAATCTCAAAACGCGGTTCAGGTTGGGGTAAGCCGGGGACATCTTCTTCGAGCAAAGAAAAGATGCTTTCACCTGCCGGGGTTTCCCAAAAGTCCTTTTCCAACACCACCAGCACTTCCCAGGGAGTACCAACTGCAGAGGGAGCCAACGGATTGCGTATCGTTTTATCCTTACACGATACAAAAAGAAACAATGCCAATAAAAGCAAAAACCGGCTTGCTTTGATCAAAATTTGGGCATATTTATTCATACTCAAATGATTTAATGCATCAAATGACAAAAATAGCATACTTTTGCGGTATATCCGTAGCTTTTCCTGATTTTTTACCTAAGAATCTGACTTTTTGTCATTAAAGAGATAAGGCACAGATTGTGAGCTACGTAGACTTATATTTACTGGACAACATGCCGCAGGCAGCCTGAACGTCTTCTCCCCGGGATTGCCTTATAGTGGTTTGTAAACCCTTATTGTTGAGGTATGAAGCAAATGATTGTATTTGTTCTTCGTCCGAACTTCTGAGTTCGCTTTCGGGAAATGCGTGAAAACGAATCAGGTTGAGCCGACATCTGAGTCCGTTCAACATACGGAGCAGGGCTTTGGCGTCTTCGATGCGATCGTTCAGGTTTTTGAACATAATATATTCAAAGGATAAACGGCGTTGCTTACTGAAATCGTAAGTTTTAAGCAATTCTATAACAGATAGTAAAGGCCAGGTTTTTTGGGCCGGCATCCAGGCCAGTCGTTGAGCGGAATCAGCCGAATGCAGACTGATAGCAACAGGACATTGAGTTTCATCCAACAGACGCTTCAGGCCGGGCAACACTCCAATACTGGAAACTGTAATCCGTTTTGGGCTCCAGGCCATTGCCCGGGGCGAAGTCAGCAGATTCAGGCTTTGTATTACCGCGTCAATATTGTCTGCCGGTTCTCCCATACCCATAAAGACAATATTGCTCAAAGAAGCGCTTTGGGGCAGGGACAAAACCTGATTGAGAATTTCGGCAGCCGACAGCTGAGCCTTGAAGCCCATGCGTCCTGTCATACAAAAACTACAATTCATCTTGCACCCGGCCTGCGATGACACACAGAGTGTGGCACGATCGCTTTCCGGAATATAAACCGCTTCTACACCGTAGCCTCCCCTGCTTGGAAAAAGATATTTAACTGTTCCGTCTTTCGAACTACTGTTTTGAATGGGCGGGTATAAGCCAAGCTCGGACTTTTCTTTTAACAGAGCTCTGTTTTGAAGCGAAATATTAGTCATCTCATCAAAACTTTTGGCCGATTTACGGTAGATCCATTCAAACAATTGAGAAGCCGTAAACGAAGGCAGTCCCTGGGCAATAGTCCAGGTTTTTAATTCTTCGAATGATTTGCCTACTAGTGTATACTTATCCATTGCAGTAAAAAAAGGCTGCCCCTGGAGACAGCCTTAGTAAGTTGGTTAGACAGAAATCAATAAAAACGTATTCGATTGTCTTCGACTTCCATGGCAGCACGCAGGGCTTCGTAAGCCTGATAAGTCAATCGATAGTTGTTGTTCATATCCAGATTTCTTTTTTCGGCGGCCACGTCAAATTCGTTCTCGGGTTCTACCTGACTGAGCACCCTGAATACATAGACCGCGTTTTTTCCGGCAAGCGGTTTTGACAATTCTTCTTTGGCGGCATTCATTACAGCAGCCAGCAGAGCGGGTTCTTCGCCCAATCCGGTAATTCTGCGCATGGAAAAGTTTACCAAATGCACAGTGTCGGTTTGCATGGAATGGGATTTGGCCAATTCAGATAAAACAGCATTTTCGTTTATTTGCAGTGAGGCAATGATAGAGGCAGCTTTCTTTTCGTTAATAATTTCACGGCCCAATTCATCGCGAACCTCGTCCAGACTTAAGTATTCGTTGTCGTGAACACCGGTGACAGCTACCACCAGAAACTGATTGTTGCTGTTTTCAAATACTGTGGACACGTCCCCTAACTTGTTGTTGAATACATAACGGACAGCCTGACGCATTTCGGGAACATTACCGATGGTGTTATCTGTGCTTTTCACCACAGCGGAACTCGAAACCTGGTAGCCGGCCTCTCTGGCAGCCTCCATAAAGTCTTCAGCCTTGGAATTTTCTGCCAGAAGTTTGCTGAGTTTGTTGTATTCTGTACTATAGGTTTTGGAGCTTGGTGTTACCGAAAAGTAGAGTTGAGCTACTTTAGATTTATCTACCGCTTTGGTTATATCCTGTATTTGTACTACATGCCAGCCAAATTTTGAACGTACGGATAAAAGTTGGTTTTTGGAAGCCGTAAAGCAAGCTTCGGCAAATTCAGGACCAATTCCGCTGTAAGCGTCAACTTCGCGGAACCATCCCATTTCTCCTCCGTCGTTGGCAGTCTGGTCCTGGGAATATTGTCCGGCCAGTGCGGCGAAATCCTCTCCCTTGCGTAAAACATTGAGCAAGCTGTCGGCCAATTGTTCTGCAGCTTTGCGGTCATTGGCGTTGGTAATAAAAATCTGCCTGGCTTTTACAGAATCAGCCCGGCTGATTTTGTCCATCATGCGCAGCATAATCCATGCATTATCTTCAAAATATGGGCCTTTAACTTCTCCAATGGCGGCCTCTTGCACAAAGTCTTTCAGATTTCCCGAAAATTGGCTGTTGGCAATAAAACAATCCACATAAGGTATATCCGACTCGGAATTAACGGTGGCAGCAATGTTTTCTGCAGTACTGAATTCCGTTGCCAGTTTTTCAATTCTGGCTTTGATGGCCTCGTTGTCCTCCTGACTGGGAAGAATATCAACCACCACATAAGCGGCTGATCGGTAGGGCTCCTGTTTGAAGCGCTCTTTTTGTTCTTCGTAACAACGACTGAGTTCTTTAAGAGAAACCTTGAAGCTTGAATCGGGGACGCTGGCATAGGATATGGAAGCATATTCAAAATCGACCGAACGACGGCCGGCTTCAAACTCATCTTTAGCGTCCAGGCTGTTTGCTCCTACGGCCTTGGTAATAATATTCGCCATTTTTTCATCCAAACGAACATATTTAAGATTGTTTTCCCAAAACAGCCAGTAATTTTTCATTTGTTTGATTTGTTCCTGAGCCTCGGCAGAATACATGGACAAATCTTCCTGCTGTATGGTTCTGAGGAAATTCATCATCATGCTGCGGTCAAAACGTCTGGTTTCAGGATTCTGAAAAAAGGGCATCTGTTGTACCATATAGTGAACGTTTTGTCCGTTGACCATATCGTAAAGTTCTTTTGCAGTAACACTTACACCCAAATCTTCGGCTTGATCGTCCAAAAGACGTTCACGAACGATGGTTTCAAAAACGGACTCTCTTATTTGATGCATAATATCTGCCTGCAGGTTATTCTGTCCGGTTTGCATTTTATACACTTCTTCCATCTCCAGAATGCGGGCATCGTATTCTTTGTAATTGAGCGGACTGCCGTCAATTTCGGCAATGGTTTCCTGTGATTGCCTCAAAATGGAAGAACCGGAAGTTAAAAAGTCTCCGATAATAAACGCAAATAATGCAACACCGACCACGATCAACAAAAGGACGGCCTGACTTCTGATTTTTTGTAAGGTTGCCATATACTTTTTAAAGGTTATAATTATGTTCTCAAAGCTATTCTTGATTACCGTTTACACGACAGTATCGAAAAATCCCGCAAATGTACAAAAAAATATGAAATAACACGCAGCAAAACCAATTAATGAAAGGCCGGGAATTAAAATCATTCGTCCGGATTTTCTTCTTCGGGATCTATAGGAAAATCACCCTGGGAATTGAGAATGCTGTATTTTGTCATAGATTCGTTGGATTCAAAACCTATGCCGGTAGATATCCAGTCTTTTTGTTCGATACGAATGAAAGAATCCGAAAAAATTCTATGTTGGTTCTGATCCCAATACAACAAAGGAGTTTCAAACTTCTCGCCGGCAAGGTTCATCACCTGCACATTATTTTTGAGCTCCCAGAGTTTTCTTTTGGTATAATAACGGGCCGTATCGCTTTTAACGATAGATTCAATACGTAAACTGTCATCAAAACGTTCAAAGTAAATTTTTTCGGGGAAAAACCAGTAAGGATCGGGTGCCTGGTCGAAAACCAGCCAGGACGCGGTAATTACTTTGTAACGAATACGCCCTGAATCAGAAATTAAAGTCACTATGGAGTCGGCTCTCATAACAGGCACAGAATCCATGGAGCCAAAATTGGGTAAAATATCTGTTTTTTCCCTTTTGCAGGAAAGGGGTAAAAACAGCATAACAGTTACAAAAGATGCAACTGTTATACCTGTGTATTTCCTAAATAAATTTGTTGGAAGCATTTTTATTTATCGCGGGCAACGGTGCTCTCCTGTATCCAGCCTCCTATTTTGAAGGGTTTTCCGACAGTGAGGTCAGGATGCATAAAAATATCTTCGGTGTCAGGATATTGTTCTTTATATTTTGCTATCAAATCATTTACTTCATCAGTCACGCCGGGGTCTATCGTTTTGGCTTTTTGAAGTTTATCTACCGCTGCCCAATATACTGTTCTTTTAAGAACGGGATCATCAAAATAGTCAACACTGTTGGCGTACATTTTGGCGATCAGCACATAGGGGGCTCCGAAGTTTTTCCGGTATTCTGCTGCCTGCAAAGCCATGGAGCGGGCTTCTTCAAAACTCTTTCCGGCAAACAGTACATTGGCAGCCAAAAAAGCATAATCGGCTTTTTTGTCCTGATCTGTCTCTAAGTCAATGGCTTCTTTCAGGTATTCGGAAGCTTTTTTGTAATCTTCCTTTTTAATGTACTGATAGGCACAACCTTCTGCCGATTCTGCCGTTGGATTAATAGCATGCCTGTATTCAGAAGCCAGAAAATAAGTATCAGTATCTGTGCACTTAACCTTCTTAAATAAAGAAATGATGTTATTCAAAAATTCCTGATTGTCTTTGTTCTGCTCAATACGTTCTGCAAAAAGAGTGGTCAGTGTTTCACAATCGGCCGCTCCTGAATTTGAAAAGAGCACATCCAAACCATTCTTAATGCCAACGATTCTGTCTTTTTCGGGGCCGGGAGAGGTAATGGCCAATTTTGTATCCAGTCGTTCCACTGTTTTGATATAATCATTAAAGAAATTTTCTTTATGAGAATCATCCGATAACAAAGTTCTGGAAACCGAGATGAAAGCAGTAGCGTAAGCCGGTTCAAAATTAGCTGCAGGCGAATCATATATCGCTGTTTTTAACCACTCGTAAGGCAGTTTCATGTCGCCTTTGGGATTGAACTGAAGATAATCCAGGGCTTTTTTCCCGAGGATCCAGGGGGTGGGATAACGATCGTGATTACCGAAATACTTGATTCGCTGATCGTAAACAGCCATTAGCTCATCAAAAATCTGAGCTTTTTTTGCCGGATCGCTTTCTTTGTTCCATTGCCAGGCTTTGATTTTGGCACCGTCAATATAAATACCCACCCTCGAAGCAGGGCATTCGGCGTATACAATTTCCCAAAACTCCAAAGCACTGGCGAAATCTCCTTGTTTTGCATACGGTTGGTATAAACTCAGATTTTGCAAACAACGAATACTGTCTTCGCCATGTCCGTACATGGATCCGTCTTCTACTCCTTTTTGAGCCATTAAAACTGAACTGAGTAACAGTCCACTAACAATAAAACCTATTTTCCTGTTCATGTCTAACTAATTAAATCTCCGTTTTACAAACCAGGTTTCATTAAAGGAAAGATTGAGTTTAATTCTCCAGTAATGTTCCTGAATCATGCTTGGCGACGGAGTCAATATTTTTCCATATTCCATTGCCAGATTTAGAGTTGTGCGTTGATTTCTTAAAGGCAGGCCGAGGCCTAGACTAAAGCCTAACTCCTTTAAATTTCCCTGTGCAAATTTAATATATGAATCTGAATAATACAAACCCATTCTGTATTTAATTGCCTGATAATAACGCTGTGCTATGTTCGAAGGCAGAAATTCGGCTCCCAAAGCCAGTCGCGTACGCATAGACAAACTGTCGCTTACGCCAAAAAACGGAGCCTTATTCCAGGCCTGATGCTGAAAATCCATTCCCAGGATCAACCTGTTGTCGTAAGTATAGGATATACCCAAACCCAGATTTTGCGGATAGCCGAAAGAGAGGCCGGGATGCTCTTGGGTCAGTGTATCCAAAGTAATGGTAGTACTGGTAGAATTCACGTCCATCAATCCGCCGGGTGTATATGCCATTCCAAGCACCAAGCGGTGTTTGTTGCTGAACTGCTGTTCGTACTGCAATCCTGCATCTATATTAAAGTGATTAACAGTCAAGACATTGGATACAGAAGTAGAATTAATATCAGTGTTATAGGGATAACTGAGAACGGAGTTATTTACCAGGGATCCAAACTTGTAATTCAAATTCACACCCAAAGACAAATGCTTGAATAACAAGACAGAAGTACCCAAATAAGCGTTATTGATACCCCCGGTGGCAGAGTAAGCATTGGAATATATCAGACTGTTGCCCTCAAGATCGGTCAGGCTGCCCGAAGAACTGAAAGCATAACCCAATCTGGTATATTCGTATAGGCCCAGACTTAAGCCCCAGTCTTTGCTCAGGGGTATTTTGACGGCCGCATACTCGATATTTGAATTCAATCTGGCTTCTCTCATATCGTTTTCCCTAAAACGCGTATAAGTAGCACTTAAACCTAAATCAAACAAAAAATTCAAGCTGTCTACGGCAGAATAAGAGGCCGGATTCATGGGATTAATCTGGCCCGAAGTGCGTAAACCGTAGCCGATTCCACCCATACCGGAAGCCTCGCCAAAGGCCGGTTCGGAAATGATTCCGTATCCGTAACGGCTGTAGGGCGAAAAGGTATTGTTTTGGGCAGAAACAGACCAGTAAAACAGGATTAGGAATAAGCCTGTCAGTAAGGTTTTTCCGCCTGGACGGATGCTAGGTGTTAACATAATCGATGAGTATTCTGTGTAAACCGGTTAAAACTAAATACGGGCGTGCAAAGATGCCACTTTTTAGTTTCCCTGCAAAATAAATTAAATCGCCTCCGGTTAAAAATGTCAAAAGTTCCGGGTGTTTGTGTTGGTGCTGAATGATATAGCCATTGATTTCATGTAGAATTCCCTGCAACACCCCGGCTTTGATGGCCGTCAGGGTATCCCTGCCAAATTCCGGAAAATCGCCAACCGAAATTTCCGGCAGCGGCAAAGCTTTGGTGTTTTCGTGCAAGGCCTTCATTCGCAGATAGATGCCCGGGGCAATATTGCCTCCCTCGTACACTCCTTCGGCAGTAAGCAAATCGTAGGTTATGGCTGTACCCAGATCTACAATAAGTGAAGATTTACCGGGAGCCAGCGTCCAGGCTCCCACGGCAGCAGCCAGGCGGTCAGCTCCCAGGCTCAGGGGCTGGGAATAATTATTCTTTATGGGAATAGGGGTAGCCGGATCAAAACGGCAACATAGGCTTACATTTTGTTTAACGGCCTCGTATTTGGCATCATCCGCATGATTCAATACAGATGAATAGATGGCCGCCTTGGGCTTGAATTGCTTAAACAATTCCCCGGAAAGCAATTCTTCGGGATTGCGGGTATAAAATATTGCCACAGGCTCAACATCGTCAAGCCGTGTACAAGCTGTTTTTGTCGTGGGAACATTTTCGAAAAAAGCCCATTTACAAACTGAATTCCCTTGATCTATAACCAGATCGGTCATTGTTGAGTTTATTTTTCAAAGAGATCCACGTATAATCAAACGAGTGGGTATATAGGTCTGTAAACGTTCGTTATGATTAATAAATCGAGCCGCGAGCAAACCCATTTCCCTGAAATCAACTGAAATGCAGGTTATTCCGTTATCGATTACTTCCAACATGGGTGCATCGTTAAAGGTAACCAAACCGACATCTTTTCCCAGCGTTAATTTTTTGGCCTTGCAGATTTTTACTGCCTCTATCATATCCATATGTGAAACAACCAAAAAAGCTTCGCCCTGGTGGATATCCTCTTTGCGGATATGTCTTTCTATCAATTGACTGCCCAGATTATTTTCTTCACAAAAGCGGTGAAAGAAACGTATTCCTCCCCGGGGATGCTCAGAATCAATCGGAAACACAAAATTTAACTTTTCGTATTTCAGAAACAAATGGCTGCTGGAACTCAGGCAATCGTACAAAGTAGTATCAAATCCCTGGCATACATAAGCGTAACCCGATTTGTCGAATTTTCCGAAATCGATTAATAAGACTTTACTGCGATCCAGCAGATTCAGGACTTCGGAATACACATCATTCAGCAGGTTCATTACCACATACTTATTGTAACGGCCAAGGCTGTTTTTTATGATCATGTTGAAATGATCTTCGTTGTAATGATGAAAATACAAATCCAGACGGTCGTTGGGAGATAAGTTTTCGGTGAGTGCGTTATAGAGTTTGTTTTTGTAAGGGCTGAAAATATCCAGCATGACCAAAACATGATTGATTGACGAAGAGACATAGTACCCTTTGGTCGGGGCAGATTGAATAGCTCCTGAAAGTTTTAATTCCTGAAAAGCTTTGAAAACCGTATCCCTGGCTAAATTTAATTCCGCACTTAATTTATTGATCGAAGGCAGCATTTCCCCTTCTTTGTATTCTCCCTGGGCAATAGCTTGTCTTAGAGCATCTGCCAGCTGTTTGACTTTGGTAGTGTTGGATTGGAATTCTACTCTCATTTCTTGGCTAATCGAATACAAAATTATTAAAAAACATCCATTGAATCTTGTTAATCTCTATTTTTCAACTCCAAAGTCTTTTTGTTGCTGCTCCACTTCCTTCAACAGAGTATTGATTTCCTGCTCGGACAATCTTCTTCTGCCTGTACCGCTGTCATACCAAAATTCATCTTGATTTGAAGACTGATATGACTCAAGATAATTAAAGGGCAACTTCGCCGGAATACTTTCAAACTCAATCTCAGCGGAAGTCGGTGCGTGTTGGCCTTCGAATAAAACCCTGGCCTTCACTTTAATTATTCCGGCCTGCTTAGTAGAACGAATCAATACCGGTGCAGATCCGAATTCCACCGCCCTGGGATTGGCTCCGATTGAAGCATCGCCAATGATTTCGCCCTCTCCTTCAACGCTGAACAAAATATTATCCTTGGCCAGTCTGCGCACATTGCCGTTGTCGTCGGTGACCTCTGCAATGACTACCAGAAAATCGCTCCCGTCTGCGAGCAATTGCTGTCCGTCGTGATCTATTCTCAGGCTTAATTTGGTTGAACGCCGGGAAGGCATTTTTTTGGTGCTGCACACCGTTTTTCCATCTATGATACCTTCGGCCACAAAGCTCACTTGTTGCCAGTTTTTCTGCAAATAACTCAATTCCCTCATTTGCCAGAAATCAAAGACATTTTCGAAAACAACCGGTGCATTGGGCATGCCTTGCTCTTGGTGCAAAACAGCTTTCACAATGGTATCTTGTTCACGGCTAATCAAACGCACGGAATCACAATTGCTGAATACCACCAGGTCGGCGTTTGAAAAAGGGGAAATCTCATGAGCAATATACACCATGGGGCCTGTTTCAATGAACGGATGTTCCAGCTGCGGTGATACCTGACTCTTAAACATGTAATAGGCGTATTTGGGCTGCCTGAAACAATCGGTTTGACCTCCCCAGTATGGATCGGGATGATATCCTCGCTGATGATCAAAAGAATGCCATTGGGCTCCTCCGATAAATTGGCCACTGGTCCGAAACATCTCGTCGTAGGAATTGGCCAAAGACAAGGCCTGAACCAGCTGGGGCAATTCCCCCCAGCTTCTCGAAGCACGGTTGTTGTTGTTCTGGGCGTACCAGTCGTCAACGTTTTCACCAAATTCACGGGTAAAAATGCATTGTTCAGCTGCCCCTTCATCCTTGGGCCAACCGTACACTACTCCGTAATGCTGAGCAACACCCTCGGAATTCATATCGGCAGCTGCCAGGGGAGCTCCGGGATAAGGAAATTCTTTTTGAGTGATTTCCAGAGCTTTCATGGAAAAATCCAGCGGGAAACGGGTTTCATTCAATATAGGCTCCCAAAGCAAGACAGAAGGATGATTCCGGTCACGGCGTATCATTTGAGTAACATCGTTCAAAACGTATTCCTGAAACTGAGGATCCCTGTTCCAATACTGCCAGCCCGGGGTTGCCACTATCATAAAAATACCCAGCTCGTCGCAGGCATCCATAAAGGCGGGATCCTGGGGGTAGTGGGCAGCACGGATTATTTCACAACCGGCCTCACGCAGCTTTTTTACATCCCTCCAATGCTGGGAATTGGGCATGGCATTGCCCACATAGGCAAAATCCTGATGCCGGTTGGTTCCGATCAACTGGGTGTAAGCCTTGCCGTTGAGCCAGAAACCTTCTTTTCCCCTGAATTCAGCCAGTCGGATTCCTATACGGCTTATACCTCCGTCCAGCATCATTTTTCCCTGCTTTATCTGCGAATGAATCCGGTATAAACAGGGAGAGGCCGGAGACCACAAATGGGGTTGTTTGACTTCAATGAGCTGTTTAATGGTCTTTTTTTCGCCGGCAGCCAGGCTCAAATCGTTCCTGACTTTTTTGACCAGTTTGCCTTCGGTATCGTACAAGGCTGTTTCCAAAACTACCGAACGTTTTTGTCTGTCTTCGTTGGCTACTTCAGTATCCACATATACCTGAGCCGATTTTTCGGATATTTTGTCGTAATGAACAAAAACGCCTCCTCCTGCCACCTGGTGGCTTTCCACTACAGGATCTGTGATGTGTACCGGCGCTTTGGCTATCATCCAAACATCGCGGTAGATGCCTCCGTGATAGGCAAAATCAAGGGTATATTGAGTTTTACCCGGAGGATAAGATTTATCGTCACTGTTGTCAGCGCAAACAGCTATCAGACAAGTATCGCCGGCTTTTACTCCAAAGTCGTTCAAATTTACGGCAAAAGGCAAATAACCACCCAGGTGCTCCATGACTTTTTTACCGTTGAGATAGACAGTCGAACGGCCCATCACAGCTTCAAAATATAGAGAAATTTGCTGCCCATGCAGAGATGGATCCGGAACAAAGCGTTTTCTGTACCAGGCTTTGCCCTGGTAATTGCGTCCGCCGCTGCCTTCGGCCGGCATCAACTGAACGCTGTGGGGTAAATTCACTACCGGCCAGTCCTGATCTTCGAAATCAGGATTTTGGGCTTCGGAGACATCTCCCCGGTAAAACCTCCAACCCGGATTGAAATTGTACACCGAACGTCCGCTGCCTTCCAGGGGGAAAAAACCGGCTATGGCTGTTTCCGGCTGATAAGCCTGCAAGGCCGATAAGGAAAAAAATAAAGAAATAAAAACAACTAATTTTCTCATTCTGAATAATTTTATTAGTACACAATTGTTTACTGAACCACCAGCCAATTTTCGACATCAGCCAGCCTTTCTTTGGGCTTTACTTCCAGACGCAGCAATTTGCCGTCTTTCAATTCGGCTTCGATGGTAGTCTTTCCCGGAGCATACAATTTAAAATGCACATCCCAGTCGGCAGGCCAGGCAGGAAAAAGCAAAATACGCTCTCCTTCTGTTTGCAACAACATTTCCTGCAAACCGATCATGGCGCTCCCACCCCAGTTGTGGTCGGGAGTCCAATCAAAACCCGGCCCCCAGAAACAGGGAAAACGATGTTCTGCATCTTTGAATTTCAACAGAGTCAATGTCTTTGCTTCTTCTCTTAAACCGAGACAAGCTGCAAAAATATTGTATTGCTTCCAGCCTACATGGCTGTAAAACTTCTGTACATCCGGATCCTGAAAGTAGGTATTGATGGCTACCTCTTTGTCTTCGGAGGCTGCGTTATATATGCGCCAGGGAAAAACCGGATACAATTGCGGAGCCTCGGTGTTGTTGATTCTCTCCCAGTGCAAGGCCGGCGCTATGACTTTTTTACCTTCGATCTCGCGGAAGCTGAGCGGAGGAATGGTTTTGAGCATCTTTTCCCAGCGCTGTCGTTGCTCAGAACTCAGCTTGTCCGTTTTCAGCAAGGATTCCAGTACCACTTTAATACCAGCAATGTATGTAGTTGAATTATAAGTCATTTTGTAGGTCTCAGATGCCGAGGTCGGATATAAAATCAGTTGTCCGTCGGCATTCAGTTCCTTACTCCCCCGCTGCCTGGCAAGATAGCGATAATGCTCATCAAAAAAAGTCAGCGAACTTTCAATAAATTCCATATAGGGGCTGATGTCGCTGCCTGAGTAGCGATGGCTTTCGAGTATCATCAGACAAAACTCCAACACTGTCTCCCATTGGTACTCAAGCCAGGCATTATACTCCATACCCGGATCGTAGTTTTCGGGACGCTTCCATCCGTATTCACTTGGATTGGGCAATCCGAAATGTTCCATCTGCTCGGTATAACAAGCCCCTTCGTGGCCCCAGTAATGATTACTCCGTAATTCGGCGTTTTTCAGGCTTTTGCGATAAAACTCAAATTGAGGGATCATTAAATCAAAATCCCCGCTTTTAAGCATACCAAAATACACCAGGCGTTGATTCTGAGCAGTAAAAGTACCGCCTCCCCAATTGCGGAAATCAGGAGTGAAAGGCCGGTCTTCTCGCACGTAAACGGGATCGAAAGTAAACAGCCCTCCATTGAATTTGGTGGGAGCCTCTCCCCTGAGGTTACAAGCCAGCATATAGCGGAATAATTGATAATTGCGTCCCACTTTCCAGCTTTCGGCCTCTTTTTGTCCGGGATCAATACATATAAAACTGCGATCCCAAAACTCTTTCCACCAGTCGGCATTAAGCTGCTTGTCGCTGCAGGGTTTTATTAAGCTTTTAATGCTGTCCAGGCCTTTGTACCAGCTATCGGATTGCTGAGTACTGTGCAAAACCAACTGAATAGCGTGATTTTTGGACGCCTTCCTGCTTTCCAGCCTCCAGGCTTTGAAATCGGTATTGGCATAGACTCCTGTGACCGTGTCTTTGAACACAAAACCATCAGCGCAGAGTTCACCGCCAAAGCAAAGATCAGACAAAGGATCTGTCATTTGTTCCTTTACCGCTTCCATGCCCTGTTGCTGAACCACTACATCAAACATAGTGCCGGAGGAGGGATTTTTATGGTAAAAAACGATTCTGTTTTCGTTTACATCAATTATGTCAGCACTGGTCTTAAGGCCGGCCGGTGGAGCCCACTTGTAGGAATTGCTCTGGCTTTCGTTTTTACGAAGTAATCTGTCGCGGTAACGCCAATTTTCGTAAGAGATTATTACATTACGGGGACTGGCAGAGCGAATATCCAGATGTATGACCGGCTTAAATACATCAGCCCAGACATCAATATCTACTTTATTTCTTTTGCTGCCGGCCTGAATGTTGACCAGGCCCTGGCTTATCCTGAGACATTGCACAAATTCAACCGTATCCAAAGGCTCGTCAGGAAAACTCAGCCGAAGGCGACCGCTTTTGAGGAAGCAACTGTTTTCGTCGAAGCTGCCGCTGCGCGAAAAATAGACCAACAATTCCCCCTGTTCCACCCAGACATTCATACCGATATCTCCGCCCCCACAAGGCATGGATTCGTTTGAGCCTTTACTTTGAGTAGTCCAGCTCAGTTCATAATCCTTCAGCAAATCGTCAGCCGGTTTGGCAAAAACCAAAGCCCAGGCTGATAACAAAACCAGGCTCAAAAAAAGTTGTTTTTTATTCTTCATGCTTTCCGGAAATTTTTATTTCGTTCCGTGGCCAGTTATCCGTTCTAAAAGAGGAAACGGGCTGGCCGTTCACGCCAAACAAATCGCCTTCAGAAACATTATCAAAGGCATAACGGGCCGCCACGGGCTGAGGAACCGAAGCAGACCAAAGCTGAATTTTATCCCGGTTGATTTTTGCCTGAGCCGGGTAAAATACCTTATCCTGGCCGGCTATCCAAAAATGTTTCAGCTTAGCCCTGGTTCTGTCCAGGCCCAGCCCTGCTCTGTCAAAACCAAGAATGAGCAAGCTGTCACGCTGTTCAAAACCCGAATAACGAGGGCTGCGAAACTCCGGGCCTTCAAGGCCGTAGCTTCCGGCCATGGCCAATATCGCCAGGCGCTCCCCGGCCTGACGTTTTTTGCGGGGATGGATGTCTGTTTTCAGGCCGGCATCCATCAAAACAGCCATACCGCAATTGGGGATCAAGTCTTCGGCCTGCGCCTGGGCTTCCCGAATTAAGGCTGAGTTGACCACTTCTTCATTGGGGGGAGTTATCAGGCCATAATCGTAGGGAGCAATTTGACAATAATAGAAAGGGAAATCCCCTATTCCCCAATCTTTACGCCAACCTGAAACCATTTGCGTAAAAAGTTGTTTGTAGCTTTCGGGCCGGTCAGTGTTGGATTCTCCCTGATACCAGAGGCAGCCTTTGATAGTAAAACCCAAAAAGGGATGGACCATCCCGTTGTACAAAGCTGTAGCCGTACGGCTGGAAGAGCGCACTTCCTCCTGAGTCCCCGGAATAGGCAATTCCGACCAAGCCTCAAGGCTTTCGGCGCTCATCCAGGCTTCAATAAATGAACCACCCAGGCTGCTGTTGATTAAACCGACAGGCACCCCCAGAAGTTCGCGCAGATAACGGCCAAAATAATAAGCAGTGGCACTGAAATTGGCCACTGTTTGAGGCGAGGCTTCCTGCCATTGGCCTTGTACGTCCTTTGCTTCAGAAGCCAGAGCAGCTCTTTTTACCGTAAACAGACGCAAGTGATCGTCTTCTGCTTGCAGAATGTCTTGCAGGCCGCCTTCGATTCCCTGAGCCGGATAACCCTTCATGGGCATTTCCATATTGGACTGGCCGGAACAAAACCAGAGTTCTCCTATCAAAATATTCTCGAGCAAAAGTTTCTCTCCGTCGTCCAAAAGAAGGGTATAGGGCCCGCCGGCCGCCGGGGTATTTAATTCTAATTCCCAATAACCTTCGCTGTTTGCCTTTGTTCTGTATTGCCTATTGTCCCAGGAGGCTTTAACCTTAATGTTATTACCGGATTCTGACCATCCCCAGATTTTAACT
The DNA here is from genome assembly GCA_964575345.1 of uncultured Bacteroidales bacterium. Taxonomy (GTDB): domain Bacteria; phylum Bacteroidota; class Bacteroidia; order Bacteroidales; family UBA1402; genus UBA1402. The sequence goes on from CAZNQD010000009.1 coordinate 43,712, forward strand.
TCCTGTTGTTGTTGCAACACCATGTTACTCGAAATAAAGGCAGGCAAACGCAATCCGGCATCCATTCTTTCGGGCAATGCAAGAGCCACGATCAAGAAAAGCAAATAAACGGAATATTTCATAGTGTTAAGGTTGATTTGTTGCCCAAACTAATTTTATATCTCCCTGAATTCCTGATTCTTGCAAATATTCAACCGGGAAGTTTTGCCAACTGAAGCGTTCTCGCGAATAGGGTCTCCTAAATCTCCATATACGAGCATTCGTCCAGTAATCATCCTCTTGAATCAGTTTGTGATTGACGGCCTGCACTCTATTGTACCAGGTATTGGCAACATTGATTTTTAACTCGTTTTTTCCGGTTTTCAGTGCCTGGCTTACTTCCAACAAGTAGGGTTGGGCCCAGACAATACCACAGGATTTTCCATTCAGAAAAACTTCGGCCATCACATTTACACTGTCGAATTTCAGATATATCTTGTCTGCCCTGGGCCTTTTGTCAAGTCTGAAAGTCGAGCTGTATTCTGCTATACCTGCATAGTATTTAAGATCCATATCGTCTGACTTTCTCCAATCGAATAACTCCGAACTGTCTATACTCTTGTCAATTGCACCAAAACGGATATTCCAGGAATCTAAGTCCAGGTCAGAAGTCAGGCACACCTCCATTTGATGGCTGCTTTCCTGTTCGGTTTTATTACGTAGAACGACAAATCCCGACTGGGCAGATGACAATTCCAGACTAACTGTGGTTCTGCCCTGTTCAATGCGCCAATTTTTCATTTCTGTAATTTCGGCTTTCTGGGGATCAAACCACTCTGGTATTCGTCCTGCTCCACGCAGGGAAATTTCAATTTTGCGAACCGAGTCGAGTTGATTGGATATAAACCAGATATCGGTTTCTCCATCTCTGCGATGATTCCAGGCAAGATCATATAAATCTCTGCCCTGTAAATCTTTGAACAGGATATCGGCTTCCAGACCGAACCGATTCATATTTTCTTCCTTGAAAGGCAAAAGGCAGGCTTGTTGTTGAGCTTGTTTCCAAATGGCAGAAGTCAGATACTCCAATTCCTGGTTGTATTGCTCTTTTTGATAATAATCCGGGATGCTGTTCGGGCGTATAGCAGGTAATAAAACAATTACCCCCGCGTCCTGAAGTTCTTTTATTTTGCGGGCTACTTCCAGGCTCATGTAACCGGCATCAGGGGCCATTTGATGCGGCTCGGGAAATACCAGCACTCTGTAGCTGGCACCACCCGGCAAGACCATACGGCCATTTTCGGCACGGGCCAAACGCAAGAAGACATCCTTGTTGAAAGAATCGTATTTATAGCCCCTAAGGGGATCTATCCATTGATCGGCTGTATACATATTGGCCGAAGCCGTCACATTGACCGAAGTGGAATGCATAGGTACTCCTCTGTTGGCCCTGCGCTCCCGTTCCATGGCTACGGCTTCTTCTCCAAACAAGCCGGGCAAAGAAGCCACCAGGCGATCAGGTAAAATAGCTCTGCGGGGAAGTTCTTCCCCCGTAAACACTGCAATATCGTTAACTGGAACACCTTGCTGCAACATGGCCTGACAACGATTGATGTAATTGACCCATTCCGAAGCATAAGGCCACCAGGTTTGTCCTCTTTGCATAAACAAACCTATGCCGTCCAGGGTCATCCCCGGATATTTTCCAACAAAGGGATGGTGACAATACACGTGAAAAAACAATTTATTCATCCCCTGCGCAAAATTGAAATCGCCCAGGGTTTTTACCATACGGGGATGTTCTTTCCATTCCCCTCTGAGCTGGGTAAAGCCTTCGGCCTGTACTATATTTTTACCGTAAATATGTGCTCCCGAAATAGCATCGGCCATATCGTTGGGTTTATCGTGCGTGGGACTGTCCAGCCAATATTCGCCCATGGGCAGATCTACCTGCTGATAATGCAGCATGCCGTCGCTGAGCATGGTTGGAGAAACACATTCCGAGGAAAATACACAACCCTTCTCCTTGGCCAATTGGCTCAAAGTAGCAAAAAACACTTCGTTGATTAGCTCTGCCACGGTCTGGCGAATGTCCAGCAACACACTTTCCGAAATTTCTGCGCTGCCAATGGGAATGCCGGCGTACAAGGGTAAAAAGGGCAAGAGATCGTAGGAACGTCGTTGACGGAATTCTTCCAGAAATTTAGGCGTCCAGTTTTGACTGCCACACTCCCAGCTGTCGGAATGCATGTTGGTCAGAACCCTTTTTAGCAGTTTTTTGTCTACATGCTTGTATACTGCACCAAACCAATTGTCAAACTGAATACGAACAGCTTCGGGATTGAATTTATCGCATTCCAGTCCCCTGCCCCCGCCTCCGGTTTCGTTTTCATGTCCGGTGGAGGTATGGCCCATTCTCAGAATCAACCAATCACCCTGTGGTAAAGTTAAATTTCTCAGGTTACCGGACTCGTCCATTTTATCACTGATGTTGATAATATCTCCGGGCTGAACACTGTTAGCCATCGACAAATTGTATTCTGTGGTTCGTTGGCTTAGACGCCATACCACTCCGCTCTTGCCCTCGAAATTTTCTATCAACGGCCGGCTGTTGAGCCTTATTTGGGTAATACTGAGCTCTGGTTTCCATTTGGCCGGATCAATATCTTCGGCGGCCGGTTCAGTACCCTCGGGTGACCAGTAAAAACGGTAATACCTGGCTGTGGTTTCAGGCAAGCTGTATGTGGCATCGGCATCAGTGTCCTGCCATCCTCTGCGGGCTGGAATCAACTGCTTGATTTCACTAAAATTCTTTCCGTCTTTGCTGACAGCCACCCGCAAACGATGCGCCTGGAAATTGTTGCCTCCTGTCACAATACTGAGAGAACGGGCTGTAAAAGGCTGATCAAAAGTATATTGAATCCAACAATCTTCCTTAGCCTTAAAACGGCCTGAACCATCGAGCAAAAAACTTAATGCTTGTTTTTCGCTTGAGCTGACTTTAGGTTGTAAGCTTTCGCTGCTCTCCATCGAGAGAGCAGGCAGGGCAAAAACAGCAATATCGCGGTAATAATCGATTTTGGTTTTGGGTTTGTCCAATTTGACCAGCTCAATCTGCCCTCCCTTGACCAGGGTTTCGGAATACACTACTTTTTGCATAGACATTTCCGGACTAACCCAGGGGCCGCCGGCCAGGGCAAAACCATCGGAGATATGCATGCCCATTTTCAGTCCCAAACGATCGGCTTCTTCCATGGAATAACGCAACATCTCCCACCATTCGTCTGAAAGTTGTAATACAGTATTGGACATGTATTGTACCCTCGCAGAATCGCGTATCGGCATTAAATAAGCCCCTTCCAGACCAATTTCTTTCATGGCTTCCAGATCAGCTCTGATGCCTTCTTTGGTCACGGCGCCGTTGATCCAGTACCAAAAGATCCAGGGCTTAGCCGAATCCGGAGGATTCAAAAAATCTTTTTCCAGCGAATCGGCTTGCCGGCAGGAAAAAATAACAAGTAGTAAAAAGCTCAATAAGACAATGCTGGTTTTTTTCATGTTGTTTGTTTGAAGTTTGTTTTGTTGCAGTTTTTTTGTTGCAGTTATCTGCTTCGACTCTGTCATAGGCCGTACAACAAAAGCCTTTTTAAATTTTATTTGTTTTACAAACCTTCGATCCTGTAACGAAGTTGAGTTTTGTCCACCACATATTTTTTTAATACACCCGGGCCGCAACTGCTGTTGCCCAGACCAAGTTGCTGGGCATCTATAGAACAAATCACCGCTTTTCGTGCTTGCAAATCAGTATAATGACGAGTATTGCTCAAGTCGGTAGCCATGTAAGGCAGAGCAGAAAAAGCAAAAACATCTTCTACAGCTTTGATTTTTAAACCCTTATTCTTGCTGTTCTTCAGAATCAGGTACTGCGTTTCCTCGTGATTTCCGCTTTCCTGAGGCCTGGGATAAGGAAACAACTGATCGGCCACTTTGGACGACCACAATCCGGTTCGCATACCAGTTTTACGGTCAGGATAAGTTTCCTCAGGCCCCAGTCCGTACCAGTTCAGTTGCTGCAAATCTTCGGAAAAAGCCCAGGCGACTCCCAGGCGTGGCAGTACCGGCAATTCTCCTTCAGGATGAAATTGATGTTCCACGTCCATACTGCCGTCACCTCCAACTCTGAAAACAGAAGTACAGCGTATTGCACCTTTAAGGTAGGTATACAGGCTCTCCGTTTTGATTTCGGCCAGGCCATCCGGCTTGAGATTGCAGCTAAAATGAACCAGTTTCCTTTGGGGCGTAGCCATCAAATGAGTGCTCCAGTCTTTGGCCAGCCAGTTGCCGAAGCCGGCATCGTTGTCGGTCGGAGCCCTGTAAGCCTGAAAATTCGGCTGAGAAAACAGTGCTTCCCCGCGAGAAAGCATTTCCTGCTGATTGAATACCAGAGAAACCAAGGCTCCTGTTTGTTTGTCCCATTGCTGTGAGAAATTCTTGCCTTCAACAATCAGGATCTGTTCTTTATCATTGAGTCTGATTTTTCCTTTTTTGAGTTCCGGAGCCGTCAAATCGGCCTTTTTCAGACAAAATTCTTCCCAGGCCAGTTCGTGGCCTTTTTTGGCCCAAAGAGCATCTTCTTTGAGCAGCAGACTCAAAAAAAGACGCACATCGCCCCGGTATTTATTTCCAAAACTAAGAGGAAGCTCCAGTTCATGGCTGTTTCCCGGTGCAACAGCGGGCAAATCGATGTTGCCTGATTCTATTGTTTTACCATCGGCAGTCACTTGCCAGCTTAAGTTGTATTGATCAAGCTTTGTGTGGTGATTTCGATTCGTTATACGATAATGAAACTTGTCTTTGCCTTGTTCGAACAAGGCCGGCTGATAGACTTTTTTGACTTCCCGGTATTTGGGCGTAGTTTGCCGGTCGGCCAGTATGACACCATTCAGGCAAAAAGCCTTGGAATTGGGGCGGTCTCCAAAATCTCCCCCGTAGGACATTTGAATACGGCCGTCTTCCAGGGGTTTGGCCAGGGCCTGATCGACCCAGTCCCAGATGAAGCCACCCAGCATACGGGGATGACTGTAGATTTCGTCCCAGTATTCTTTGAAATTTCCCAGTGCATTGCCCATACAATGTGCGTACTCGCTGGTCATGACCGGTCGCTCGTCGTTTGTGCTTTGAGCCATACTCAAGAGTCTTTCCCAGCGGGCGTTCTCCGGACGTTCTGCATCGGAGCCTTCGGGAATATTCGGATTCAGGTATTCCTCCTGAACACGCGGGTAAAAACGGGCTATTACATCGACGGTTTCCGGATCTTTTACGCTGCCCTGAGCCCCTTCGTAATGAATTTTCCTACTGGGATCAAAATCCCGGATCCAGGCCGAAATAGCCGCAAAATTAGGACCGTAGCCTGATTCGTTGCCCAAAGACCAGAACACGATGCTGGGATGATTGCGGTCGCGTATAACCATACGTACAGCCCTGTCCATAAAGGCGGCATGCCAATCGGGTTCACTGGCCAGGAAGCCCCTGAGTCCGTGGGTTTCAATATTGGCTTCGTCCATTACATAGAGTCCGTATTGATCGCAAAGTTCATACCAGCGGGTAACGTTGGGATAATGAGCCGTGCGTACCGCGTTTATGTTGGCTTGCTTCATAAGCAGAATGTCCTGCAGCATACGTTCTTCGGTCATGACCTTGCCGGTAAAAGGATCGTGTTCGTGACGGTTTACTCCGCGAAAACGTATGGGTTTTCCGTTCACAAGAACCTGTCCCTGCTTGATTTCCACACTGCGGAATCCGACCTTGGTCTGCAATTTCTCCACGACCTGCCCCTGTTCGTTGTATAAGCCCAATTCCAGTGTATAGAGGTAAGGCGTTTCGGCCGTCCATAAATGCGGAGAGCTCACTTCTACATCGAACCAGCCAAAACTGCGGGCACCGCGTTGGGGTGTTCTGGCATTGAGAATATTGGAACGGATTTCGCGGTTGAGCACCGGCACAGCGTCCTGTTCCAATGTTTGTTCAAAAACAGCTTTCCCTTCGGCATCGTACAAATCGGCCCTGAGCACGTACCCATCTGCCGTTTGTCCGTCGTATACTGACAGCTTTGGCTCAATCAACAAACGAGCGTTGGTATAAGCACTATCCAGTTCGGTGCGTACACCAAAGTCATATATGCGAATCTTTTCGGTGGCATACAACGACACCTCCCGGTAAATACCCGACATTCGCCACATGTCCTGATCTTCGAGGTAACTGCCGTCGCTGTAGCGAAATACCTGAACGGCAATAAGATTCTTTCCCGCTTTTACACTGGAAGTAACATCAAACTCCGACATTTCCATGCTGCCCTGACTGTAACCCACAAACTGCCCGTTGATCCAGACATTAAAAGCACTCATGACTCCGTCAAAGCGCAAGAATACTTTTTTGCCAGACCAATCTTGAGGCAATTCAAAAGAACGCCGGTAAGAACCCACGGGTGTTCTTTCGGTATAGGAGGTATTTTGCGGATTGGGTGCCGAACTTACCAGAGGCGGATCAATTTTGAAAGAATAGCCCGCACTGATGTAAATCGGGGTACCATAACCCTGCATTTCCCAATTGGATGGTACGGGCAACTCCGCCCAGTTCGCATCGTCGTAATCGTTTTGAAAAAAGAACAAGGGAGCTTCTTCGGCCTTGGGGACATAATTAAATTTCCAGCTTCCGTTGAGACTCATCGAACGGTCAAGCCTTTCTTCGACGTAAGGAACAAACGAAGCTCTGGCAGGCAGTCTGTTTATTTCCAATACTTTATGATTCTCCCAGGGAGGTCGTATAGTTTGAGCACTACCGGGAAATATACTGTAAACGAGGCCGGCGATAAGCAGGCCGATGATCTTTTTCATAACAAAATGTTTAGCGGTCCAGAGGCATCCATACCGTCATCTCTTCAAAACCCCTGTTTCCGAAAGCATAATAAGGAATTAAACGTACCGGTACTTTCTTTTTGGCCGGCGACACTTCCCGGTAAAGTACATTTTCCCAATTTTGCTGTTCCACATACCAGGCTTGTCCCTTCAGGCTCATCAGGCGGCTGCCGTCTATTTCCATCATTTCGGGTTGAAGGCTGATGTCCGAGGGAATGCTGATGTTATCGATTTTATAGTTTCCCAGGTCGGCAGACTCCAGACAATATACCAGGGGTCCCCATGTTACGGCAACCTGATTGCGGGTTTCTTCGAGCAAGGGATTGGATTCGATCAGTTTTGCCTGCATTTCCATATTGAATTCAATTTTATCGGATTTTTTCCAGTTCCGTTGAACTCGTGCATAGCCTTTTTCTATCTGCAAATCAACCGGACTGCCGTTAATGCTGAGTTCGTATTGATCACACCATTCGGGAATTCTAAAAAACAAGCTGAATTCAGCCTTACGGGGAAGTTTGCTAAACTCCAGATTCACTTTGCCCTTCCATGGGTAATCTGAATGTTGAGCCAGTTCAATAGCAGATCCATCCGCCAATTTAGTGGCTAAATTGCTGGAACCGTAAAGATTCAACCAGACACCTTCTTCCGAAAGACTGTAGGCATAATTCTGAGCCTCACAAATAGTACGCACCGTATTGGGCGGGCAACAAAAACAGCTGATGTATTCTGTACGTTCTTTGGGCCAGCGCAACACATAAGGAAAATCTTTTGACAAACGCAGCGGATTGGTATAAAAATACTTGGTTCCGCCCAGACTGATACCGGAAAGTACAGAATTGTACAATGTGCGTTCCAGAACATCGGCATATTTGGCATCACCACTGAGCTGAAGCATTCTCCAGTTGAAAAGCATATTTCCAATATTGGCACAGGTTTCGTTATGGGCTGTAGAGTTGGGTAATTGATAAGCCCTGCCATAGGCCTGATGTACTTTTTGTATGGAGTCTGGCGTATAATTGGTCCCATCGGGTGAAGTACCGTCGTACAAGGCTCCACAGCCGCCGGTAATGTACATTTTACGATGAACGATGTCTGACCAGATTGACTCCAGGTTTTCCAAGAGCAATGCCTCGCCGGTTTCGGCGTACACATCCGCTACTCCGGCATACAAATAGTTAGCCCTGACGGCATGTCCCATGGCCACTTTTTGCTGACGGAAAGGCACTCTGTCCTGATTATCGTCGGTTCCGTTTTCGACCATACCCCTGATATCAATCAGATTTTTGGACAATTCCAGGTATTTGGGATTGCCGGTGGCGCGGTACATTTCTACTATACCCATATAATGCGAGGGGCAAATGGCGTTGCGAGCCAGTTCTGCCGTGGCTGTTTCGTAAAAATGAACCAGGAAATCGGCGGCTTTAATAGCCAGATCCAGCATATTACGTTTGCCTGTAGCCCGGTAATGCACACAGGCTGCAGTCATCAGGTGGCCGTGATTGTAGGTTTCAAAATTCAACCTGTTGTTGAAAGCTCCACCCTTAGCAGTTCCAACTGCAGTTCCCACCGGTCCGGCTTGTTGTGAGGCTTGTTCTTTTTGTCTTTTACGTTCGGGAATAATCACCTGGGTATGCATGTAGCCATCTTCGCGCTGGGCTTTGGCTATGGTGGCAATAATTCTGTCCATCAAAGCATCCAGTTTTGGATCTTTGGTTACGGCATACACAGCAGCGGCACTTTCGAACCATTTGAAGAAATCCCCGTCGTTAAACGGAGGGCCTGAGTGCCGGCCTTCGGCTTCGCCGGCAGCAATTTCCAGATTCCTGAAAGCATGCGACACTTCGGGATCGCTCATTACATGCCACATATTTATTACCATGGTATCGCGGCACACCTCAAAGCGTTCACCCCAGAATCCATCGGTCCAGCTGACAGCCGACACATCGGTACTCCAGAGTTTGGCAAAGGGGCTGTTGATGGTGTTGACCAGTCCTTTGTCCTGAGCGTACAGGCTGGTGCATGCCAGCAGAGCATACAGAATAATCGTCTTTTTCATGCTTCTGTTCATTGTAATTGTACTTCAAAATTATATTCTCCGGAGCCCAATTCAATTAGTGTGCAATTGTTTTCCGTTCCGCGGTAACGAATCGTCCGGGATGAACCTAAAGGCTGACCGCCTTCCTTAATATTCTTTTTGGTAAGAACAGGTAAATAAACCAGAGCAGAGGAATTGGCCGGTATTTGTATGCTCCACTCTAAACGTCCCTCCGATTTTTTCCAGTTCGAAACTACCATTCCATAAGGTGTTTTGTAGGAGGCATTAATAAAGTTTAAATCGGCAATTCCAAAGTCGGGTTTCATTACTATTCGCTTGTAGCCCACCTGTTCAGTATCGCTGCTGATACCGCCCAGATTTTCAAAACACCAAATCAGCAAGTCGCCAAGCAACATAACATGATTACCGGAATTCATGCTGGGAGCAGCCGTGTCGCCATTCCATAATTCCCAAATGGTAGTGGCGCCTTTGGTCAGCATATAACCCCAACTGGGTTGTTTGGTGGTACTGGCCAGCAAAAAGGCAATGTCTCCCCTGCCCATGGCTGTAAGTTCACGCATCAGCCATGAACCGCCAATGACACCCGTAGCCATGGTGCCACCGTAGGTTTCCAACAGTGTTTTCTGAACATTTTCTTCCACACCCTGCCGGGCCTCGGCAGGAACCAGATCAAAGGCCAGAGGTAAAAGATTGGCTGTGACAGTATTGTTGCTGTAGTACTGTTTTTCGCTGTTGTAGAAATGCCGGTTAAAAGCTGTTTTCATATCTTGAGCCATGGCCAGGTAGACGGTTGCGTCTTTAGGTTTATCAAGCAAGACTGCAAAATCGGACATTAAATAATAAAGCTTATAAAAATAGGCAGTTGATATCAAAGCTCCGTCGGTAATGCGCGAAGGGTCTTTGGAATGTATGATTTCGGGGGCTTCGGGAGGCATGCACCAATCTCCGTATTTGTCTGCTACCAACAACCCGTCTTTGGAATAATGCTTACGCATGTGTTCCATCCACAACTTCATAGAGTCGTAATTCTTTTCTATGGGCCTCAGATCTCCAAATTGACGATAAAGCATTTCGGAAACAAAAAAGAAAGTGGCCGGCCAGGTGACATCGTCCGAATAATAATTCCAGTAGGCCGGAGCCACATCGGGAATACTGCCGTCCCAGCGTTGAGCCTCGCGAATGTCGTCTATCCATTTAGCATAGAGTTTATCGTTTTCAAACAGGAAGCTTTCTCCGTAAGCGCCTATGGTACGGTCGCCCAGCCAGGGCATACGTTCATTGCGTTGCGGACAGTCAAGGGGCATACCTTTGTAATTGCCCTTGATGCCCCAGTAAGCATTGCGAACGATGCCGTTGAGCACCTCGGACGATGACTCAAAATGACCCAGGTCTTCCATCTCGTCACTCACAAATTCTCCGATAAAATCTTCGGCTTTGGGTTCTCCCGGATAATTGCTCAGTTCCACGTAACGGAAACCATGAGTTACAAATATCGGAGCCCATTCTTCTCCCTGAGGATCGCCTTTGAGTATGTATTTGTCGGTTACCAGAGCATC
>CAZNQD010000010.1:151-25666 GCA_964575345.1 uncultured Bacteroidales bacterium
ACGCCGTTTCGCTTAACGCTATCTTTTTGGACTCCGTCCAGGAAGATAGCTACGCCGTTTCGCTTAACGCTATCTTTTTGGACTCCGTCCAGGAAGATAGCTACGCTCGGCAAAAACAAAAATAAATTTTTGTTTTTGCACTCGCTTACGCTATCTTTGTGCATCAAAAATTGATAAATGCAGTCGAATTCTCCTCTTGATACTTTATCCGAAAGAAGCGTTTTAGTGGGTTTGGTTACCCCTGAACAAAACGAGCAGAAAGCTGCTGAATATTTGGATGAATTAGCTTTTCTGGCCCAAACGGCCGGTGCAATGCCTGTTAAGAGATTTCTGCAGCGGCTGGACCAGGCTAATCCCAAAACCCTGATAGGATCGGGAAAATTACTGGAGGTTAAAGAATACATCGAAAACAACGGGATCAGCATGGTTATCTTTGACGATGACCTTAGTGCCAAACAACTTAAAAATCTGGATCAGGTATTGAAAGTGAAAATTCTGGACAGGACCAGCCTGATTTTAACTATTTTTGCCGAACGTGCCCAGACTGCTTATGCCAAGACGCAGGTTGAATTAGCTCAATATCAGTATTTTTTACCTCGTCTCACCCGCTTATGGACTCACCTGGAACGTCAACATGGCGGAGGTGGGGTGAAACTGCGCGGTCCCGGTGAAACACAAATCGAGACAGACCGAAGAATAGTCCTTAATAAAATTGCACAACTAAAAAAAGAACTAAAGCAAATCGATAAACAAAAAGTAGTACAACGCAGCAACCGGGGTAAAATGGTTCGTGTAGCTTTGGTTGGTTATACCAACGTTGGTAAATCAACTCTGATGAATTTATTGAGCAAAACCGAATTGCTGGTCGAAAATAAATTATTTGCCACTCTCGATACCACAGTGCGTAAGGTTATTATCGAGAATCTTCCTTTTTTGTTGAGTGATACCGTGGGTTTTATCCGAAAACTGCCGCACGATCTGGTAGAATCTTTTAAATCGACCCTGGACGAAGTCCGCGAAGCGGATTTACTGATTCATGTGGTGGATATTTCCCATCCCGGCTTCGAAGAACAGATTCAGGTAGTAGAAAACACACTGACAGAATTGGGCGCGCACAACAAACCTGTCATTTTGATTTTCAACAAAATCGATGCCTATCCATTTGTTCCTAAGGAAGAGAGCGATTTAAGTCCGGAATTGCCCGAGAACAGGCCCTTACAGTCTTTGCAAGCCTCCTGGATGTCCAAAATGCAGGACAACTGCCTCTTTATTTCCGCAGCGCAACGTACGAATATTGATCGTCTGAAACAACTGCTCTACGATAAAGTAAAAGAAATTCACGTTACCCGTTTTCCCTACAACGATTTTTTGTATCCCCATTACGATATTCCTGAAAAAGACAGTCCACTTTAATACTTATCTGTTATGATACCACCTTATCGCAAACTAAATCCATCCGAAATTGAACAACTCAATTTTCAGGCCTGTACGGCAGATGATTGGGACAAAATTCTGGTACACGAGGATTTTTCGGCCGAAGCCATACGCAGCGTACATTTCTCGGGCGATATTAAGCTGGGAAAATTCGAAGCTTGTCATAACCTGCCCGGCAATGTAAAAAAGAAATCCGGTATTCGCCGGGCTCACCTGCACAATTGCGAGGTTGGCAATAATGTGCTCATCGAAAACATCGGAGAATACATTGCCAATTACATCATCGAAGACGACTGCTGCATCGAACAGCTTACTTTTATGATTTGTGATGCCGAAAATTCTTTTGGCAACGGTGTAGAAATCGAAGTGTTGGACGAAACCGGCGGCCGTATGTCGCGGATGTACAACGGCATTTCAGCTCACACTGCTTACCTGATGGCCATGTATCCCGGACGCAGCGATCTGCAGGCACAACTCAAAAAGCTGGTCGAGCAGAAAGCCTTGCAGGAACGTTCTGCCATGGGCAGAGTAGGGCGTTCATCCTACCTGATCAATGCCGGTATGATACTGAACGTCAACATGGGGCCTTTTACCAAAGTCAGGGGTTCTTCTTTTTTATACAACGGCAGCATTAACAGCACAGAAGAAGCTCCGATACAGGTTGGGGCCGAAGTAAATGCCCAAAGCTTCATTCTCTCGCCGGGTTCGGAAATTAAGGATGGGGTGCATTTAGTTCGTTGTTTTGTGGGTGAAGCCTCCATTCTGGGACACGGTTTCACCGGCCATGATTCCTTTTTCTTTGCCAATTGCCGTATGGAAAACGGAGAAGCATGCGCCAGTTTTGCAGGCCCTTTCAGCACTTCGATGCACAAATCTACCCTGATGATAGGCGGCTTGTTTTCTTTTTGCAACTTCGGCTCAGGTTCCAACCAAAGCAACCACCTCTACAAACTGGGCCCCATGCACAGCGGCGTACTGGAAAGAGGCACCAAAACAGGCAGTGATTCCTATTTGTTGTGGCCGGCTAAAATCGGCACTTTCTCACTGGTCAAAGGCCGTCATATCAACAACCCCGATACTACGGCTTTTCCCTTTTCTTACCTGGTCGAAAACAGAGGTATGAGTTACCTGGTTCCGGCTGCCTCCCTGCCCAGCATCGGATTGATGCGCGACGTGAACAAATGGCCCGACCGCGATGCCCGTAAATCGTCCAAAAAACAAGACAAGATCATTTTCCATTTTCTCAATCCCAACACCATAGAGGAAATCCGCAAAGCCATTAAAATCGGTAACGACCTGCGCCTGCACGCTTCACTGGGTTATAATCCCGAAGACGCCGCCATGCAGGGCGTGGTTAGTGAACTCAGGCATGCCGCTCCCGACGATCCCATTCTGGAATACCGTTACAGGGGTATGCGTATCCGCCGTTCCTCGCTCGAAAAAGGTTCTGCCTTGTACAAAGTGGCCATACAAATTTACCTTGGAGATGTTATTTTCAGGCAAATAGAAGCTTTCAGACAGACAAAAGACATGGATGACAACAAGATAATCTGGAAAGACTTTTCCAAAACCCGTGTATTCGATAAGGAGATTCCGTATAATCAGGAAAAATGGGTGGATATTTCGGGTTTGGTCGTTCCCGAAGCAGCCATAGAGTACCTGATCGGTTGTATTGAGAGAGGCAAAATCACCTGTGTAGATCAACTCGAAGACCGTTGGGAAGAATTGTATCAAACTTACCAGGAAAGAGAATGGGCTTATGCTTTTCCCCTGATAGCAGAATTGAGAAACATCGCCCTGCGCGACATTAAACCCGCCACCTTGCTTACTGTACTTGACGAATGGCAGGAAGCTTCACTTACGCTTTACAATCAGGCCCTGCTCGATGCTGAGCTCGAATTGTCCATGAAACGTTCTTTTGCTCCCGAAGAAGGTGAAGTTCCCAATTCATTTGTTGAGAAATTACGTAAATTTATTGGCGAAATACCTGTCAAAGCCGATATGGCCAAGCAATTTATTCAGGAGAATATCGTACAGAATAATCTGCATTAATCGTTTACCATACATACCGTTTTACTTTTCATATGTCAGTACCAGAGTTTAAGTATCAAAAACCCTTCCCCCTGGGAAAAGACCACACCGACTATTATTTATTAAGCAAGGACTATGTTTCGACAACTCAGTTCGAAGGCAGAGAAATCCTGAAAGTTCAACCCGAAGCGTTGAGACTGTTGGCAAGAACTGCCATGCGTGATTGTTCCTTTTTGCTCAGGCCGGCTCATCAGGCCCAGGTGGCAGCCATATTGGACGATCCTCAGGCCAGCGAAAACGATAAATACGTGGCCCTCACCATGTTGAGAAATGCTGAAGTTTCGGCCAAAGGTGTATTGCCCTTTTGTCAGGATACCGGTACTGCTACGGTGGTAGCCAAAAAAGGCCAGGAAGTCTGGACGGGCGGAGGAGACGAAGAGGCACTTTCGCACGGAGTTTACGATACTTATACCCGCGAAAACCTGCGCTATTCACAAACCATAGCCCTGGACATGTACCGCGAAAAGAATTCAGGATGCAATTTGCCGGCTCAAATAGACATTCAGTCAGTCGATGGCAATGAATACAACTTTTTGTTTATCGCCAAAGGCGGAGGTTCGCAAAACAAGACCTATTTGTTTCAGGAAACCAAAGCCTTGTTGAATCCCAAAACCCTCGAAGCCTTTTTGATCGACAAGATGCGCAGCCTGGGAACCGCCGCCTGCCCGCCCTATCACATTGCCTTCGTCATTGGAGGCACTTCGGCCGACATGACACTCAAAACCGTCAAACTGGCCTCTACGCATTATTATGATTCCCTGCCCCTGGAGGGCAACGATTACGGACAAGCATTCCGTGATGTACAATTGGAAGAAAAAATGCTCAAAGCAGCCAGAGAACTGGGTATAGGAGCCCAGTTTGGCGGAAAATATTTTGCCCACGACCTTCGTATTATCCGCCTGCCCCGTCACGGTGCATCTTGTCCCGTAGGGCTGGCTGTCTCTTGTTCGGCCGACCGCAACATCAAGGCCAGGATCAACAAAGAGGGTATTTGGCTCGAAAAACTCGAGGAAAATCCCGGCAAATACATACCCGAGGCTTTACGCCGGTCGGGCGAAGGTGAGGCTGTTAAGATAGACTTAAACCGTCCGATGAAAGAAATTTTGTCCGATTTGAGCCAATATCCGGTGGCTACCCGTTTATCGTTGAGTGGAACCATCATCGTCGGCAGAGACATTGCCCACGCCAAACTAAAAGAACGCCTGGATGCAGGACAAGGTTTGCCCCAGTACATCAAAGATCACCCCATTTATTATGCCGGCCCGGCTAAACAACCCCAGGGTCTGCCTTCGGGTTCTTTCGGACCCACAACAGCCGGACGTATGGATTCTTATGTGGATTTATTCCAGCAAAACGGCGGCAGCATGATCATGATAGCCAAAGGCAATCGCAGTCAGCAGGTTACCGAGGCCTGTCGTAAGTACGGCGGTTTTTATCTGGGCAGTATCGGAGGCCCTGCAGCCATACTGGCGGAACAAAACATCAAATCGGTGGAATGCCTGGAATACCCCGAATTGGGCATGGAGGCCATCTGGAAAATCGAAGTGGAGAATTTTCCCGCTTTTATTCTGGTTGACGACAAAGGCAATGATTTCTTTAAGCGAATCAAGCCGATTTGTTTGACTTGCTGAGGATTATTCCCTGTATTTTCCTTCTCCGGCATCTTCGATGATGCTCAGGTAACTTTGATATCGCGATTGGCTGATACGCTGCTCTTCAATCGCTTTCAATACGGCGCAACCCGGTTCGTGCCGGTGAGTGCAGTTGTTGTAGTAACAACGGGCCGATGTGCGAAAGATTTCGGGAAAGAAATGGCCCACTTCGGCGACCTGCATATCTACCGTATTAAATCCTTTAATTCCCGGTGTGTCGATGATATAAGTCTTATCTTCGATTTCGAACATTTCGGAATAGGAGGTGGTATGTTTCCCTTTGTTGTGGTAATCCGATATCAGGCCAACTTTGGTCTGAATGGCCGGGTTAAGCCTGTTGACCAAAGAAGATTTGCCTACGCCGGAGTTGCCGGCCAGAAGGCAGATTTTACCCCTTATCAGGGAGCGCACTTCCTCCAGGCCTTCGCCCTTGAGAGCAGACACTTTCAGGCAGGGGTAGGGAATGGATCCGTAAAGCCTTATCAGCGCTTCAAGGTATTCATTATCTTCAACTCCGTAAAGATCTGTTTTGTTAAACAAAAGGCAGCAGGGAATGCGGTAGGCTTCGGCCGTAGCCAGAAAGCGGTCTATAAAAATGGTATGAGTCTGCGGGTGGTTTATGGTGACCATCAACACGGCCAGGTCAATATTGGCCGCCAGAACATGCAATTGTTTAGAAAGGTTGGTCGGTTTGCGCACTATGCAATTGCTGCGCTCCACGACCTCGGTAATAAAATATGTCTGATGGTCGGAAGTTTTTTCAATCAGCACGCGATCACCAATGGCTACGGGATTGGTGCTACGCAGGCCTTTGATTCTAAAATTCCCTTTCACCATGCATTCGTGCAGATTTCCGGCGGGAGTTTTAACCAAAAAGATATTGCCGGCGTTTTTGATGACCAATCCTTCCATCGGCGAGTTAAACAGTCATGATTTCTTTTTCTTTGAGGGCTACCATTTCATCGATGGATTTGATGAATTTGTCGTGCGTTTTCTGGATTTCGGTTTCGGCATCCTTGCCTATGTCTTCGGACAAGCCCTCTTTGACCAATTTCTTGATGGCGTCTATCGTGTCGCGGCGGGTGTTGCGAATACTGATTTTGGCTTCTTCGCCTTCGTGTTTCACCTGTTTAGTGAGCTGACGGCGCCTTTCTTCGGTGAGCGGAGGCACAGCCAACCGGATGACTTCACCGTTGTTAACCGGGGTGATACCTACATCGGAAGCCATAATGGCTTTTTCGATTTCCTTGATCATGTTTTTTTCCCAGGGCTGTATGGCGATGGTCTTGGGGTCGGGAGTACTCAGGTTGGACACTTTGTCCAGACTCATCTGCATGCCGTAATAATCGACGCGGATGTTATCCAGAATACGAACACTGGCCTTGCCGGCACGAATCCGCGAAAGGGTTTTTTCCAGAAAGTCGATGGTTTGAGCCATACTCTCGCTGGCCATACTCAGGTAAAGTTCCAATTCTTCGTTCATAGCTGTAGGTCTTAAAGTGTTTGCTGAAATTAATTATGAACCAGAGTACCGATATTTTCCCCTTTGAGGACTTTTACCAGATTCCCTTTTTTGTCCATGTTAAAGACAACGACAGGTAAATTGTTTTCCCGGCAAAGAGTAGTAGCTGTCAGGTCCATTATTTTAAGGTTCTTGTTGTACATCTCATCAAAGCTTATTTCGTCGTATTTAACAGCCCGGGAATCTTTTTCGGGATCGGCCGTATATACTCCGTCTACCCGGGTGCCTTTGAGCATCAGATCAGCTTTGATTTCGACAGCCCGCAGCGACGAAGCGGTGTCGGTTGTAAAAAAAGGACAACCCGTGCCGCCTGAAAAAATGACAATACTGCCTTTTTCGAGAAAACCAATGGCCTTGTCGGTGTTGTAGTGTTCTGCTATCGGCTCCATATTGACGGCGGTAAGTACGTGGTTGGATACTCCCAGTTTATTCAAAGCTGAACTCAGGGCCAGACCATTGATGACGGTGGCCAACATGCCCATCTGATCGCCTTTGACACGGTCAAATCCACTCAAAGAACCGCTCAAACCCCTGAAAATGTTTCCGCCGCCTATCACTATGCCCGCCTGTATGCCCATAGCCTGCAGCTCTTTGATCTGTTCGGCGTAGTCGTTGAGGCGCACGGGATCTATCCCATAGTTGCTCTTGCCCATGAGTGACTCCCCACTGAGTTTCAATAATACTCTTTTGTATTTCATGCTGATCTTGTCCTAAACGCGCAAAAATACATTTTTTTTGCGCTAAATCAAATACTCTATTTCTTTAAATGCAAAAGCTCTGATCCAGCCTTCGTCGCTTTCGAGTTCCAGTTGCCCGCCCGGCATCACCCGCAGTACCCTGGCTTTGAACAAGCGCTTGCCCTCTCTATAGCTGTGAAAATATTCTCTGCGGTAGAGATGCCGGTGATAATCCGCTGCAATTTCCGCTTTTCCTTCTTCCGTGAAGGTCCTGGCATAGGCTTCACCCAGCCGCTTGTGCAGCGCAAGTGTTAAATCAGTTAAGTCGAAAGTCCGCCCGCACAACTGAAAGGCAGAAACAGGATTGGGCAGGTTTGGGCTAAACTGCTCCTGGTTTACATTTATACCTATGCCGACAATGCTGCCCAGGATGGATTTTCCCCGCAGTTCGTTTTCAATCAAAATGCCGGCAATTTTTTTGTTCTCCACATAAATATCGTTGGGCCATTTAATTTCGGCCTGCAAGCCGGTTTCCCCGCTCAGCGTCTCCAGCAGGGCCAGCGAAACCGCCTGAGACAACACAAAGGAAAAGGCCGGGCTGAGGTGTCCCGGACGAAGAAAAACGCTGTACGCGATGTTTTTGTCTGCCTCCGATGCCCAGACATTGTTTTGTTGTCCCCGGCCGGCTGTCTGATTAAAGCTGGCCAGCGCATAAGCTTCGCTCAGCAAAGGCTCTTTCTTCCATATTTCCCTCAACAGAGAGTTAGTAGAGCCTGGTTCGGAAACATAGTGAAGGTCGCTTACAGTAAATGTTTTCAACGTATTTGCCGGGTTTAGAAAATTAGTAAGCTTGCATGGGAGCCCTGAACGCGTCTTTGATGTGCTCTATTTCCCATTGTTTTCCCTGCCTGAGCAGGGATATTATATCAAAACGCACCGGTAGGTCGATCTGGTGAAGCTTTATGTAATGGTGGGCAGCCTGTACGATCCGACGTATTTTTTTATGGTCAACGGCCTGCCAGGGCTCTTCGTACTCGCTGCCGCTGCGTGTTTTCACTTCGGCTACAATCAGGTTATTCTCAAAAAGGGCAACTATGTCCAGTTCTTTATGTCCGGAATGCCAGTTGCAATCCAACAACTGGTAGCCTTTTTGCCGAAGAAAATCCTGAGCGGCAGTTTCGCCCGACTTTCCCAATTCGTTGTGTAAGGCCATATTTTTAGCGTTTATTTTTGAAAAAATCTGTAAGCAGGCAGGCACATTCTTCCGCCAAAATTCCGGATACCACTCTGGTTTTGGGATGCAAAGCTCCGGGAGCTTGCAGCCGGTAGCCTTTTTTTTCGTCCTCACAACCGTATATCAGTTCTCCCAACTGAGACCAGGCTATGGCTCCGGCACACATCAGGCAGGGCTCCAGTGTGACATAGAGGCTGCAATCCTGCAAATATTTACCTCCCAGGGTGGAAGCTGCAGCCGTAAGGGCTTGCATTTCGGCGTGCGCCGTTACATCGTTCAGGGTTTCGGTCAGGTTATGCCCCCGGGCTATTACTCTGTCTTTGCATACCACAACGGCTCCCACCGGAATTTCGTTTTGCTCCAGGGCCAGTCGGGCTTCGTTTAAGGCCAGGCGCATAAATTTTTCGTGAGAGTTCATTTAATGCATTTCTTCTTCGTGAAACAAGGTGGGGTAATCTTCGTTGAATCTTTTCAGGATGCTTGTCATCAAAGTGCTTCGAATTAAATGAGAACGATTGCTTATGTTGTATTTTTTGCAATACGAAAGCAGGGCATTGTGTTCAGCTTCGTTAAGCGCAAATACAACCCGTTTGTTTCTAGGTCTGGGAGTCGATTTGGGCAGGATTTTTTTCCGGCCGTTTTTTTTCTTTCCTTTTTTGGAGGGACCCTTAGTTGTTTTCATGAGCGAAGGCAGACAAGGTTTTGGATTTCAAACGCTAAATAACACTTTTTATTTGTCTATTGCAAATGCTTATCAGCTTTTGTAAAAAGAGAAAGCAGAATATACCAAAGGATACACAAGGCAATGGCCTGCCAGCCAATAAGCAACACAAGCAGGAAGCAGACGGCCAGAAAGAAAAACCTCAGACGATTGCCCTTGAGTGTGAAGCGCGAAAACTTCAGCGAAAACATTGGTATAGGCGATACCAACAACCAGGAAAAAAGCAAGATAAGTACAGGAACGGCAAAAGAGCTTGCCGACAGCTTATATTCCTGTATGGCGGCAACACCAAAAGCCCAGAAAAGGGCATTGGCCGGGGTAGGGAGGCCTATAAAACCATGACTTTGCCTTTCGTCTATATTAAATTTAGCCAGCCTCAGGGCCGAAAACAGGGGAATGATAAAAGCCGAGTAAGCCAGTATATTCATCGTGTTTTCGTTTAATAAGCCCGGAGCCAGATCGCGGTAATAGTTGAACACTATCATAGCCGGAGCCAGTCCGAAACTGATGATGTCGGCCAGGGAATCGAGTTCTTTGCCCAGCGGGGAATAGGCCTTGAACAAACGGGCAGCAAAACCGTCCAAAAAATCAAAAGCGGCAGCCAGTGCTATGAGAGCCGCCGCTGTCAGGTAGGTTTTTTCGAATGCGAAGACAATCGATAAGCTGCCTGCCAGGGCGTTTAATAAAGTTATGCCGTTGGGAAAATACTTAAACAGTTTCATTTCGTTCTTTGGCTTTAAAGCGGGCAATAACTGTTTTGTTACCCTTAACATGTGCCCCGGGTTCAACAAGCATGTCAACGGAGTCGAGAGGGAAAAACAAATCGACTCTGGATCCGAATTTTATAAATCCCAAATGTTCATTCAACTTACAGCGTTTGCCCGTATGGGCGTAGGTGACAATGCGTCTTGCCAGTGCTCCGGCAATTTGGCGGATCAGAACAGTTTGCTGATTGTAGGAGGCCCGGATAATAACACTGGAATGTTCGTTTTCGCTGCTGGATTTGGGCAACCAGGCCGCGTGGTAATTTCCTTTGCGATGGCTGTAATGAATCACTTTACCGGCCAAAGGATACCAGTTGGCGTGTACGTCGGTAACGGACATAAAAATGGACACCTGCAGGCGTTTTTCTTTCAAGAGCAACTCCTCGTAAACAGGCTCAATGACAACAACCTTTCCATCGGCCGGCGACACAATATCACCCGGATGAGCTTGTTGATAAAAGCGTCGGGGGCTTCTGAAAAAATTAGTAAAAAAAAGAAATAAAACAGATGAAATCACCAGGCTGACACTGAAAAAAATTCCACCTGCCAGGAAAAAAAGCAAAAGGTTGAGCAAAACCAATGTAAGAGCAACAGAAAACAAGAGTTTCCAACCCTCTTTATGAATGTATATCCTGAAAGGAATTTTCATCAGTAAGCCTTAGACCGCAAAAATACAATAATATTTTAATTATAGAAAGGCTTCTGTTGATGGAGCTTTTCAAGGAATTTTCTGAAAAAAAATTTAAAAACAGAATCAATGTTACAAAATTTTGTGTATTTTTGTTTTTCGGAATTTGAAGAGAGAATTCAATCCTGCCTGATAAAAAATAGTAAAGATGAATGATAAGAAGCTGTAAAACAAAGCGATACAATTACTAATCAGATCGAAAACCTTTGATTCGTTATGTCTCATTTATTAAAAGTTATTATCATGAAAAGAACGCTTACATCTGTTTTACTGGCCACATTGCTGGCCATGTTTGTGAATTTCAATGCCAATGCCCTGGGTGCACCTCTGGAAAAGGGAACCATCGCCGGTACTGTTGCTCTTGGTTTTCAACCCGGATTAGGTGGCAGCCTGGGGGCTGAATATGTGGTTGCTGACTCCTGGTGGGAAGGCCATTTTGCCGTAGGACTGGGGGTACATGCGCTTGCATTCTCCTCTACCGGCTTTAATTACAGTATTATGCCAAAGGCAACTTACGGTATTTTTCTTAACGACGTCATTGAGTTGCATGCCGGTGTTCAACTGGGCTTCGGACACAACAAAAACAGAGGCAATGGCTTTGCCTATGGCGGATTGCTGGGAGGCCGTTTCTTCTTTAACGACACTATGGCCGCGGGGCTGGAACTGAATTACACCGGTTGGCGTGCAGCCTATACGCCTTTTGTATCACTGGGATACACCATTCTTTTTTAGGCTTTAGCTGATTTATTAAAACGAAAAAGACCTGCGATATTTTTCGCAGGTTTTTTTTTAACATAGACTTGGACGAACTTTAATACAGACTTGACCCGAATATGACAAATCAGCTTTATCTTTAAGGCTGGAAGTTTGTATTTTATAAATATCTAATTATGAGTTCTTTCGTACATTTACACGTGCATTCCCAGTATTCCATCCTCGATGGACAGGCTTCTATACAAGACTTGGTTGACAAAGCCGTTGCAGACAAAATGCCGGCCATAGCCCTGACGGATCACGGCAGTATGTTTGGAGTGAAAGAGTTTCATAATTATGTTAAAGCAAAGAATGCCCAGTCTCAAACCCCCATAAAACCCATTATTGGTTGTGAAGTTTATGTTGCCCGCAATGGAAAAGAACGGCATCGTAAAGAGGTCAAAGAAGACGCCCGGGGCTGGCATTTGATTCTGCTGGCCAAGAATTTCAAAGGCTATAAAAACCTCATAAAAATAGTTTCACGCGCCTGGACCGATGGCTATTATTATTGTGCCAGAACCGATCATAAAGACCTGGAAACCTACCGCGAAGGTTTGATGGCCTGTTCGGCCTGCCTGGGAGGTGAGATTCCCAGCCATTTACTCAACGGTAACCTGGAACAGGCCGATCAATCGGTACGCTGGTTTAAAAAAGTATTCGGCGATGATTTTTATCTTGAATTGCAGCGCCATAAACCCACTGTGGCCAATGCAGCTCAGGATACTTATCCCAAGCAACAGCTGGTAAACAAGCATTTGATTGAACTGGCTCAAAAACACCAGGTAAAACTCATTGCCACCAACGATGTGCATTTTGTTGACGAAGATCATGCCGAAGCACATCACCGGCTTATTTGCCTCAATACGGGCAACGATGTGGACGATTACAGCAGAATGGCCTATACCAAACAGGAATGGTTCAAAACCGTCGAAGAAATGCAGCTTGTTTTTCAGGATCTGCCCCAGGTGCTGGAAAACACGCTGGAAATAGCCGGGAAGGTAGAATATTACGACATTAACCACGAGCCAATAATGCCTGACTTCCCCAAACCTGAGGGCTTCAGCGACGATAACGAATACCTGCGTTTTCTCACGTATAAAGGGGCCGAAAAGGTCTACCCGGACATGAACGAAGAAGTCCGTGAACGTATCGAATTTGAGTTGGAAGTAATAAAGAAGATGGGTTATCCGGGCTATTTTCTCATCGTGCAGGATTTTACCACAGCTGCCCGGAATATGGGTGTTTCCGTAGGGCCGGGCCGGGGTTCTGCCGCCGGTTCGGCTGTGGCCTATTGTTTGGGCATTACCAGGGTGGATCCCATCAAATACGATTTGCTGTTTGAGCGTTTTCTCAATCCCGAACGGGTTTCCCTGCCGGATATCGACATCGATTTTGACGATGACGGAAGAAACGCCGTTTTACACTGGGTCGAAGATCGTTACGGCAAAGAAAAGGTGGCTCACATTATCACCTACGGCACTATGGCGTCCAAATCGGCCATCAAGGACGTGGCCAGGGTGCAAAAATTGCCGCTGTCGGAATCGGATCGTTTATCCAAGCTGGTTCCCGATAAAATTACCGATCCGGCTGATTCCCAGAAACGCCTCAAGGTCAATCTGAAAAATGCCATTGCCTATGTGCCGGAACTGAAGCAGGCCGCCGAATCGGACGATCCTGTGTTGCGCGACACCATGAAATATGCCCAGCAGCTCGAAGGCACTGTCCGCAATACCGGCGTTCACGCCTGCGGGGTGATTATAGGCCGTGACGACATTTCCGACTGGGTGCCTGTCAGCACAGCCGAAGACAAGGAAACCGGCGAAAAATTGCTGGTGACTCAGTTCGACGGTTCTGTCATTGAAGATACCGGATTGATAAAAATGGACTTTTTAGGTTTAAAAACCTTATCCATTATTAAGGATGCCGTAGAAAACATCCGCTTGTCCAGAGGCATTACGGTAGATATTGACAGCGTTTCGCTCGAGGACGAAAAAACCTATGCCCTCTACAGCGCAGGCAAAACCGTGGGCACTTTTCAGTTTGAATCGGCGGGTATGCAAAAATACCTGCGCGACCTGCAGCCCTCCAAGTTTGAGGATCTTATCGCCATGAACGCCCTTTACAGGCCGGGCCCCATGGATTATATTCCCCAGTTTATTGCCCGTAAACACGGCAAAGAAGCCATAGAGTACGATATCCCGGTGATGGAACGTTACCTGAAAGACACCTACGGTATCACCGTCTATCAGGAACAGGTGATGTTACTATCCAGGCTGCTGGCCGGCTTCAGCCGGGGAGAATCCGATGAGCTGCGCAAAGCCATGGGTAAAAAGATCCGGGAAAAACTGGACAAACTTAAACCTAAGTTTATTGAGGGAGGCAGGAAAAACGGTTACGACGAAAGCGTGCTCAATAAGATCTGGGCCGACTGGGAAAAGTTTGCTTCCTACGCCTTTAATAAATCACATGCCACCTGTTATTCCCTGGTGGCTTACCAGACTGCCTGGCTCAAAGCCAATTATCCTTCGGAATATATGGCTGCCGTGCTGAGCCGCAGCGTAAACAACATCAGCGATGTTACCAAATTTATGGACGAATGCCGCTCTATGGGCATTCAGGTTTTGGGGCCTGACCTAAACGAGTCCAACTATAAGTTTACCGTAAATAAAGAAGGCAACATCCGCTTTGGCCTGGGAGCCATAAAAGGTATGGGAGAGAGCGCCGTCAAAGCCATAGTCGAAGAACGTGCCAGCAAACCCTACTATTCTGTCTTCGATTTGGTTGAACGGGTGAACCTGAATGCCTGTACCCGTAAAAATATAGAAGTGTTGGCTTTGGCCGGAGCTTTCGACAGCCTGGGAGAAATACAGAGAGAGCAATTTTTTGCCGAAAACGGCAAAGGCGAAGTTTTTCTGGACGTGTTGATGCGCTACGGCAGCAGAATACAGCTGGATAAGGCCGGCAATCAAAACACGTTGTTTGGAGGCGGGATGGAGGTGGCCATTAGCCGCCCGGATGTTCCCAGGGCACAAAGCTGGTCGGAACTGGAACGTCTTAATCGCGAAAAAGAATACGTCGGGATGTATCTTTCGTCCCATCCACTGGATGAATATTCGGTCTATATGAAATACGTCTGCAACACCGGCCTGGAAGACTTCAAACTGGGCAAACTGGAACTCAACAAAGAAATACAGTTTGCCGGCATAGTGACCGACGTACGCGAAAAACGCAAACAAAACGGTGATCCCTACGCCTTTGTAATGATCGAAGACTATACGGCTGCCGTTGAACTTCCGTTTTGGAGCCGTGAATACGTAGATTTCGGAAAGTACCTCAAAAAAGACATGTTTTTGGCCTTCAGGGGCATCTATCAGCCCAGGCCGTGGAAAGCCTCCGAAAATGAACTAAAAATTAATTCCATTTCTTTGCTGTCAGAGGCGGCCACCAATGCAATTAATAAAATACAGCTCACCATCCCACTGCATCTGATTGAGGGCGATTTTACCGGGCGTTTTCTGTCCCTGATCAACAAAAAACCCGGTAAAGCTCTCCTGTACATCACTATATACGATCCGGACAGCCAGCCCAAACTGCACGCTTCTTTGTTTTCGAGGAATTATCGCATCCAGGTTGACAAAGAAATGATAGACTTTTTGGAAGAAAGCGGAGAGATCGAAATAAAAATTAATTAGCAATAGAAACGAGGGTTTTTTTATAACTTTGTAGCAAATAATAGTCACGCCCCCGGCGTATAACGTAAAAAGAGATTAAAATACAAATCATATGGCTTTGGAAATAACAGACTCGAATTTTGAGGAATATCTTTCCTCCGGTAAAGCATTGGTAGTTGATTTTTGGGCACCCTGGTGCGGTCCCTGCAAAATGGTAGGCCCCATCATCGAGGAATTGGCCATTGAATATGCCGAGCGGGTAAACATCGGTAAAATGAACGTGGACGAAAACAACGATGTTTGTGTTCGTTTCGGTATCAGAAACATTCCGACCATCTTGTTTTTTAAACAGGGACAATTGGTAAACAAGCAAGTGGGAGCCATTCAAAAAAGTGCATTGGCACAAAAAGTTGAGGCATTGCTTTAATGAGAAAAGACAGGCTGCTTTGGGCCGACGACGAAATTGATTTACTCAAGCCTCATATTCTTTTCCTCGAAGAAAAGGGATATGAACTGGTCACGGCCACCAATGGTCAGGACGCTTTGGATTTATGCCGAAGCCAGATT
The DNA here is from genome assembly GCA_964575345.1 of uncultured Bacteroidales bacterium. GTDB lineage: Bacteria > Bacteroidota > Bacteroidia > Bacteroidales > UBA1402 > UBA1402. Next base: position 15,926 of record CAZNQD010000010.1, read on the forward strand.
TTTGACCTGGTATTTCTGGACGAGAACATGCCCGGTCTCAGCGGCCTGGAAACCCTCAACGCCATCAAGGAACTTTATCCCTCTCTGCCCATTGTTATGATCACCAAGAGCGAAGAAGAGGATATAATGGACCAGGCCATAGGCAGCAAGATCTCCGATTATCTCATCAAACCGGTCAATCCCAATCAGATACTGTTGACTATCAAAAAAAACCTCCACAAGAACGAAATTATTTCAGGAGCGGTCACAGCCGACTACCAACAGCGTTTTAGGGAAATTGCCCTGCAAATAGAGGCAGCCTTGGGCGGTGAAGACTGGAAAGAAGTGTACAAAAAGCTGGTGTTCTGGGAACTGGAGCTGGCCGGTACCAAAAACTCTCTGGACGAAGTCTTGTTGATGCAAAAAAACGAAGCCAACCGACTCTTTGCCCGTTTTGTGTCCCGCAATTATGCCCGCTGGATGGAAGGCTCCCAGGATCGCCCCCTGATGAGCCCGGATTTATTTCGCGAAAAAGTATTTCCCCTGCTCGACACAGGAGAGAAAGTCTGGTTCATATTGATCGATAATTTCCGTTTCGATCAGTGGAGAATGCTTAAACCTCAGATCGGGCAGTCGTTCAATATAAATGAACAACTGTATTTCAGCATTTTACCCACAGCCACGCAATACGCCCGGAACGCCATTTTTTCGGGGCTCTATCCTTTGCAGATTCAGCAATTATTTCCGGAACTATGGGTGGACGAAGACGAGGAAGAGGGCAAAAACCTTAACGAAGAGCCCCTGATTCAAACCCACCTGGAACGTTATCGTAAGAAATACAAGTTCAGCTACCATAAAATCAACGATAATTCGGCCGGCGAAAAATTGTTGACCAACCTGAAGAGCTATATGGATAATCCACTTAATGTGGTAGTATTCAACTTTATAGACATGTTGTCGCACGCCCGTACCGAATCCAGGATGATAAGGGAACTGGCCAACGACGAAGCCGCCTATCGTTCACTCACCGAATCCTGGTACAAGCATTCTTCCATTGCCGGATTGCTCGAATCTCTTTCGCAACAATCCTGCAAGGTGATTCTGACCACCGACCACGGTACCATCAAAGTAGACAATCCGGTCAAGGTAGTGGGCGATCGCAACACCAATACCAACTTGCGTTATAAATTGGGCAAAACCCTCGAATACAATCCCCGGCAGGTGTACGAGATCAAAAATCCCCTGCAATACAAACTGCCCAGCCCCAATCTGAGTACCACCTATATTTTTGCCCAACACAACGATTATTTTGTCTACCCCAACAACTACAATTACTATGCTTCGTACTACAAGCATACTTTTCAACACGGCGGTATTTCGCTCGAAGAAATGATAGTTCCGTTTATTTTGTTGGATTCTAAATAAGTATGTTGCCCATCGAATTTCAATTATCCGGTATAGAAGAGGCTGCCCGCCTATTGTTGAACAATTTTCCGGGTAGCAGGGTCTTTGCCTTCTACGGCGGCATGGGAGCCGGCAAAACAACGCTTATCCAGGCGCTCTGCCGCCGGCTGGGCGTGAAAAGCTCCGTAAACAGCCCCAGTTTTGCACTGGTCAACGAATATCCCCTGAACAACGACGATGCGGTGTATCATTTTGATTTTTATCGCATCAACAAGCTGCAGGAAGCCTACAGTATAGGCAGCGAAGAATATTTCTACAGCGGTAAATACTGTTTTATCGAGTGGCCCGAAAAAATTGAAGAACTGCTGCCTGATGACTGCATCAGGATTGAGCTGAAAGTGTTCGCGACGGGAGAGCGCCGTCTCAGCCTTAAGCCGGGTTCACAGGAATTTTAAGTGTAGTGTCACGAGGATTTCGGGAGCTTAATTCCGGATCGGTTTCACCGTTCTGTCTGTAACGGATTTAAGGATAGTGGGTCTCTACGAAGCGACGATAAACCTCTTCGGGAAATTCTTCTTTCAACAGTTCCAGATTGGATTCCGAAAAGATCAGTATTTTAAGCCCGGGGTATTTAAGCCGGGGATTTTCACCCTGAAAGCTCAAAGTTGAAATATAGCGGTAGATGTCTTCCTGATTTTCGAAACTGCGCACCATCAATGCATCCTGAGTGCCGACTTTCTCGAGGCTCAACTCGTAATCCCTGATTAGGAAATTGGTGAAATTGTAGAGCGCCACATCAAAGAGCAGCCGGTTAACGTTGATGGAATCGGCCGAGTAGCCCAGGGCCAGAATATGTGCCTCCTCGGGCCGGTAGCTGAATTTGTTAGCCAGAGAATCCAGTCGGGCCATAGCCAGCGAATCCTCAATAGTCATGCCCGAAGCCAAAAAGAAACCTTTGAAACTCACCGGCCGGCGGCCTTCTTCCCAATAGCTGATCATTTGCTGACTTACAGGCCCCAGGGGAGTGTCGGGATATTCCGAGGCAATCAGCCGGATCAAACGCAAAAATTCTTCGGCATCGCCTGCTTTAACGGCTTCCAGGGCACTTAAGAACCAGAAATTGGGCCGGAGTTCGCTTTTGGGGTAATTCGTTTCCACGTAAGTACAATTGAGCTTAACACTGTCGGAAACATCGTTCAGGTAGTGCTGATAGGTGGCCGCGTACAAGGAATCCTGCATGCGGTACATTTCCCCGAGTTTGTCTAAAAAATAGGGATTTTCGAGCAGGCCGGCTTGCTGAGTCTGAGGAAATCTGTTCAGCAGGTTGCTCCGGAGGCTGTCGGCTTCTTGTTTGTTCCCGTTCTGCATCAGCATCAGGTAGGAGATGTAATAAATCTCGGGCAGATAGGTAGTATCTTCGGGGAAACGTTGCTCAAAATTTTGGAAGGTTTTCAAAGCCAGCTCATTGTTGCCCATTTGTTCCCTAAAAATCATGCCCGACATAAAACTGGCTTCTGAAATCAAATCCATAGAGGCCTGAAGTTGCTCCTCAGTAAAGGGCAGATCTTTCAGGTAATAACCCTCTTGTGTGGGATCGTCGGAGGCTTCAAACTCCGGGCGGAATTTTTCTCCGGCAGTGCTGCCGGTACCGGTTTCTGTTTCCGATAACAGGCTGTCCCCGGCTGGTGTGCCGGAAAGAAGGCTGTCTGTGGCGGCCTCCGGCAAAGCCGTTTCGTTACCGGCTTCTGTGAAAGCATTGTTACTGAAAAAGTCGCCCTTGTTGCGTATGCGCCAGTTGTCTTCGAGCCTGCGTCTGCCCCAGTTGCGTTGAAATTCCCGCTGGCCTGCCTCCAGGGTGGTGGGATTGTAAAAATACCAGCTGTTGTCAGTGTTTTGCATGCCGGGCAAGACAGCGGGGGCGGTTTCTTCGGGCACATTGGCCTGAGTCAGGCCCTGGTTGGCGCTCAGGGCATCTTCCTGGTTACGCAGCCGGGCTTCCTGGCGGGCTGTCTTTTTTGCCTGGGCAATCAGCTCTTCTATCAGTTTATTGCGTTCCTCATCGGGCAGGGCAGCCATCCATTGCAGGCTGTCCTGTACGTGTATGGTTTCCTGGTGAGGTTGAAGCAGATCCAGCACTCTGGCCCTTTCTTCGACCAGTTCTTTGTCTTTGTGTTCCTTTCCGATCAGGCTTTTGGCTTGTTGATAACAGGGAGCTGCTTCCAGAAAGAGTTCATTACGATAAAAATAATCGCCCAAGGTCATCAGGGCCTGGGCCTTGTAGGGCCCGTTGGAAGTGCTTTGACTTATAGCTGAGCGATAGCTGTCTATGGCATTCAGAGTATCTTTTTCCGAAAAGTGCAGGTTGCCCATGGCGTAATAGATGGCATCCAGAAAGTTTTGGTTGTTGGGATTGCGGCTGAGCCTATTCAATTTTTTCAAAGCCGATTTGCTGCTGCCCTGAGGATAGACTTCGGTTTGCCTGATTCTGGCGTTCAAGGCCATTTCGTAAGGAGGATTCTTGCGGGGTACTGTTTTGTAAAGTTCGAAGGCTTTGGCCGGAGAGCCGGTTTCCTGATGCAATTGAGCCAGCAAAAAAAGATAGCGTTGCTTTTCCTGTTTTTTGCGGGTATTCTTCAAGGCAATTTCCAAATAGGGCAAGGCCTGGCTGTTTCTTTCCTGCCTCAGCAGAAAGTCGGCATAAGAAACAGCATACAAGGCGTTGAGCCCGGGATCAAAGCCCTGGTCGTTGAGGGCATAAAAAATATTTTCAGCGTCGTAATACCATTCCTGTTCGTAATACGATCTGGCCAGCCAGATTCTGGCTTCGTCACAGAGCGGTTTATCGGTGGAAAAATGCCTGATGATATAGGAACAGGTAGAGCCCGCCGATAAATAATCGGCTTTGTGAAACTGGGCTTTGGCCATCAGCAAAAACACCTGCCCCATGATGGGGTTGAATTCTTCCTGACTGTAAAAAAGCTTTTCTTTTTCGTTGGCCCCGCGTTCGGGTTGTTTTTCGGGTTTTACCCGTATGGAATGGGTTTTGATGGCCTTTTCACATTTTTCTATGCAGCGATTCATGTTGCCGGCCGCCTGCGAAGCCGATTGCTCGTTGTAAGGGAAAACTGTCAGCAGCGAGGAGTAATCCTCTTTGTGACCAAGCTCCATTTGTTTCAGCCCCGCCTCGTAACTTTCCTGCCCGTTGAATCTGATGTTGTACTGAGTAGTCAGCGCATGATAATTACGGGCCATCCAGGTGTTTTTCTGGGTGGAACAGGAAGAGGCCGCCACCAGCAGCAGGCTTAGAAAAAGGATATGTGAAAATAGTGCTTTCAATACTAAAGGGCTGATCGCTTATTAAACAGGATTTTACCGGTTTTATTGTATGTTTTGTCTTCTTTCGCTTACGATCATCAGAGCTTCGTCCCTCAACTCCAATGGCAGGTTTATTTCTCTCTGCTGCAGGCTGCGCAACCAGCCCGCCATGTCGCTGTCATGCAGGCTGTAGAACACTTCTTCGAACTCATTGATCTGTGCTTCGGTATACGCTTCTGCAGCCCTGCCTTTGTAAGCGTCGAGCTCTTCGTCGTCGTAATAGACAATTTCTTCGCCCTGGTACATCAGGCTGTCCTTTTCGCACACCAGATGTTGTCCGCAACAGGCGTCGTCGTCCGTCAGCCTGTTTTGTCCCGATGAGTCTGTTTCGTTTGCGGGCGACTGAGCTTTGTGGCTTAAAAATTTGCTGAGCAGCCAGCTGAACAAACCCAGAAACACCAGACTGGCAACTAAGATCCAGATAACCATCTTCATTTATAATTCAAAGTGAAACCACAGGTTTTGAGTCCTTCCCAAAATCCGGGGTAGGATTTGGCCACCACGGCCGGTTCCTCTATTTCAAAATGCTTTATCCTGCTTTGATCTTTAATCCAGAGTGCAGCAGGAGCAAAGGCCATGGCCATGCGGTGATCCTGATAGGTGGCTATGCTGATGCGGCTCTGTACAGGCAGTGTCTTTCCCTGCCATTCCAGTGTATTGGGGCTGCTTTCTTCGAGTACAAAGCCCAGCTTGAGCATTTCCTGAATCAGGGCCTGCAGACGGTCGGTTTCTTTTATCTTCAGGCTGTCCAGTCCGCCGATGCGAAAAGGAATCCCCTTTATAGCGGCCGTTACCACAAAAGTTTGAGCCAGGTCGGGTTGCTGGCTGAAGTCCGCTTCAAAGAAAGAGCATTGCTGTTCGCTTTTGCTCAGGAGCAAGGCCTGTTTGCCCGACATTCTCGCTTGCGGGCTGTCGGTGAATTTGCAGGTACTCAAATCCGGCAGGACTTTCCCGGCCGCAGAGGCCTTTTTTTCGGCAGGCAGGTCGATAAATACAGCCCGGATGCCAAAGTCCCGGAACCATTCCATCACCTTTGCGTCGCCCTGCAGGCTGTCGGCTTGCAGGCCGTGCAGCAGGATCTGCCCCGACCGGGCCAGGCTCAGCACTTCGAACCAATACGAAGCAGCCGACCAGTCGGCTTCCACCCGAAATGCTTCGGGAGCCGTGTAAGTGCCTTGCGAGATGCAAATACAATTTTGGTTGAAACTCAGTTTGGCACCAAAGGCCTGCATCAGGCCAAGTGTCATGTGGATATAGGGGGCCGAGGCGATTTTATTGAGCAGCTCAATTTCCAGTCCGCCACCGATGTATGGCCCGATCAGCATCAAAGCCGTGATGTACTGGCTGCTGATGCTTCCGTCAATGCACAGGCGTCCGCCATGCAGTTGTTTGCCTTTTATCAGCAGGGGAGGATAGCCGGGATTTTCCAGATATGTGATGTCCGCTCCCAGTTGGCGGAGAGCTTCCACCAGCAAACCTATGGGGCGTTGTTTCATTCTTTCTGTTCCTGTAAGCCTCCACTCTCCGGGAGTCAGTGCGTAATAGGCTGTCAAAAAGCGCATGACGGTACCTGCTGCTCCAGCGTCCTTGGTACCCCCGGGGCTTTGCAGCGCTTTCAACATCAGAGCGCTGTCTTCGCAATCGGCAAAACCGACTTTGAAGCTCTTATTCTCCATGGCCGTGCCGTCAGTCGGTTTGCATCCGGCCAGGGCATAGAGAATAAGGGCTCGGTTGCTGATGCTTTTGGAAGCAGGCAAGGCGATTTCCCCATGTACATAATCGGGAGCTACGAGCTGGCAGGCAGAATAAGCTAACATGATTTTTTAGGCAAAACAACTTGCTGCAAAGGTACAAAAAACGATGAATATCCCTGCAGAAGACTTTCCCGGAATAAAAACTATGCAAACGAAAAAAATATGTATGTTTGTCTCTGTATTTTATTAACCTTCTTTTTGATATATATGAAAACGCTTCGATTTATTCTGAGTTCATTTTTGCTCATTTCCTTTTCGGCCCTTGCCCAAACTACGGTAACAGCCACCTGGCCTTTTGATAAGGGCACAGCCAATCCTTCGTTGGCCCAGATCAACAACGATACAGCCTTTACGCTGAGCAATTTTGTTTTGGGTTCGCACCTGACTTGCACCGGTGTACAGTCGCCCAATACCGAAAGTGTGTCTTATTCGAAGATTCAGCCCGATGCCCAGACAGGTTCGGCTACCCCGGGCCACGAGCTTAGTTTTATGCTCAAGCCCTCGAAGGGATTGCTGTTCACACCCACCCGCGTCAGTTTCAAAGCTTCGCGTTTTGGCACCGACGGGGGCTTGCTTGTGTTAACCCGTAGCACCGGCGAAGGGGCTGAAGAAATCATTGCCCAGGATTTAAAACCCGAACGCAATAACGTAGATCCCTTCTTTTCGGTGTACGATTATCCCCTGGAAGGCCTGACGGCTTCGGGGGATGCTTTTGTATTTAAGATTTACATACACAGCCTGGGAAATAACAAGCAAATCGGCTTCTATAATATTGTTGTTACAGGTCAAATCACGGGCGATCTGATCGAGGTGGCAAAATATACATTGAACACGGCCGTTTCACCCGCAGCAGCCGGCGACATTACGCTGAGCCCTTCGGGAGACACTTTTGACGAGGGTTCCGAAATCACGCTGACCGCCAACAAAGCTTTTGGTTATAGATTCAGCCATTGGGAAGACGGGCAGGGTACCATCCTGTCGGAAGACAATCCGTATATGCATACCATTGCGGCCGATACCAACCTGATTGCCGTTTTTGACAAACTGAATACTTACAGCCTGCTTCTGGCTGTGGAGGGTGGTGCCAACGATTACATGCTTACAGCTTCGCCCGCAGGCACAGTTGTCAACGATACCCTTCGTTACGAAGAAGCTGCACAGGTGAGCCTCAAAGCCTCGGGAAACAAAATCCTGACTTTCAACAATTGGAGTTCGGGCGAAACCAACAGCGAGTTGGTGCTGGATATGACCCGTGATTACGAGCTGACTGCCTATTACAGTGCAGTAGATTTTATTGCAGGCTGGGATTTTTATCGCCCCGGTAACAGCGGTCGTCCGGCCGATTTTGCTTCCGAAGGCAACAGTGCTTCGACACTGATCCTTCGCAATGCCGAGGGTGCTGCCGCCAGCTGGCTGGACAAGTCGCAGATGGCCGCCGGTGGTTACGAAGGCCGTCCGGCAGCGGTAAACTGGAAGAATCTCACAGACAAATATTATTACCAGATCAGTTTTGATGCCACCAATTTTACGGATATCAAAGTGGCTTCGGCACTTTTGTTCAATTACAATGCCTATTCCAAAGTTAAGCTGGAATATTCGCTGGATAATGAGAGTTTTACTACTGTTGATACCATTCGTATGTCGGGCAACAAGGTATGGTATGATACCGAATTCAGCCTGCCGGCCGATGCCGACCATGCGCCTGGGGTTTATGTGCGCTGGCTGCCCGATTATACTTCGCCGGTGCTGGGTACCGAATCCAACAACGACGGTACATCGATCAGCGATATTTACATTACGGGAACCGGCCTGATTTTCGACGACGGCAAGGCTCCGGTTTTGCTGAGTTCTGTGCCGGCCGATCAATCGGCCGGGGCTTCGGCTACCGGAAAAATTGTGCTTGGTTTTGACGAAAAGATCAAGCTGTCCGATACCTTGTTTGCCACGCTCGATGCGCTGCCCCTGGAAGGCCTGGTCAGCGGAAAAACCCTGAGTTTTGCCTACAGGGGTCTGGATTACGCCAGGGAATACGAGTTTGTTCTCCCCGCCAATGCCGTCTCCGACCTGACAGATAATTTTCTGGATTCCGTCATTACAATTCGTTTCACAACCATGGAGCGGCCTGTAGTGAGCAAAAAGCTTTACGATGCCGTGGTTTCAAATACCGAAGAATTGTTGGCAGCACTCGATGCGGCACATGCTTCGCAGACGGGTGAACGTTATCGTATTTTGCTCAAAAACGGAGAATACGACCTGGGCTCAGGCATCACTACCATCACGGCCGACAAAGTTTCGCTGATCGGACAGAGCCGTGAGGGGGTTTTGGTCTACAATACCTCCGTCAACGAGGGCATTGGTATTACTTCCACCATTTTCCTGAGCGGAGCCACGGAATTTTATGCCCAGGATATTACTTTCCAGAATAAATATCCTTATATGAATACTACTGGCCGGGCGGTGGTTTTGCACGATACCGGCACTAAGAATATTTTTAAAAATATCAGTCTGCTCAGTTTTCAGGATACCTATTATTCGGGCAATTCCGGACGTATGTATTTCGAGGATTGCCAGATTAACGGGGTGGTCGACTTTATTTGCGGAGGCAGCGATATTTTCTTCAAGCGTTGCCTGCTGGCCCTGGAAAAACGCGGCGGCAATTGCATTACCGCTCCTTCGGGTACCGGTAACTGGGGCTATGTCTTTAGCGATTGCACCATCGATGGTGTAGACGACGAAGCCAGGGCTGTGGTGAACGGCACCTATAGCCTGGGACGTCCCTGGCAGGGAGCTCCGAGGGCTGTTTACCTGAATACCGTTATGAAGGTGGTGCCAACCGCTGCGGGCTGGACCAACATGAGCGAGACTGTTTTGCCGGCCTTATTTGCCGAATACAACAGCGTCAATGCTAATGGTGAGAGCATCGACTTGAGTAATCGTATGAAGACTTTCACGGCTGGAACGGTGTCTTACAATCCGGCGCTCACTGCGGAGCAGGCAGCTCAATTCACTGTCGATAATGTGCTGGGCGGATCGGATGCCTGGCAGCCGACCCTGGCTACCGAACAGGCTGAGGCTCCGGTGCTGTCTTTGGAGGCAGGGCAGTTGGTCTGGGATTCCAGTGCTTATGTGCTGTGTTATGTGGTTTGCCGGGACGGTGAGATTGTGGATGTCACTACTTCTTGTGCTTATGAGATTCCGGATGGGGCGGAGAGTGCTGAATTTGTGGTTC
>CAZNQD010000010.1:25766-48145 GCA_964575345.1 uncultured Bacteroidales bacterium
ACTTCTTGTGCTTATGAGATTCCGGATGGGGCGGAGAGTGCTGAATTTGTGGTTCGTGCGGCCAACGAGCGGGGGGGGCTGAGTGAGGCTTCCAATCCTGTATTGATTACCGGTTTGCAGTCTGTGCCATTAGCTCCTGAATTTTATGCTCTGGGCAATACTTTGGTGCTGAAGGGAGTGACCGAAAGTTTGCACCTTAGTTTGTACGATTTGACGGGGCTGCCGGTGAAAAGTTTTGAGACGGATTCTGATGTTGAACTTAATGTGAAGCCGGGTGTTTATGTGCTTCGGCTGCAGAATTTGCATTACGATAAAAGAGCTGTCTTGGTGTTTAAATAAAGGCCGTCTATCTTTTAAAGGAGCGCTTCGGATTTTGCCCGGGGCGCTTTTTTATTTTAACGGTCTGTATTTCTGGCAGCAGCTTATAGCTCAGTTTTTCTTTTGGGTGTTTGCGGGAGGCCGCTTCCGGGCTTGCGCTTGAGTACGCACTATCACTTCGTTCTGCTATCTGCCTTTCAGTATTTTAGAATTCCGCCTCCCTACGTTCAAGCTTAATTTCTGCTGGATTAAAAGATGGATTCCTTGACTTTTGATGCATATTATACACTTGTAGATTATAAATAATAAATCAAAGTAGACAGTGTATTATATGATATAATTATATTTGTATTATATTAAATAAATACTAATATAAACAACAAAAGAACTTTTAATTGCCAGTAAAGCGAAATACGAAAGGAGGTGGCAGAACTTATATAACAGTTAGATTATCAAGACTATGTCTAGATAACGACTCAGCCTTATGCGGGAGATTATAAACCAAGCATGCAACTCTCGATATCCTAATCATTATTGGATAAAAAAATGCTTGAAATTTGTGCACATAATTGATTATTTTGAAAAACAAGAAGATCAAAATGTTCTTAAAACAACTTTAAAATGAAGAAAGTAATGTATGTTATTATGCTAATAATATTAGCATTTAATTCGTGTGATAAAAATGAAATTATTTCAGCCTATGAAAACAACAAACAGGGTATTTTAACGTTTTCTACTATTGAAGAGTTTTCCGCTGCTGTTCAGAAGGTTAATACTATGAATTCAGATGAACGACTTGCATGGGAAAGCTCCAAAGGCTTTAAATCCTTTGGAACAATTTGTGAAGAGTTTTATTGTTCAATAAATTATGAAAATTTCTCGAACTTTGAAGAAATAAAGTCGTTTGTTGAGACAAACAAATCATATATTCAACTTATTCAAGATTCAAACGGTGAAATATCTTGTGTTACCCGGGAATATGATAGGCCTGAGCGGTATATCATGAATGAGAATAGAATGTATATTGTCGGAGGCAGAGCTTACAAAATATTTCCTGATAATAAGAAGGTGTCATGCGATATTGCACATATGGAAAAGCTTAAGGCAATAGCTGACCTTAATCAAATTGCTAAAGATCAGGGTTCTATTTATGATATAACCGAAATGCCATTGCCTGTGAGAGCTTCCACAAAAAGTATTGATCAATATTTTGAAAGAATGGAAAAAAAAAGTATTGGGAATAAAAATTACAGAACAATCGTAAGAATTGAGACTGTTACTTTTTTATGGAATTCACTTGGTTTGCCCGGGACTATATCGTATGCAATTTGGTACAGAATTAGAAATCAATCTCAATTTATTATTTGGTGGAACACAAATGCTAGAACTGAATATGCACCTTTCAATTATGAAATCTCTAATGGCTATGATGTATTTTCAGGAAGTTTAAGTAATCCTTTGTGGTGGATAGAGGGAGAATCATTTGTTGTAAACGATGATGAAATAAAAGGATATATCGGATCTTATCCTTACCACGAGCCTCAACAATCAGCAGCTGTACCCTATATAGTCAGCTTTGAGGGCTATGTTTATTCGACATTTGCAAGAAATAACGAAACAACAACTATTACAATAAACTTAAGTTATCCATACTAAGAGCGGACTGGCATAGTAACATTAATTATAATGTTGCTATGCTTTTTTTAAATAAAACCAATGAGTTTAATCTCATTTGAAATAATAATATGAAAAGTTTCTGTTGTTTAATTTTTGTACTTTTTTCTTTTATTTCATGTACTTCCCTGGTTGAAGATCAGTTTCCTGATACAAAAAGAATTCCGGTACTTAATGGCTGTCTGGAGCAAGCTGAAACGGTAAAGGTACATCTAAGTTTTTCTGCTAAATTATCCGACTCTGTTCCCCCTCCCGTGGAAAACGCGCAGGTTATTGTTGAAAGTACGGGTAATTCGCCCGATACCTTGATTTACACCAAAGATGGCTGGTATGCCGGCTCACAGATGGTACAGGCAGGCTTTACGTACAGATGTAGTGTAACTATTGCCGGTTATCCACTGTTGACAGCTCAAACCACTGTGCCTGAGTCTTCTGAAATAGATTCTGTGATTTTTACTGATTTAGTCGGGAGATCTGAGGAAGGTGAAAAAATATCCGCAATTGAGTTCAATATAAACAATAGCATTTCCAAAAAACAATTTTGGCATGTGCGGCTGATATCCGAAGGATTAAAAACCTGGTACGACAAAGAAAGTGATCAATTTGTTCATAATTATGCTGAAGAAAATGAGGCTATTTACATGCTGGCAGGACAGGATTCAATCTTGCTCAACGAAACAAATCCATTAAGCCTGTTTTCGAACAAATTAATGAAAAGCAGCAGCTATAAAGTGAAATTTTATATAAACGAGGGCTATACACGCTTTGATAGCGATGAAAGCTATTTTATAGAATTACGTTCTGTTGATGAAGAGTATTATAAGTATTTGAAACAATACTATATATATGAATCTGCGACATATACCGAAATTGGAAAAACACCGCAGAAATATCCTTTGTATTCAAATGTCACCAATGGTCTTGGTGTATTTTACAGCTTTTCTGCATCAAGAAAAGAACTTGAAACGACTAATCATTAGCCTTAATTCCTTTGGTGCATTTACTGTATCCCATAAATCAAATGAAGAAAAGAACCGTTTTTCTCTCTCTTTTATTCTTGATTAATATAAATGCTTTGGCAATACAAATTTCGGGCTTTGTTCGTGATGGATTGTCGGGCGAAGTTCTGATTAGTGCAACTGTTTGGGTGAAAGATCAAAATATCGGTACAACTACAGATAATCGAGGGTATTTCAACCTTTTGGTGGAATATCCTTGTACTTTGTCGTTTTCTTATACAGGATTTGTGACTCAACATCTCAACATAATGCAAGAGAAAGACAGTATTGTTACTATAAAAATGGAGTCGGGCGTAACTCTCAATGAAATAACCCTGACAGCTCCCCACGAAAAAATTTATGAAAAGACCCGACTTTCGGCGCAGGAGTTATCCCGGATTCCCACCTTAGGTGCCAAACCTGATGTAATCAAAGCATTGCAATTACTTCCCGGAGTGCAGACACATTCCGAAGGCATGAGCTTGATGATGGTTCGTGGTGGAGAACCCGGCCAAAATTTGTATTTGTTGGACAATGTCCCTTTGATTTATGTTAATCATTTAGGAGGCTTATTATCGGTTTTTAATCCTGATATGATTAATTCTGTAGATTTTTACAAAGGCAATTTTCCTGCGCGGCAAGGTGGTAAATTATCATCCATTGTAGATATTACGCAGCGCGAAGGAGATATTTCAAAACATCAGGGCTCGTTTAGTTTAGGTTTAACAGATGCTTCGTTTTGTTTTGAAGGTCCATTGTTCAACCAAAAAATGAGCTATATTATTACTGCACGTAAAACCTTGACAGATCCATTGTTGGCCAGTTTTAGTACATTGTCTGACGGAAATTATGCCGTTGTATCTTACGGATTTCACGATATTAATGCCAAACTCTGTTATAGACCTGATGAAAGAAATATTTTAAGTCTGAATTTGTATCAAGGTGACGATTACCTGAATTATTGGACCAAGCCCTGGAAAATGAATAGAGACGAAAAGAGTCATATATATCAACTCTGGGGAAACTGGTTAATCTCAGGAAGATGGAATCGGGTGTTTATTTCTAAATTATATGTTGAAAGCATACTTTCATACAGTCGTTACAGGAATAAATCCGCTCAGAAATACAGTTATCAAGAACAAGAAATAAATAGATTCATCGGGATAGTAAACAAATCCTCTGTGAATGACTTATCATTTCGAACTGCATGGAAATATTATTTCTTAAAAAATTGGGACATTGAGTTTGGAGGACATGCGGGACATCTTGTTTACCTGCCAAACTACCATTATAATTCTACTTCGGGTTCATCTCCAATGGTGGATGAATATAATTCTATTGAATCGGCGCTTTACCTTGATAACAAAATAAGAATATTCCCGCGCATAATGTTTCAACCTTCTATGCGTCTAAGCAATTTCTCGAACATGGGAGAAAATTTCACGGAAATAGAACCACGCATCAACCTTTCATACTTGTTTAACAGCAATCAGAGTCTGAACATTAATTACATGCGTGTAAGTCAAAACTCACATTTGGTTTTTGCACAAACCCAATTACTGAAACGTGAAGTGTGGCTTCCGGCTACATCAGAACTAGCTCCTGAAATATCTAATCAATATTCTCTTTCGTGGAACGGGAATTTCGAGAATGCTAAGTATAGTGCCGAAACCAATATTTATTATAAAAAAATGGAGCAGCTGGTAACACTGAAAGAAGGCCACGAAAACAGCATTGATATTACAGGCATCGAAAATAAAATAGAAAAGGATGGTGTCGGAATAGCTTATGGTGTAGAGTTTATGATAAAAAAAAACCTGGGAGAATGGACCGGGGCCTTGTCTTATGGGCTGTCGTATGCCGACAGAACATTTGCCAATATCAATAGCGGAAAATCTTATGAATTCGACTTCAACAGACCTCACAGCTTTTCCCTGAATTTAAACCATGACTTAAACAATAACTGGAATATGAGTATAGTATGGATAATTCAAAGTGGCACGCCTTATACTCCGGCTTTGGGTAAGCAATACACGATTGACCCGGAAACTGGTGTTAGTAATATTGTGTTGATTTATGGGCCAAAAAATTCACAAAGAATGCAGCCCTATCATAGACTGGATCTCGGATTAAATCATCATATCACCACAAAACGGGGAAACAGAGCAGTTTGGACCTATTCTGTTTATAATGTTTATAATCATATAAATCCTTATGATTACTATTACGACAACGATAATAGCAGAGAAAACCTGATTTACTTTTCTCAGCCGCTTAAGCTTTATAAAATCGGCCTATTTACGTTAATACCGAGTATTGCTTATAAAGTTTATTTTGAGTATGATAAAAAACTTTCTCTGATGCGGAAAAGAAGAAAATGAATGGTATTTCTGGCAGCAGCTTATTGCTCAATTGTTTGCCTGAGGGCGCTCCAGCATTGGACTAAACACGATAACCAGGCTTGGCTTCCAGGCTGCATTTTTCTTTTTGAAAATAAAAGATTTGTGTATTTTTGCTAATCATTTCTTGAGTGCAAAGATTTCCATTTAAATAACATTGCCTTGTTTTTGAATTATGTTAACAGGCAGATAATGAATACCATAATAACACAAAAAAAACTTAAAGACAATAACATGAGTAAATTAAGCCTAAACAAGAATGATTTTTATACGAAAATATCTGACTTGTTGATATCAGCAAAGAAAGCTGTTGTCCAATCGGTAAACAAAACGATTGTTATAACATATTATGAAATTGGTCGCCTTATTGTAGAAGAGGAACAATAAGGAAAATCTCAGGCAGAATACGGTCAAAATCTGATTTCTGAATTGTCGATCAAACTAACTGCTGAGTTTGGAAAAGGATTTTCAATGACTAACCTAAAGCAAATGAGGACTTTTTATCTAACTTATTCAAAAGGTCAGACAGTGTCTGACGATTTCCGATTGAGTTGGTCTCATTACCTCTTTTTAATGAGAATTGACAAGCTGGATGAGCGCAAATTCTATGAACTTGAAAGTGTTGCCAATAACTGGAGCCTGAGAGAGTTGCAAAGACAATTTGATTCAGCACTTTACGAAAGGTTGGCTTTGAGCCGAAATAAGACTGAAGTTCAGAGATTATCAGAAAAAGGTCATATTGTCGAGAAAGCAAAAGATTCACTCAAAGACCCTTATGTTTTGGAGTTTTTGGGATTGCCGGAAGAAAAGAAATACACAGAAAGTGAATTCGAGCAGAAGCTAATTGATAAGTTGGAAAATTTCCTGCTTGAATTGGGAAAGGGTTACACTTTTGTTGGTCGTCAGGTCAGATTTACATTTGATGAGAAACATTTTCGTATTGATTTAGTTTTCTACAATCGGCTGCTTCAATGCTTTGTAATTATCGACCTGAAAATTGGAGAAATCACTCACCAAGATCTTGGACAAATGCAGATGTATGTCAATTATTACGACAGATACGTAAAACTGGATACAGAAAATAAAACGATTGGAATAATCCTTTGTAAGAAGAAAAACGACACACTTGTTGAAATTACACTTCCGGAAAATAATGAACAAATTTTTGCAAGCAAATATCTGACAGTTTTACCAAGCAAAAAAGACCCCTTTGCTAAAACATATTCAGATAATTGATTAGTTATGGAAAAAACGGAATTCAAACTCAATCCAGATTTTAATTGGCATAAATTATGCAAAATTGGCGGAATATCAGCCTTATTAATCGTTTTAATAATCCCGATACAAATAATTATTTTCACGTTATATCCCCCGCCTGAAACTGCGATTGGATTTTTTGAGCTATTTCGTAATAATTGGGTTATTGGATTATTGAGCCTTGATTTTTTATACTATTTAAACAACGGGTTTTTAATTTTAGTATATCTTGGATTATTTGCATCACTTAGAAAAATTGATTTTGCTAATATGCTCATAGCTATAATAATTGGATTTATTGGGATTGCTATTTATTATGTATCAACTATTGGGTTTGAAATGTTATCAATTAGTAAACAATATTATTCCACAGACTCAATAGAGTCTAAACAGCAACTTCTGTCGGTTGGGCATGGTTTAATAGCAAGATATAAAGGAACTGCCTTTGATGTATATTATATTTTTAATGCAATTACTCTTCTTTTGATTTCTATGACAATGTATAAATCGAAGGATTTTGGGAAATCTTCTGCTACATGGGGTTTGATTGCAGGGATTTTCATGATAATACCTTCAACAGCTGGAACCTTAGGATTGATTTTCTCATTAATTTCACTTATACCTTGGATGGTTTTTTCTATCTTAATAGGAAGAAGACTAATACAAATGGCAAAATTGTAGATTTGATTTTAAAATAATAATGCACGAAAGCACAACATATGGTATAGTGCATGCGGTTTTCAGCGGTTTGCCAGGGTTTGTGGCTCGTAAAAAAGTCGGTGTAAACTGATAAATTATCGCTTAGTAATCCCGCACGACACCATACCATCAAACGTTCAGTGGAGAAAAACCAGCAACAGCATTGAAACATTAACAAGAAAAGGTAAATAAAATTAATATTAAACATTAAAAAAGGAGGACAAGAATGCGACACAAGCGATTAAAATTATGTGCCATACTCTTGTTAGGATTCGGACTGACAGGACTACAAGCACAAGAAAGCGTTAACGCCACAGGCGGTAATGCTTCAGGCAGCGGAGGCTCAACGAGCTATTCTGTCGGGCAGGTTGTTTACACCACCAACACATCGGTAACCTACGGTTCAGTAGCCCAGGGAGTTCAGCAACCTTTCGAGATCTCGGCAATAACAGCAATTGAACAAGCTGAAGATATTACACTTTTTTGCTCTGTTTACCCAAATCCTTCAAGTGACTTTCTTACTCTGAAAGTGAATAATTATGACATAGAGAGTTTATCCTATAAACTTATCGATGCCAGCGGTAAGCTTCTGGAGAGTAAGAAAGTGACTGGGAATGAAACCGTTATTTCAATGGCAAATCTGCTTCCTTCCCTCTATTTCCTTAAAGTCATCGACAATCAAAAAGAAATTATAATATTCAAAATCATTAAAAACTAAATAGCTATGAAAAGATTATTTACAATTTTAGTAGTAGTGCTATTAGCAGCAACTATGTGAGCTCAAAGTCCCGAAAAAATGAGCTATCAGGCAGTAATCCGGGATTTTAAACAACCCATTTTTTCAGAAAACCTATCAGAGTCAGCAAAGTCGCTGATAGTGTTTTCTTTTTCTTTAAACTTTATAAGATGAATTGTGCAACTAACCATATTCGACTTACCGTAAAAAGAGAACTTGAAAATTGAACTCGAAGAATGGCCTTGTATTAAGCTTGCCGAAATGTTTGAGTCATACTTTAATTGCCGCAACAATAAGCGAAATACAGCCAATGCCATTGCTTTTGAAGTTGATTATGAAAGCAATTTGGTAAGGATAGCCGAAGAAATAAACAACGGCATTTACCAAATAGGCAGGTCAATTGCTTGTATTGTTGACAAACCTGTAAAACGATAGTTACAGTTGCCGAGTTGGCAAAGGCACTCATTTCGGCATACAGCGGATTGATAAATTCATACTTCAATGTTCTGCCAATTACACAAAAGATTGGAACATGCTATCTCATTTTAAAATCAGTAAAAACAAACAATTTATTTTGACCTTATTATCAATAATCATTGTAAATTTGCTTTTTAGATTTTAGTATTGAGCAACATATTGAGCAAAAAAGAATGACACAAAACAATAATAAGTCATACAATAGGAGAGCAGTTGCCCACTTGTCCATTGCATTTTTATTGTTATTTGCAAGTTCAGGTATTTCAAACAGTATTGCTCAAAATCCATCCAAAGCCGATTTTATATCGCTCAAGGCTGAAGTTGTTTCGAAAGGAAACAGTGTAGAAGCCGATGGTAATTTGCACGAAATCAATACTCCCTTACTGCGCCTGCTGCGCACAAACATTGAATCTCCCAAAGGCACGGCATTCATTCTTGCAGGAGGTGGGTATGAAATGTTGAAAATGAAGAACGAAGGCGAAAAGATGGCTTTATTTCTGAATTCTGAAGGCTTTGATGTTGTCGTACTTGAATATCGCGTTTCCAAAGTGCAGAACCGTAATTTGGCTTTGGCCGACGCGCTTCAGGCATTCCGGCTTCTTAAAACAAGTGGAAACGAATTCGGCCTGGAGGGCAGGCGTTTGGTAATCGTAGGTATTTCTTCGGGAGGCCACCTTGCCGCCCGATTAGTGCAAAAACTTGGTGATAAAGAACAGCCCGACGATCTGATTCTTATCAGTCCGACTGATTTAAATGAAACGCCCGTAAATAGTGTCTTTCCGATTGTCAGGCCTCCTTTTCAGCCGACAGCAGGGCTTTTTGTCTCCATTTCTGCAAACGATAACAAAGATTGGATTTACTGCGCCGAAGAATATGCAAAAACATGGAAGGGCTACGATGGCAGGGCAACATTCAACTTACTGCCGGACAGCTCATATACATCTCAGGGAGATGCCAAGCCTGTAGATAAACATCTTAAGTTGGCCGATATTCTGAAAGAGTATCTCAATACACAAGCCGGCAACTCAGCAACGACTCCCAATCCGGCGGCTATTCCTGTTCAGGGATATGCAAAGCTGCGTTATGCAGAAAAGCGGGCGCTGCTTGCAAAAGATAAATACGAGCTTCTGATGATTGGAAATTCTATAACCCATAATTTTGAAAAACCGCAATACCAACCAATATGGAACCAGTTTTTCGCTCCACGCAAAGCCTTGAACCTGGGTACAAGTGCTTACCGGACCGAAAACATTCTTTGGGACATACAGAACGGTGTACTTGAAGGCCAATCGCCCAAAGTGGTGGTATTGGAAATCGGCACGAACAATATTGATGAGAAAAATTACCCGACACGCCATACTGCGGGTCAACTTGCAGGTGGCATGGAAGCCATCATTAAAACCTTGCGTGCAAAGTTGCCGGACACCAAAATAATTGTCCTGCGTTGTTTCCCGGGTTGCTATGGCGGGCCCAATCCAAGCTCACACCGGGCAATCCTTGAGAGGGCTTCGGATATGGTATCGAAGCTGGCCGACGGGGAGCATGTTTTCTATTGTGATGTGAACCACGTATTTCTTAATTTTGATGGATCCATCAATCACGAAGCAATGCCCGATTGGCTTCATCCAAGCCCGGCTGCAGCCAAAGCCTGGGCCCGGGCTATGGAGCCTCTTCTGTGCGAACTCATGGGCGACAAATCGCTCGATACGGAAATCCCTGAAAATTCAGCTATAGTGCCCGCTCCTAATCTCGAAAACAACAGCTACGATTGGTTGGGACGCCACAAAGAAGTTCTTAGTATAAAGGATTCCATTAATCCTGAAATTGTACTCATTGGTAATTCCATAACTCATTTATGGGGAGGAGAGCCCCCGATGAGATGGGCTGATGGAAATTTACGCGACCCTAACGGCCCTGAGTCCTGGGATTCGTTATTTCATAATTACCGAGTGTTGAATCTTGGTTTTGGCTGGGACCGTACGCAAAATGTGCTTTGGAGACTTGACCGTGGCGAGCTTGACGGACTTCATCCCCGTACAGTTATTATCAATATTGGCACTAATAATACAGGTCAGAGCCAACATGCGCGAATGAATACAGCCCCCGAAATTGTCGAAGGCATACGGGCCATCTGTTTACGTGTCCGTTCTAAAGTACCCGATGCAAAAATTGTACTGATGGCCATTTTCCCACGGGAACAAAAGCAAGATCATCCACGACGTTTACTGATAAACGAAATCAACAAACAACTTGAATCTTTTGCCAATGAACAGAAAATCACTTTCGTGAACATAGGATCAAAAATGCTTGATACCGATGGAACCTTTCTTCCCGGCTTGACTTCTGATTTCTGCCATCCCACGGAAAAAGGGTATCGACTGTGGGCTGACGAAATTCGTTCGATCATTTCTGAACCATAACATAAGGGCATACTGCCCGTTCTTGCCTTTCCATATTCACCTTACCAAACCGCGACTTATTCAAGCAACAAATCCCAGGGTACAAAAAATTGTGATTCTATTTTTGCTTTCATCTCGGCAGCCCTTGCTCCATATTTGGGAGCCACGCGCGACGAAATGATAGAAGCATCGTAAGAACCATTGCCCCATCGTTTGGACATACGAATCAACATAGGATAGACCTTACCTTCGCCGGCGAACTCCAGCATAGCTTCGTCCAACAGAGTCATATCGTTTGCTTTCATGTTTTCGCGACGGCCTGTTTCGGTGTAATATTCCGATGCAACAGGACGATCTTTCAAACTGAAAGAGCCACGAATTCCCAAGTGACTGTACTTGCGGGTTCCCCAGGAAGCCACCGATGTCCAGTCGTTGGTAAAGCCTTCGAAACCGGGTTTGGGTGTGCCGTAACCATCGTCGTCTTTAATCATACTGCCATCACCTGCCGTCAAAAAGTCAGTAGGAGCCAAACCTCCGTTAAGAACGGCATCTACTGCTTCGAAACGTCCGAGATTGTTCAAAGCCTCGACCAGGAAGAAATGATACTCAAAACAACGGAATAAATAGATGTGCACATCGTCCTGATAAGCATTGACACGACGTGAGCTGCCAATGGGACGATATTTTGCCAGGTAAGGCTTGCTGTCTCGGTCGCCCAAAACCACAGTATTGCGTGCTTCGTTACCGGTAGAATAGCCCGGATTGTTGGCATCGGTTTCGAAACGTTCTTCCACCATGGCCACATTGGGGCGCAAAAGATATTGATTAGGATATTCCGAGCTGAAATGATATAAAAGTTTATTGGTTTGATTTCGGGTATAATCGTAAATAATAGCGCAAACCACCTCGGTAGCATAAGGTTCCACATTGTCCCAGAAACGTGCATAACGCCCAGGAATGTAAGCAGTGGGCAGGAAATAACCGTTGCCGGCATAGCTCTCGACAGAGATGACCTCGTTTAAAGCTTCGAACATCAAATCGGCACAGCGTTGATAATAAGGCCGGGCACCCGCATAATCGCCTCTTCCCTGCAATGCAGCCCCTTTCCACAAACAGAGTTTAGCCATCAGCCCCTCGAATGGCGGGGTCATGTAATCCCAATAACGATACTGACTGTTAGCCAAGGCCGTTTCCGGATCGAGCCACTGATACCACGAAAAGTCTAATTTCCCGTTGATATTGTCGGTAGAAACATCGCCATTATCGAGCAAGTCGATACAACGATCTACCACCTGGTCGATATCCATCAGCTGGAACTTGGTGGAATCGGTCAGGTCTTGAATCCTGACGATGGGATCGTCAAACCAGACGGCCTGTCCGTAAATCTCTGCCAAAGTAAGATAAGCCCACACCTTGACACGCAAAGTAAGACTCTGCAAAGCATCAAAGCGTTCATCGTTGACCAGTTCCGGACGAGCCCTGCGGAAAGCGCGCATATTCTCCAAATAATCGTTGCAGGCAATCACCACCTCGTAATAAGCATTGGGACTGGCATAAGCGTTGCCCGTCAAATCCGGTTCGTAATTATATAAAGCGATGAGTTCGGGCAATGAGTTCTCGGTGGGCTCGAGCAGCTCGCCACGCGTATCGGTCAGGTAGATGGCCTTGTCGCCCACTTCCTGCAACTTGGTGATGATACCCAGATAGCCTGTATAGACCTCGGTTTGCGACGAAATATAATCGTCCGCCGAAAGGACATCGTCTGTCTTGGATTCGAAAAAGCCGGAACAAGCCGTCATCGAAAGCACTAACAACGAGGCGGCAAAGATTCGATATAGTATGTTTTGTTTCATAATCTTGATAGTTTAATGCTTAGAACTTAAGATTAACTCCGAGCGTAAGGGTTTTTGGGGCTGCCACCTTGGCATAATCCATGCCTTGCATCAAGGCGCTGTACGAATAAGAGAATTCGGGATCGCCGCCCAGATAAGGTGTCAGGCACCACAGATTTTGTCCACTGACATAAAGGGTGCCGCCTTGTAAAAATCCGAGCAAAACCTTGTCGAATGTATAACTTATGGTAACATCGCGCAGTTTCAGGTAAGAAGCGTCTTCGATCCAGCGGTCGCTAAAATCGTTGTTGCCCACCAAATCGTTGTAATTGGCACGCGGCATGTCGGTAATTTGTCCGTCCACAGACCAACGACGCAACACTGCCAGACTCTGGTTGCTCATGTCCGACGAAGACTCGGTAATGCGACGTACTGCATTGTAGGCTTCGTTGCCCACCGAATAAACAAAATTCAAATCCACTGCGAAACCTTTGTATTGGAATCGGTTGAACAAGCCGCCGTAGAAATCGGGTGTGGCCGAACCGATCGGTACTCTGTCTTTGTCGTTGATGATACCATCCTCATTCTGATCGACATACCTGATGTCGCCCGCCTGAAATTCAACACCGTTGCGGTTGCGCATGGGACGACTGTAATCCACCCCGTTTTGTGTGTATTGGTAGGCCGATTGCGCTTCAATCACCGTGGAATATACGGGATAATCGCCATCGGTCTGATAACCATAGAAGCAATAAGGACGCCCGCCCACTTGTGTAACGACAGCTGCTCCATCAGATAATTTATTGATTATGGAGTTTGTATTACCCAGCGAAGTTACCGTGTTGTTCAACTGCGTGATATTGCCGCCCACAATCCATTTGAAATTTTTGGTGTAAACGGGCGACACACTCAACGACAAATCGTAACCATTGGCATCGATGGATGCATCATTGACATAATGAACACCTGTACCGTAAAGTGCCGATTCCGAACCTGCCACCAGGACATCGGTGGCGCGATTGTTATAATAGCCCAATTTAAATTGTACACGATGACGCCACAAGGCCACATCGATACCCACGTTGGCTTTGGCGTTTTCTTCCCATTTGATTTCGGTGTTGGGCACATTGTTGCGCACAATGCCCGCAATGCCTTGATACAAACGGCTGACATAATAATAACTGCCGTAAGTATTAGAAAAACGACTGTTGCCCGTCTTGCCATAGTCTGCATATAAATTCAAGCGGTTGACGGCCTCCGCCGATTTCATAAAATCGAAATTAGCCAGCATCACTGTAGCAGAAGCCGAGGGGAAAACACCCATTCTTGTGGTATTGACACCCGTCGAAGAAGCACCATCGGCAGAGACGTTCACCCCTGCGCGAAACAAATCGCCGTAAGTGTATGCAGCTTGCAAATAAGCATTGAGCCAGTTCCATTTGGCTCCGTAACCACTAAAGAATCGACCCACTCCCTGCACATCGGTCAGGGTTTGATAAAAGTCGTTGGCGGTGTTGCGGCCCACGCCCATGTCTGCTTCGAAACTGTTATTGATGATTTGTCCTCCCATACGGACATCTACACCATGAACATCGTCAAAAACATTGTTGTATGCAGCATTCAGGTGATAGAAACTATTAAAGGTTTCGTTGACTCCCTGACGCACCACATTTCTACTCTCGCCGTAGGTATCGAACTGAGGCACCACATCCATGTTGTTGATACCCGGCACAAAGATACCTTCCTGGTCGTAATTGTAATAAAGCCCCATCAATGCGGAAAACGACAAATGATTGGTCGGTTTATACAAAATACGGGCGTTGATATTGACATCGTACTGACGCTTATCTGCAGCCAGCGTATTAATAATGGCAAGAGGGTTGCTGACAATAAAGTCGGTATTGGTGTTGTTACCGTAAAAATACGATGCATAGGTTTCGAGCTGGTTGCCACTCATATCGCTTTTGTAAGGACTCAGCACCGGTGCGTGACGATAGGCGGCCAGCAAAGGATTGGTTTCCATGCTCAAACCTTGTTCCTGGTACGAACCGTTCAGATAGGCCAGGCCGATAGAGGTGCCTATTTCGAACTTTTTGCTGACAAGGACATTCGAGTTGATTTGCGCGTTGAAGCGGTCGCTCTGTGTATTTTTCAGCGCGCCTTCATCGTGTTGATAGCCCACCGAAATGTCGTATTTGGCAATGGCGTCGCCACCTTCTACGCGAACCAGATGGTCGGTGGTCATGCCACGTTGAAACAATTGGTTTTGCCAATCGGTATCGAAACGATAAAGATAATTGTAAGCATCACTCTCGTCGGGCGACAAAAAAGGGAAATTCACAAAGAAAGTTTCCATATTATTGTAATAGGTCATACCGATGTCCGACAGATACGATTTGTACTGCGATGCATTCATCAGGGGCAAGCGACGATCGTTCCAATTATAACCGAACTTTCCGTTATACGAAATCTTGGTATTCATATCGTCAGAGTTGGCTCCATCGGTTTCGATTAGCAACACGCCATTGGCACCCAGCGAACCGTAAACCGAAGCCTCTGCCCCGCTCAGGAACGAAATATGCTGAATATCGCTGATATTGTAAGCCTGGAAAATACTTTTAGAAAAACCGCCAATCAGTTGCGATTCGTCCATGG
This sequence comes from uncultured Bacteroidales bacterium, assembly GCA_964575345.1. GTDB lineage: Bacteria > Bacteroidota > Bacteroidia > Bacteroidales > UBA1402 > UBA1402. The sequence continues at coordinate 41,211 of CAZNQD010000010.1, forward strand.
AAGGCATAAATGGCACACCATTAATCACCACTAAAGGCGAGGCATTGGCTGCCAGAGTCTGAATGCCGTGATGTGACAGATATGCACCTTCGCCCGTCATGCCGCTCTTGTTGATCAGTTGCAGGCCGGCGAGTTCGCCCTGCAAAGCTTGTTCCACCGAACGGGCACCCAAGGCAAAATCTTTCTTGGACAAAGTATTGGCCTCCGGCAGATTGACATTCTGTTCCACCCGGAAGGGCAACACTTTGGACTCGGTGTATTTGTATGCATCCTGACGTACCAAAACCACTTTTAGTGGAGATTGTCCTTTGTAGCGGATTTGTCGACTGTAATAACCATCTGCCCACACCGACAGCACAGCGTCTTTTTGCAAATTTATTTGGAATGTTCCGTCTTGCCCTGTCACCACTGTGGTTTGTCCCGGCGACGACAGCACAGCGCCTTGCACTGCTTGTCCGTCAGACGAAATAACGATTCCTTCCACAGCTTGCGCCAAGGTGGGCAAGGCCAGCACCAGTGCCATTATGATTGTATAAAACTGTTTCATTATCTGCAATTTTAATAGTTATCACTAGTAGGACGCAAACACCAATGGTGAAAGGCCAGGCGAGAGTCTTTGCCGGTGGGCGTTTCCAACTGAATAATCATGGGAAGCGCCGAGCCGTCGCCTTTCAGATCGGGAATTGTCAGTTCGGCCATGACAGCTCCGCCGTCAGTGTCGTAATTGTTCTTTTTGTTGTTAGTATAAGTATCCTTGATCTCTTTGTAGCCTTCGGGCCAGGTATCTGACAAGAAGGTGCCGCGATCGTAGTGGAACTCGGTGGTGGAGGAAAGCGTCACAGAAGCCTCTCCCAGCTTGACGCGCTCGCTGCCGTTTAAAACAATCACGCTCACGTTCAGGGTGACACCCATATTCTGGAAAAAGCCCATGGCAAAACGATAAGTGCCCGGAGGAATCAAATAAGGCCTGACACCGCTGATATTGCCCGATACGTCATAGACGGGTTTAATCAGCTGCATATCCAGATGGAAGCCTTGCGAAACGTCGGTCAGATAGCAACTGAAAGTGACATTGCCGTGCATGGGCCACACACCCGCCATGGGCGTCCATGCTTCGACTTCTGATTTCATTTCGATGTTCTTGAGATTATCGTACTGGAAATACAGTGTTTTTTCGTCGGCCGTGCAATATTCATAATTGCGGTAAAAGTCTTTGATACGATAAATCAAGACATTGGTTGGAATACGCAATTTCGTGACTTTGTAAACAATACCGTTAGACACCTGGATGGGATTGTCCAAATCGAGGCTTTGTTCTTCTACTCTCCACTGACGATCGTAGATAGACTTGAGATCGACAAACTTTTCATCGTCGTTGTCTATAAGATTGGAGGTTTCGTACATCTTATTGTAAAAAGCAACCTCGAGAATCCAGCGCATCAGCACGTCGTGGTCGCGGGTCATGTCCCAGGCTGCCAAAGCACTGTCGGCTTGTGCCATAGCCTGATTGATGACATCGTTAGAGAACAGCAGCATGGTGGCCGTCAGCGACTCGCTGCTCAAGCTAAAGTTCTTGGCATCGAAAAAGTCGTTGGTATAAATCCAGGTTGTGTCGTACAAAGTGTTTCCGGTAGCATCGATACCGATTGGCTTACTGTTTTCCTTATCGAACATCTTGCCGCCGGAAGCCAGCACCATGTCTTTGAACAGACTGTATTCTTCGGGCAATTCGTTGATATAGTCTTGCAGCGAGATGGGTGTTTCTATCATCGCGTCCAGCACATAAATGTAACCATCGGTGGTTTTGACCACTTCCTTAACGTTCGAACCGTTAAAGGTGATATGCGTCAAATCGCCTAACAAACCGAGCGAGTCGATACCGACGTTAACAAATTTCTTGTGCCACATCAACACGCGCTCACCGTGAAAAAGATTGCTCGGTGACAAACAAATATCGGTGACATGCGAATAAGCAATGTATTCTTCTTTCCCGGCTTCGGGAGTATTGAATACATCGTTTTCAACCATCAGCAAAGTGTGCAACTGCCCTTTTTCCTGCAGCATGGCAAACACCTGGTTGTCTTGCAAAAACTGATACATGTTGCTCAGATGTTCGCTGTCGTCGCCCGACAGATATTCCTGAGTGGTTTGACTAACCATGATAAGCTGGTCGTTGCTTATTGTCGTTTCTGACTGATAATAATGCTGTTCCCAACTGTTGGAACAAGCAGTCAGACAAAGAAGCAGACAGCCGGTTAAACAAATGCGGTTTATCGTTTTCATAAGCCTTTATTCTATGGGGGTGAAGGTGATACAATCGAATTGCAGACTAAACTTGCTATTGGTACTGGCAGCAGGGTCCATCACCACAAACCTGAAGTCGTGGGTAGAAGTTTGCTCAAACTCTATTTCGTCGTACAAAGTGGCTTTATACACATTAGCTGTATTTCTGGGGACGGTGGTGTAAGGCGTTACGCTCCTGGTATTGTCGCCATCTATGGTTATTTTTATCATACCGCCGTTGCCGTCGCTCATCTGACGCATAAAATTATGGTCGCTCAAATAAACAAAACTCAGTTCCACTTTGTATTTGCCACGCACCAAAGTCGGGGTTTTCATCGAGACTGAACCCATGTAACCCAGATTGAAGGCCACGCGGTCGTATTTGACACAATCTTTCAGGTTCCTTTTGCAGGTGACATACGTGATGTAAGCGTAACTGCTGCCTCCCACACCCGATTCCGACACCACATAATCGTAAGCACCGCATTTGGTGATGTCTATTTTCTTTTCGGACGACACGGGTTCAACCGGTTGATATTCGGCAGCACCCGCAGATTCAATCACCGTGTTCCTGACCTCGGTATAATTGGCTAAATCCCAAACCACGGTCGAAGGCCGGGGTTCCCAGACGGGCAGATAAGCATCAATTTCGTGCAGATAGCCGTTCTTGCACAAGACATCGCAATTTTGTTCCACAAAACGAGTGGGCAGGATAGTGCTGTCCAGGATGTTGAATTGCCAGTCGCCCATTGTGGTATCAACCGTTATCATAAAGACTTGGTTTACGGCACAAGTTTCCCAAATGCGCGAAGTGTCGCCCGACATTTCCTTTAGGTCTGCCAGGGTGTAATTGTTGGTCAGAATGTGATAGGCAATATATTCGTTCAGTGCATTGGCCGGTTCGGTGTAATCGCTTCCGGCAGACAGTTTGGCTACCAAGTCGTTGAAAGATTGAATATTGTCTTTGTTGAAAGCTTCGTCCGATACAGCCAGCAAAGCATAGGCGCGTCTATTTACGACATAACCGCCACCCTCTTGAGGCACAGTGTCGTAGATGGTTTCGAGTTGTTGCGTCCATCCGGTTGAGTCTAAAGCTGCTTTCATGATGTTATAGCGACCATCTTCGGTCATCTTGTCGTAAACACTCTCCACCAGAGGCGTAAGCACGGCATCGATGTAATACATCAGCGCATTGTAGGCATGAACGCCCGATTCTGTGGTGCGGGCCAGTCCGCCAAAGATGAACTGTCCCGGATTCAGAGTGTCGATGGCCACGCTGACGGCATCACCATTCAGGTTGTCCAGAGAGTTCTTTAATTGCATCGACTCCACCTTGATGGAATCCAGCATGGTATGATGCAGAATCAATGCTTTGGCGTATTCTTTGCCCAAGTCTTCGATGCGCGACACGCCGCGTTGTTCATAAAAGGCAAAAACGGCATTATTGCCGGGGACCAGCAACGTAAAGGCTTGAGTGGCCTGGTTCAGGGCATTGAACATATCGGAATAACGCAAAACCTTTACCCATTCCGAGTAGTTTTCGTCTTTTTCCAAAGTTTTAGAAGCGGGATTATCGTCAAATATCTGATAAACACTGTCCAGTTTGTCATCGTGACAAGCCGCCAGCAACAAAGCGACCGCCAGTGACATGAATATTTTTATGCTTGTCTGTTTCATATGGCTTGTCATTTGGTAGTTGTATAATATGGATTTTGAACCAGTTTGTTGTTCACCGAAATTTCGCTGTACGGAATAGGCATGTACCAGGCATTTTCGTCCATCAACACCGATTTAATCCACTCGTCTTTGGTGGTCTGGTTGCTCTCGATGATTTCGTTGATGAAGCGTTCTTTGTAAACACCGTCGCCCGTGTCGTAGCGTCCTATCCTGAGCAGATTGTACCAATGCTTACCCTCGGCCAGGAACTCCATGGTCCATTCGTTCATAACAGCGTCCAGCATCACCATTTCGTCGGTCTCGCTGACATTGATACTGACCGAATCCAAACCGGCGCGCTGGCGAATCCGATTGACCAAATCCAATGCTGTTTGCCAGGACTGAGTCCCTCCCTTCATTACCAATGCTTCTGCCTTGGTCAGCATAACGTCGGGCACACGATACAATATAAAGTTGGCATCCTGAGCAGGACGTGTGTTGCCTCTGTCGGCAATATCGGTGCCCATGTATTTCCATACCGACAGGTAATTGGCGGTACCGTATTTGGTCTGGTCGGCCACATCGGACACAAAGCTGCCAAAAATCATACGTCCCACCCGGCCGTCGGTAGCCCAGCCGTTTCTGATCGAATTGGCCATGACTTCGTCGGTTTCGGCAATCAATCTGGCTTTGAGATGATCGGTAAACTTCAAAGTGGATGCGGCTCCTACCGTGAACCACGAACCAAAGTTGTTGGTTTGCGACATATTGGTTTCCCAGTTCAACTCGAAAATGCTTTCGTTGGAATTGCCCGGATAGAAAATCTCGTACCATTTAGTCACATCCGACATAAAACGAGGACGGAACGAAGTATCGCCTTCGGGTGCATCCAGAATGTAATTGCAGTATTGGATGGCTTCGTCGTAGTCGTGGTTCCACAAACAGGCATCGGCCATCAGAGTATACAGGGCCCATTTGGTGGCACGGCCTTTGGTTTGCCAGGTGTAACCGTCGGTGTCTTCGTAGATATCCTTGGCTGCACCCGTTGCGAGCGCCTTATTGATATCGTCCTTGATTTGGGCAATGATATCGGCTTCGCTCGATTTGGGTGTCATGTAATCGGCATCGTCGTTGACAAAAGCCTCAACCACCAAGGGCACCTCGCGAAAATTCTTAACTAAAACCAAATAGCAGTAGGCACGTTGGAAATAAGCTTCGCACAAATGCGATTTCATCACACTTTCGTAATAGGTTTCGTCTTCGGTTACCACTGAGGGCGCGTATTTCAACACGCTGTTGGCCATGCCTATCACTTTATATAATGAGGCGTAACTGCAAATGCCCGTCGAAGGTGTCAGGTTGAAGTTTTGCAAATAGGTATGTTGGTTGTTGCTCGAATACAAGGCACCACCACGTAATTCGCCCCACACCAGCAAGGAGGGCACTGCCTGACGCATATAGTAATAACCGGAGGCTACCACCGCTTCTACGTCCTGGCGGGTTTTCCAGTAATTTTCGGTGACTTGTTCGTTGTTGGGCAGAATATTCAGCCACTCGTTGCAAGAACCGAGTGTCAAAGCCAACAATGTCATCGTCGTCAAAAAGCATCTATTCATTGTTTTCATTGTGCGTATCCTCCTTAAAAATTCAAATTAAAACCAATTGCCAAACGCTTGGTCACAGGCGTGGAGGCATTATCTTTTATCAAACTCGTTGCCGAAGAAGGAATGCTGACTTCGGGGTCTTGTCCCGTGTAGTTGGTCCAGGTGAACAAGTCGTAACCCGTGCAGAAGAAGCTTAAAGTGTTGATACCGTACTTTTTGAGGAAATTGCGCGGCACGTTATACGTCAAAGACAAGGTCTTAAGACGAATAAACGAAGCGTCTTCTACAAAACGATCGCTACCTAAGTAATTGTAACCCATGCCGTACAAAGCACGCGGTATATTGGTCGAAGCGGCATCGCCCGGACTGCGCCAGCGACTCAACACAGCCGTACTCTGGTTGTTGGTGCCGTACATGCTTTCCAGGTCCATACAGGCCTGATTGATGATTTTTTGTCCGACACGATCGTAGAAGAAAGTCGTCAGCGACCAGGATTTATACCTCAGGTTAAAGCCGAAACCACCATAGAATTTGGGGTTGGAATTGCCCAGGTATACGATATCGTATTCGTTAATCACACCATCGTAATTGATGTCTTTGTAGCGTGCATCGCCCGGGAATACAGTGGTGGCGCCATTCTTCATCACAATGGGACGACCTTTGTAATCGTGCATCACATCATCGTTTTCGTCGAGTGCATAGGTTTCTTCCTTGTTGTCGTACACGCCTAAATAGCGATAGCCATAGAACGAACCAATGGGGTCGCCCTCTATCACACGCACGGCATAATTACCATTGCCAAAGGTGTAGTTTTCTTCCTGCATATTGGCTGGCAGTTTCTCTACCTTGTTCTCGTTGTGACTGATGTTAAAGTTGAAGCTCAGTTTCCAGTCAGGCGTGTTAATGGCATTGTAAGTCACACGGAATTCGTAACCCTTGTTGCTCAGCTCACCGCTGTTGAAGTACTTGATGCTTGTGTAACTGGTAGACGAAGGAATGCTGACGTTTCCAAGCAACAAATCGCTGGTGTATTTATTGTAATAGTCGAACGTAAAGCCCAATTTTCTAAAGAATTCCAGGTCGAAACCATAGTTCCACTCGCGCGAGGTTTCCCATTTAAGTTTGTCGAGCTGAATGCGGACAGGATAAATGGCCGGCATGCTCATATATTCCCCTAAAGACTGATATGCTCCCAGGTACATCGATGCGCCCGAAGGAGCATTACCACTCCATCCTAAACCGACACGCAATTTACCCTCGGTGAGCCAGGGATTTTCCTTGTCGCGCATAAAAGGTTCTTCATGGATATTCCATGCTACACCGAATGCGGGGAAAGTACCAAAGCGTTCGCTCTTACCCATGGCTGAGTTACCTTCGCGGTTGACGGTGGCC
>CAZNQD010000010.1:48245-53712 GCA_964575345.1 uncultured Bacteroidales bacterium
ACCAAAGCGTTCGCTCTTACCCATGGCTGAGTTACCTTCGCGGTTGACGGTGGCCTTAAGAACATACCGGCGATCGTAAGTATAAACCGCCTGAGCTACTGCATGCATGCTGCGTATCTGCGAAAACCCCGACCCAATACCGCTCACCACGCTTCCTGCCACCGGGTCGCTCAGGTTGGGTGAGGCGTTACCGCTGGTAGAACTGGTGTAACTATAACTGTCGGTTTGTGACATATTGGCCAAAACAGTGGCCACCACCGCATGCAGATCGTTAAAAGTCTTGTTGTACAATAATTTGTGCTCTGTTTGCAAAGTCATTCTATCTGAGAAAGCATCGGTACTCTGGTTGGCATAATTGCTGGTCCAGAGCACGCCCGTGGCTTCTTGCGGAATGAATTTGCGGTTCTTAGTGGTACGCATATTCATCGACACGTAGCCTTTGTAGATCAGACTGAACGGGAAAACATATTGCGCGTTCAAAGTTATTATTTCTTCGCGCTGCATGGTTTTGTTAAAACCCATCTCTGCCATTGCCACGGGGTTATAATGATAACTGCCGTTGAATGGGCCCTGGAAATCTTCGTTCTGACGACTGAAATAGCTCGGCAAGGCTTCGCCCGTGACATCGTCGATGTAGTACGGACTCTTGTTGGGCATTTTGCGTTGCACCTCGGAACGAAGCGTCGAAAGTGCGTTAGCGTCCTTGTTGGTCTGCGAAAAAGTAAACTCGGTGTTTACCATAAGACGTTCGCTAAAATCGTAACGAATATTGAATGAGCTGTTGAAACGACTCAACGCGGTTCCCACCGTAGTCCCCATTTCGTTCAGATACCCCAGAGAGTAACGATATGTAGCCTTGTCTCCACCTCCCGACAGCGAAAAGTTATTGTCGGTGGTGTAAGCATTCTGACGCACATAGTCCAACCATTTGGTATTCACATTGTACTCATCAAAATACTGCCAGTCTCTGACATAATTGATATCGTAAGTATTGAACAATTGTTCCAATTCGTTCCTGGCCGATGTCAGGCCTTTGGCATTGGCAGCATTCCAAATGGCATCCTGCATCAAAGCCACATACTGATTACCGTCGAGCAAAGGAATGGGGTCGGGTTCAAACTTGGAGGTAAACTTGCTGTTGAAACTAAAAGTGGTCTTGCCTCGTGCGCCTCTTTTGGTAGTAATCAATAAAACACCATTGGCACCTTTGGTACCATATATGGCCGTGGCAGAAGCATCTTTTAATACCTCGATCGATTCGATGTCATGGGGCGCGATGTTCAGCAAGGCACCAAAGTCTTCTTCGTTGGCCGTAGAAAAATTGAAATCATCGTCGATATCGACGGAATAAGGAATACCATTGACCACGATGAGCGGCTCCGACGAAGCGTTCAATGAATTGACACCACGAATACGGATGGCACTGCGCGCGCCCGGGTCACCACCCACCACGATATCCACACCCGCCAACTGACCTTGCAGGGCTTCGGTGATATCAGAGACAGGCGTACTCTCCACGATGTCTGACATAGCGATTTTTTGTGTCGAAGAAGTTTGTTCGGTGAACGAAACACCCATTTCGTCTCTATCTATCCTCTTGGCAATCACTTGTACTTCGTCCAGACTTTTGGTGTCGGATTCCATACGCACATTCAAAACCTTTTGTCCCGTAAAGTCTATAGTTTGGGTTTTCATGCCGATGTACGAGAATCGAATGCGCGGTTCCTTCTCGTAAGAAGGAATAATGATACTGTATTGTCCATCGATATTGGTAATGACGCCTGCAACATAACGATTATTGGAACTGACCACCACGACATTCGCATTATAAATAGGTTCTACTCTGCCGTCGAACAATTCGGTGACCGTACCCGTCACCACCGTATTTTGAGCATGTAATTGCGGCCAGGCCAACATAGTGGCCAACACTATCAAAAATATCTTTATTTGTTTCATAATGGCCTATTTATAACAAGATGTCATTGATTAAATGGAAAGCACCGTCGCTATACGCGAAAGGCAGGGAAAAGAATTTTTCGGTGTTGTGCAAAGACACTTCCGCTCCTTTATTGCCTTCTTTGTCGGTCAGACTGATGGTGAGCGTCGTACCCGTGTCGGTGATATTGAGTTTGTAAGCTCCCGATGTGTCGAAACTGCCTTTCAGGCCGCTGCCCGGGTAAGGATAAACGCTGAAAGGAGTCAAATCGCTGGTGATAAAATAACTGCGAAGATAATTAGCCAGCAGCGCCTTATTGGGATTACCGGTCAGCACCATGGCATCGGAAACACTGCACATGTCGCAACCGGGAATCTCGGTGATACGCGCTTTGATGGCTTCGTTGGTAGGCGCAAAGGTTATAAAACGAGCATCTTCCATCACTATCTTTAATTGTTGTTCCTCGACAAGTCCCGCCTTGTTGAGCAATTGTGAAAATAAATAATAAGGATAAGTGTTGTCGTTGCAAACCGCAAGGGCGCGGTTCAGGCCTTCGTCTTCGCCCGGCATAAAGATACCCGGAGAAGTGTAGGTATAAACGCTTCCGTTGTCCCATTTACCGCCGTTGGGCTGAGCTGCGTCCACTTCGAGCGGAGCAAAATCGAAGTAGATTTCGTCGGTGTAGGTGGGATTCAACTGCTTATTGAACAAGGCACTGGTAGTAATTTTGCCATTGTGGAGATACCAATAGTTGAATGCCGTATTGGTTTCAACCACCTGAAGACCGGTAGTTGACAGTTGGTTCACCGACGACGACACGTTCATATTGACCATATCGCGCATGGCACCTTCGCTCATAGCGGTATAATTACCATCGTCGCCAATCACCTGCAATTGATGACGACCGCCCGTTATCGTTTCGAAACGAATGGTGGCACCGCGGAACTGAGCCGTGTCGGGTATCAAAGCCACAAATTCGGTATTTTGAGAAGCCAATGCCAACACCAAACCCGAGCCGTCCAAAGCATATAAATAAGGTAAGAATCGTCTTTCGCGGAAAGCACTGCCTATCACCGAAGAGAAAATGGCGGGGGGCATCATCTGGTCCATCCCGTACAAAGCACCGTTGCAGCACATTTGCCTCCAGGTCACCAGGTCGGGATCGATGTTGACGGGGGTGCCATAAACGGTCTTGACCAAACCCTTCTTGATTTCTTCGGGGAAAGCTACCACATCGTCACTTCCAAAAGTCTGACTGATAAAATATTGCATGATAAGCGGGTCTAATTCGTTCAGATTACTGTAACCGCAACCGGGCGTCCAATAAGTGGTGAAAAAGTGCTGAACCGCATCGTTGGAGGGCGCAAATAAATTATATCCCACACTCGACAACCTGTCCATGGCAGTATAATCGGTCACCGGCCATTCACAGGCAATGTTCACCAAAGAGGGATGAGTGTGCAGATACAAAGCTTGTCCGTTGCCAAAATCGGTGGTCAGTTCGGATTCTTCCTGATAATCGCCATAAGAATTGAACAACTCAAAAAAGATAGAATAATCAGCATTGTTCTTCAATTCGGTGTAAATGGTTTCGAGCGGATCCAACACCTGACTGATATGATAAAGATAACCATTGTCGGTAATGACATGATCGTCGTCTGTCACCGCTGCGTTCGACACATTAAAACCGTCTGTTTGTAAGGCATGTTGGCTGCCCGTCCACTCAGTGTCGGGGAAAAAGTACTCGTAGTTGTATTTGGGGTCGATGCCTCTCGTGGCAAACAACTGCGTGTTGAAAACGGGAATGAATCGTTCAAAATGATACACGCGTACGGAGTCTTCTCCGTTCCATTCCATAGAGATGGGGTCGGCGCTTTTGGTGCGGAACTTATAGTAGCAGCCCGCATTCACCATCAATTCTTCGTCGGAGGCTTCGTCGCCTTCTATCGGACGGAAATTAACTAAATTATCCCAGTTGAATGCATAATAAAGTAAGTGAAATCCTATCAATTTGGAAAGCTGTTTCGGATTCATTGCATGCATTTGGTCAATGTCGGCATAACCTTCTTTTTGCAGATAGGCCGCAAAGGCGGAATCGTTGGGGGCCATCACCGTCAGGATGCTCTTGCCTTTAACGATGGGAGCGTAGCCCGCCAAATCCATACCGCGCAAAAACTGCGTGTAATCGCCTTCGTCTTGAAGCACCTCGTAGGCACTTCCCTTTAACCAGTCGGGGGCCGCATAATGCGGACGGTTGGCCAGATCCTCCTGGCAAGAAGTCAACATCGTCAGCAATAGACAAATCCCCGTCAGACTATAAAAGAGGATTCTTTTTCTCATTGTTATAATAATTTATGTTGTTAATTTATCGTACCATCACTTTTTCGGTGCGGACGTTGCCGTCGTGATATTGCTTTTTGACAATATACAAAGCAGGCGATTCCGTATGAGGTGGTTCTATGCCGAGGGGCATGCCGTCCAGACTGAAATATTGTTCGCTTATGGGAACCGCATTCACCAGAGGTAAAGCTGTGTAGCCTTTCTCGCGGATATAAACCTTGCCCGTGGTGAACAATTCAGACAAATCCCATTCCTGTGTTTCGGAAGGTTGAGCAGGTTCAACGGCAGAGATGCTTCCGCTCAGAGTCACACCCGATTCAATCGTAAAGATAGTAAACGAACTATTGTCGGGAATGTCAATCGTCACATTGGTCATATCCAGTTTGAGCGTTCCGTTGAATGTACTATTGGCAGCAAATTTAATTTTGGCAGCGCTGTTCAGTGTCTGTTTACGATACAATGGCACTTCGATTACACCTCCCCTGACCAGGTTCAGGCCACCATTCAGTGTAAAGACATCCGCTTTGTTAAAGAGCGTGTCGCCCACAGCAACTTTGCCACCATCGTTCACGGTGACTTTGCCTTTGACCGAGCCCTTGCCGCAAAGTGTGGCTTCATTGTTCACCGCGATGGCTCCGCTGCCAGTCAGTGAACCATTTACCACCAAACGGCCTCCATTGACCGTGGTGCTGCCCGAATAGACACTCGTACCCGTCAGGCGCCAGTCGCCCGTTCCCGTTTTTTGAATATGAGTGGTACAATTATAACCGTTGGCACTGCAGCGGTTGTCAATGACGCCATAAAAAGTTTCGTTGGTATTGGCACCGCCCACAATCCAGGTCATGGTAGTGGAATTGGTGTTCTTGCTCGCTCCGGACAAATAAGTGCCCAATGCCCCGGACAATCCGCCCAGATAGTAAGTAGCAGCCGCTTTCCAACAAATTACGCGGGTATTGCCCTGTAAATCGACTACGGCATTGGGAATACCGATGCCGTTGTACAACATCAGTTGCGAACCATCAGTGCTGGTACCCATACCCCTGGCGATGAGTTTGCCCGTAAAGCCGTCCCAGCTTTTGCAGATAAATTCGCGTACGTAGGGAATCTGGTATTCGATGATACCGTCGCCCGTCACGACATTATTAATGGAACAGTTACGATTGGGTGCAAAATAAGAATAGGTGCCCGGTT
>CAZNQD010000011.1:0-30507 GCA_964575345.1 uncultured Bacteroidales bacterium
AGAAGGACACAAGAATATGGGATATAGCGTGCGGTGCATAAAGAATAAGTTTGATCTTTAAATAGTTGTTCCTCTGATATGGTCGTGTGAGAAAAACAGAGCAGAGACGATAAACCGATAGAAGTAAGCCTTTGGGAAGCTGCAAATCAATTGAGAGACAGCGTTGAAACTGCTCAGCTAGAGATAATTTTCAAAACGGAATATACCGGGCCTCAGACTGAACCTGATCCTTGTACTGCTCATACAATTTATCGCTCTGCAGAATGTGCTGTGGTCTAAATCAATATTGCTTTCTGAACTCAGAGCAGCCCCGCAATCAAGCCCGGAATTTCTTCGGGCAGCCTGGCCACCGGAACGCCCACAGCTTCGAAAGCCGCCATCTTTTCGGCGGCTGTGCCGCTGCCGCTCGAGATGATGGCTCCGGCGTGTCCCATGCGTTTGCCCGAAGGGGCCGTCTGGCCGGCAATAAAAGCCACCACCGGTTTGCTCAGATGTTCCTGAATGTAAAGGGCAGCCCGTTCTTCGGCATCGCCACCGATTTCGCCCACCAGCACCACCGCTTTGGTCTGAGGATCTTCTTCGAACAATTGCAGCAAATCCCTGAAATACAAACCCGCCACAGGATCTCCGCCTATCCCCACGCAGGTGCTCTGGCCAATGCCCTTGAGGCTGAGCTGATGGACTATTTCGTAAGTGAGGGTGCCGCTGCGGCTGATCAGGCCGACCTGGCCGGGGAGGAAAATATTGCCCGGCAGGATGCCCACCAGGCTTTGTCCGGGCGAAATCAAGCCCGGGCAATTGGCCCCCAGCAGTTTTACGCCTTTGGCTTTGAGGTAGGCCGTGGCCTTGACCATATCCAGGGTGGGCACGCCTTCGGAGATGCAGACCACCAGTTTGATGCCGCTTTCGCCGGCTTCGAGAATGGCGTCGGCCGCCAGCGGGGCAGGTACAAAAATAACCGAACAGTCGGCTCCGGTGGCCAGGACCGCTTCGCGTACTGTGTTAAAAACCGGAACATTCTCCGTCTGGCTTCCGCCTTTGCCCGGAGAAACACCGGCTACGATATTGGTGCCGTAAGCCAGCATTTTGGAGGTATGAAAACGTCCGTCCCGTCCGGTAATGCCCTGAACGAGCACTTTGGTATCTTGATGGATGAGGATGCTCATAATGCTTGATTTAATCCTGGGACAATTGACTTAGCTGAATGGCTTTCTGAGCGGCTTCGCGCATGCTGTGTACTACGTGCAGACTGCTTCCCCCCAGCAATTCCAGGCCTTCTTTGGCATTGGTGCCCGAGAGATTGACCACAATGGGAATATCCACTTGCAATTCTTCCAGGGCTTCCAGTAAGCCCCGGGCTACGTCGTCGCAACGGGTGATGCCTCCAAAAATATTGATCATCAACGATTTTACCTTCTTTTCCGATAGAATGATTTCCATGGCATCTACCACTTTTTGCGGATGGGAACTGCCCCCGATGTCCAGGAAATTGGCCGGGGAACCTCCGTAATGCTTGATCAGATCCATGGTAGCCATAGCCAGGCCGGCGCCGTTGACCATGCAGCCGATGTTCCCGTCCAGGGCAATATAGGAAAGTCCTTTTTCTTTGGCATCCAGTTCCCTGAGCTCGCTTTGGTCGGCCTCACGCAGGGCGGCAATCTGCGGCCGCCGGTACAGGGCATTGTCGTCGAAATTCATTTTGGCGTCCAAAGCCAGCAATTGGCCTTCGGCGGTCAGAACCAGGGGGTTGATTTCTACCAGCGAGGCATCGGTGTCTATCAGCAGTTTGTACATCTTTTGAAAAATCGAAGCCGCCTGCTTGACCAGGGCAATATCCTTGAAAAGCGCAAAAGCAATCCTTCTTGCCAAAAAAGCCGTCAGGCCCAGCAAAGGATCGATGCTCAGTTTGTGGATGGCCTGGGGCCTGGTTTTGGCCACTTCTTCAATTTCGACCCCTCCTTCGGCGCTGGCCATCAACAAAACAGATTTGCTGTTGCGGTCTATGGTCAGGGCAATATAGTATTCGGCTTGAATGTGGACGGCTTCGGCCAGTAAGACTTTGTTTACCCTGTAGCCTTTGATGTCCATGCCCAGTATTTGTTTGGCTGCTGCCAAAGCTTCGTCTGCGCTGAGGGCAAGTTTAACACCCCCGGCTTTTCCCCTGCCTCCGGTCAGTACCTGGGCCTTCACTACCAGGGGCAAGCCCAATTGTTCAACTGCCCCGGGCACTGCCCCGGTATCGGAGCACAGCATTTCGAGGGGCACGGGAATTCCGTAATCGGAGAACAGGCTTTTGGCCTGATGTTCGTGTATTTTCATAACAGGCTGTTTTAAGGCAGACCTACGACAAGAACTTGAGGATTTCGCGTAGTTACAAGTCGTAACCCAAACTTTGCGAATATAATAAAAGAATGCTAAACTCAATACAACAGCCCGAAAACAAGTTCGTTTTTGTTTAGCCTCCCGTCAAATCCGTATGGATTACAGAGCCTCCGCCCCGGCCGAGAGCTTTTTTTTGCCGTCTATCTTTCTAACAACCAGCCCATAAACCAATAAGGCAATAATCGAAATCATACCAATGCCCACAAAAACATACCAGATGTAATGGGCATTCACCGTTGCTTCGGCGTAGGCTTCGGCAGAATCAAAAAGCCGGGGGTCGGGACAGTATTTATCGAGCAGGAAGCCCGAAAGCCCGAAGGCAAACAAATAGGAGATAAAGGAATGCAAATGGCTGAATCCTAAGTATAAGCCTTCTTCGCCTTTGGGAGCCTGCAAAGAAAAATACTCCAGAAAACGGGGCGAAATAAAGCATTCGGCCAGGGCTTGCATGGCGATACCAATCACCATCAGCAAGGCCACCGGATGCATTCCCAAAATGGGAGTACTTCCAAATTGGTGCCCCAGCGACATAACCAGCGCCGAAAGCGGAATGATCGCCATGCCTATGGTCATGGAAGTGAGGGCTGTTTTTTTGGCCATCAGCGAAGTGATAAAATTGACCAGCACAAACACCACCAAGGGATTCACGTTGGCGTACCAGCCGGGCGAGGCGCTTTCGCCGATCAGGCGGATCACGTACTTGGGCATGGTGGCGTACATCTGGCTTTGTATCATCCAGAATCCGCTGATGATCAGAATCAGTATGATCAGCCGGGCATTGGTGAAGACTTTGATCAGTCCCCGCCAGATTTCACGCAGCGATTTGCCTTCGCCCTGAGTCTGTGAAGACTTGTATAGAAAGAAGACGGCGATCAGTGCCAACAGGGTCATGCTTGCGGCAAAATAGTTCAGGTAAACCAGGCCCATATCGCCCAGGCTTTTGCGCAGGGGATCGACCACCGATTTTCCGGTAAAAGCTCCAATATTCACCATCATATAAAAGATGGCGTAACCCCGGGCCCGGTTTTCGGAAGTGGTTTCGCGGGCTACCGTGCCCGAAATCACCGCTTTGATGAAGGCTCCGCCGATGACGATCAGTATCATGACCGGAGCGATAGACCAACGCAGGGGAGACTCCGGCAGGCCATTGAAAACGGTTGCATCACCGTAACTTACCAGGCCGGCACTTTCGAGCAGGGTAGGCAAGAGGCCCAGCCCAAAATAGCCCAGACTAAGCAGGGCAAAAGCCAGGATGATGGATCGGCGAAATCCGATGCGATCGGCGTAAGCTCCCACAAAAGTGGGCAGGAAATACAAACTGGCCGAAAATACACCCGAAATCAGGCCGGCTTCTATATCAGAGAAGCCCCAGACATTCGAAAGATAAAGGGTAATAACAATAAATACACCGTAATAGGCAAGACGCTCGAGCAGTTCAACAGAATTGGCAACCCAAAATGCTCTTGTAAATTTTGACATAAGATGGAATTAAAAACGATAAGATAAAAAGAGTCCTCCCTTGTAAGCCGGCATCCACTCGGCGCTGCGGTTGGGCTGGCCTTCGGGGATGCTGGGATCAAGGTAGAGCACGCCGTCTTTGTAGCCTTCGTAGGTGGAATGTTGCCAGCCCAGCCCCAGGTTCAGATCCAGCGACCAGCGATCGGACAAAATCCATTGATAGCCCAGGCTCAGCCCCAGCATCACGTTGTGTCCGTATTGAACTGAGCCGTTGTCGTAAGTGCCGAAATAACCCGGAGCCATGCTTTTGTTCATTTTCCAGACGCCCCAGCCCAGGTTGGGTGCGGCGTAGAAAGCCCTGTAAACTTTTTTGGGATAATAGCGTGCTTCGATAAATGTTGCCCCCAAAACCAGCGGGAAATTCAAGAAGGGCACATGGTCGTGGTAAAACACTCCCATGCCTTCCAATTGTACACTGATGTTGTTGTGGACGGCAAATTCTACGGCAGGATTCACCACACCGGCCAGCAGCAGGCCGTTGAGTTTGACGGCTACGCGCTTTTCGGGGAGTCCGCAGCTGAGCTGCCGGCTTTCCTTTGCAACTACAGCGGCCCGGCTCTGATTGTCTTGAGCCTGAAGGGGGCCCGGAGCTAAAAGAAAGATTATGGCCCAGAAATAAAACAAGATTCCCGGACGCTTACGGGAGAATGCAATCATACAATCAGCTTAAGCTTTGCGGAAATTACTTGTTTCCTTTGACGTTTTTTCTAAGCACAAAAAAGAGCAGAACCAGCAAGAGAGCGGCAATTCCACCGTCAACGATGCGCATCGTTTGTTGATGCATACCGGTAGTCTTACGGATAAATGTATTGATGTCCCTGAGCGCTTCGGGAGCGAAAGTTTCTTCTATCCCGATGTATTCAGAAGGCGATCCGGTAGTGGCGTTCTGAAACAGGTGGTTGAGATTGGGGTATTTAATGATCTGGAGTTTGGGATTCTTCCCTTCCGCCAAGGCTTGCTGTATGGCTGCCAGATTGATGTCGGCGTCCACCTGAAGATCTTTCCCGCCGTTCAGGGCCAGTACCGGACAATTAACCTCTTTCCAGGCTTGTGCGGGATCAAAGCCGAGAAAATAAAACATCCATTCGTTGCCCAGTTGTTGTATGCTGGTTTGGATGTATTCTTCTTTGGTCATGCCGCCCAGGGCTGTTTCGACTTGTTCGGGATTAAGTTGCTGCAAGCCCTGTTCGATAATACTACCGATGCTGTCCGGTTCATTTTCTGACAAAGCGGCTATACGATCAAAGATATACCCGGAAACTTTTTTTTGAACCTCCAGCGTATCTTCGGATGCTCCTTCGGCCAGGGCGATATCGATACTTTGTTTTTTGATGATTTCTGCTCCCGAAACACCGGGGCCGGCCAATGAAACAATAAAGGCTATGCTGGAATCTTTGGAGGCAACCATGGGAGCAATCAGCCCCCCTTCGCTGTGTCCTATCAATCCGATTTGTTTGTAGCCCGAAGCTTTGAGGAAATCAACAGCGGCTGCAGCGTCCAGCGCATTCTCGTGGCTGCTGCCTTCTTGCTGATTACCGCCCGATTCCGCAATTCCACGGTCGTCGTAACGCAAAGAGGCAATGCCTTTGCGGGCCAGGTAATCGGCAATGACCAGAAAGGGTTTATGGTCGAGCAGTTCTTCGTTGCGGTTTTGGCCTCCGCTGCCGGAAATGAATACCACAACAGGAGGATTTTTGCCCTTATTGGGCCTGAAAAGGGTACCGGCCAGTTGATAGTCTCCGGCCCCTTTGAATTTGACCTCTTCGGATTGGTAGGGGAAAGGAGGCTTGGGCTCCTGGGGACGCAGTACTTCTTTCTTCAGGCTATCGGTCAATTCCTGATGTGTCATGTACAGATCGGTTTTTATACCGGCCTGCTTAAACTCGCCGTTTAGATTTCCAGCAGAATCGAGTCTGGCGGTGTAGGTTATATTGGAGACTTTCAGGATTAGTACCTGGTCTTCGTAAGTGGCCGATTGCATAGGAATCCCAAAGGCTTTTTGATCGGGGCTGTCCATGATGGCCGAATATTGCCCGGCTTCATTATTAACGTGGAAGTTAAGGCGCAGGTTACGTCCCATAACGGAAATGCGGCCATACCAACTTCCTGTAACGTCCTGACTCCAGGTGTTTAATGTAAGCAGGCACAGTACTAACAAAGAAAATACGTGTTTCATGATTTTGATAATTTTTGCAAATATAACAAATTCCGAAGAAAAACGCTCTTAGGCTCAATATATAGACTGGTATTTAAAAAAATCGTACTTTTGCTCAAGCATCACATTTTTTATCAGTGAAAAAGCTCAATATACTCGAAATGAACCGCCTGACGGCGGAAGATTATAAAAAAGCCTCCAAGATCCCGCTAATCCTGGTTTTGGATAATGTGCGCAGCTTGCACAACATAGGTTCGGTGTTTCGTACTTCCGATGCCTTTTTGGTCGAGAAAATCATACTGTGCGGCATCAGTTCCTGCCCGCCTCAGCCCGAGATTCACAAAACGGCCCTGGGGGCTGAATTCACCGTAGACTGGGCTTACGAGGAAGATTGCCTGCAGGCGCTTAAAACCTTGCGCGAACAAGGTTACATCCTTTTTGCCGCCGAACAGGCCACAGACAGTATTTCTTTGCAGGAGCTCCGGCTCAATTGCGGACAAAAGTATGCGCTGGTGCTGGGCAACGAGGTGAAAGGCGTACAGCAGGAAGTCATCGATCTGTGCCATCACTGCGTGGAAATACCTCAATACGGCACCAAACATTCGCTCAACGTGTCGGTGGCATCGGGCATACTGATCTGGAGCTTTTTTGAACAATTAAGGAAAGGCTTACAGTAACAAGTTCAATAACAAGATTATCAGATAATTTCAATATGAAGCAGTTAGATACCAAATTTATGCATCCGGCCGAACAGATCAATGTGATTATCAGCCGCATTTATCGTAGTGGCATGACCACCACCTCGGGAGGCAATATTTCTATCAAAGACGAAAACGGCGATATTTGGGTCACCCCTTCGGGCATAGACAAAGGTACCCTGAGTTTCAGGGATATTGTCTGCGTTAAACCGGACGGTAAAGTGATCGGCGAACACAAACCCTCGTCGGAATATCCTTTTCACAAGGCTATCTACGATACCCGTCCCGAAATCAGGGCGGTGATTCACGCCCATCCTCCCGGCCTGGTGGCTTTTAGCATTGCCCGGCAGATACCCAATACCAATATTATCCCCCAGGCCAAAAACATTTGCGGAGAAATCGGTTACGCTCCCTATGCCTGTCCTGGCAGTGAGCAGTTGGGCCGTAATATTGCCGAAGTGTTCAAAACGTCAAAATACAAGGCTGTTATACTCGAAAACCACGGAGTTGTGCTGGGTGGCACCGACATGATGGATGCCTATCAGCGGTTCGAAACCCTGGAGTTTTGTTGCCGTACTTTGGTCAACGCCGGCCGCTTGGGCAAACTCAGGCTCCTGAGCGACGAAAAGATCGACGAATTTCACGCCAGAATTCCCCACAACATCAGCCATTTTATGGATGTGTCCTATCCCTCGGACGAAAGGGCCATTCGCAGTTTAATGTGCAAAATTATCCGTCGCTCCTGCGATCAGGGGCTGATGATTTCAACTTACGGCACCGTGTCGGTACGTTGGCGCAACAACGATTTCCTGATCACCTCGCCCAACGTGCCGCGTTGGGATGTTCAGCCCGAAAACATTGTGCAGGTCAGGGACGGCATGGCCGAAGCCGGCAAGACTCCCAGCCGGTCGGTGGCTTTGCATCATCGCATCTACCAAAAGAATCCGCAGATCAACTCCATCATAACCACTCAGCCGCCCAACCTGATGGCTTTTGCCGTGTCGGGCACCAAATTCGATGTCCGAACCATTCCCGAAAGCTGGATCTTTTTGCAGGATGTGCCCAGTATTCCTTTTGGGCTGCACTATCAGGAAACCGACAAGGTGGCCGATATGCTGGGCCGCAATCGGGCTATCCTGGTCGATAACGATTGCGTCATTGTGACCGGCGATAAATTACTGCAAACCTTCGATTACCTCGAAGTGGCCGAATTTAGTGCGCATTCGCTGGTAATGGCTTCGGCCATAGGTCCGTTGCAGCCCATAGGCGAAGAGGAAATCGAAGAATTACGCAAGGCTTTCAATGTTAAATGACGCGGCTGAATTTATGAGAATTATATGCAGCAACCACAAGGATACGGCCTGGAATCTGGCTGCCGAAGAAGTGCTTTTCAAAGGCAGGGATTCGGCCTTGTTGCTGTATATCAATCCCCCTTCGGTAGTAATAGGCTGTAACCAGTTTATGGAAAGCGAGCTCGACAGGGCCTATTGTCAGAAAAACAATATAGGCGTTTATCGTCGCATTTCCGGCGGAGGTGCGGTCTATCACGACGGCGGCAACATCAATTATTGTTTCGTACAGGACAAAAATCCGCAACTATCCTCACTGAACGGGGCTTTTCTGGAGCCGGTTGAGCACATCCTGCAATCGCTGGGCCTGCAGGTGAGCAGGGCCCGACGCAAAGACCTCTGGTCGGGAGGATACAAGATTTCGGGAACCGCCTCGCACATCGCAAAAGGCAGGGAATTGCATCACGGCACCCTCTTGTACGACAGCAATCTGGAAGCATTGCACGCAGCTTTGGGCCTGATTCCCGGAGAAAAAGCGGAACAACCGCTTAAGAAAAAGCAACACCCGCAAAGCAAAGGAATAGCTTCCGTGCCTTCGCCGGTAGCCAATATCCGAAGTTTGTATCCCTCATTTACCGCCCTGTCTGCTCAGGAATTTTTAGGTATTTTTTTCGAGGCAGCCCTCCGCTACTACGGGCAGCTTGTTCAGTATAGCGAAGAGCAAGGCTTGAACGGGGAACGAAAGGGAAGACAAGAAGACGTGGAGAGGTTTCAGGGTTTCGGGGAAAAAGAGTTGATCGATATCGAAGCCCTCTGCAGGCAAAAATACCGGAGCAGAGCCTGGAATGAGTTGAAATAATCGGGCAAAAGCAGAGAAGGAAGTGATAATTAAACAAATAAACAAAGAGATAGAAATAGATAAATCTGTAAATAGATAAAGAATACAAAATAAAGTAACCCCCAGGAGTATGAAGAAAAGCATAATTATCGTCGTTTTGGCTGTCTTAATTACTGGCCTGCAACCGGTTTATCCCTGTACGAATTTGATTGTGACCAAAGGAGCTTCTGCTGACAGCTCAGTGATAGTCACATATTCGGCCGATTCGCATCAGTTGTACGGAGAATTGTATTTCCGTCCCGCAGCCGATTATCCCGAGGGCAGTATGCTCCCGATTTACGAATGGGATACCGGTAAATACCTGGGTGAAATTCCTCAGGCAGCCCATACCTATTCAGTCACCGGTAATATGAACGAATATCAGGTGGTGATTGGCGAAACCACTTTCGGAGGCCGGCCGGAATGTTACGATTCTACAGCCATCATGGATTACGGCTCCCTGATATATGTGGCATTGCAAAGGGCCAAAACCGCCCGCGAAGCCATTGCCGTCATCGATCAGTTGATGCAGGACTACGGTTATGCTTCTTCGGGAGAATCCTTTTCCATTGCCGATCCCGATGAGGCCTGGATTATGGAAATCGTGTGCAAGGCCCCGCGCTACAACAAGAAAGGAAAAAATCTGAATAAGGGGGCCGTTTGGGTGGCTAAACGCATTCCCGACGGACACATAAGCGGACACGCCAATCAGGCGCGGATTACCAACATCGATTTTACGAATTTCGATGAATGCCTGTTCAGCAAAGAGGTGATCAGTCATGCCCGCGAACAGGGCCTTTTTGCGGGCAAAGACGAAGAATTCAGCTTTTGCGATGTGTATGCGCCGGCCGATTTTGGGGCTTTACGTTTTTGCGAAGCCCGCATCTGGGCCTATTTCAACCGTTTTGCGCCCGGTATGGATAAATACCTGAATTACGCCATGGGCTACGATCTCAGCAATAAAATGCCTCTGTCGGTAAAGCCTTCGCAAAAACTCAGTATAAAGGAAGTGGCCGACATGATGCGTGACCATTTCGAAGGCACTCCCATGGATATGACTCAGGACATAGGAGCCGGCGGAGGTGCCTGCCCCTATCGCTGGAGGCCTATGGAATTCGAAGTGGACAGCCAGCTTTACCTGAACGAAAGGGCCATAGCCACCCAGCAGACCGGCTGGTGGTATGTGGCTCAGTGTCGCAGCTGGCTGCCCCGCGACCTGGGTGGTTTGTACTGGTTTGGGGTGGACGATGCCGGCACATCACCCCTGATGCCCATCTACAGCGCTTCGCTCGATGTGCCCGAATGCGTACGGCAGCACAACGGATCGATGCTGGAATATTCACCTGCTTCGATGTTCTGGCTCAACAACCGGATAGCCCAGTTTGCCTATTTGCGCTACAACGAGATCGGAGCCGAAGTACGAAGCATGATAGATAAACACGAGCAGGAACGCCTGCGCGAGATCCCTTACATTGATCAGAAAGCCACCGAATTGTATAATACCAATCCTACAGCAGCCAGGGAATACCTCACTGACTACTCTTTGCGTACGGCTGCCGCCCTGTTTGATCGCTGGAAAAAGCTGGACACGTATTTATTGCTTAAATACATGGACGGCAACACCAAGAAACAGGAAGCCGACGGAAGTTTCAAAAACAACGGCCACCGCCCGGACCTGCCGGCTTCACCGGAATGGGGCGGCTACAATCAAAAATGGAAAGAGGCTGTGGTCAGAGATCACGGTGAAGTGCTTAGGATTCGATGAACAGCTAAAATACAGTATTATGGAATGGTATCCTTTGGCCTTCGAACCGATAATGAAAAAAGTGCTCTGGGGAGGTTCTGCCCTGGCAGATTTCAAACAGCTGCCTTTTGACAGCCTGCAAACAGGCGAAAGCTGGGAGATTTCGGCAGTGGAAGGCAGTGTTTCGCTGCTTGAAAACGGAGCCCTCAAAGGGAAAAAGCTGGATGAACTCATCAGCCTCGATCCCGAAGGCTTGCTGGGCAGCAAGGTCTGCGAACGTTACGGCAGCGATTTTCCTTTGTTGTTGAAATGGATAGACACGGCTGCCGATCTTTCCGTTCAGGTACACCCCGACGATGCCTTTGCCCGGGCTCAGGGCCTGCGTTCCGGTAAGACTGAACTCTGGTATGTGGTACGTGCCAATCCCGGGGCCGGGCTGATTGCGGGCTTTAACAAAAAGCTGAGTCGCGAAGAATACCTGAGGCGTATCGCTGAAAACAGCATCGAAGAAGTTTTACTTCGGCATCCGGTGCAGGCCGGCGACGTTTTTTTGATACCTCCCGGCAGGGTGCATTCCATAGGCAAAGGCATCTTGTTGGCCGAAATTCAGCAAAGTTCCGATATCACCTACCGGATTTACGATTTTAACCGCAAGGACGATCAGGGCAATGCCAGGCCTCTGCACTCCGAACTGGCGGCTCAATGTCTGGACTTCGGGCATTATTCCGACTACAAAACCACTTATCCCGGACTTCAGAACCAGGCGGTCGAATTGAACCGAAATAAGTATTTCAGGGTCAACAGGCTGGAATTAAAAGCCGGGGAACCAAAGTCCGGAGATTCTAAGCACCAGGCGCTTGTTAAAGCTGAAAAACCTCTCCTGGAAATGGAGCGGAATCCCGCAGGCAGAAAATCTTTTGTGGCCTATATGTGCCTGGAGGGCGCACTGGAGCTGCATTGCTCAAACGGCAGTTCCGGCTGTCTGAGCCGGGGCCGGACTTTACTCATACCGGCGGCGGCAGGTTCTTGTCTTTTGCAATGCAAGGATGCTGCGCTGGTTTTGGAGATTTTTGCAGAATGTTGAGCCAAACCAAAGATTTCAGGAAGTTTTTTTTTGCCGGATCAAAATGCCATGATTTCTGAGAAAGTATTGGTTTCAGAAAATCATTCAAAAAGATTGCGAAACTTGGTAAAGATCTTTTTACTCAGGCTGGGTGAGGTTCTGAAATTATCTGATTGCTCCATGTTTTCGATCAGTTTACGTTCTTCGCGGCTCAGGTTCTCGGGAATGTACACGCTGATATTGACCAAAAGGTCACCCGTGCCGTATTGATTCACCGAAGGCAGTCCTTTGCCCCTGAGGCGCAGGATCTTGCCGGGCTGCGTGCCGGGATCGATTTTCACTTTCACTTTGCCGTCGATGGTAGGGATTTCGACGGTACCGCCCAGGCTGGCTGTGGGAAAACTCAACAAAAGATTGTAGATAAGATGGCCGCCTTCGCGTATTAGCTCCGGATGATCTTCGGTTTCGATTACTACTATCAGATCTCCGTTGATACCACCACGACGGGCAGCGTTGCCCTTGCCGCTCAACGAAAGCTGCATGCCGTCTTCCACTCCGGCCGGAATGTTGATGCTTATAATCTCTTCTTTGCTTTCAACGCCTTCGCCGTGGCAATAGCTGCATTTATTGGTTATGATTTTGCCTTCGCCCTCGCAGTCGGGGCAAACCGACGAAGTCTGCATTCTGCCCAGGATGGTGTTGGTTACCCTGGTTACGCTGCCTCTGCCGTTGCAGGTGTTGCAGGTGGAATAAGCGGAGCCACCTTCGGCTCCGCTGCCTTTGCAATGAGTGCAGGCAACCTGCTTTTTGACTTTAATCTTTTTTTCGGTTCCGTAGGCGATTTCCTTAAGATTGAGTTTAACTTTGACCCGCAGGTTGGAACCGCGATTGACTCTGGGTTCGCGTGAACTGCCAAAACCCCCGAAGCCCCCGAAACCCCCAAAGCTGCTCCCGCCGAAGTGGCCACCGAAGATGTCGCCGAATTGCGAAAAAATGTCTTCCATCGAAAAACCTCCACCCGAAAAACCTCCACCTGCTGCACCTTCCACACCGGCATGCCCGAACTGGTCGTAACGTTGCCTTTTGTCGGGATTGCTCAGTACCTCGTAAGCCTGGGCCGCTTCTTTAAACTTCTCTTCGGCTTCCTTATCGCCCGGATTTTTGTCGGGATGGAATTGAATGGCTTTTTTTCGGTAGGCTTTTTTTATTTCTTCATCGGTGGCATTTTTTGACACCTCCAGTACCTGATAATAATCTCTTTTCGCCATGGTAAATGTTCGTTTTCTTAGGCCCCCACTATGAATCAGTTTGCCACAACTACTTTGGCAAAACGAATCACTTTGTCGTGAAGGAAATAGCCCTTTTGAATGCAGTCAACTACTTTGCCGCGTTGTTTTTCGTCTGCGGCAGGGATGGTAGTAATGGCCTCGTGTAAATCGGTGTTGAAGTCCTGATCCTGAGTTTCGATGGCTTCCACGCCATGTTGTTTCAGATAAGCAGTCAGTTTCTTGTAAATCAATTCCATACCTTCCTTGAAAGCAGCTGTCTCGCTGTTGTCCTGAACAGTGGCCAGTCCACGCTCGAAATCGTCAACTATGCTCAAAATCCCTATCAGGACCGATTCACCGCCTGTTTTAATCAGCTCGGCTTTTTCGCGCATGCTGCGCTTGCGGTAATTGTCGTATTCGGCCAGCAAACGCAAATTGGATTCTTTTAGCTGATTATACTCCGATTCGAGCTCCTGTATTCGTTTGGCGCACGTTTCTTTGCTGTGTTCGTGTTGCTTGCTTTTGCCTTTTTTGTGTTCGGAAGTGGCTTGGTCTTCCGGAGATTTGTCGACCTCGGCTTGTTCTTTTTCGGGGAGTTCCTCCTGCATATTTTCGGTTTTGGGCTCGTTTTGTTTGTTCATAATCTTGATAAATAGAAATCAATGCTTGCCGTCTTTACAGCAAATATCTTGCCTGAATGGATTATATAGCCGATTTGTCAGTTATTCGGCATGTATTTTGGTGATCTTGACAATCTGTCAGCAACTGCAGCAGATCAGGTTGCGGTCACCGTAGGCATTATCCACCCTTGATACCGGAATCTGAAACTTATTGCCTTCTATCCAGGCCAGGGGATAAGCAGCCCGGCTCCGGGGATAGGCGTAGGGCCATTCGTCGGCCATCAACAGATATTCGGCATGAGGCGCGTTCACCAGCAGGTTGTTGTCTGCCGGATAGTTGCCGGCACGGACTTCTTCTATTTCCTGGTAGATGCTTTCCATAGCTTGTACAAAACGATCCAGTTCTTCCAGGCTCTCACTTTCGGTGGGTTCAATCATCAGCGTGCCGTGCACGGGGAAGGAAAGGGTGGGTGCGTGGAAGCCGTAATCCATAAGGCGTTTGGCGATATCGGTTTCGCTGATGCCGGCTTCTTTGAAAGCTCTGCAGTCCAGAATCAGCTCGTGAGCCACAAAGCCTTCGGTGCCTGTGTAAAGCACGGAGTAATGTGATTTCAGACAGGCGGCCAGGTAATTGGCGTTAAGAATAGCTACTTGGGTTGCCCGTTTCAGGCCCGCTGTCCCCAACAGGCAAATATAGGCATAAGTAATGGGCAGCAGCATGGCGTTGCCGTAGGTGGCAGAAGCCACCGAAATTCCCTTGCTTTTGCTCCAGGGCTCCGCAGGCAGAAAGTCTGCCAAATGGGCGGCACAACAAACGGGGCCTACGCCCGGGCCGCCACCTCCGTGGGGCATGGCAAAGGTTTTGTGCAGATTCAGGTGACAGATGTCGGCTCCGATAAAACCCGGGCTGGTAAGGCCAACCTGGGCATTCATATTGGCTCCGTCCATATAAACCTGTCCGCCGTATTGATGAATGATCCGGCACATTTTACGTATATCCTGTTCGAAAATACCGTGGGTGGAAGGATAGGTAATCATGCAACCGGCCAGCGCGGCAGCGTTTTCGCGGGCTTTGTTTTCCCAGTCTTCGAGGTCGACGTTACCGCCGGCATCGCATTTAACCTGAACTATGGAGAAACCGGCCTGGGCGGCACTGGCGGGATTGGTTCCGTGAGCTGAATCAGGAATAAGGATAATACTTCTTTCAGATTGATGATTGGCTTTGAGAAATTCCCTGATCACCCTTAGTCCGGTGTATTCGCCGGCAGCTCCCGAATTGGGTTGTAATGAACAGGCTGCAAAGCCCGTCACGGTACAGAGTTGTTGCTTCAGCTTGTCAATGATGCTGAGGTAACCGGCTGCCTGTTCTTTGGGTACCATGGGATGGATCTGGCTGAATTCGGGCCGGCTCAGCGGCAGCATTTCCGAAGCGGCATTGAGCTTCATGGTGCAGGAGCCCAGCGAAATCATGGAGTGTACCAGCGAGATATCCTTGCGTTCCAGCTGTTTGATGAAGCGCATCATGGCTGTTTCGGAATGATAGGAATTGAAAACGGCTTGTTTCAATACCGGCCCCTGGCGCAGCAGGCTGTCGTCGAGGGCGCAGATGCTGTTCCAATTCTCTTTTCCGACAGGCACAGGTAAGTTGCCGGCAGCCTGGGCAAAGACTTCGATAAGGTCGTTCAGGGCCTGCTTATCTACGGTTTCGTCAAGGCTCAGTCCCAGGGTTTTGCCGTCGGGATAATAGTAAAGATTGATTCCGGCAGCTTCGGCTAGCTTGCGCAGGGTTTTGGTGCTGAGGCCTTCGGGTAAGTTGATTTTCAAAGTATCAAAAAAGGAACGGTTTTCCTGTTCGTAGCCGTACACTTCGAGTGCATCGTTCAGGTAGGCAGTCATGCCGTGTATGCGTGTGGCAATGTCGCGCAAGCCTTCGGGGCCGTGATAAATGGCATAGAAGCCCGACATGATGGCCATCAGGGCTGTGGCGGTGCAAATATTGGAAGTGGCTTTATCCCGCTTGATATGTTGTTCGCGGGTTTGCAGAGCCAGGCGGCAGGCGGTTTTGCCCCGGCTGTCTTTGGATAGTCCGACAATGCGGCCCGGCATTTGTCGCTTAAACTCGTCGCGGGTAGCAAAGAAGGCGGCTGCCGGTCCTCCGTAGCCCATGGGAATTCCAAAACGCTGGGAAGATCCGAATACGATGTCGGCTCCCCATTTGCCCGGGGCTTCCAGCATGACCAGAGCCATCAGGTCGGCTGCCACGGCCAGCTTAAGGCCGGCTTTGTGCATTTTTTCGGCAAAGTTTCGGTAATCTTCTACTTTACCTTCGGCATTGGGATATTGCACCAGAGCTCCGAAAAAACGCTCATCAGGCCTGAAAGCAGCGTAATCGCCAACAACCGGTTCAATTCCTTGTTCAGAACAACGGGTTTTGAGAACGGCCAGTGATTGGGCAAACAGACCCCGGTCGACAAAAAGTTTGTTGGCTCCCGATTTTTCCTGTTCCCGGCTGCGCAGATTGAACATCATGTGAGCGGCTTCGGCAGCTGAGGTGGCTTCGTCCAGCAGGGAACTGTTCGAAAGCGGCAATCCGCTGAGTTCGCAGACCAGGGTCTGGAAATGCAGCAAAGCTTCCAGCCGGCCCTGCGAAATTTCTGCCTGATAGGGAGTGTAAGAAGTATACCAGCCGGGATTCTCGAAGACATTGCGCTGAATAACGGCCGGAGTGATACTGCCGTACCAGCCCTGTCCGATGTAAGATCGAAACACTTGATTTTGGGCGGCCAGGCCGGCAATGTGCTCTGCAAAACGAGCTTCGGACATCGGCTCGCTCTGTTCGGGTTCCTGAGTCAGGCGGATATCCCGGGGCAAGGTTTTGTCTATCAATTCTTCAAGACTGTTCAAGCCTATTTTGGCGAGCATTTTTTGTTCTGCTTCGGGGCCGATGCCAATGTGGCGTTCTGAGAAAAGGAGGGTATTCATATTTTTGATTATAAGTTTGTTAAATCGATGATTTCTTCTTCGAGCAGGCTGATTTTTTCGCCCTGCTTCCTGCCGACAATAAAGGTGTTTTCGATGCCCACGGCTCCAACGCCTTCGATGACAAATTTGGGTTCCAGGGCAAGCACCATGCCTGCTTCCAAAACCTCTTTCATTTTGGGGGCCAGCACGGGCAATTCGTTGATAACCAAGCCAACTCCGTGGCCGACAAAGCTGGCTTGCTGGCGACTGCCCATAAAACAGTCTGCCAAACCCTGCGAGGCTACAAAGTCCAGAGAAAAATGATACAAGTCCTCGCAGATTTCGCCCTCTTTCAATCTTTCCTGAAGGCGATCCTGCAGTTCCAGGGCAACCCGGTGGGCTTTGTAGGCTTTTTCGGGGAGTTTTCCGCAGGAATAGCAACGGGTAATATCGTCCAGATAGCCTGTAAAGTTGCCTGCCATATCGATCATGACGCTTTTCCCCGGGAGTATGGGGCTGCCGTTGGCTCCAATGGGGTTGGAGGGATGTCCGGCTCCCCCCAGGGCGAAATCGTAGGGAGAACTCACCGAAGCATTATCGCCGGTCAACACGCTGCCCATAAAGACTTCCATGTCGGCCCCGTAGGTCCTGAACAAACCCAGGTTGCCGTTCAGGCGCATAATACGTTCGAGTTCTATGGATAATTCAATGTCTGTCATGCCCGGCCTGAAGAGCCGGGGTATGCTTCGATAGGATTCAACGTGCAGTTGGGCCGATTGGCGTATTAAGGACTGTTCGTAAAGCGTTTTTACGCTACGGGCTTTGCGCAGGGCCCGGCTGCCGTTTATCAGAAGGCTGTCGGGAAAACACTGCTGCAACCTTGTCCACTCGGCGTAGCTCAGTTCATCGCCTTCGAGCATCAGTTTTTCGGCTGGGGCAATTCCCAGTTCTTTGAGTATTTCGGGTAGTTGTTCCACTTTGCGAATCAGGTGAAAATGCGCCTGATCGGGGTGCAGCCCAGGGTCTTTTTGCCCGGTTTCGTCAGAAGGGAAACCGATATCTTCGGCTTTCAGGTCAAGGGGACGGCGAACAAAGTGAACCGCTTCGCCCCGACAGGGCAAATAACAGTAACCCTTGTATATTTTGTTGTTGAAATAATACAGGTTGACCGGGCTGCTTAGCAGGCAGGCATCTGCTTGTAGTGATTTGAGTTGTTTCAGGATATTTTGACGCCTGAGAATACCTTCGTTAATCATCAGAATAACAATAGTCTTATGCTTTTTTGCCTGCTTATGAAGGAGGGCTTATAAAAAGCGCAAAGATAGGCATTAAATAAAATAATTCCTATCTTTACACTCTTTTTCAAAACCACCAAAAAGGAAGCTGTTCAACTAAAATATGCCTCAACAACGATACATCGAGATCCGGGGAGCTCGTGTCAATAATCTTAAGAATATCAGTGTTCAGATTCCCGAAAACGCTTTTACTGTTATAACCGGTTTATCGGGTTCGGGAAAATCTTCGCTGGCTTTCGACACTTTATATGCCGAAGGCCAGCGTCGTTATGTGGAAAGTCTGTCGGCATATGCCCGCCAGTTTTTAGGCAGAATGAACAAACCGGAGGTTGATTTTATAATAAACATACCGCCTGCCATCGCCATTGAACAAAAGGTAAACACGCGCAATCCCCGCTCAACGGTGGGCACTTCGACCGAAATTTATGAATACCTCAGGTTGCTGTTTGCCCGGATAGGTAAAACCTATTCTCCGGTATCGGGCGAAGAGGTCAAAAAACACCGGACCAAAGACATTATTGAGTATGTGCTGAATTTTCCCGAAGGCAGCCGTTTTTTGGTACTATGCCCGCTAAATCTGCCCGGAGGACGAAGCCTGGAAGAGCATTTGGAAAGCTTTATAAAACAGGGTTTCAGCAGAATTGAGTACCAGGGACAGATACTAAACATAGAAGATTTTTTATCCGAAGACGGCAGGCTGACCATGTCCGATATTGAAAGCATGCACCTGGTCATAGACCGCCTGGTGGTGCAAAAGGACGACAAATTAATACGCAGCCGTCTGGCCGATTCCATCGAAACCGCTTTTTACGAAGGAAATCACAATTGTCTCATCCGTATGTTTGCCGGTGAAGGATCTGAACTCAGGCATTTTTCCGATCGCTTCGAAGCCGACGGCATGGTGTTTGAAGAGCCGAACGACCTGATGTTCAGTTTTAACTCTCCGGCCGGGGCTTGTCCCCTTTGTGAGGGTTTTGGTAAAGTCCTGGGTTTGGACCCCGACCTGATCGTGCCCAACAAGTCCTTGTCTGTCTACGACGATGCCATCGTTTGCTGGAGAGGGCCCAAGATGAATGAATGGAAAGATCGCCTGGTGGAAAATGCTGCCGCATTCGACTTTCCGGTGTTTACGCCCTGGTATCAGCTCAGCGAAGAGCAAAAGCGCCTGGTTTGGACAGGGAACGAATATTTCTATGGCCTGAACGAATTTTTTCGCATGGTGGAATCCAATCAGTACAAAGTGCAATATCGGGTGATGCTGTCGCGCTACAGAGGCAAAACCCTCTGTCCCGAATGCAAAGGCACCAGGCTCAAGAAAGAAGCTTCGTATGTAAAAGTCGGCGGACGCAGCATTTCGGAATTAGTGGATTTATCCATACTGGAATTGAAGTCCTTTTTTGAACAACTTGAGCTGAGTGCCAACGACAAGGCCATAGCCGAACGTTTGCTTACCGAAATACACGCCCGGATTAAATTTCTGATGGACGTGGGGCTGGGCTACCTGAGCCTCAATCGCTTATCTTCCTCGCTTTCGGGGGGCGAAAGCCAGCGCATCAACCTGGCCACCTCGCTGGGCAGCAGCCTGGTAGGCTCATTGTACATTTTGGATGAACCCAGTATAGGCCTGCATGCCAGAGATACGGCTTTGCTGATAAAAGTGCTCAGAGAGCTCAAAGAATTGGGCAACACGGTCGTGGTAGTAGAACACGACGAAGAAATTATACGTGCTGCCGATTATATCATTGATATTGGCCCCAAAGCAGGCCGGCTGGGAGGGGAGCTGATGTATCAGGGACCGGTAGGTGATTTGATCAGGCATTCTGAACCGTTCGCATCAGGGGATAAGCAGAAAAAAACAACAGGGGAGAAGCCAATCAAAGAGAACGCTGCTCAATTCCAAAGCTATACCCTGAATTATTTGAGCGGAAAAGAAAAAATACCTCTGCCCGAATTGAGACGTCCCTGGAACAATTACATTGAAATCATTGCTGCCTGCCACCACAATCTCAAAAATATCAACGTTAAGTTCCCGCTGAATGTAATGACAGTGGTCAGCGGAGTGAGCGGTTCGGGTAAATCCTCGCTGGTAAGGGATATTTTTTATGTAGCCTTGAAGAAGATTTGCAGTGAAACCAGCGATAGTTGCGGTTCTTACGGAGAACTCAGAGGTGATTTCCATCTGGTGCACAACATCGAATTTGTCGATCAGAATCCCATAGGCAAATCATCGCGTTCCAATCCGGTAACTTACCTCAAGGCCTACGACGAAATTCGCAAATTATTTGCCGAACAAGCCCTGGCTAAACAAATGGGGTTCAGTGCTTCCTATTTTTCTTTCAATACAGACGGCGGGCGTTGTGAAGCTTGTCAGGGCGAAGGTGTGGAAAGAGTTGAAATGCAGTTTATGGCCGACCTGGTGATGGTTTGCGAGCATTGTCACGGCAAGCGTTTCAAGAGCGACGTGCTGGAAGTACTCTACCGCGAAAAATCCATCCACGATGTACTCGAAATGACAGTAGACGAAGCCATAGAATTTTTTGGACAGACCAGGCAGACTCTTGAGAAGAAAATAGTTAAACGCCTGCTGCCTTTGCAGGAAGTGGGCCTGGGTTACATCAAGCTGGGACAGTCCTCTTCTACTTTGTCGGGAGGTGAAAGCCAAAGGGTTAAACTGGCTTTGTTTTTGAGCAACGAACGCGAAGAGCCCGGGGTATATGTTTTTGATGAGCCTACCACCGGCTTACATTTTCACGACATTCATATTTTGCTCAAAGCCCTGAATGCTCTGATTACCAAGGGACATACCGTGGTTATTATTGAGCATAACATGGAAATTATTAAAAGTGCCGATTATGTTATTGACTTGGGCCCCGAAGGCGGAGACAAAGGTGGTTACCTGCTGTTTCAGGGTAAACCCGAAGAACTGTTGCAATGCAAAGAAAGTTATACAGCCAGGGCGCTGAAAAAACAGTTAAAGGGCTGAACATCCCCCAAAATCATCAACCAGCAACCAATCAACCAACCAATAGACAAACAAACAAATAAATAATCAATCAATCAAACAATCTGAAACTCCAACCAATAATATAATTACACACCATATTAAAAATGAACATTATGGATTCAACAACAGTAGATTCGACATTAAACAACAGCTCGCTGTTTGAGCCTTCGACCGTTACGGAAACCGTAACTCAGACAGTGGAATCGATGAGTCAGTTTTGGCAGAAAGCTCAGGTCTTTTTTACCGATGTTTTACTGGCTAACGTCCCGAGAATTATTATTGCCCTGGTATTGCTTTGGGTAGGATTTAAGCTGGTGAATTACCTGACCAGAATGATACGCAAAATCATGCAGACCCGCGAAATGGAAAAATCCCTGCAGGATTTTTTGGCTTCCTTAATCGGTATAATACTTAAGGTGCTGATAATAATGAGTGTCATGCAGATGATAGGCGTGGCGGTAACCTCCTTTATTGCCATTCTCGGTGCCGCCGGTCTGGCCGTCGGAATGGCTCTGCAGGGTACACTGCAGAATTTTGCCGGGGGTGTTATTATCTTATTACTGAAACCCTTTAAAGTGGGCGATTATATTGAGCAAGGCCCCAACATCGGCTCGGTTATGAGTATTCAGATTTTTAATACCGTTTTGAATACTCCGGACAACAAAGTAATAATTGTTCCCAACTCTCAGTTGGCTACAAATTCCCTGATTAACTACACAAAATCTGAAACCCGCAGGGTGGATGTAAGCGTGAGCATCAGATACGATGAATCCATTGATAAAGTCCGCAAGTTGATGCTGAATCTGGCTTCGGCTTATCCTGTAGTCCTTCAGGAACCCGAAGCTCCTGTTGTACACGTGACATCGCTGGGCGAAAGCTCGGTTAATCTTCAGTTGAGGCTCTGGGTTAAAACCGGCGATTACTGGCCTTTGTATTTTTCACTTAATCAGGCAATTTTGGATGAATTTAAAAAACAAGGCATTGAAATACCTTTCAATCAACTCTCTGTTCATTTTGACGAAGGCGCTTTTGCTGCCAAAAAATAAGCAATCCCGATGAAATTCAAGTCCTTATTGCCAGTCTTGATTGCTGGTCTGATGCTGGGTTTTACCCCGGAGCGTAAAGTCGTAATTTACACCATCGGTGATTCCACCATGGCTAACAAGACGCTGGCCAACAATGCGCTGGAACGCGGATGGGGACAGGTGCTGGGAGCTTATTTCGACAGCCGCTATGTGGAAGTCAGCAATCATGCCAAAAACGGGCGCAGCAGCCTGAGTTTTAGAAACGAAGGCCTTTGGGCTCCGGTATATGACAACATAAAACCGGGCGATTACGTCCTGATTCAATTCGGACACAACGATGAAAAACCTTCGCCCGACCGGCACACCGATCCGGGCAGCACTTTCAATGATCAATTGCGTCAGTATGTGCTGGAAACCCGCGAAAAAGGAGGTGTTCCGGTTTTGCTTACTCCCATCGTAAGACGTAAATTTGACGAGAACGGCCGATTGATCCCTACCCATGGCGATTACCCTCAGGCTGTACGCGATGTGGCTGCTGAGTTGGGCGTAATTCTGATCGATCATAACGTTTTGAGCCGCGAGCTGGTTCAGGAGCTGGGCCCCGAAGCATCGAAAGAATTGTTTATGTGGGTGCAAGCCGGTACCAATCCGGCCCTTCCCCAGGGTAAAGAAGACGATACCCATTTGCGTGCTTTGGGTGCTAAACGAATTGCCCGTTTGGTGTTGAACGAGATCAAAGAAAAGATCCCTGCCCTGGCCGTTCATGTCAGAGAATACGATTTTGTGGTAGCCAAAGATGGTTCGGGCGACTTCTTCAGTGTGCAGGAAGCCATCAACGCGGTACCCGATTTCCGCAAAAACGGACGGACGCTTATTTACATTCGCAACGGAGTTTACAAGGAGAAACTGATTCTACCCGAAAGTAAGATTAATGTCAGTTTTATAGGTGAGAGCGTCGAACACACCATTCTGACCTACGACGACTATGCTCAGAAGTTGAATGTTTTTGGTGAATCCAAATCCACCTCGGGTTCCTCGAGCTTTTATATGTATGCCCCCGATTTCAGGGCCGAGAACATCACATTTGAAAATTCGGCGGGCCCCGTCGGGCAGGCAGTGGCCATTTTTGTCAGCGGTGACAGGGCTGTATTTAAGAACTGCCGTTTTCTTGGCAATCAGGATACGCTTTATACCTACGGCAAATACAGCCGTCAGTATTACGAAAACTGTTACATCGAAGGCACAGTCGATTTTATCTTCGGTTCTTCGACCGCTGTGTTCAAGGATTGCGAAATCAGGTCCAAGCGTGATGCTTATGTCACTGCAGCTTCCACCCCCAAGGGTCGGGACCACGGCTATGTTTTCGTCAACTGCAGGCTCACGGCCGACCCGGGAATCGAAAATGTTTATTTAGGCCGACCCTGGCGTCCCTATGCTCAAACAGTGTTTATTCAATGCGAACTGGGAGCTCATATTCGTCCCGAAGGCTGGCATAATTGGGGTAAAGTTTCCAACGAAAAGACGGCCTTTTACGCAGAATACGGCTCGACCGGTCTTGGTGCGAATTTGTCGGAACGTGTGCGCTGGGCTAAGAAACTCAAAAAGAAACAACTGAGCGCATACAGCCTGGAGATGGTTCTGGCCGGCGATGACGGCTGGAATCCTTTGAACTAAGCGTTTTTTTATGGCAGAGCGGACACAGTATAAGCCGTTCCATAGCCTTTACGACGGGTGTTTAAACAAAAGAGGGTGTTTCATTAATTTGAAACACCCTCTTTTATGGAAGAGCTGTCCATGCTGAAACAGCTGTGTGATTTTTCCTGAAGTTATCCCTGAATGGATTCTTGGTTATTTTTATTTATCAGAGCAGTTTGCCTTTTTTGGCCAGCGTATCGTAATTATTCTTGGGATTGGTCCAATCGACTTTTTTCTTGGGATTGATGCCGTTGATGTATTTCTCGATGTTGGTGTATCCGTCGCCGTTGCAATCTTTAAGAGCATCGCCGGCATCGTTGGGATTCAGTCCGTTCTTGATTTCCCAGGCATCGGGCATGCCGTCGTTGTCACTGTCTTTGCGGGGTTCCCCCTGATAGGCAGGCAGGCCGCCCACCTGAGTGATATCGTAAATAATGCCCAGTTTGTAGGAGTCGTCCTGCTGGCGGCGTGAAACGCGCAATGCTTTCATGTCTTCGAGCAGGGCATCGTAATTGCCGTTTTCGACGTATTCGATTTTGTTGCTTTTCACCTGGCGGACTATGCGCTCATCTATCGGGTCTCTTTTGGGTATGTTGGCGCCGGCATTTTTCAAAACAAATTTATAAGCGGTTTTGGCATCCATAATCTCTACCGGATTTTTCATGGGGTTGATTTCTTTACGACGAGTAGTAGGAATCAGTTCCGGAGCGATTTCCTGTACGCCACCGTTCCAGTTGTCTTTGGTAACTTCGGCATTGCCTTCCATATAGTTACCTTCGATGTAGGCCCAATCGCTGCGGTTGTTGCGGCCGTCCACCTTGAAAACCCGGTGTCCTATGGGTTCATCTTTGGGTGTTACCGGGCCGGGTTTGAAGTAATTGTTTACAATATTGTAGGCGTAACCGGCTCCGTCGCCCACGCGGTGATACCAGTTGTAGATAACATTGTTCAGATAGTTGATTTCTCCGCTCGACATGGAAGGGTTGCGTCCGGTATTGCATGCCCAGAGGTTGCGTACAAAGGTATTGTTCAAGCCTCCGATGGTACTTCCAAAGGAGTGATTGTAGGTATCCAGGCCTTCGGAGGCAATGCAATTCTGGATGGTGATGTTTACTGTGGGCAATTTGAGGTCTCTGCCTTCTTCGTTCCTATACATATGCCGATAGACGGAAATGTTTTCGTCAGCACCCCAGCTGGCCGAAACGTGGTCCAAGAGAATATTTCCGACCGGGTTACCGCCCAGCGCGTCTTCGCGGTCGGTTACATCGGTATTGCCGCGTCGTATGCGTAAATGGCGGATCACTACATCGTGAGTGTCCATTTGTATGGATTCTCCAAAAACACAGACGCCGTCTCCGGGAGCTGTTTGTCCGGCTATAGTAATGTAAGGGGCGCGTATGTGAATCGGAGATTTCAGGCAGATGACTCCGGCCACGTTGAAAACTACAATTCTGGCTCCTCCTGTTTCACAAGCCCAGCGCAAGCTGCCAGGGCCTTCGTCGTTGAGGTTGGTTACAACCAGTACTTTGCCGCCCCGGCCGCCCGGAGTGTACATTGCCCCACCCTGGGCTCCCGGGAATGCGGGAATATCGGCTTTGACCAGGTCTTCGGGTTTAGAGGCCCAGGGTACATAAGGACGGTTGAATTTCCCGGCTTCTTCTTTGATTATGGGCAAAGCCTTTTCAAAAGCCTGGTCAGACAGTTGTTTACGAAATTCTTTCTTATGGTTCATCACCGACTGGCGTTCCGATGGAATAGTGGGGTATTGTGCACTCACAATACTTCCCGTGCCTAAGATCAGGCACAAGAGTAATAGTATTTTCATACTGTTGAAAGCTAAATGTTTAGAATGGTTTTTTTTAAAACTGAGGACAAGAATAAGCAGTTCTTTTTAGCTTATCAAGCCCTTTAGCTTTTTTTGAAGCTAAGACCGCTATTCTTACCATTCTTTATGAAAAAAAGCACTAAAAAACAGATAGCCACCGCCAGGCCGATGCCAACTGAGAGATAATTGTTCAGCCCGAAGCCTTCGGGCGAAGTCAGAATATAAGTAAAGCAAACGACGGTCATAAACAGAGCCGGCAACAGGGCAATAAAGTAATTTTTGCCTTCACGGAACAGATAAACGCTCACAGCCCATAATGTAAATACAGCCAGGCTTTGGTTACTCCAGGCAAAATACCTCCAAATAACCTCAAAATTAACCTGAAGTAAGACAAAGGAAGCTGCAAACAAGGGGAAACTCAGCAGGATGCGTTTATACATTTGTTTTTGATCGTAATGAAACAAATCAGACATAATGAGTCTGCCGGAACGAAAAGCCGTATCGGCCGAGGTAATGGGAGCTGCCACAACGCCCAGTAAGGCCAGTACACCTCCCAATTTTCCCAGCCAGCCCCGGGAAATGTTATCTACTGCCAGAGCGGCCGAATTCGCGTTTTCTGTCATAAAAAGCTGAAACTGCTCTATTCCTCCAAAAAAGGCCATACCGGCAGCAGCCCAGATCAGTGCCACACAACCTTCGGCCACCATGGCTCCGTAAAATACTTTCCTGCCGTCGCATTCGGTTTTGATACAGCGGGCCATCAGGGGAGATTGAGTGGCGTGAAAACCCGATATGGCCCCGCAGGCTACAGTAATGAACATCATCGGGAAAATGGGTAAATGATCCGCTCCCGGATGCAGGTTGCGTAAACCTGCCCGGTTGAGTTCAGGCAGATTGTCCAGATTCGGGATAAGTGTTACCAGGATGCCCAAAGCCATAAACAATAAAGCGAAACCAAAAACCGGATAAATCCTGCCGATTATTTTATCTATGGGGAAAATAGTGGAGACTATGTAATAGCAAAAAATGACAGCGATCCACCAGCGAATATCCATAACTCCTCCGCTCATTTTGTTCAGGATGTCGGCAGGGCCGGATACAAAAACGGTACCCACCAGCACCATCAGTATAATAGTAAAAAAACGCATAAAGGTTCGTACGGGTATCCCCAGAAAACGCCCTATCAACTCGGGCAGGCTCTCGCCTTTGTAACGTTCGGAAATCATCCCCGAAAAGTAATCGTGCAGCCCTCCGGCAAAGATGGTCCCCAGTGTTATCCACAGGAAGACCACCGGACCGTACATGGCTCCCATGAGGGCTCCAAAAATGGGCCCCAGCCCGGCAATGTTTAAAAATTGAATTAAAAAGATTTTCCAGGTGGGCATAGGGACATAATCGACTCCGTCCTGATTGCTAATGGCCGGTGTAATGTGTTTTTTTTCGGGATGAAAGACTTTATCAACGTATTTTCCATACAGGAAATACCCGGCAATTAATGCTGTAAAACAGGCAACAAAACTGATCATGATATTATTTTTTAAGACTAAGCCTGAACAGGCAATCGCAAAAGTACATTGAAATTTATTATCTTTGCGGACCATTTAATACAAAAAGTGATGAAAAAGAAGAAATTTTTAACTTGTGACGGGAACCAGGCTGCTGCACACATATCGTACATGTTCAGTGAAGTGGCTGCCATTTATCCGATCACTCCTTCATCTACCATGGCAGAATACGTAGATGAATGGGCGGCTGCCGGACGCAAGAATATGTTTGGTGAAACAGTGTTGGTACAGGAAATGCAATCGGAAGCCGGTGCCGCGGGTGCGGTACACGGATCCCTGCAGGCCGGGGCACTCACCTCTACATATACTGCTTCTCAGGGTTTGCTGCTGATGGTCCCCAATATGTATAAAATTGCGGGTGAATTATTGCCTTGCGTGTTTCATGTATCCGCCAGGACAATAGCTTCGCACGCCCTGTCAATTTTTGGAGATCACCAGGACGTAATGGCTTGCCGTCAGACCGGTTTTGCCATGCTGGCCGAAGGCTCTGTTCAGGAAGTAATGGATTTGTCGGCTGTTGCCCACCTGGCTTCCATCAAAAGCCGGGTGCCTTTTGTGAATTTTTTCGATGGTTTCCGCACCTCGCACGAAGTACAAAAAATCGAAATGCTCGAAACCGAAGATCTGTCTCCGCTGGTTGACCAGGAAGCCCTGGCTGCTTTCAGGGCCCGTTCCATGAATCCGGACCAACCCGTTATGCGCGGTATGGCCGAAAACCCCGACCATTTCTTCCAGCACCGGGAAGCACTCAATCCTTATTATGAGGTAGTGCCGGATATCGTTGCTGATTATATGAAGGAAATCACCAAGCTGACCGGACGTGAATACAAACCCTTCACCTATTACGGCGCAGCCGGTGCTGAACGTATCATTATTGCGATGGGTTCCATTACCGAAGCCGCCAAGGAAGTCATCGACTATCTGATGCAAAAAGGCGAAAAAGTGGGCCTGATTTCTGTACACCTCTACCGTCCTTTCTCGGTTAAATATTTAACAGAGGTAATGCCCAAAACGGTGAAAAGAATTGCCGTACTCGACAGAACCAAAGAACCCGGAGCCAATGGCGAACCACTGTATCTCGACGTTATCGAAGCCTTTGCCAAAAACAAGGCACTGGGCCTGGACAAAATGCCTTTCATTGTGGGCGGCCGCTACGGTTTATCTTCAAAAGACACCACGCCTGCTCAGGTGTTGGCTGTATTCGAAAATCTTTCCTTACCCGAACCCCGTAACCAGTTTACCATAGGTATAGTTGACGACATTACCTTCACTTCGTTGCCCCAGGGGGAAGAAATGGCCCTGGGCGGCGAAAGCATTTACGAAGCCAAATTTTATGGCCTGGGCGCTGACGGTACAGTAGGAGCCAATAAGAATTCAATCAAGATTATCGGAGATAACACCGATAAATATTGTCAGGCTTATTTTTCGTACGACTCCAAAAAGTCCGGCGGTTTTACCTGTTCGCATCTTCGTTTTGGCGACAGCCCCATTCGATCAACTTATCTGGTGAATACACCCAATTTTGTGGCTTGTCATGTGCAGGCTTATCTGAACTTGTACGATGTCACCAGAGGCTTGCGTCAAAATGGGACTTTTCTGCTGAATACCATTTGGGAAGGCGAAGATCTGGCCAAAAATTTACCTGCCAAGGTGAAACGTTATTTCGCCAAAAAGAACATCAGTGTTTATTACATCAATGCTACCCAAATAGCCCAGGAGATAGGCCTTGGTAATCGCACCAATACCATACTGCAGTCGGCTTTCTTCAGAATAACCAAAGTGATTAACGTGGATCTGGCTGTTGAGCAAATGAAGAAATTCATCGTAAAATCCTATGGCAACAAAGGCGAAGATATTGTAAAGAAGAATTATTCAGCTGTTGATCGTGGTGGTGAATACAAACAACTCAAAGTCGATCCGGCCTGGGCAAATCTGGCTAACGACGCCGAAGTAGCCAATAACGATCCCGAATTTATCAACAAAGTAGTTCGTCCCATTAATGCACAGGACGGTGATCTTCTTCCGGTTTCAGCCTTCAAAGGCAGAGAAGACGGAACCTGGATGGCCGGTACGGCACAATACGAAAAGAGGGGAGTCAGTGCTTTTGTCCCTGAGTGGACAGCCGAAAATTGCATTCAGTGCAACAAATGTGCCTATGTCTGTCCGCATGCTTCCATCCGCCCCTTTGTTATGGACGAGGCAGAAGCGGCTGCGGCTCCCGGATTTGACACCATAGAAATGAAGGCTCCAGCCTCCATGAAGGGTATGCAATTCCGTATTCAGATTTCGGTGTTGGATTGTATGAGTTGCGGCAATTGTGCGGATGTTTGTCCGGGCAATCCCAGAGCCGGCGGCAAAGCCCTGAAGATGGTTCCCCTGGAAACCCAGATGGGCGAAGTAGCCAATTGGGAATATTGTGCCAAAGAAGTCAAAAGCAAACAACATTTGGTCGATACCAAGCAAAATGTCAAGAACTCACAGTTTGCTACGCCTTTGTTTGAGTTCTCAGGAGCTTGCTCGGGTTGTGGCGAAACGCCTTATGTCAAGTTGCTGACTCAATTATTTGGCGACCGCCAGATAGTGGCCAACGCCACCGGTTGTTCCTCTATCTATTCCGGCTCAGTGCCTTCCACTCCCTATACCACCGACGAACAAGGTCACGGTCCTGCCTGGGCCAATTCACTGTTTGAGGATTTTTGCGAATACGGTTACGGCATGCAGATGGCTTACGAAAAGATGCGTGAACGTCTGGTGAAACTTATGAGCGACACGCAGGCTTGCACCTGCTGTTCCGAAGAACTCAAAACCCTGTTTACAGAATGGCTGGCCGACCGCGAAGACGGCGACAAGAGTCGTGTTTTGGCCGATAAGATCATTGCTGCAGTGAAAGACTGCGATTGCGACTACTGCAAGCAAATCAGCAGCCTGAGCAAATACCTGGTTAAACGCAGCCAATGGATTATTGGTGGTGACGGAGCTGCATACGACATTGGTTACGGTGGTCTGGATCACGTGATTGCCTCGGGCAAGAACGTCAACATCCTGGTGCTGGATACCGAAGTCTATTCCAATACCGGAGGCCAGTCGTCCAAAGCAACGCCACTGGGTGCCATTGCCAAATTTGCGGCAGCCGGCAAGCGCATACGCAAAAAGGATTTGGGTATGATTGCCACCACTTATGGTTATGTTTACGTGGCTCAGGTGGCCATGGGAGCCGATCAGGCACAAACGCTCAAAGCCTTCCGCGAAGCTGAAGCCTACGACGGGCCTTCGCTCGTAATCGCTTATTCCCCTTGTATCAATCATGGATTGAAAAAGGGTATGGGAAAATCACAGGCCGAAGAAGAAGCAGCAGTAGCCTGCGGTTACTGGCATTTGTGGCGTTACAATCCTCAGCTCGAAGCCGAAGGTAAGAATCCCTTTATGCTTGATTCCAAAGAACCCGACTGGACTCAGTTTGCTGACTTCCTCAAAGGCGAAGTCCGTTATTCTTCTGTTATGAAGCAATATCCCGACGAAGCTG
>CAZNQD010000011.1:30607-39527 GCA_964575345.1 uncultured Bacteroidales bacterium
GCAGCAATCTGAGTTAGGGCATTGTCGGTAAAATAAGCCTGATGTGCCGTAACCAGCACATTGGGAAAAGTCATCAGCCTCGAAATCTTATCGTCGAGTATGACCATTTCAGAGAGATCTTTGAAAAAGAGGTTTTCTTCCTGGGCGTAAACATCCACACCCAAATACCCTATGCGGCCTTCTTTGAGTGCTTGTATGGCGGCATCGGTGTCGATGAGTTTGCCACGGCTCGTATTGATGATCATTACCCCTTTTTTCATCATATTCAAAGAATTATTGTTGATGATATGTTTGGTTTCGGGGGTAAGAGGACAGTGCAGCGAAATAATTTCAGACTGCTTAAATACGTCCTCCAGGGGGAGGTATTTCACTTTTAGATCTTGCAGTTCCGGGTTGGGAAATTTATCAAAGGCAATCACTTCACAGCCTAAACCCAGCATGATTTTTGCGAAGATACAGCCTATTTTGCCGGTACCAATTACTCCTATAGTTTTGCCATTGAGGTCAAAACCCGTGAGGCGTTCAATGGAAAAGTTGCCTTCGCGCACCCGGTTGTAGGCTTTGTGGGTTTTGCGGTTCAGGGTCATAATCAGCGCGAGGGCGTGCTCGGCCACGGCATTGGGGGAATAAGCCGGTACCCGGAGTACAGGCATGTTTTGCTCACAGGCGGCTTCGATGTCAACGTTGTTGAAGCCGGCACAGCGCAAAACTATAAGTTTGATTCCCAGCCTTTTGAGTTTCTCGATCAGCTCTTTGTCTATCTTATCGTTTACGAATACACAGACAGCATCAAAATTTTCGGCCAGGCGTACAGTTTCCGCTTTGAGACTGGCCTCAAAATAGACAAGTTCGTGTTTCCGCTCCTGGTTCAGTTTGTCCAGGTATTCCCTGTCGTAAGATTTGGTACTGAAGACGGCGACTTTCATGACTTTGAGTAAAAATAATTATTGCCTTATCATGGTCAACACCATCTTAAAGGGCTCGACCGCTTTGAGTGCATGGGGCAGATTGGCCGGCATAATGATACACTGGCCGGCTTCGAGGATATGGGATTTACCTCCCAGGATGACATCGGCTTTACCTTCGACAATGTGTACCAGTGCATCAAAAGGAGCTGTGTGTTCACTCAGGCCTTCGTCCTTGTCAAAGGCGAAAAGACTGATGTTTCCGGTGTTTTTTTTAAGTATTTGTTTGCTGACAACGGCTTGTGGAGCATAATCTATGCTGTTGGAATAGCTAAAGGCAAAACCTTTTTCGAATTCATTTCCTGACAT
The DNA here is from genome assembly GCA_964575345.1 of uncultured Bacteroidales bacterium. GTDB lineage: Bacteria > Bacteroidota > Bacteroidia > Bacteroidales > UBA1402 > UBA1402. The sequence continues at coordinate 31,882 of CAZNQD010000011.1, forward strand.
AATGCTAGAGTTTTAAAGATGAAAAATGAAGTCAAATATACACAATTCCCGGGAATTAAGAGCTGTATATTTATTTATCACCCCTTTCTGCCCGGATAAAAGGCACAAAACGGACGGCCAGCTTGCGGGTGTAAATAAACAGGCCTGCGCTTTTTTCGATCAGTACCAGGTGTTGCGTATTTCCTTCGTCACCCAAAGGAATAATCATATGCCCGTTTTCGGCCAGTTGGTCAAGCAGATCCGGAGGTGTGATATCTATGGCGGCCGTAACGACTATGGCATCGAAAGGAGCCATTTCCTGCCAGCCCCGGTAAGCGTCTGCTGTTTTATAACGGATGTTTTTATAACCCAGTGTGTCCAGGAGGCTTTTGGCTTTGATTCCCAGTTCCGGAATAATTTCGATGGTATATACTTCCCGGGCCAGTTCGGCCAGGATTGCTGTCTGGTAGCCGGATCCGGTACCTACCTCAAGTATTTTGCCGCAATCGCCGGCTTTGACCGAGGCTGTCATGTAGGCTACAATATAGGGTTGAGATATGGTCTGACCCAGGCCGATGGGCAGGGCTGTGTCGCTGTAGGCAAAGGGCTGCAGCTTTTCCGGTACAAAGAGTTTTCTGTCGACGGCCCTCATTGCCTGCAGGGTTTTAGGATCGTTTATCTCCCTTAAAAAGAGCTCATTCATCACTCCTAAAGAATTTAAAAGCAATCAAAAATAAAGAATAAAAAGAATAGAAACTCGAAAATACAGTATATTTGTGCATTAACTGATGCAATTTTTCTTTTTGTCGATGATTAGCAATCCTTTTAGTATCACCTATATAGCCTCGGCTCTTTTAACTATGGGCCTGATGGCTTTTATTTTTGTCAAAAGAAAAGAGGACATTAGCAGTTACACTTACCTGTTGTTGACCTGTACTGCTGTATGGTCTTTGTTTTATGGCCTGGAATTGAGTTCGTCAAACAGTACAGACATTCTGTTATATCTGCAGATGGAATACATTGGCATCAGTTTGCTACCTGTATTTTACCTGTTTTACATTATTAATTATACGGGGGCTGAGAAATACTTTAATAAAGCGGCCTATCCCTTCTTTTTTGTGGTACCGCTTGTCACAATTGGCATGTTGATAAGCAACGAAGTTCACCACCTTTTTTATGCCCAGTCTTCGTTCAAAACCATAGATTATTTTTATTACCATGCTTTTGTGCCCGGGCCGTTTTACTACATTCATGTGGTTTATTCCTATACTCTGATAGCTTCAGGTATATTTTTGTTGCTTAAGGCATATAAGGGGCAGAACAAAAGGCAACGCAATAATATTTTGATTTTACTCTCCGGCACAGTGATCCCTTTCTTTACCAGTATTGCCTATATATTTCATTTCAGACCTGAGGGTTTTATCGATCTTACCCCCCTGGGTTTTCTCGTAATGTCTCTAATATTGGCTTATGGTGCTTTTACCAGTAAGTTATTCGAAATGGCTCCCTTGGTTATGAATTATTTGTATGAGATAATTCCGGACGCCATCTTTGTGTTGGATCGGGATTCAAATGTAATAAATACCAATCCCGGTGCAATAAAATTAATAAAGTCCGGTATCCTGGAAAAATGCCTCAAAGACGAAAACTGTTTGCATTTTGAAGAAATCTCTGATGTTGAGGAAATAAAACATAAAGAAGTAAAAGTAGGCGACAAGTATTTTTTTATCACCAAAAAAGCAGTTACAGAAGGAAACAACCGGCAAATCGGTCTGATGTTGATAGTGAAGGATGTTACAGAACTAAAAAATCTCGAGCATATGCAGGAACTCCTGATGTCCATTGCTCTTAATTTTATCAATACCCCTCTGGAAGATTACGAAAAGACCGTTTATGTATCACTGGAAAAAATGGGGCGGTACGTAAATGCCGAAAGAGCTTATGTGGTAGGTTACAACCACCTTAAGGGGTTTATCAATTTAACACACGAATGGCGCCAGGAGGGAGTCGCTTCCGTATTTGAGGAAGTGCAGAACATTAATATGGAGAAAATAAAAGAGCTGCTTGAAATTCACAGAAAGCGGGAGAGTTTTTTTGTAGAAGACACCAAGTCGTTGGTCGTAGGAAGTCCTTTGTTTGAATCGCTTAAATTTAGAAAAGGAAAAAGTTTTTTGGCTATCCCCATGCTCGAGGGCTCCAATCTGATTGGTTTTTTGGGTTTCGACTGGTTATACAAAAATCATAAGTACAGCCCTAAGGAGCAACAATTGTTGCAATTGTTTGCCGAAATTCTGGTGAATCTGATCAACCGGAAAGAAGTAAACAATATTATCAAACAACAAACAGAGATTGAGAGGCTTACAGCTGAGATCTCCTCCGATTTTGTGCGGGCCAATACTCAAAATGTTCAGGATATTATTACTAGAACCCTCGAAAAACTAGGCCGTTTTCTGCAGGTGGACAGTGCCTTTCTGATTCAATTTGGTGAGAAGCAGAATTTTCAGATTATGGAATGGAGCCTGATTCCGAGGAATAAACCCCAACAATTAGTTGTAGAAAACTATAACTGGCTTAACAGGCAAATCAGTAAAGGAATGCTCCGGATCGATAAAGTGGAAGATTTGCCTCACGAAGCCGAAGCAGAAAGAAACGATCTTATACCCTGGGGTATCAAATCCATGATTACCACGGCTATAAGAAACAATAACCAAAACGCCGGAGCAATGGGTTTTCAAATGCTCAGCCGTCACCGTCAGTGGACCGACGAAGATGCCAATTTACTGAGAATATTCAGCAATATCATTGGTGAAGCTGTACTTAAGGTTGAGCGCGAAAAAGAACTCATTCAAGCCAAAAATCTGGCCGAAGCGGCTAACAAAGCAAAATCTGAATTTCTCTCCAATACCAGCCACGAGATACGTACTCCTCTGAACGGCATGCTCGGTTTTACGGAATTGCTGCGTAACACCAAGCTGAACAAGATACAGCTGGAATACGTGGAAAACGCCATTATGTCGGCCAACACCCTGATGGCAGTGATAAACGATATTCTGGATTTTTCCAAGATTGAATCGGGCAAGCTGGAACTGGACATCGTACACAGCGATATCGTACAATTGGTGGAAAAATCCTCGGATATAGTAAAAATAATGGCCAGTCAAAAGGGCCTGGAGCTTTTACTCAACATACAACCCGACACACCCAGGTATGCCTATGTAGATCCTATTCGCCTCAAGCAGATTATGGTGAATTTGTTGAGCAATGCCGTTAAATTCACGACCGAAGGCGAAGTGGAAATTTGCCTGAAATTTAAGGAAATCGATGAATTTCAGGGACAATTTACTTTGTCTGTGCGTGATACCGGTATAGGTATCCGCAACGAAGACAAGAGTAAACTCTTTAAAGCCTTTTCACAGGCCGATTCTTCCATTACCCGCAAATACGGGGGTACCGGCCTTGGCCTTATCATATCAAATTCGCTGGCCGAAAAAATGGGCAGCAAAATCGATTTCACAAGCGAATACGGCAAAGGTTCCGTTTTTTCGATGAGCTTTGTAAGCCGCTACGAACGTAAGAAAACCGAAGACAGTGCCGGCAGCTTCCCGATAAAAAGAGTGCTTATTGTTGACGATAATGTGAACAACCGCAAAATTCTGGAACATAATTTCATGTATTGGGGGCTGGATTTCAGCAGCGCGGAAAGCGCCAGAGAAGCCCTGGTTTTACTCGGAAAGGATCCGAATTTCGATGTGGTGCTGATTGATTATAATATGCCCGAAATGGACGGTTTGACAGCAGTTGCAGCAATAAGGGAGAAAAAACTCCTGGATCCCGAAAAACAAGTCGTCATTTTGTTGCATAGCTCCTCGGATGATCAAACCATAAACGAAAGAGCCCGTGAACTGCAAATCAGGCAAACAATTACTAAGCCACTCAAGTCCAGTGATTTGCTTTTTTATCTAAAAAACATGTCCTTGGAAAACCCGGTGGCGGATGTTGTAAAAGCTCCCGAAAGTTCCGTTATTCCAGAAAAACCGGCTGATTTTTCAAAACATTTTTGTATACTGGTAGCCGAAGATGTCAAAATGAATATGATGTTGGTGGTTCAGCTCGTAAGAAAAAGATTTCCCAATGCCACGATACTGGAAGCCGGGAACGGCAAAGAAGCTCTCGAACTGCTCGAAAGCAATCTCCCGGACCTGATCCTTATGGACGTGCAAATGCCTGTAATGGACGGTCTGGATGCCTGCCGCTATATCCGTACCCACGATAATCCTCAGGTAAGGAGTTTGCCTGTCATAGCCCTTACCGCCGGAGTCTCCAAATCGGAACAGGAAATGTGTAAACTGGCAGGGATGACTGATTTTATTTCAAAACCCATTGATAAAAAAATATTGTATCAGGCCATGCTGAAGCACGCAGCGTTTGCAAGCGGAAAACAGCTGACAGAAGTCGAAGACAGCGAAAAGCCCATGGATATCTCTTTGCATTTCAACAAAAACAACCTTTTGGATAAAATTCTGAACGATAAGGATTTATATAAACAATTAATGTCTCAGTCTTTGAAAGAGTTTGATAAAGACGTAAATGAACTGTTAGAAAATATAAAGAGCGAGAATCAGGATCGGATAAAATCAGCGGCCCACCGACTCAAAGGCAGTGCTTTTAATATGGAATTTATCCGGTTGGGGAGCCTGGCCAGGATAGTGGAACAAAATGCCGCCGATCTGTTTTTATTAGAGACCGAGAGCGAAAAACTACAGACCGAGTGGCTGACCTTAAAAGATATAATTACAAACGAAGTATAAGTAATCATGAAAAAAAACCAGGCTAAAACAGACCAAGGACTAACTATTCGTCATGCTTCTTCCAAAAACCGTTTATTGATTATCGGTATAATCTGTTCTTTGATTTTTTTTACTTTTTATTCATTCAATTCCTGGAGGAAGGCCGGTAAGGATTTAGAAAAAAAGGTCCTGGATTATGCTCAAACCATCGAAGTAGTGCTAAATACAGCACGACTGGAATCTTTGCAGGCCAAAGCAGGAGAAGAAAGTTCGGAGTACTATCAGATTATAAAGGATAAACTGATTGAGCTCCACAGGATAAATCCGGATGCGCGTTATATTTATTTATTGAAACAAAAAGAAGGGAAGGTCTATTTTTTAGTAGATTCAGAACCAGCAAGTTCAATATTTTATTCTTCACCCGGACAGGAATACTACGATGCCGACACTGCTATCCTCAGAGCTTTCAGTCGGGCTGTACCGCTAATTACCAACCCCTACACAGATCGTTGGGGCGAATGGAAAAGCGTTGTGGTGCCCATGAGGAGTTTAAGTAATTCGGCTGTTTATGCTTTATTGAGTATTGATTATGATGTCAGCCGCTGGCGCAGGCTGGTTTTGGCCGAATCCGCAGAAGATATCATTTACGCCCTTGCTGTGGTATTGCTGCTTGTCAGTCTTTTTTTGATAATGAGCAAAAGCAATTCACTGAACAAACAGGAAAAATTACGCAAAAGAGCTGAACAGCAGGCTATGGCCTTACTGCATGTGGTAGAACAAAGTGATGATATAATAACGGTAAAAGACTCCGATCTGAGGGTGTTTGCTGCCAATAAGGCTTTTGCCTGCTCTGCCGGTTACGATGATTTTACCGAGGTTATAGGAAAAACCGATGCGGAGATTTTCAACATCCCGCCCGATGAAGAACCCGTCAAAACCTATATGGACGATGAACGGAGAGCCCGTAGTCTGAAGCCGGGCGAATATTTACTGCGCGAAGAGGAATTAGTCACCCATACAGGCGAAAGAAGAATCATTCTGACCAAGAAATACCCCATCTACGACAAAAACGACAAGGTGCTGTTTACCAGTAATATTTCGCGCGATATAACCGAACAAAAAAAGAACGAGGCCATCATCCGTTTCAACGAAATACAACTTAGAGAAGCTCAACGAATAGGAAACACAGGGCATTGGGATTACGATGTGGAAAAAGATCTGCTGTTTTGGTCTGAGCAATGCTTTCGGATTTTCGGACAGGACCCGGAGCATTATATCCCCGACTTTCAATCCATGCTGGAGCAAATCACGCCCCGGGACAGAAAAGAATTTCAGTTGGCCATGAACGATTGCTACAACAGCCACACCGATTTCAGTATTGAACATTTCATCGTTAAACCCTGCGGAGAACAACGATACGTAATGCAGAAGGCCAGAATGGAATGCAAAGACGGAAAACCGGTAAAAGTGTTTGCCACCATCAGCGATATAACAGAACGCAAAATGATGGAGACTGAGTTGCAAAAATCCAAAGAACTGGCAGAATCTGCCTGCAAGGCAAAATCGGAATTTCTCTCCAACATGAGCCACGAAATCCGTACCCCTCTCAACGGTGTCATAGGTTTTACCGAATTGTTATCCAACACGCCGCTGAACAAAATGCAAAAAGAATACCTGGATAACGCTATAGTGTCGGCCAATTCCCTGTTGGGTATTATAAGCGATGTACTGGATTTCTCAAAGATTGAAGCCGACAAACTTGAGCTCGACATGGTATCGACCGATGTCATTCAGCTGGTAGAGAGTGCTGCCGATATAATCAAGATTCAGGCTTCGCACAAGGATATTGAATTATTGCTCAATATGCAGCCGGATTTACCCCGTTATATGACGCTCGATCCGGTGCGGTTTAAACAAGTTCTGGTGAATCTTATGAATAATGCCGTAAAATTCACTCATACAGGCGAAGTGGAATTAAAGCTGAATTTTATACGCAGTGACGAAAAAAAAGGACAATTGACCGTGAGCGTGCGTGATACCGGTATAGGTATAAAAGATACAGACAAAAGCAAACTGTTCAAAGCCTTTTCACAAGCCGATACTTCTACAACACGCAGGTACGGGGGGACCGGGCTGGGTCTGATTATTTCAAATTCCATAGTGAAAAAAATGGGAGGAGAAATTCTGTTTGAAAGTAAATCAGACGAAGGGTCCAGGTTTTATTTCACCCTGGAACTCAATTACGATGACGATGCTGCCAATGCCCTAAATCCGATAAATGATATTAAGACGGTTTTGTTCGTGGACGATAACGATAATAACCGGCTTATTCTGGAACGGACTTTTGAGTATTGGGGTATTGAATTTTCAGGCTGTGACAGTGGATTGAAAGCATTAAAATTAATACAGTCGGGAAAACGCTTCGATTTGATCATTGTAGATTATCATATGCCTCAGCTCGATGGCCTGGAAACGATTAAGCTGCTGCGAAAAGACGAACGTTTCGCAGCCGACAAGCTGCCTGTGATTCTTTTGCACAGTTCTTCCGACCACGATACTATATATCACGCAGCCAAAGAATTGAACATTCTGTACACCCTTACCAAACCGGTTAAGGCAGTTGAACTTCATTATTACCTGCAGAAACTTCATGCCGGCAACGGGGAGACTTTCGACAGACATTTACAAAATTTGTCCAAAAGCGAAGAATCCACCATTCGTACACTCAAAAACAAACTTAAAATAATAATAACCGAAGACATCAAAATGAACATGCTGGTTATAGCCAATATGTTGAAGAACTTTCTGCCCAATGCCGAATTGTACGAAGCTGTCAACGGACAAGAAGCGATAGAAATGTTTAAAAATATTGATCCCGAT
>CAZNQD010000011.1:39627-52604 GCA_964575345.1 uncultured Bacteroidales bacterium
TTGGAAATGGCTGCCGAAGAATATCCCGAATTCATCCGACAAATGAAAACAGCCTACGAAAACCAGGATGCAGCCAGTATTAAATCTATTGCCCATACACTCAAGGGCAGCGCTTACAATCTGGAAATGGTACCACTGGGAGATATTGCCCGAAAAATCGAATCCAACCACGAAGATCCCGAAGTCCTGGTCATGTTACTTGAAAATCTCGATAACGAATGGAGAAACGTAAAAAATATCTTAGAGAAGAAACAATAATTATTTAATATAAAAAAAATACAATAAACCAATATTAAAATGTTATATTTGCGACTTAAGGCATAATTTGTATTTATTCCTGCAAAAATGAGATTGTTATGTCTTGTAATAAAAAACACCTTATTTACGTCATCGATGATAATCCGATGAATCTGTTGCTGACTTCCAAGATACTGGAAAGCTACGGCTGTGAAACCCAAACAGCTGAAAGTGGTGCGGTAGCTTTGCAATTAATCAGGCAGCAGAAACCTGCGCTCATACTGCTGGATGTTAATATGCCCAACATGGACGGATACGAAGTGTGCCGCCGTATCAAAGCAAAGGAGGAATGGTCGGACATTCCCGTTATTTTTTTGACAGCCAATACCCAAACCGAAAATTTGGTGGAAGGTTTCAATGTAGGCGGAGTTGATTATATTACCAAACCCTTCAGAAGAGAAGAGCTTTGGGTACGGGTGAACACACATCTCGAGTTGTCGGAATCCAGACAGATCATTCTGGAAATGAACCGTTCAAGAGACCGCTTGTATTCCATTATTGCTCATGATGTTCGTTCTCCCTTGTCGGGAATTCTACAAACCCTCGAAGCCATAGATCAAGGATACATAGGTCTTGAAGGCGATGAATTAAAAGAAATCATCAAGTTGCTCAAGGAACGAACCAAGGAAACCAGCACCCTGTTGAACAGCTTGTTGCAATGGACACGCATTCAAACAAGTAATCAACAGCTGGAGTTTAAAGAAACCGATCTGTTCGTCCTAATACAGAGTTGTATTGATTTGCTGCGTCCCAATGCCGAGCAGAAACAAATAAGCATCAAAGTGGAGGTGGAAGAAGAACTCAAAGCCTGGTGCGACGAATTATCGGTGCATACGGTGGTTCGCAATCTGCTTTCCAATGCTATTAAATTTACTCAAAAGAATGGCGCTGTCAGAATTTGTGCAAGCCAAAAGGAGCAAGAGGCATTGATTTGTGTATCAGACAATGGAATTGGGATGAGCCCCGAAACTATAGAGCGTATTTTTGCCAAAGATCAACATTATACCAGCAGTGGCACCGAAAACGAACAGGGAACGGGTTTGGGCTTGATGCTGGTCAAGGAATTTGTCAAAAAAAACAAGGGCCGCCTCGAGGTAGACAGTGAACCAGACAAGGGCACGGAGTTTAGGGTGTTTCTTCCTTTGAAAAATTAACTGAATTATGGAAAAATCAGGCAGTAAAATTTTGATAATTGATGATGACCCTGTTTACAGAAGATTATCTTCTTCCATTCTCAGGGAGCGTTTTACGGTCTATACCGCGGACACTCCTTCGGCTGGATTTGAAACCCTGAAAGCAGAAAAAATTGATTATGTAATCTGCGATTACAGGCTTCCCCAAATGGATGGCCTGAGTGTTTTGGACAGAATCAAGACTGATTATCCTCATATTGAGGTTATTATGGTGAGCGATGCCGGCAATATGGATACAGTTATCGAGGCATTGCGCAGAGGAGCAGTGGACTATTTTAAAAAGCCCTTTACCCCTGCTGATATATGGATGTCAATCGAAAAAACACAACGTTTTTCCAAGCTGAAAAAAGACTTCCAGTCCGAAAAAAACAAAAACAACCAGCTCAAGCAGTGGGTAGACAAAGAATTGGGTTTACAGATGATGGGACAATCATCCGTAATTGAAGAAGTCAAAAGCCAGATGCGTCTTGTAGCCCGCACACCCGACACCTCAGTCTTAATTATTGGCGAAAGTGGAACTGGTAAGGAGTTGGTAGCCAGAGGTATACACAACATGAGTACCCGCCGGGAAGAATTGTTCGGGGCCGTAAATATGTCGGCCATTCCCGAAAGCCTGTTTGAAAGCGAATTTTTCGGTCACAAAAAAGGCAGTTTTACCGGTGCTATTGCCGACAAAGCCGGCTGGTTCGAAACTACAGACAAAGGCAGCCTGTTTCTGGATGAAATCGGAGATATGCCACACAACTTACAAGTGAAACTTTTACGAGTGCTGGAAGAAAAGAAATACGTCAAAGTGGGAAACCAAAAAGAACAAACCTTTGATATCAGGATAATTGCAGCCACCAACAAGAGTCTCGAAGAAATCTCCAATCCCAAGGTGTTCAGAACCGATCTCTTTCATCGCATCGGTACATTCATTATTCATTTGCCACCCTTACGTGAACGCAAGGAGGATATTCCTGTATTGGTCAACTATTTTGTGGAGCAGTTTTCGGAGAAAATGGCTAAAACCAACATTCAGGTGGCTCCCGAGGTCAATGCTTTGCTTCAGAGTTATAATTTCCCCGGCAACATTCGCGAACTCAGAAATCTAATCGAAAGAGCCGTTATTTTGTGTAAGGACAATGTAATCAAAGTTGAAAATTTCAGCATAATAAACAAGTTGGCTCATTGTTCTCCTCTGGAAGAAAACTACGATTTGCAGGAAATCGAAAAAAGAGCCATCATCAAGGCTCTTGAAAGCAGTGGAAATGATCAGGCTGAAGCCGCCAGAAGGCTAAACATTGACTGCAAGAGCCTGTCAAAAAAAATAAAGCAATACAGCCTTTCGTTTAATTAGTGCAACAGTACATGGGAGGCTGAATGAAGTCTCTCTCAGTTGAACTTCAAGTCCTAAATGCTTTTGCAGGAACGGCGAATGTAAGAGTTAAAAGATTTGCAATATGAAAAAAAACAGCCCGACCCTTTTGGCCATACTGGTTTTTATAACCGTAGTAATCTTGTTGTTGATGTACCGCACACCCAACAATATTTACCGTCCCGACGAAAAATACAAAGCCATATTACGCTCGGTCAAAGCTCCGGCTCTGCCGGAAAACAGCTTGTCGATACTGGAATTCGGTGCTCTGGGAGATTCTGTGACCGACTGCAGGCCCGCTTTCGAAAAAGCCATGCAGGCCTGCCGGGAATTGGGCGGTGCCAGGATAGTGGTGCCGCGAGGCCAGTATTTTCTGGATGGCCCTATACATTTGGTCAGCAATGTTTGCCTGGATTTGCAGGAAGGAGCTGAACTCTTTTTTAGTTCTAATCCTGCCAGTTATCTGCCGGTGGTGCGCAGCAGTTGGGAGGGCACTTTCTTGTACAATTACAGCCCTTTTATCTACGGCTATCAACTCAAAAATATTTCTATCATCGGCAAAGGCAGCATAGATGGCCGAGCTGCTGATAGTTTCGCCCTCTGGGCCGAACTGGACGACAACGATCAGGCGCTGAGCCGCGAAATGAATTACGCCGGCACGCCCATCGAAGACCGGATTTTTGGCGAGGGGCATTTCCTGCGTCCCCAGCTGATCCAGCTTTTTGAATGCAAGAATGTGCTGATCGAGGGCGTTCTGCTCAAAGATTCTCCTTTTTGGTGCCTGCATTTGCTTAAATCCGAGAACATCACCGTCAGGGGAATCCGCTTTTCGGCATTCAACAAGAATAACGACGGCATAGATCCGGAATATTCCCGCAATGTTTTAATAGAAAACGTACAGTTCAACAATTCCGACGACAACGTAGCCATCAAAGCCGGCCGTGATTACGAGGGACGTAAAACCAATACTCCCTCCGAAAACATCATCATCCGCAATTGCAGCTTCAAAGGCCTGCACGCGGTTGTGATAGGCAGTGAAATGTCTTCGGGTGTAAGAAACGTCTTCGTGCGCGATTGCGATCACGGAGGTTACCTGAAAAGGGGCATATACCTCAAATCCAATCCAGACCGGGGGGGGTATATCAAGCATGTTTATGTGGATAACCTGAAGCTGGGCACTGTGGAAGACTGCTTTTTTATTACATCCAATTACCAAAATCAGGGTAAAGGTTTCGAAACCGAAATCCGGGAGATTCATGTCAACAATCTCCACTGCGAAAAAGCCGAGAACGCGGGTATTGTTATTCAGGGTTTTGCGACCAAAAAGGTTAGTGACATCTATTTGAGCAACGTCAATATCAAAAAAGCTGCCGTAGGCTTGTTTATGGAACATGCCGAAAACATCGTTCTTGACAATGTAATTTCCGGAGGCAGGGTGGGAGCTCCCTCAACCGCAAAAACAGGCGATATTGAACGAATCAGGCAACAATAATGCTTTTTTGAGTAAATAAACTATCTTTGTTGCGTAATCAAAGCTGATCATCATGATTATCGAGAGCAGAGCCTATGCGCGTGCCGGTTTGCTTGGAAATCCCTCGGACGGCTTTTTCGGCAAAACCATATCCATTATTGTCCGTAATTTCGGTGCCAGCGTACTGCTGTATGAATCGCCCGAGCTGGTCGTGGAAGAGGACGAAGAAGACCGTTTCCGCAATCTGCGGCACATGACCGAAACCATCAAGAGAACAGGTTATTACGGAGGTAAACGTCTGGTAAAGGCGGCCATAAAAAAATTCAGCGAATACTGTGATCAGGAAAGCATACAATTGCCCGCCCGCAATTTTACCCTGCGCTTTGGTACCACTATTCCCCGTCAGGTGGGGCTTTCGGGTTCCAGCGCTATCATCACGGCCACTTTCAAGGCCCTGATGAAGTTTTACGAGGTAGAGATCCCGCTGGAAATTTTGCCGACCTGGGTGCTTAAGGCTGAGTCCGAAGAATTGTCCATTACGGCAGGTTTGCAGGACAGAGTAGTACAGGCTTACGAAGGCTGTGTTTATATGGATTTTGAACGGGAATACATGCAAAAACAGGGACGCGGCCGCTACGAAAGCCTTGATCCGGCGCTGCTTCCCAAGTTTTACATTGCCTACAAAACCCAGTTAAGCAAAGTCTCGGGAGCGGTGCACAATCCCATCAAAGAAAAATTCGAAGCGGGTGATTCCCTGGTTTGCGATACTCTGGCCAAAATTGCCGAGGTGGCCGAAAAAGGCCGTACTGCCATTCTGAACAAGGATTACGATACACTGGACAGTCTGATCAATCTGAATTTTGACTTACGCTGCAAAATATACCAGATCAGCCCCAGTCACCTGGAGTTGGTCGAAGCGGCTCGTTCCTGCGGGCTTTCAGCTAAGTTTGCCGGTTCGGGCGGAACCATCATCGGCATGTATCGGGACGAAGAAGCCCTACATCGCCTCTTTGTCAAAATGAAGAGCCTGCATGCCAGAGTGATTAAGCCTTATATCTTGTAAGAGGATTTTTGGCGAAATATACTAATTGAACAACTAAAGCATAATACCAATACGATGATACGAAAAGCAGTAATCCCGGCAGCAGGTCTGGGCACCCGTTTTTTACCTGCCACCAAGGCGCAGCCCAAAGAAATGCTGCCCATTATAGATATTCCCACCATACAGTACGTGGTACAGGAGTGTGTAGAATCGGGCATAGAAGATATTTTAATCATTACCGGTAAAGGCAAGCGTTCCATCGAGGACCACTTTGACCGTAACATTGAATTGGAAGAGCGCCTGCTCAGGGAGCGCGAAGACGAGTATTGGTACAACGAACTCAGGCACATCGACAGCATGGCCAACATCCATTTTATCCGTCAAAAAGAGCAAAATGGTTTAGGTGATGCCATTTATTATGCACGTTTCCATTGCGGTAACGAAGCTTTTGCCGTTTTGTTGGGCGACAGTGTCAACGATTCTGTCATACCCATTACCCAGCAGATGATTGACACCTACGAACAATACCATCATACGGTGATTGCCGTGCAGCAGGTCCCCCTCGAAAAGGTAGGCCGTTACGGCATTATGGGTGGAAAATTCTTGAGCGACCGCATCATGCAGGTATCCGAGATGGTCGAAAAACCGGCTCCCGAAAAGGCTCCCTCTAATTGGGCAGTGGCCGGGCGCTATATTTTGACCCCCGAAATTTTTTCAGCTATTGAACAAACTCCCCGCGGAAAGGGTAACGAGGTTCAGATCACTGATGCCCTGCGTATCTTGCTGCAAACCGAAAGCATCATTGCCATGAAGATCGAAGGACGTCGTTACGACATAGGCAATAAGCTTGACTACCTGAAAACCACCGTCGATTTTGCCCTCAAACGCAAAGAATTCGCCGAAGATTTTGCCGCCTATCTGAGAGAAAAACTCAGGGAAATCGATAAAGCCTGAAAGTCCTGATTTTGGCTATAGCCTGCCTTGATTAACCAGTAAAAAAAGCCTTGTTAAAATGAAAACTTCCATAAGTCTGTTTCTAACCACACTTTTTGCACTCAATCTTTTACAAGCCCAATACGTTTCCAGGGTTTGGAAAGGAGATATGGGTGACGGACGCTACCGCAATCCCATCATAAACGCCGATTATTCCGATCCCGATGCCTGCCTGGGTGCCGATGGGTATTACATGGTGGCCTCCAGTTTTAATTGTGTGCCTGGTTTGCCTGTGTTGTTTTCCAAAGACCTGGTCAACTGGAGTTTGGTGGGTCATGCCTTGAGCAAACAACTTCCCGATGATTTTTACAACAAGGTGCAGCACGGCAGCGGAGTGTGGGCCCCTTCCATACGTTATCACAACAAGGAATATTATGTGTATTGGGGTAATCCCGATTTCGGTATTTACATGGTTAAGGCCTCCAACCCCCGTGGTCCCTGGACTGAGCCGCATCTGGTCAAAGCCGGCAAGGGCCTTATTGACGTTTGTCCCCTCTGGGACGAAGACGGCAAAGCCTATGTTTCTTTTGCGCTGGCGGGCAGCCGGGCAGGCCTGAAATCGGTTTTACTCGTAGCTCCCATGAGTCCGGACGGCAAAAATATTATCGCTGAACCGCGCATAGTCTACGACGGACACGAAGTCAATTCCACCATCGAAGGTACCAAGTTTTACAAGTACGAGGGCAACTATTATATTTTTGCACCGGCCGGAGGCGTCTCTACCGGCTGGCAGGTGGTACTCAGGGCCGATCATCCCTATGGCCCCTGGCAGGCCCGAACGGTGATGCATCAGGGCTCTACCGGCATCAACGGCCCTCATCAGGGTGCCTGGATCAGAACCCCACAGAACGAAGACTGGTTTATCCATTTTCAGGATGTGGGCGTCATGGGTCGGGTAATTCATCTCAATCCCATGCAATGGAAAAACGGCTGGCCGCTCATCGGTCTTGACAAAGATAAAGACGGCATTGGCGAACCGGTCGGCACTTATCGCAAGCCTGCCGTAGCTGCAAAAGTACCTGTCAGTACGCCTGTGGAAAGTGATGAATTCGACAAACCCACATTGGGTTTGCAATGGCAATGGCAGGCCAATCCCAATTTTAAGTGGTATTATCTCGATCCCGCCAATGGTGGACGCATTCGCTTGTACTCTTATCACACGCCCGCTGCCAGAAGCTTGTGGGAGGTACCTAATTTATTACTGCAAAAAATGCCTGCTCCCGATTTCAAGGCGACAACCTGCATACGTCTGGAGCCCGACAAACGCTATAAGGGCGAACGCGGTGGCCTGGTGGTGATGGGCATGGACTACGCGGTGCTTTGCATCGAAAACACCGAGAATACCTTGCTGCTTACCCAAAATACCTGCAACAAGGCCGACAACAACGGGACAGAGAGAACAGTAGCTGCCGTACCTTTGACTCAGCAGGAAATTTACCTCAGGGTGGAGGTGAAAGAAGGTCAATACTGTAGTTTTCACTACAGCCTTGACGGCCAAAAATTTATACGTATCGGGACCGAATTCAAAGCCCGCGAAGGCAAATGGATAGGAGCCAAAGTCGGTTTGTTTTGCACCCGTCCTCAGGAATCGAACGATGGCGGATGGTTGGATGTATCGTATTTCAGGATTGAACCTTGATGAAAAAATACCTGCTGAGCTGCTTACTGGTCTTGCTGAGCCTCGCCCTCCATGCAGCGGACATAACCATAAGCGGATACATCTCTGACGAAGAGACCGGTGAAACGCTTATTAATGCTACGGTTTACGACAGTATTTCGGGCAAAGGGGCCGTGAGCAATCTCTATGGTTTCTATACACTCACACTGCCTGAGGGGCCGGTGCACCTCATTTACTCTTATATAGGTTATAAACCTCAGCGCTTTGTCTTCAGGGCCGAAAGTAACCGTCAGCTGACGGTGCGCCTGCAGGCCAGTACCGAGTTGGAAGAAGTCGTGGTAAGCGGCAGGCAGCATAAGGAGTTTGGGGTTTTGGGTACGCAGATGAGTGCGGTGGAGATTCCGGTGTCTCAAATCAAGAATATTCCTTCGCTACTGGGCGAAAACGATGTTATCAAAGCCTTGCAACTCTTGCCCGGTGTGCAATCGGGTTCCGAAGGCTCAGCAGGGCTTTATGTAAGGGGAGGGGGCCCGGACGAAAACCTCTTGTTGCTGGACGGAGTGCCTGTTTACAACGTGAATCATATGTTTGGCTTTTTTTCGGTGTTCAATGCCGATGCCATCAAAAATGTCACCCTCTACAAAGGCAATTTCCCGGCCCGTTTCGGGGGAAGGCTGTCGTCGGTGGTGGATATCCGCATGAACGACGGCAACGATAAAACTTACCACGGCAATATCAGCGTTGGGCTGATCTCCTCCAAATTCAATTTCGAAGGCCCCATAGTGCGGGAGAAAACCAGTTTCAACCTGTCTTTTCGCCGCACCTATGCCGACTTGCTTGTTCAACCCATACTCCAGGCTTACAGGCGCGATATGGGAGGGGAGGTGGATAAACTCTCGGCCGGTTATTATTTTTATGATTTCAACGGAAAAATCAATCATAAGTTTTCGGATCAGGACCGTTTGTACCTGAGTTTTTATTCGGGCGACGATGCTGTTTACGCTAAGGTTAGAGACAAGTACAGCGAGTCCAACCAATACAAATCCACCTCCACCATAGGGCTGGACTGGGCCTGGGGCAACCTGATTACGGCTCTGCGTTGGAATCACATCATCAACAGCAAAATGTTTTTGAATACCACAGCCTCTTATACCCGTTATCGTTTCGACATGTCCATAGGAATGAACGAAGAAAACTGGGAATACCAACCTCCCAGGTATTTTGCTTCCGATATATTAATGGGCTATCGTTCCGGGATTGAGGATTATACCATCAAGGCCGATTTGGATTACACACCCAATCCCGGGCATACGATTAAAATGGGAGCTAATTATACTTACCACACTTTTAAACCCGGTGTAACGGTAGCCCAGTTCCAGATGGACGACGATAGTATGCACCATACCCTGCTCGACACCACTTACGGCGACAGTTATGTGTATGCCCACGAAACCATGCTTTACTTGGAAGACAACATTGATTTGGGTCGTTTTATTAAAGCCAACCTGGGCCTGCATTATTCCACTTTTCTGGTGCAGCAGCAATTTTATCATTCCCTGCAACCCCGCTTGGGTTTGCGTTTTCTGTTCAGTGAGGATCTTTCGTTCAAGGCCGGGTACGCCATGATGAGCCAGTATATCCATCTTTTGTCCAACAGCAGCATCAGCCTGCCCACCGACCTCTGGGTGCCGGTAACCAAACGCATCACTCCCATGAGGTCGCATCAGGTGTCGGCCGGTCTGTTTTACAACCTCAACAATCTGGTCGATTTTTCGGTGGAAGGTTATTACAAGTCTATGTACAACATTCTCGAGTATAAAGATGGCGCCTCTTTTATGGGCTCAACCACCGGCTGGGAAGAGAAGGTAAGCATGGGTAGGGGTTGGTCTTATGGCCTGGAATTTCTGGCGCAAAAGTCTTATGGCCGTTATACCGGCTGGATTGGTTATACCTGGGCCAAATCGGAACGTCTGTTTGACCGCCCCGGCCAGGAGCTCAACAACGGGAAAGTGTTTCCGGCCAAGTACGACCGCCGCCACGACCTGAGCATTACGGCAGCCTATAAACTGAACGAGCGCATCGATTTCGCAGCCACCTGGATCTACAGCAGCGGCAATTGCGCCACTCTGGCTCTGCAGAATTACGAAGGGAGTCAGGTGCCCGACAGTTATCAGTACTATTTCCCCAATCTTGAATACATTGAATCGCGCAATAATTACCGTTTCGAATCTTATCAGCGGCTGGACATCGGGGTAAATTTCCGCAAAAAACTCAAACACGGCAGCCGCACCTGGAACATCAGTGTTTACAATGCCTACAACCGCAACAATCCTTTTTTTGTGTATCCATCCTATTCGGAACAGTACAATCCTGTTACACAGCAATATGTATCAAAAAGAGCGCTCAAACAGGTCTCCATTTTCCCCATCATTCCTTCCATCAGCTATTCTTATTCTTTTTGATGTTGCCCTATGAAAAAAGCCTTATTATACCTTACTGTCTTTATGCTCTTTGCGTCTTGCGAAAAAGAGATTGAGTTCAAGGGCGACATCACCGAACCTCTGTTGGTGCTGAATGGTTTTGCCCTTCCTGATTCCCTGCTGGTGTTCAGGCTGACCGAAAGTCGGTTCTTTCTGGAAGAGGCCGATTCTTTCCCGACAGTAAGGGATGCCGATGTTCGCTTATACGTGGACGGAAAGTACAAAGAGGATTTGCAATCGCAGCAAAACGGTTATTACTACAGCTCTTACCGTCCCAAACAGGGTGAAGTGCTGAGCCTCGAAGCCCAAGCTCCCGGTTTTGAAGCCGTCAAGGCCGAAACCCGGTTGCCTGTGCAGGCAGAATTACTCGAAGTAGATACTTCCATTACCAAAGTCGGGGAACAATACGCTCTTTCGTATGATTACGATGTTGAAGACCAGGAATACATTATTGATACGGTGGGCGTGTATACTAATTACGAGGTAAGTATGAATTTAAAATTCAAAGATCCCCCTGCCTCTGGCGATTATTATCGTGTGCTGGTAAAGCAATTTTTCAGCGAAGGCGAAAATTTCTACGAGTTTTATGATTTTTACGTCGATAATTTTTATACGACCGAAATGGGTGATTTGTTGAGTCTGACCGAAACTCAGAATGATTACCATATCTACGCCGATGAACTTTTCAATGCTAAAGTAGTCGACATGAAATTGAATTTTGGGACGCATTCTTATTACGATTATCAGAGCGGGCCTATCTCGTCGGGTGCTCGTTTTCAGGTTCAACTGCAGAATATATCACAATCTTATTATTTGTATCTGAAGACCTTGTCGGCCTATCAGAATGCGGTGGAATTTTTTTCCGAGCCCATCCAGATATATAGTAATGTCCAAAACGGAATCGGTCTTTTTGCCGCCTATAGTTCCAGTGTTATTGAACTGGAGTTTATAAATGAAGGATCAGAGAACACAAAGCAAGATTATAAGAAATAAAATACCAAACACTTGAATCTATGATAAAATCGACCTTTGAGAATACCGTGTTGTTGTGGGTGCTAATGCTGGCTCTGCTGAGTAGTTCCTGTACTCAGAAAGAAGACATCCAATTTTTTGTGGCCGGTGATTCTACTGCTCAGAGCTATCGTGTGGAACAAACCCTGATGCGGGGTTGGGCGCAATACCTGGAGCTCTTCTTTGACGAGCAGGTTCAGGTCGAAAATCGCTCCATGGCCGGTCGCAGCACCAAGTCTTTTCGCGAAGAGGGCCGTTGGAACAAAATTCTGGAAGATCTCCACAAGGGCGATGTGGTGTTTATTCAGTTTGGACATAACGACACTTCGACCAAGCCCGAGCGGCATGCATCGCCCGCGGATTACCGGCAAAATCTGAGCCGTTTTGTGCAGGAGGTACGCGAGCGCGAAGCTACGCCGGTGCTGCTCACTTCGATTGTATTGTGTACTTTCAATGATTCGGGACAGCTCGAAGACCGTCGTCTGGGGGAATATCCGCAAATTGTGCGTGAGCTGGCGGCAGAGGAAAAGGTGATTCTGATCGATATGTTTCAACTAAGTTTTGATTTGTTGCAGGAGCTTGGTCCGGAGGAAGCCCGCAAGCTGTATATGTTTCTGGAGCCGGGCGAAGACCCTTCCAGGCCTCAGGGTTCGAATGACGATACCCATTTAAGGGAAAAAGGTGCCAAACAGTTGGCGGCTCTGGTGGCCGAAGAAATCCGCCAGGAACGCATCAAGCCTTTGTACCGCTATTTGATTGATAAAAATGAATGGCCGCAGTAATCTTGTTTGTTTTGTTGCGCCAATTATTTTTTTCTTGTACTTTCGCGTAGTTTTTTTTAACAAGCGGAAATAGCTCAGTTGGTAGAGCATCAGCTTCCCAAGCTGAGGGTCGCGGGTTCGAGTCCCGTTTTCCGCTCCAGCTTAACAAAATCCAAAACCATGAAAAGCAAAAAGAACGCAATTATCATTGTATTAAGCCTGCTGGCTTTGATTTTTTTCTTGTCTTCTTTCGGTACCATCAGTTTGTATAAGTCCAAGATGACTCACAGTATTTCCGGCAGTTGGAGTGATGCGGAGTTTTTTCCGTTTAACGAGCAGGCTGATTCTGTTAATCCAATAGATTTGCAAGCGATACCTGTTGTCATTGTGTATAAATCAAAAAGAACGGGAGACACTCAGGCTGACAATCCCCTGCTTATAGTTATTTCCGATATGAAATTCAAGGTCGGATGCTTGCCTTTGTATAAAAAATACCGTTGCGATCATCGCATCAACTACAGTCATTCATATAACACGGGTTCGGGCAATGGTCAGCTCAATATTCAGGGAGGATTGCAGTTTAACGGAGAATTGAAAATGTATGGCCTGAGCTCTTTTAAACTGGCCAGGAACACGATAGAGGATGCTACCATGAATTTTGTATATAACTCTGTAAAGAACGAGTTGAGTAAAAAATAAACATCGGCTACCAGCCATCCAAAAATGGTCTGCTTTTCAGAATCAGCTTCACACC
>CAZNQD010000012.1:0-50806 GCA_964575345.1 uncultured Bacteroidales bacterium
ACCTTGATGTGCTTTCTTAAAAAGCGGTGCAAAGATAATGCTTCCATTTAAAACCACAAAACAAAACGAAATAATTCTCTCGTTTTTTTGAGCCGAGCAGCCTTCCTATCACCGTTCCACCAGGCTACCGACCTTCCGGCAGGCTACCAAGCTTCCGGCAGGCTACCAAGCTTCCGGCAGGCTACCAAGCTTCCGGCAGGCTACCAAGCTTCCGGCAGGTTACCAAGCTTCCGGCAGGCTACCAAGCTTCCACCAGGCTACCAAGCTTCCGGCAGGTTACCAAGCTTCCGGCAATCAATCAATCAATCGATCAATCAATACAACTCCAGCCACTCAAATTCATTGCCGCTGCTTTCCATGAAGCGAATGAAATCGCGGCTGCTTATGGTCAGCGAGGCCCGGTTGTCGTTGGGGTGAAAAGACAGAAATTCGAAGTTCTTGAGCTTTTGATCCAGGAATACGTACACATGATTATCAAGATCGTTGATCAGTCCGAAAGGACTCACCGAACCGGGCTGCAGGCCCAGGTAGTTGAGCAGGCGCTTTTCGGAGGCAAAACTCAGCTTGCCCTGACGCAATTTAAGCTCCAGGTCGCGGATGGCCAGGTTTTGTTCGCAATGAAACACCACCAGGTAATGCCGGTTGCCTTTGTGGTTCCTGAAAAACAGATTTTTACAATGAATGCCCGGCAGATGTTCCCAATATTGCCTGCCGATTTCGATGCTGGGGGCGGGCGGATGCTCCAGGTAATGAAAGTCGATGTTCAGCTCTTTGAGTCTGGCGTAAACCTGCTCTTGTCCAATCATAGAATTAATAACGATTTGGGCGCAAAAATCCTTTTTGCACATAATCAGTATAACGATACAAAGTTAGGATTTTTATTATCTTTGTCGACTGTTTTAAGCAGTAGAAATATGAGCGACGATAAAAAAATAATCTTCTCGATGGTGGGCGTGAATAAAATCTTCCCGCCGCATAAACAAGTACTCAAAGACATTTATCTTTCCTTTTATTACGGAGCCAAGATCGGTATCATAGGCCTGAACGGATCGGGAAAGTCCACCCTGATGAAAATCATTGCCGGGATCGAAAAGGATTACCAGGGCAATGTGGTGTTTTCGCCCGGATATTCGGTTGGCTACCTGGAACAGGAACCTAAGCTGGATAATGCCAAAACCGTCAAAGAAATAGTGATGGAAGGGGTACAGGAAGTAACAGATATCTTAAAGGAATACGAAGAGATCAATCAGCTGTTTGCTTTGCCTGAATATTACGAGGATGCCGACAAAATGCAAAAACTTTTTGACCGTCAGGCCGAACTGCAAAACAAGATTGATGCCACCGATGCATGGAACATCGACAATAAGCTGGAACGGGCCATGGACGCTCTGCGTTGCCCTCCCGACGACCAGACCGTGGCCACACTTTCGGGTGGTGAACGCCGCCGGGTTGCGCTCTGCCGTTTGCTTTTGCAACAACCCGATGTGCTGCTGCTTGATGAACCAACCAACCACCTGGATGCCGAGTCGATCGACTGGCTGGAACAACATTTGCAACAATACCCCGGCACGGTGATTGCCGTCACCCACGACCGATACTTTTTGGATCATGTGGCCGGCTGGATACTGGAACTGGACCGGGGTGAAGGCATTCCCTGGAAAGGCAATTACAGCTCCTGGCTGGAACAAAAGACCCAACGCATGGCCATGGAAGAAAAACAGGCCAGCAAGCGCCGTCGTACTCTGGAAAGAGAACTGGAATGGGTGCGCATGGCTCCCAAAGCCCGTCATGCCAAAGGCAAAGCTCGTTTGAATTCCTACGATAAATTACTTAACGAAGATCAGAAGCAACGCGAAGATCGCCTGGAATTGTTTATTCCCAACGGCCCCCGCCTGGGCAACAAGGTGATTGAGGCGCTGAACGTGGCCAAGGCTTACGGTCACAAATGCCTTTTTGAACAATTGAATTTCAGCCTGCCGCCCAACGGCATAGTAGGTGTGATCGGGCCCAACGGCGCCGGCAAAACCACCCTGTTTAAACTGATTATGGGCCTGGAGCAAGCCGACAAGGGCAGTTTCGAAGTAGGAGAGACGGTGCGGATTGGTTACGTGGATCAAAGTCACGAAGCCATCAAGGCAGACCAGAGTGTGTATGAAATAGTTTCCGGTGGTCTGGAATTTATCCGGGTAGGCGGTAAAGAAATCAATGCACGTGCCTATTTGTCGCGCTTCAATTTTACCGGAGCCGATCAGGAAAAAAAGGCCGGGGTGTTGTCGGGCGGTGAACGCAATCGCCTGCATCTGGCTCTGAATCTCAAATCGGAATCGAATGTCCTCCTGCTGGATGAACCTACCAACGACATCGATGTCAATACCCTGAGGGCCCTGGAAGAAGGCCTGGAGAACTTCGCCGGCTGCGCGGTGGTGATCAGCCACGACCGCTGGTTTCTGGATCGTATATGCACCCATATCCTTTCATTCGAGGGCAATTCGCGGGTGTTTTATTTTGAAGGTTCCTATACGGAATACGAAGAAAACAAACGAATGCGTCTGGGCGACGAAAGCCCAAGGCGTTTACGTTACCGTCAATGGGAGGATTAAAGAAAGCTCAAAACAAACAAAGTATGCAATTAAGATTCAATAAACAACTATCGACTCTGTTGTTGGGTATGGCCCTCTTTTTGCCGGCCTGTCAGCAAAACAAACAGGCAAAGTCCGCTACTGACCTGAAACCCTGGTCACAGCGCATGGCCGAATCCGAAATGAAACGCTTTCCCGAGTTATGGCAATTTGATCACGGCAAGCGTTTGTTTTTTGGTTATACCCAGGGCCTGGGCGCCAAAGCGATGCTGGCTATGTGGCAGGCCACCGGAGACGAAAGGTACTATCACTATGTGTATAACTGGGCCGACAGTATAATAGGGAGCGAAGGGCAAATATATCTCTACGAACCGCAAAGCTATAACCTGGACTTTGTCAATTCAGGCAAGATTCTTTTTGATCTTTATGCCCATACCGGGGAGCCTCGTTTTAAAATGGCCATAGACAGCATTATGAACCTGCAGCTGCGTCAACAGCCCCGTACTCACCAGGGCGGCTTCTGGCATAAAAAAATCTACCCTTATCAGATGTGGCTCGACGGACTTTACATGGCCGGCCCCTTTATTGCGCGTTACGCCGGGGAATACGATGCGCCGGAATGGACAGACGAGGTCATCCATCAATTGACTTTGGCGGGCAGGCAAACCTACGACTCTAAAACCGGCTTGTTTTATCATGCCTGGAATTCCAACCGCGAACAAGTCTGGGCCAATCCTAAGACTGGTTGTTCGCCCAATTTCTGGGGCCGCAGCATTGGTTGGTATGCCATGGCATTGGTGGATGTGCTGGATTATATTCCCGAAGAACATCCCCGCAGAGGCGAAGTGATACAACTGCTTAAGAAACTCTCTGCGGGCATGCTTCGCTGGCAGGACGGACGTACAGGACTTTGGTATCAGGTGGTGGATCAGGGACAGCGCGAAGGCAATTACCTGGAATCCTCGGTTTCTGCCATGATGATGTACACCTACGCCAAAGGCTATAATAAGGGCTATCTGGGCAGTAAATACCATAAGGCTGCCAACAAGGTATTGGACGGGCTGATTGCTCACCGTATAGTGGCTAACGAGGATACAACCATTTCGCTCACTTATTGTTGTGCTGTATCGGGCTTAGGGGGCAATCCCTACCGGGACGGCAGTTTTGAGTATTACGTCAACGAAAGAATACGGCACAACGACGGCAAAGCCACCGGGCCCTTTATTTTGGGCTGTTTGGAACTGGGCCGTTAAAGCTTTTGAGCTTCAGCGTCTGTCCTCTTGTCTTTGCTCCGTCAGTTTTTGTTTCTGTAGGGGGGCGGCTTTAAGCTTGCTTCAGACCAACCTGCGAATCAGGTCTTCCTTGTTGCCGGGCAGTAAATCAATCAAGGGCAATTCTATCATGGTATAACAACCCGGAGCTTGCTTCATGCCGGCTCTGGCCACAGCCACCAACAGTTGGGCGGTCAAAGCCGGATTATTGATGCGCATGCTGAATTCCAGCTGCTGATTTTGGGTTTTGCCCGAAACGCCTTTGCGGATCATATGAACTCCGTGACCCATATCAAGCAGGGTATTTACGTCTTCGACCTGCATAACGTGTGTCTCGTCGTGCGCAAAGTAGGCGTCGGCTTTGATGGCTGAAGCCACTGTGTTGAAATCATGCCCTTTTTCCAATTCGATGTAGACCATGCGTCGATGTATGCCGGTACCCAAAGGAATGGTCATCGAAAGAGCCGCCCTGACACCGGGAACAGCTTTGACGGCGACGGTATGGCCCATACTCATTCCGGGGCCGAAGTTGGTGTAAGTAATGCCCTTCGGAGCGGAAACTTCCATCAGAGCACGAACCACCGAGTCGCTGCCGGGATCCCAGCCGGCCGAGATGACCGAAACCCGTTTGTTTTCTTTGGCAATTTTATCGAGTTTTTGTTTCAGATTCCAGATGTCGCCGTGAATATCAAAACTGTCAACGGTATTGATGCCCAGACTGAGCATTTCGGCCGCGTATTTTTGAACGCTGCGGCTGGGAGTACACAAAATAGCCACTTCCGTTTGGGGAAGTTCTTTGACAGAGGCCACTACCCGATAGGGATGCAATTCAACAGGCTGAGCTCTCTGAGGGTCACGGCGAACAATGCCGGTCAATTCAAAGTCAGGAGCGTTTTGCAGGGCTTCCAGCAGGTATTTGCCAATGTTTCCATACCCTATGATGGCGGCTTTAATTTTTTGCATAAAACTTGAGTTTTGAAGGGATGTAAGTTCGGATCCCTCTTATTTATGATTGGTGATATCGAGCTCTTTATCGTCGAGCTTCTTCTTTTTGGAATAAAACCACAAAACCAGTAACTCGCAGGTAATGGCCAATAATGTGACAGCCAGGGCAGGCCAAAGAGAACTGTCGGTTTTTTGCAGCAAAAAGGCCGCAGCCATCACAAGAATATTGAAGAAGATCAAACTGAAGCATATAGCCGGGTGACTTAGACCAAGCACCAATAGTCGATGGTGTAAATGGCGTTTATCGGCCCGGAAAGGGGATTTTTTCAGGTAAAGTCTTATACCCACTACCGTTATCAGGTCCATGATGGGCACGATGAGTAAGGCAAACATAATGGTCCCCGGGTATCTGATCTGCAAAAGGCCCAGGGGCAGGGTATCCAAATTGGCCAGCTGAATTCCGAAAATGGCCATAAATACTCCAATCAGCATGGAGCCGATGTCGCCCATAAAAATGCGGGCCGGTGCAAAATTAAAGATCAGGAAGCCCAGAACGGCTCCGCCAAGAGCCAGCGAAGTATAGGAATAATCCAATTGGCCGTACTGGTAAAAGATATAACCGAAAATCAGGCTCAGAAACACGCTCAGGCTGGCGGCCAGCCCGTCTATGCCGTCAATAAAATTCATGGCGTTGATGACGCCCACCACAAAGAACAGCGAAAACAAGATATTGACAAAACGGCGCATGGCTGTGCCGGCTTCGAAAATAGGAATGTGGTCAAAGTGAACCTGGCCGATAAAAACTATGATCGAAGCAATCAGCACTTGATAAAACAGCCGGCTGAGGGGAGAAGAGGGGATAAGGTCGTCTTTGAGGGCTACAAAAAACAGCAACACGGCTGCTGCTGCTAAACTGCTGAGTTCAAGCGAATCACATATGATTCTGTAGAGTAAAATACTAAAAAAGAATCCGATGAAAATGCCTATACCCCCCAAATTGGAGATATTCTTTTTATGAATTTTTCGTTCTTCGGTAGGAGCATCAAACAAAAGTTTCTTAACCGAAATCTTGATGATGTTCGGCATGGCGATGCAGGAAACGATAAAAGCCGTAAAAAAGATGAGTAGAGCTGTCGATATCATACGCAAATCATAGTTTATACTAATAACTCAAAAAGCCCTGCTTTATTGTCGCTAAAAGAGAATTTTTTTTAGCTTTTTTTTCGTATAATGTTATAATATTTATACAGAGCACAATAGCTGTTATAATTATCTTATCAGGGTCAGGGACATCAAACCCAAAACCACTTCGTTACTTAAAGCTTCGAATTCAAAATGACTCAATTCTTTGTCCGGATTCAGTGTTAAATCCACTATGGTGGCAGCACCTCCGGGTATGTTCCGGTTGGCTGCCCCTCTCATTTTCAAAAGCTTGCCGGGCTCTTTACTTATTTCTCCGGTAGACAGCAGCAGGCGCCAGGGACGGGGAGCCTTGAGCCTGAAGGCCAGTCCGTCGTCGAAGGCATCCTGATCGATGGCCGGCCAGTTTTCGGGATTGATCAACAGCAGGCTGTCGCAGCTTCCGTCAAGGTAATAAAAACAGAGTTTACCGTTGGGCAGGCCGTATTGCATATGGTTGGTGGAGCCGGCCATAAGCAGATAAGCATGCCGGGCTTTGCCCTGTAAAGCTAAACGAGCCAATGTGGGATAATTGTCCCATTGCGAAACAAAAAGAATGTTGTTTTGGAGGCTGTCGCCAGGGCTGGTAAATTTAAGGCCCAGGCTGGTGTTGATCAGATTATTTGCTCCGGCTGCTTTTCGTACACCGCTGTCGTCAATGCTCACCATATGCATGGGACTGCACCAGTCACCTATGCCCTGGGTGGGGAGTTGGAGTGTAGTAAAAGGAGAACGTGGGCTGAGGTATTTGCCGAAACGGAAAATATCCTTGAGTTTATCGTTGTAATAAGGGTTCAGATCGATGGTTTCCTGATGTTCGGGAGAGGCCGGGGGCAGGTTCCAGTTGATGACACAGGCTTGCACAAGTTTTGTTCCGTTTTGTCTGATTTCGACCAGGTTAGTTCCCATACGAGCAGCAATGGTGTTGCGAATGGGAGCAGAAAGGCTTTGTGCTGAGAGTCTGAGTGTTTTAATCTTTTCTCCGTTCAGGAAGAGAGCTGCCTGCAAGTGTTGGCTAAGGGAATTGTTGCGGACGCGGAAAGAAAGTTGTTTTTCGTCCCGGTTAGCGGCCCCGGGGATAATTTCCAGCCTGGGTTTGAGTTCCGGTGCCAGCACCTGCCACCAGCTGACATCGGCTTGCCTGAGCAAGGCAAAGAAGCTGCGGGGGCCCCCGGCTCCCTGCACAAGTGCTTTGAATTGATTATCCTTGATTTGCACTTGTTGCAGCACCGACTGGGGATCGTAGATATCCAGGATTTCGGCTTTGCCGGGCAGCGGCAGGGAGAGCTCTTCGCCAATGGCCAGTACTGAGGGAAAATTCCATACTTCCATACTGTTTCCCCGTTCGCTTATTTCTATGTCGAAGTGCCGGCCGGGAGGGCAATAAATTTGCAAAAATGGTTTTTCTACCGAGCTGATGATTTTTACTTCGGCCAACTCTGTCCCGTTAACCCGGACCAAAGGTGTTTGGTCATAGTGCAGAGGCAGTTCCAACACGTATTCCAGGTCGCGGCCGAAGCCCGAATGTATCTGCCAGCGGCTGGTATTTCCTTTGCGTTCGAAACCATAACTAATGTCCGGAATTTCGATCGAAGCACTGTCCCATTGAGCCGGGAAGCCGGGACGCAGACATACTTTGTTGTGCAAAAGATCGGGTTCAATACCGAACAGCCCCTGGACTATTGCACGTGAATAGACGCCTACCACATCGGCGAAATCACGGTAAATTTCACCCCGGGCAGCGTCGTAATAGCTAACCTGCCCTACATTGCCGGGGCTGCCGCCCAGATACATACCGTCCACGACTGCCGATTTCATCAGTTTAAAGCCCATTTCGGGTCTGCCTCCACGGAAACAGGCCAAAGCGGTATGCATTACTTCGGCAAAGGCTACATTGTTGACCGACCAGACGTAAGGCTGCCAGTTGGAGGTGGAGATCACGGCCAGGTCTGCTTCGGGCATATAATTCTTAGAAAGCCCTTCGGTATTGATTCTTAGGGGAATATGAGGAATTTCGTGTTCAATGTAATTCAAAGCCTGCCAGCCCGTAAAAGGATCGTGCAAGCCTGCATCGATGGCATGGTAGATAGTCCAGACGGCGGCCTGTTCGTGCAGTCTTTGTAAACCAAAGGCATCGCGGAATTCGGCCCAATATCCTTTTTGGGCTAACCACAATACCCGGCTGACAGCCTCCCGGATTTTGTCGGCTTCCTTTTGAAAAGGCAGGGCATCCAGGCCCAGCAGTTCAGCCAATTCGGCTGCCATTAGATTTGCCCGGTAATTGTAAGCTGTTGAATGAGTTACAGCTCCTCCGTTGTACTGCAGGGCATCGCTGGCCCAGATGCAGCAGTAGGCGTCGTAAAGTCCGTCGTCGTCGGGGTCGAAGCAGCGTTTTTCCCAGGCCAGGTGGCGGGTCAGTACCGGCCACATTTCGCGCACAAAGTCCAGGTCTCCGGTCCAGCGGAAATGCCAAAGCAGTTCGTCTATGTAACAGAGGTTCATGTCGTAGTGGTTCATGGTGCCCGGATTGTCTGGATAACGGGCTATATAACCTGAACTGTACATTTCGCTGCCTGCCACTTTGGCCGAGCGGGCCAGGTTGAGCGCGGTATCCATGATAACCCCTTTGTCGGGAGGAAGAGTCATTTGTGAGGCACCGTAAGCACGGAAATGCTCCCGGGCTCTGTCGTGCCAGCCCAGTACGTCACCGGTGTAGGCGCCTCTCCAGCCGGCCAGCCTGCTGCGCCAGCCTATGGAACCGTGCAGGTAGGAAGGGCTTTCCCAGATGGCGTCGGCTGCCATGGCCAGGGCTCCGCCCATAGTATTTATGTAGGGGTCGGGGCTGTTGATCTTGAGTCTTCCGGCGATGCGGGCTGCGGATTCAAGTGCATGATAATAGGCGAATTCGAGCTCTTTTTGCCCGGTTTGTGTTGAACCTGGCCGGCCATGAGCAGAAGGCTTTCCAGCCGAAGATGTCTGTCCGTTTTCGGCAGTTTCAGGGAGCAGGCCCATGCCCAGGCTAACGTAAAAGACTTGTTTTTTATCCAGGGGCATTCGGGCCAGCAGCAGTGGTTGGTTCTGTTGCGGTTCGGCATTGAGCAGATGCCCCAGGTCTTCGGGTTTTTCTGCATTTCCAAGTCGAAGTTCTGCTTCTTCGGGGAAAATTCCGTGCAAAGTTCTGAGTTTGTTGGCCGGGTTGTTCAAAGCTGCTTCTGTCCAGCCTGAGATATCACGGCTTGCCCCGTACCAGAGTTGAAAAGCAGAAGCCTGTATGTCGTAACGGTTATAGAGGCAATAGGCTGTTTTCAGTTCAAAAGCGTCGTAGGGATCGGCGCCCATGTCGCCGTCGCGGCTAAAGCGTTTTCCGCGGGCTCCGCCATAAACGGCGATTAATTGCAGGCCCGGTTCCTGCTGACTGATTTCGAAACGAAAGAGAGCTCCTTCGTTGTCGTAACGGGCCAGGGCTTGCAATTCGAGGCTGCCTTTGCCCAAAATGGGGTCTTGAATGCTGTAAATGCGCAGGCCGGGACGGTAGCGGCATTCTATTATTCGGGCTTCGTGCAGCCAACGCTTTTGTTCGCCTTTGATCAGGGCGAAGCGCAGGTTGCCCGACATGACGGAGCTGTAAAAACCAAATTCGGGCACGTCGCCTGTTTCAAGCCTGAATGCCCGGTTGTTGCCGTAAAGTGCGCGATTGAATTTACGCGCAGAATCGGCACGGAACACAAAATCGGTGCCTTGGGGCAAATACCTGAGTTCCCTGCCCTCTGATGAACGTCGATTGTTTTGAACACAGGAGCTCAGACAGATTAGCAAAAAGAAGAGAAAATAAGTAGAAAACCTTTTCATCAACAGATATTTACAAGGTTGTATCGAGAATCATCATCAGGACAAAACCGATCATTACACCTACTGTTCCCAAATTGGAATGCTTACCTTCCTGCAACGAAGGAATGAGTTCTTCGACCACCACATAGATCATGGCTCCTGCTGCAAAAGCCAGCAACCAGGGCATAAAACCAAAAGCTGAGCCGGCCAGGAAAACAACCAAAACACCGGCAACAGGTTCAACCACACCCGAGAGTGAACCATACAAAAAGGCTTTTAACCGGGAGCCGCTGGCCTGTTTCAAAGGCAGGGCGACGGCCATGCCTTCGGGGATATTCTGTAAGCCGATTCCAATGGCAAGTGCAAAAGCCGAAGCCAGCGAAAAACCTTGTTCCAATGCCCCGGAAAAACCAAAACTCAAACCGACGGCCATTCCTTCGGGTATGTTGTGCAAGGTAAGCGCCAACAAAAGCATGGTGCTTCGGCGCCAACCCGAAGGCAGGCCTTCGGGAGTTTTACTGCCGGGGTGAAGGTGAGGCAGCAGAGAGTCGAGCAGCCAGAGAAAGAAGCCGCCGGACAAAAATCCTATTGAAGCCCTTATCCAGGCCACTTTGCCCTGAGCTTCGGCCATTTCGATGGAGGGAATCAGCAGAGACCACACCGAAGCAGCAATCATAACACCAGCGGCAAAGCCTAAAAAGAGCTTTTGAAAAGCAGGATTGATATCGTTTTTAAATAAAAAAACAAAAGAAGCTCCAAAAACCGTGGACAAAAAGGTAATGCCCGTACCGATCAAGGCCAGAAGCAGGGGATTTGTTTCCATCTTATTCGTTTTTTACCGGGCAGACCGGTAATGGCTTGCTTATTATAAAAACGGCGGCAAAGATAAGTATTATTCATCTAAACCGAACACGCCAGGCCCATTTTTTAAGGCTTGAACAGGCTTAAGGCACTTAAATTTCGATCGGGATTGTCTAACTTTGTACCCCCGGTGCTTTTTTGTACCGGAAAATTATACGTTTCCGGCTTTTTTTGCGTTATTACTATTCTGAAAAGCCGTTCTAAACAACGAACAATGGCCTGAGGCCTTAAATTTTGCTTTATGATTGAATACATCAAGGGAGAAATCAAACAGCTGACACCCACTTTTGTAGTGCTGGACAAAGCAGGTATCGGTTTTTATCTGCAAATCAGCCTGAACACCTTTACCGAGCTGCAAAGCCTGCAGGAATGCACTCTTTTTGTGCATGAAGTAATACGCGAGGATGCCTATTTATTTTACGGTTTTTATCGTTCCGAAGAGCGGGATGCATTTCGTAAACTGGTCAATGTGACCGGCATAGGCGCCAATACGGCCAGAATGATACTTTCTTCGCTCACGGTGGCCGAACTGGAATCCAGCATTATCAGTGAAAACGTTCATACGCTAAAATCAATCAAGGGCATAGGCCTTAAAACGGCTCAGCGCCTCATAGTGGAACTCAAGGACAAGGTAAGCCGCAGCGGATTGAGCGGGGGCGAAGTCAGTATGACTTCAGCTGCAGGAAATCAGGTGCGCCAGGAAGCCCTGGCTGCCCTTCAGATGTTGGGTTTTGCTTCCTCCCCGTCGTCCAAAGCCGTAAACACTGTTTTAAAAGAATTCCCCACTTTGCCTGTGGAACAGGTGATCAAAGCCGCTTTAAAAATACTATAGTTCTTGAAGGGTTTTCCGTACATATGGCTGCTTGTTGTTCTTTGTCTTCCTGCCACGGCACAAGGGCTATTTGCTCAGGCTGAGAGTTCGAAGGGAGCTAAAGATACGATTGGCCTGAGGTATCCCGTACCCCGGCAGGCTCCGCTCTCGTACCAAGAACTGGTCAGGCCGGTGATGGGCAACCTGAAGGATCCGGAAAATCTTGAAACAACAATAGAATACGACCTGAACAGCGGCGACTATGTAATTCGTACCCGAATAGGAGAGAACGAGGTGACTACTCCCATCAGTCTTACACCCGAAGAATTCAGGGCATATTGGGATGCCAAAACCAGGACCGATTTTTTTAAGAAAAAAAACCAAGTCGATTACAGCAAAAAAAAGGAAGCTTTTTCTTTGACTGACTTGCAGTTTGATATCGGAGCTGCCGAAAAGATTTTCGGCCCCGGAGGGGTACAGCTCAAAACCCAGGGTTCGGCTGAGGTGAGTTTTGGTGTTAAAAATAACATCGTTGATAATCCCTCTTTATCGGAGCGGGCTCGTAACCGCACTTTTTTTGATTTTGACCAAAGCATACAACTCAGCGTTAACGGCAAGGTGGGCGACAAGATCAACGTCAACATGAATTACGACACCGAGGCTACTTTTGATTTTGATGCCAAAGCCATCAAATTGCGTTACGAAGGCAAGGAAGACGAAATCATCAAAAGCCTCGAAGCCGGTAATGTGAGCATGCCTGTCAAGAATTCTCTGATTAACGGAGCCAGCTCATTGTTTGGTGTCAAAACCCAGTTGCAGTTTGGTAAGCTCAACATTGCCGCGGTACTTTCGCAGCAAAATACTCAAACCAAATCGGCCAGCCTCAGCGGAGGCGTGCAGACCACTCCCTTTGAGATTTCCGCAGATGCCTACGACGAAAACCGTCATTATTTCCTTTCGCATTACTTCAGGGATCATTATGACCGCTGGATGGAAAACCTGCCCTATATTTCTTCGGGCGTGGTCATTAATAAAGTGGAAGTCTGGGTGACCAACAAAACCGCGGTCATGGACAATGCCCGCGACATTCTGGCTTTTGCCGACATGGCTGAACCCGATAGGATATACAATACGTATTGGACCAAAGGACAGAACAATTATCCTGCGAACGATGCCAACAGCCTGTATGCCGAAATAGTGGAGAATTATGCCGATGCCAGACAAATCAATGTTTCCTCGACGGTGCTGGAACCACTAACCGTACAGGGAATAATAATTGGCAATGATTACGAACGCCTGGAAAGCGCCCGCCGCCTGGAACCTACCGAATACAAGCTCAATACCAGCCTGGGTTATATCAGCCTGAATCAGGCCTTGCGTTCGGACGAAGTCTTAGCTGTGGCTTTTGAATACACCAAAAACGGCCAGGTTTACCAGGTAGGTGAATTTTCAACCGACGGAGTGGAGTCGCCCAAGGCGCTGCTGGTTAAGCTGCTCAAGGGTACAGATTTCTCGCCGAGAGCTCCCTACTGGGACCTGATGATGAAAAACGTCTATGCCCTTGGAGCCTATAGTATGTCGACGGACAACTTTAAGCTCAACATCAGTTTTCAAAACGATACGCTGGGTTTATATGTCAATTATTTGAGCGAGGGAAAGATTGCCAATCAGATTTTGTTGAGGGTGATGAACCTTGATCGCCTGAACCTGAATCGCGATCCTGTTCCCGACGGGCAGTTCGATTACGTGGAAGGATATACGGTGATGTCATCCAACGGCAGGATTGTATTCCCCGTACTGGAACCTTTTGGTTCTCATTTGCGTAAAGCCATAGGCGACGATGCCCTGGCCGAAAAATACATATTTCAGGAGCTCTACGATTCTACCCTGACCGTTGTTCAGCAGTTGACCGAGAAAAACAAATTCCGTATCGAAGGGGAATATAAGTCTTCCCAGGGAGGAGCGGATATTTCGCTGGGCACAATGAATGTCAGTCCGGGTTCGGTCAAAGTAACAGCGGGTGGAATTTTACTCACCGAAAACGTCGATTATGTGGTAGATTACAATTCCGGAACAGTGAGTATTATAAACGAAAATCTCTTATCTTCGGGAACTACCATCAATGCTACCTGCGAAGATCAGGGCATATACAATATGGTGCGCAAATCCCTGGCCGGCTTCAATATGGAATACGCTTTCAGTAAGGATTTCAGCCTGGGAGCCACCTTAATGCATCTTTCCGAAAAACCTCTCACCAACAAAGTAGACATGAATACCGAGCCCCTCAACAATACCATCATGGGGCTTAATTCCGGATTTACCATTCAATCGCAGGGCCTTACCAACCTGATTGATAAACTGCCTCTGATTAACGTGACGAAACCATCCCAACTAACAGTTAAGGCAGAAGTGGCTCAATTGATACCGGGTGCTTCCAAACAAATTGACAATACGGTTTACGTGGACGATTTCGAAGCCGCCAAAAAGACTTTCAGCCTGAGGGATATTACCCAATGGTTTTTGGCCAGTACTCCTTACGATCCTATGGGAGGGCTGTTCCCCGAAGCCGCCTATTCCAACGATTGGCGCTATGGCATGAACCGTGCATTGATGTCCTGGTATACCATTGACCAGATATTTACCCAAAGTCGCTCTCAAACCCCCGATCATATTCGCAACGACGATGAGCAATTGTCCAATCATTACGTGCGGGCAGTCAACGAAAAAGAAATCTATCCCGACCGTGATTTGCAGTTTAATCAGACGGGTTTGCTTTCGGTGATGAATATTTCTTACTACCCCGGGCAAAGGGGCCCGTACAATTTCGATACAGAAGGCATGCTAGCCGACGGCAGTCTGGTCAATCCAGAACAACGCTGGGGAGGAATCATGCGCAGAATAGAATCGAGCATGACCAATTTTGAAGCGGCCAATGTGGAATACATTGAGTTTTGGGTGATGGATCCCTTTATTTACGACAGCCTGGGGGTGAACACCGGAGGAGATTTGTACTTCAACCTGGGGGAAATTTCGGAAGATGTACTCAAGGATGGCCGCAAATCTTTTGAAAACGGCTTGCCTATGGGCAGCGATCAAAGCTATGTGTCCGAAACCGTTTGGGGTAAGGTGTCCAACAAAACCGTCAATGTGTATGCCTTCGACAATACCCAGGGAATCAGGCGTATTCAGGATGTGGGGCTGGATGGGCTCAACGATGAAGAAGAGGCTGTTAAACTAGCCGATTATCTGAATGCTATAGAAAATTCTCTGAATTCCGATGTGCTGGAACGTTGGAGAAACGATCCTTTTTCGCCCCTGAACGATCCCTCGGGCGATAATTACCACTATTACCGTGGCAGCGATTACGACCGCTTCAAAACCAGTATCCTGGATCGCTATAAATATTACAGCGGCACACAGGGTAATTCGCAGGCCAGCGCCGATACCGGAGAGACCTACGAAACAGCTTCTACCACCTTGCCCGATGTGGAAGACATCAACGCTGATTTTACCTTGAACGAAACGG
Source organism: uncultured Bacteroidales bacterium (assembly GCA_964575345.1). Classification (GTDB taxonomy): domain Bacteria; phylum Bacteroidota; class Bacteroidia; order Bacteroidales; family UBA1402; genus UBA1402. The sequence goes on from CAZNQD010000012.1 coordinate 15,001, forward strand.
AACGTTACTATCAATACAAAGTGTCGCTAAGGAAAGAGGACCTGGAAATAGGCCAAAACTACGTGAACGACAAAAGAACCTCGGTAGTACGCCTCAAAAACGGTAAATCGGAACAAGTCACCTGGTATCAGTTCAAAATACCCGTCAGGGACTACGACAAAAGAATAGGAACCATCAACGGATTCAACAGCATCCGTTTTATACGGATGTTTATGACCGGTTTTCGGGACAGCACTGTTTTGCGTTTTGGCAGTCTGGACCTGGTCAGAGGGGACTGGCGGGTTTATACCAAAGACCTGGCACCCACGGGCGTGGTACCTGCTGCCGAAACCATGATGGAAGTCACTACAGTCGATCTGGAAGAAAACTCTTCGCGTGAGCCCATCCACTACGTCTTGCCTCCAGGAGTGCAAAGAGAGGGAGATCCCGGCCAGCCGGGAGTATATCAACAAAACGAACAGTCTCTGGCTTTGAGGATCAGGCAAATGGCCCCGGGTGATGCCCGCGCTGTCTACAAAAACACCGGTTTGGATTTCAGACAATACGAACGACTGCAATTGTTTGTGCACGGTGAAGCCCTGCCCGAAGACCTGAATCCGCCGGCCAATTACGAAATGACAGTTTTCATCCGTCTGGGCTCCGACTACCAGAACAATTATTACGAATACGAAGTTCCTCTGAAAATTTCACAGCCCAACATTCATAATCCTGAATCGGTCTGGCCGGACGAAAATTTTATTGATCTGCCCTTTGAGTTGCTTACCAATATCAAAAACAAGCGTAACTCACAGCCCGGTGGTATCAACTATACCAAAGCCTATTACGAATATGATCCGGCCAAAGAAAAGAACAAAGTCAGCATCATGGGCAATCCCAGCCTGTCGGAGGTCAAAACCATCATGATAGGCATTCGCAACAACGGAACTGTTCTCAAGTCGGTTGAAGTCTGGGTAAACGAATTAAGGTTGAAAGGTTTTGCCAATCAGGGAGGCTGGGCGGCAATGACCAATGCCACCCTGGCTGTTTCCGATTTGGGAACGGTCACTTTTGCAGGCCGTTACGAATCGGTGGGTTTTGGCGGTATCGAACAGCGGGTGGCCGAACGCAGGCTGGAAGATTATAAACTGATGAACCTGGCGATGAGTTTCGATCTGGGCAAGCTTTACCCCAAACCGGGAATTTTGAATTTTCCGGTTTATTACGCTATTTCCCGTCAGAGCCATACACCCAAATACGATCCCTTGAATCAGGACCTTCTGCTCGAAGATGTGCTGAAGACGGCCGATACCAAGGCGGAGAAGGATTCCATCCTGGATTACAGTTCCAAAATCACGAATGTCCGCAATTTGAATGTATCGAACCTGCGACTGAATGTTAAGAGCAAAACGCCGCTGCCCATAGATCCGGCCAATTTTTCTGCCTCTGGCAGTTACAGCGAAACCTATAAACACGACGCCAGCACGGAATACGAAATTACCCGCAATTACAACGCCGGCATCACTTATGGCTACAGTTCTCCGCTCAAGGCCTGGGAACCCTTTGCCAAAAGCAAGAAACTGGATTCTCCCTGGTTAAAGATAATTAAGGAATTCAACCTGACCTGGGTGCCCAATTCCATTACTTTCGGCAGTCGTTTGTCGCGCTATTATTACGAGCTTCAGAATCGCGATTTAACCTCTCTGAGCCTGCTCAACAACATTCCCCTGAATTTCAGCAAAAACTTCCTCTGGAACACCGATTTCAGCCTGACATGGAATTTCACCAAGAATATGAAATATTCGTTTACCACCAACAACAGTTCCCGCATCCAGGAAACCATGAATTCTCCGGTTAACAAAACACTCTATCCCAATGAATACGAGAACTGGAAAGACACAGTGCGCCAGAGTATACGCAGCCTTGGTACACCGCTCAACTACCAGCAAAGCATAAGGTATACCTGGAGCATTCCTTTCAATCGCATTCCGGTACTGGATTTTATTACTGCCAACGCTCAGTATACAGCCAATTATAAATGGGACAAAAGCGCCGAGATCAAGGATCTGGAGATGGGAAATATCATTTCAAACATTCGAAACATCAGTTTCAATCCCTCTTTTAATTTTGAAACCCTGTATAACAAGTCGGACTTTTTGCGCGAAGTCAATCAAAAATATGCTTCATCAGGTAAAAAGACAGCCGCTGCATCCGGCAGAAATACGCCCGCTGCGCCCGCCAGAGTTTCAAGCAATCAACAGACGGCTCCTAAACAAGATGCCGCCAAATTCGAAAAAGAGCTGAAGCTCTTACCGGGCGAGGAGCTCGAAGTAAAACACAATCTGAAGAATAAACGTTTAATAATAAGGGCTGTAGACGCCAAAGGTAAGGATGTGCCCCTGCGTTATAAAATCGTTGACGAAAACAACCTGAGCATTCGTGGCAGAGATAGTATGCTAATCAAGTTACTCATAGTTCAGAAGCCTTCGCTGGACGACAAGGATTGGTATAAGGCTCTGCAGTTGGGATCGCGCTTGCTGATGTCGGTGCGTAATCTCCAAATCACTTACGATCAGACAGACGGGCTCACTATTCCCGGATTCAGGCCGGAAACAGGTTTGATATTCAAAGACAAAGAATTCGGCAGGGCTCCCGGCTGGGATTTTGCCAGCGGTTTTTATTCCAACGATTACCTGCAGCAATCCATGGCCAGAAATTGGCTGGTCATGTCAGACTCGGTGGTTTCGCCGGCTATTTATACCGAAAACAAAAAATTAAGCATTAAATCTTCGCTATTGCCCATCCAGGGGCTGAGGATAGAATTGAATGCGCAGCGCAGCAGCAACAGCAACAAACAGGTGCAATATATGATAGACGGCATGCCCCGTAATCAGACAGGTAGTTTTTCGATATCGACGGTGGCTTTGCTGACTTCGTTTGGAGGTTCTTCTGCAAAGGATGGTTATTTTTCCAGACATTTTGAGCAATTTGTGCAGAATCGGGCCGTTATTGCCGGCCGACTGCAGCAGAGGATAGAGGGCCTCCGTTATCCCGACGAAGGATTTCTGGCCGGCACCGGGCTGGCCGGTAAAGCCTACGATGCTCAATACGGCGGTGTCGATCTTAATTCGGCCGATGTGCTGATCCCCGCTTTTATTGCGGCCTATACCGGCCGTTCTGCACACAAGGGCAGTCTGGATATTTTTCCCTCCATCAAAGCCATGCTGCCCAATTGGACTATTTCCTACGATGGTTTATCCAAACTCCCCTTCCTGGCCGAGCATTTCAGGTCAATCACCCTGAATCATGCCTACAATTGTGCTTACAATGTCACCTCTTATTCTTCGTACAATAATTTTGTCAGCGCCGGAGGACAGGAGGACTTTGGTTTCGTCAGGGATGTCCTTACGGGCAATCCTCTGCCTTCGTCTATGTACGATATCAGCAGCATCAGCCTGACCGAAAATTTCAGCCCTTTATTTAACATACAGGCTACCCTTAAAAACGGAATGAGCATCAAGACCGAATTACGCACTTCGCGCAGTCTGAACCTGAGTATCAGCGGAGGCCAGCTGGTCGAAGCAGGACAGGTGCAGTATGTGTTGGGGGGCAGTTACAAAGTGGCCGATTTTCACCCCTGGGGAATTTTGGAAAACTCTAAGGTCAAAAACGACATGAGATTCAATGCCGACTTTTCCTTTAAAAACTCCTCGGCCCTGATTCGAAAAATTGAGGAGAATTATTCGCAGGCAACCTCGGGCAACAAAACGGTTTCCCTGGACTTGCAGGCCGATTATGTAATCAGCCGAAATTTGAATCTGAAATTTTATTATTCCCTGGAATCCAGTATTCCGCTGGTGTCGTCCTATCCGGTGACGACGCAGGATTTTGGTTTGAGTCTGCGCTTTAGCCTGACCCGTTAATCATCGGTCTGGCTGAGCTGTTTGCTGCGGATATAATCCATTTTGGCCTGGGCCAGCCTTATCTCTTCGAGCAGCCTGGTGATATCCGAAAGCACGGTCGCCAGTTCACAGGCCGCCTTGAGGGCATTTTTATCTTCCGTGCGCATGCTGTAGGTTTTGTTGATATTCCCTATAAGCTCCACCTTGAGGATGCCTCCGTTGTTTAACAAAATAAAATTAATAAGGCCATTGAGTTTCTTTTCGTTGAAACGTACAATTTCGTAATTAATACCTCCGTCACTGAAGGCATAATTCAATGCGCCGTCCCGGGGTACGTCCTGAGTCTCCACAAAAAGGCCATCGGAGGAATAAATGCGCAGCCTGGTATGATTGATTTTTTGGGGGCCGGAATAATAACTTGTTACAATCAGACGGCCTTTTTCGTCTACTTTGGTCTGCAAAAAAGTACGGTTGTAATTGTTTTTGTGTAACTGGTGGTTATTAACGTAATAGCCAACGCTTTCGTAGGCTTTGTTGCGTTGAAAACTGAAATTTTTTTGTTTTTCGGGGAACTGGCTTTGTCTCACATTCAATAAGCTGTCGCAATATTCCCGGGTACGTTTTTGTTCGGCAAACTCTATTTCACGCATCACTTGCAGGCCTTCGCGAATTTTGTCGTAATCTTTTGGGAAGACGATGCGTATGCTGTCTATGTAGTTTTTTGCTGTTTGGTATTGCCTCTGTTCTATGGCAGTGCGGGCTTTTTGAATGTAAGTATCGGGCAAGTCTTTCTTTTTTGAAGAGCAAGACTGCAAGATAATCAGGCAAAACCCGATGGCCGTATGTAAGGCAAATACCCTGAACGACATAAGTTTTGATTTTAGTCCACGCAAAAGTAGAGCAAACAATGAAAAAAAATGTACTTTTGTCGGCTAATAGTAGTTGTAGTTTGTGAATTTAAGTGAACACATCAAAGAACCCTTGTTCATACTCTTGTCTGAAGCAGCCGAAGAGATGAATGTAAGATGTTGTTTAGTAGGAGGATACGTTAGAGATATCTTCTTAAAGAACAGCTCTCAGGACATCGACATAGTTACGGTAGGAAAGGGTATAGAATTGGCAGAATTCGTGGCTTCCAAACTGGGCAAATCGGCCCGGGTCAGCGTTTTCAAAAACTTCGGTACAGCACAGTTGCGTTATGGCTCTCTTGAGCTCGAATTTGTAGGAGCCAGGCGGGAATCCTATCAAAGAGAATCCCGTAAACCTGTAGTTGAAGATGGTAGTCTTGAAGACGACCTGCTGCGTCGTGATTTTACCGTCAATGCTATGGCGATCAGCCTGAACAAAGCCGATTACGGAGAGTTGATCGATCCCTTTGACGGCAGGAGCGATCTTAGAAAAAAAATCCTGCGCACGCCCTGTGATCCCGATCTGACTTTTAGCGACGATCCCCTTCGTATGATGCGGGCCCTGCGTTTTGCTACCACTTTGCAATTCAAGATAGATCCCCGGACCTTTGAGGCTATCCGTCGCAACAGGGAGAGGATTTCCATAGTATCGGCGGAACGTATAAGCGATGAAATGCAAAAAATGATGATGGCTGAGAAGCCCTCGGAGGCTTTTTGTCTGATGGATCGTTCCGGGCTGCTGGATATTATCCTGCCCGAACTGGCGGCTCTCAAAGGGGTGGAAACCAAAGATGGCAAAGGACATAAGGATAACTTTTTACATTCCCTGGCAGTTTTGGACAAAGTGGCAGATCAAAGCAAGAACCTGTACCTGCGCTGGGCTGCTTTGTTTCACGATATTGCCAAACCTGCCTGCAAACGCTGGGACGATAAATCGGGCTGGACTTTTCACAACCACAACTTTCTGGGCGAAAAAAAGATCCCGGGAATTTTCCGCCGGCTCAAGTTGCCCATGAACGAACACATGAAGTATGTGCAAAAACTGGTAGGTCTGCATATGCGTCCCATTGCCCTGGTCGAAGAAGAAGTGAGTGACTCGGCTGTTCGTCGTCTGCTTTTTGATGCCGGCGACGATATCGAAGACCTGATGATACTGTGTGAGGCCGATATCACGTCTAAAAATCCGCTCAAGGTGCAACGTTTCCTCGAAAATTTTCAGCTGGTGCGCCAGAAAATGATTGATCTGGAAGAGCGCGACCGCTTACGTAACATGCAGCCTCCGGTGAGCGGCGAGGAAATTATGGACACATTTGACCTGCCTCCCGGAAAAGTAGTGGGAGAAATCAAAAACAGCATCAAAGAGGCCATTCTCGACGGGCTGATTCCAAACGAGTATGAGGCAGCCCGGAATTTTATGATTCAAAAAGCCCGTGAGTTGGGGCTGGAGCCTTACAAACAGGAGGGTTCTTCGTCCTGATGTTGTTCCCTGAGCAGATCGTTGACCGTTTTAACCGGATTGAATGTGCCAATGGGCACTTCGACAAAAACCGTAATCCAGTCGGACATGGCTCCGTTCCATAGGCCCGGTAATTCCAGAGCTTTGAGTTCCTGCCCGTTTTTCGATTTAATGGAAATAAAGCCGGTGTTTTTGTCTACATACCGACTGAGGTCGAATTTCTTCCCCTTGTAATTTTTGATGCCGCACACCAGGTCTACCGGATTGAAATGTGTGCCTTCGTGATACATGGCGGCCTTTTCGGGATTGTTCATGTCAATCTGTGAGCTCTCCAAAATCTGCAGCGAAGTGCTGCCGTCTTTGTTGTACACAAGGAAAGGGCCGCCGCCGGGTTCTCCTTCGTTGCGCACCATGCCGCAAACCCGGATGGGGCGGTTGAGTTTCTTTTTGAGATAGAGCACCAGTTCAGCGTCTTCCATCATTTTGGTGTCTTTGTGACGGGTGTATAATTGTTGTTGCAGAAACTGGATGATTTCAATGAGCTGAGTGCGGGTATATTTGCCGGTATCCAGCAAGTTCAGATAGCCTGCGATTTTTTCCTGCAGGCTTACCAGCAGGCCGGCCAGCAGTTTCTTGTAATGAACGGTGCTGTCCTTGAGCCGGTCGGGTACTACATTGTCGATGTTTTTGATAAAAACGACATCTGCGTCCAGGTCGTTCAGATTCTCCAGCAAAGCTCCGTGTCCGCCGGGGCGGAAAAGCAGTTTTCCCTGATCTCTGAAAGGCTGGTTGTTCCTGTCAGCGGCTATAGTATCGGTAGAGGTTTTCTGTATGGAAAAACTTACTTCAACCTGCACTCCGTATTGTTGCTCGATGTCTGCCTTTACCAGCCGGCATTCATTTTCGAACAGGCTGCGGTGTTCGGGCGAAACGGTAAAATGCACGTAGGCCTTTCCATTGTAATTTGGGGCATACAAAGCAGCCTCCACCAGATGCTCCGTCATAGCTTTGCGGGGGGCTCCCGGGTATTTGTGAAAACTGAGCAGGCCCTTGGGTAAAGCTCCGTAATTGAGCCCCTCAGGCATTAAGAGTTGCCTTACTATGTCCTTGTGACGGCCTTGTTCTTGGAGCGAGTCAAGCGATGCACCCAGATTTTGTATGCAGGATTTGTTGAGTTCGTCAGAAAAAGCAAAGCATCCGCAATGGCTGATGAAGATTTTTTCGGCCTTGCCGCTGGGTTCCTCCGTTTCCGATTCCAAATAAGCATAAAGGTCTTTGAACATTCGGCTGGCAGCACCCGAAGCCGGGACGAATTTCAGCACTTTGTGCCGGCCCTCAAGGTAATGCTCCCAAGCTTCGAGCAGACTGTTCCTGCGCTCTTGTTCAATGATGAGTATGCCATTGCCGACAGAAGCCGAGGCAGCCAGCTTCAGGTAGTGGAAGCCCTGCACAAAACTCTTGAGTTGTTCCTGAATTTGTTCTGTGCTTATGCCTTTTGCCTGTATCTGCTTGAGGTCTTCCCGGTTAAGGATGCTGAGTGGATCGGCTGCAGCAAGTATTTGGGCGGCTACTTCCTCGGGGCTGAAGTGGGAAGTGTCTATCACCAGGTCGTAATTTTCGAGTCTGCGATAATCGATGTGGTAGAGTTTTTTGAACCGTCTGGCTTCGACTTCCTGCCTTTCCAGCAGGCTGTTTTTGCTTTCTTCAAGATTGGCTGCCAGTGGTTCGTTGCTGCGGGCTTTGTCGGCCAACACTCTTTGGGCGGCTATCTCAGGCTGGACTTTGAGATAAACTTTGAAGGCGGTTTTTACAAAATGCCAGGCCAGACGGGAATCTAAAACGATGGGTTTTTTGATGCTTTTGTCTGTGTCAATGTTTTTGAGAAAGGCATCGATGTAGTCGTCAATCTCCTTGGTTTTCTCTGACAGGTAATTCAACTCCAGGGTGTTCATACCTTTCCCGGCGGCCAGCTTTCGCTGGAGCGAACCGGTTGAGAAATAGTCGTAACCGGCATTTTGACATATAATTTTGGCCACACTGCTTTTGCCGCTGCCCAAGTCTCCTGTAATAGCGATATGTCTCATATTTTTGAGCTGCTAATAATTAGGGCAAAGGTAGCTTATTTTGATAGAAAAAATGTATTTTTACAAGACTTTTTAGCTTGTACTTATGCTCATCACTCAGCCTGAAAGCCGAAATATTGTACGCATCTACCGTCAATTGTTGCATCTGACACAGGGATACATACTTCCCGGACATATCCGGAAAATACGCTCTATCTGGAAAAAAGCCATAGACGAAAATCTGCTGGAGCGTCCCGTACCCGAAGTGCAACCTTTGGAACGCTGTGTTCAGAATGCCTTGGTGGTAGCGCGTGAAATCGGAATGAAGCGTTCATCGGTAATTAGCGCCCTTCTATACGATTCCAGGCTGATACGGAGTCTGGAGCTCAGGCAGATCGAGCGTGATTTTGGCCCCTCGGTGGGCAATATCATGCTGGGACTGATCAAGGTGAACGAACTTTACGACCGCAACATTGTTTTTGATAACGAAAACTTTCGCAATCTTTTACTATCGTTTGCCCAGGATGCCCGGGTGATCCTGATCCTTCTGGCCGATCGTCTGAATACCATGCGGATGCTGAAGCAATACCCTGCAGATATGCAGGAGCAAATTGCCCGTGAGGTGTTTTCGCTCTATGTACCCCTGGCTCACCGCATGGGCCTCTATACCATTAAAACAGAACTGGAGGATTTATCCCTGAAATTTACCCAGCGGGCCATCTACGACGAAATTGCCCGTAAACTCGATGAAACCAAGCGATCCAGAGATGAATACATCCAGGCATTCATAGAACCTGTCAGACAAAAACTCAGTGAGAACCTAAATGTTCCCTTTGAGGTCAAAGGCCGGGTAAAATCCATCTATTCCATCTGGAACAAACTGCGTAAACAGCAGATTTCTTTTGATAATATATACGATCTTTTTGCCATCAGGGTAATAGTGGATACCGGCCGGGAGCGTGAGAAGTCGGATTGCTGGCAGGTTTATTCTCTCATCACCGACATGTTTCAGCCCAATCCGGCCAGGTTGAAAGACTGGTTGTCCATTCCCAAAAGCAATGGTTATGAATCGCTTCATACCACCGTTCTGGGGCCTGGTGGCCGTTGGGTCGAAGTGCAGATTCGCAGTGCCAGAATGGACGAAATTGCCGAGAGGGGCCTGGCGGCTCATTGGAGATACAAGGGCATACGCAGCGAAGAAGGCCTGGACCAAATGATGACCCATATACGCGAAGTACTGAGTAATCAGGAAAGTGATTCGCTGCGCTTGATGGACGCCTTTAAGCTGGAGTTGTACGAAAAGGAAATTTATGTGTTCACTCCCAAGGGTGAATTGTGTAAATTGCCAGCCGGAGCAACGGTGCTCGATTTTGCTTACAACATCCACACAGCCTTGGGTAATAAATGTGTGGGAGCCCGGGTAAACGGCAAAAATGTACCCATACGTTATCCGCTCAAAAACGGCGATGCCGTCGAAATCCAAAGCGGTTCCAACCAAAGCCCCAAACAAGATTGGCTGAATTACGTAGTAACGGCCAGAGCACGCAATCGTATTAAGCAAACCCTGAAGGAACAAACCCTGAAACAGGCTGAATACGGGAGGGAAATTCTGCAGCGGCGCATGAAAAATCGTAAACTGGAATTTGACGAAGGGGTGATGACCAGGGTAATGCGAAAATTAAAATACAAAACACTGACCGATTTTTACGCTGCCCTGGGAGCAGAACAACTAGACCTGAACCAGGTCATTGATCAGTACGTGGAATGGTATCAACCCGATAAAACTATTCACGATGCTCCACAGGCTACTACAGCCGAAAAATACGTCATTGAACCCATGCCTCAGCAAATTCAGCAGGCAAAAGAAGATATTCTGGTAATTGATCAAAACCTGAAAGGTCTGGACTTTACTCTGTCCAAATGTTGCCATCCGATTTACGGAGATGAGGTCTTTGGTTTTGTATCTGTTACCGGGGGAATTAAAATTCACCGGGTAGATTGCCCCAATGCGCCCCAAATGAAATCCCGTTTTCCTTACCGCATCGTGAAGGCCCGCTGGGCCGGAAAATCGGGGGCCGGAAAATACGCAGCTTCGCTCGAGGTGATAGGCAAAGACGACATCGGCATCGTGACCAACATCAGTTCCCTTATTTCCAAAGAGAGCGACCTGGGTTTACGTTCCGTTCGTATCGATTCCAACGACGGACTGTTCAGAGGTTTTTTGACGGTGGTAGTACAGGATACCCGTCAACTGGAAGCCCTGATTAAAAAAATAAAAACCATCAAGGGTGTAAAACAAGTAGAAAGGGGAGCCTGATGGACTCCCCTTTAAATTTATTGTTTTCTGTGCAGCTCCGGCGGGGTTAAAACAGAAAGGCCAGGCTGATGCTCAGGTTGCGGTGTTTCAGCGAACTGAACAGTGGATTTACGTCATCCAGAATAGTACCGGCCACTTCTTTAAATTCATTCAGACTGAAATCGTATTTTACCGATAATTGCAGAAAGAGCACCTCGACACCGGCACCCAGGCCAATTCCATAATCAAAGGAGTTCAGGGGCTGTGCGCCGTCGTAATTACTCAGGAAGTTTTTGTAAGCAGCGTAGAAGTCTTCAGCTCCGTCTACATTGTCGGAGATCAGGTAGGAGAGATAAGGGCTCACTTGTCCGTAAATACGGGCCAGACTGCCCAGACCAATACCGGCCTGAATATTCAGCGGCACTTCCAGGTAAGTGGTTTTGAGGTGTAGGGAATTAGGAATGGTTTCACCCATCAAGGTAGATAAAGTATTCAATGCTGCGTTCGATTGATCGTTTGTCAGTTCAGCCCCTTTCATCGAGAGCAACACTTCGGGCTGCAGGCTAAAAAAGTTGCCTAATTTTACTTTTGCCAAAATGCCGAATTGGTAACTGTTAGCTCCTTTGACATCGTTAATCAGATCCTGTGAGGTATATCCCGACAGATTGCTGATGTTGACTCCGGCTTTTACGCCCAATTTTAGTTGAGCAAAGGCTAAACCCTGAAACAGGACGGTCATCATTAAGAAAATAGCTGTTTTTTTCATTGAAATGGATTTTAAGGTAAAAAAATAGGGATGTGGCAAATCTATAGCATTTATAGTATCAAAACAACAATTCCTCAATATTTTTTAAAACATTATTCATAGTCCTGTTTTGTTCTCCGGACTTTTACTCCGAAAGAAATACAGTTATAAGTGAATGGAATTACCTCTGTAGAAATCCAGTATTTTTAAACTGAACATCAGGTTATATTTGGCCTGCAGCTGTTCGGAACGGGTTTTGAGCAGTTGCATCCTGGCTTCGTTGTATTCGTACATGGTAGAACGTCCGCTGTTGAATTTTTCTTCGGTAAAACGAAAGGCTTCCTGCGTGGCACGTATGGTTTCGAACGAAGCCTGGTATTTTTCTTCGGCCGTATTGGCGTTGAACCAGGCCTGTTGAATTTCTTTATAGAGCATCTTTTTGGTGTTTTCCAGCTGTAATCTGGCCGTTTCCAGGTTGATGTTGGAGCGTTTAATACTATTGGATGTGTTCAGGCGGTTAAAAATAGGTATGCTGAGGTTCAGGCCGATATTGCTTCGCCCGTTGTTGCTGAGCTGATCTTTTAAGCTGGGGTTGGCATAACCGCTGTGGTCGTAGTAACTGTTGGAGTAGGAGGCTCCCAGGCTGAGGCTGGGGTAGCGGGCTCCCCGCGATACTTCGAGCATTTTTTCGGAAGTCATCACTTCGTATTGAGCAGATTTAATGGCCGCCCTGTTGTTCTCTGCCTGATCGTAAATGCTCTCGGCCGGTAGTTGAAGGGCTTCTTTTTTCAGTATAATTTGAGAATCGGGTTCGCTGATGTTAAAATCTTTCCAGTCTTCCAGCTCCAGTAACTGACTCAATTCCAACAGAGAAAGCTCCATTGTTTGTTTTTGTTGCGTGGCCGATAGTTCGTCCTGAGCCAGTTTGGCCTTGATTTCGTATAGCTGGCCTTCGGGAATTTTATCGTGAGCATAGCGAATCTCGTATTGCCGGAGTTGTTCTTTGCTCAAAGCGACCTGTTCCAGGGCCAGCTGGTACAATTCCTTGTTATAAAGAATTTGCAGGTAAGCCGAGGCAATATTCAACGACAGGTCTTCTTTGGCTTTGTTCAGGTTTTCCAGCGATGCCAGCGTGCTGTATTGTTGCGCTTTGATGCTGTTGTTAATTTGAAAACCGTTGAAAATAGTGATTCCCGAAGAGATGCCGGCCGAAGTTGACTGTGAATTGCTGTTTACGTAAACGCCGGTATTGTCCTGAGTTTGTCCGAAACCCAGGTTATGCGAGGCTGAAGCCGAAACATAGGGCAAACGCTGGTATTTTGTGTTTTTTTGCTCAATCTCCTGTACTTCGGCGTTCAGGCCGGCCGTTTTAATGGAAATGTTATTAGCCAGGGCATGATCTATGCATTCTTTCAGGGTCCACACCTTTTGAGCTTCTAAGCTGAAAGTCGCCAGCAGAGTGATACACAGCAAGCTGATTATTGTTTTTTTCATAGGGCGGTTTTTTTGGCTTTAGGATCGATGGCGGCTCCCCTAAGTCGGCTGTCGGCATCCAGGCCTTCTTTGACTTCGATGTAAATACCGTCGGAGAGGCCAATCTGTATGGATTTTTTCTCGAATTGCTGGGGTTCTTCGTTGGTCAGTACATAAACAAAAGAGGTATCTCCGCTAAATTCTACACTACTTTCCGGAATGGCGAGTACGTCTTTTACACTTTGAAGCACAATTTCCGCGTTGGCACTATAGCCGGCGCGTACAAAAATGTCTTCGGAGATTTTGGCGGCTGCTTTGATTTCAAAAAGGATGGCACCGCTTTCTTCTGTGCCTTTGGGTGAAATGTATTCAAGCCGGGCATCAAAACTACGGTCGTTCAGGGCTCCGATGGTGAGCTTGATCGGCATATTTTCTTTGATCTGACCCACTTCGGTTTCGTCTACTTTGCCGACAAAGAGCATATCACTCATTTCGGCCACCGTGGCAATGGTAGTGCCTTCGTTGAAATTGTTGGACTGGATGACCGAATTGCCCACTTTGACAGGAATATTCAGAATCATACCATCGATGGTCGATCTGATTAGTGTGTTGCTCTGGCTGCCCGATTTGCTGGTGATGCCTTCTTTGGTCAGGGCCAGGTTGTCGACGGCTGTCTGGTATTCCTGTTTGGCCAGAATAAAGCCGGACTCGCTTTTTTCGAACTCTTCTCTGGAAATCACTTTGTTTTCGTAAAGGCCTTTTTGACGGTCAAAGTCGGTCTGAGACTGGTTCAGATTGACTTCGGCCACTTTCACCCTTGATTCGGCTGCGTTGAGCGTAACCATATCGGGGATCAGTTTTATGCGGGCAATGACTTCGTCTTTTCGTACCATTTCGCCGGCTTCTTTGTATAGTTCGTCAATAATGCCGGCAATCTGGGGTTTGATCTGAATTTCGTTACGAGGTTCTACCTTGCCTGTTGCAACGGCTTTTTTCTCGATGGTTTTTTGTTCTACCTTGATAATTTCGTAAAGAACCACCTGAGGACGTGATTTCTGCCAGAGAAAATAGAAAGTCCAAAGCACGACAACACCAAGAAGGACAAGCATAACGATTCTAAAAACTTTTTTCATAATGAATGTTTTGATATGATTATTATTTGTTTATTCTTCGCCCAAAGCTTCTATCGGTTTAATCTGCATGGCTCTCCAGGCAGGGAGCAGGCCGGCCAGCAATCCGAAAAACAGCAGAATGGCTGCAGCCGACAGGCCCACATTGAAGTCTATCATCAATTGTTGTAAAAAAATCTCGTCGCTGGCCGGCGCGTTGGCGATGATCTGATCAATCAGGGCAAGTATTCCAACGCCCAGCGTGAAGCCTCCAAATCCGGCCAGGGCTGTTAATACCAGGCTCTCTGTCATTATTTGCGAGATAATGTTGGAGGGTTTTGCTCCCAGGGCCCGGCGAATGCCAATTTCCTTGGTGCGTTCGCGCACCGAAACCAGCATAATATTGCTGACGCCTATGGCTCCCGCCAGCAAAGTGCCTACGCCTACTATCCATGTCAAAATAGAAATCCCCAAAAACAAGTACATGAATGTTTTAAACATTTCGCCTATGTTTATGGATGCAACTGCCTGTGGATCGGTGGGTGAAATCTGGTGGCGAATTTTGAGAACATCTTTAATACTTTGTTCCAGCTTGCTGATGTCGTAATGGTCTTGAGCACGTACTCCGAAAAAGTGTACCACATCCCCCTGGTTATACAATTGTTGCATGGTGGTGATAGGCAAAACCACCATATCGTCGCTGCGTCCTCCCAGAGAAATATTGTTCGATACGCCCTTGGTGACACCTATTATTCTGTAATATTGTCCGTTGCATCTGATTAAGAGCCCGCAGGGATTGGTGCCGTTGTTAAAAAAAGCGGTAAAGACATTTTTGCCGATAACACAAACCTTACGCTTTTGGTTGATGTCAATTTCGTTGATGTACCTGCCATAGAGCATGTTCTGTTCTTCGATTCGAACCAGTTCAGGCCCGTTTCCACGAACACCGAAGCTGCCCAGTTTGTCTCCGTACATCACATTGTCTGTGCCCCTGCCTCCAAAAACGATGGGGGCTACATCACTGACTCCCTCTACCCTTGAACGGATCAGGGCAACATCCGAAAGGCTGATATCCCAGCGCCTTCCTTTTTTAAAACCGGCATAAGGCTCAGAGGTGGCATCGGAAAAGAAAAAACAGGAATTGGTGGCGATGCCCTGAATATTGCTTTTCATTCCGTTGCTCAGGCCATTGCTGACACCCAGCAACAGTGTCAGCATTAATATACCCCAGAACACTCCAAAAGCCGTCAGAAGGCTCCTTAGTTTGTTCCTGCTTATAGTAAGCCAGATTTCGTGCCATTTATCTATATCAAACATATTGCTAAGTCTTATTCTGCCCTAATGGCTTCGACGGGTTTAATGTTTACGGCTTTTCTGGCGGGGAAATAGCCGGCCAGCAAACCGGATACTATCAGAATGCCGGTGGCAATCAAAACAATGTTCAGGTCCACCGAAGGATTTAAAAAGACCTTGGGACTGTCTCCGCCTGTGCTTGTTGCGTTTTCCATAATCAGACTCAGGAGTTCAAGTATTCCTATGCCCAACATCATACCCACATATCCGAAAACGCTGGTGATCATGATCGATTCCACCAGAACGGCATTTAAAATATTGGCGGGGCTGGCCCCAATGGCTTTTTTTATTCCAAACTCGCGGGTTCTTTCCTTTACAGTAATAACCATAATATTGCCTACTCCGACTATGCCTGCAACCAAAGTACACAAGCCGATAATAAGGACAAATAATTGTATGGTGGAAAAAATGCGCATGGTCTGGACGTAATTCTCTGCCATATTCCACACTCCAATGGCAGCAGTATCGTCGGGATGGACTATCAGCGACCTGGCGAGGGTTTTGCGCAAAGCCACGGTAAAGGCTTCATTGGCTTCGGGGCTGTCCACGCCGGTGACCGTAAAATAAAATTCATCGGTATAGCCCCTTCTGTTGTAAATGGTTTGAGCTGTGGAGTGGGGGATATAGCAATAGCCGTTTTCGTCGTTCGACGTTTTAGTTTCAATGCCCACCACCATAAAGGCTATGCCTCCGATTTGGATGTATTTTCCCAACGGCTTTTCTCCCCTGAAAAGATTATCGGCAACTCGTTGGTTGATTACTACCACCTTGCGTTCTTCCAACATGTCCAAAGTGTTTATAAATCGCCCATTGCCGGCTTCTATGTTGAGTATCCGGATGTCTTTATAGTCCGGCATTATCCCGTTAATGCTGTAATTGCCGTATTCTTTGCCGTAGCTGACGGTATTGCCGTAAAGGGAAATTATTCCCGACGCTTTATCGATTTGAGGAAAATGATTCTTGAGCATTTCCATGTCCTGATCTCTGAATCGTAACTGACGGTAAGCTTTGAAGCCTTTGTAAGGCATATTGGTACGCCTTGGCCAGACATTCACCATGTTAACCGCGTTGTTGCTAAAGTTGGAACTAACGCCATTCTGCAAGCCTTTGCCCGATCCAAGCAGCACGATGAGCATAAAAATACCCCAGGCCACCGAGAAGCCCGTCAGAAAAGTTCTCAGCTTGCTCTGCCGCATGGTGCTGAAAATTTCGTTAATGGTATCAAACTCGAAAAATCTCATAAAACAGGTTTATTTGTTGCAGGCTGTCAGGCTGGGGATATTGATGTTGTCGGATTCAATGTAACCATCCTTCAGATGAATGATGCGTTTGGTTTGTTCAGCAACGGACTTTTCGTGAGTTACCACAATCATGGTGATTCCTTCGGCATTTACCTGCGAGAGGAGTTGTATGACTTCGTCGGTAGTATGGCTGTCCAGGGCGCCGGTAGGTTCATCGGCCAAAATAATACGGGGCTGGGAGATCAAAGCCCGGGCAATGGAAATACGTTGTTTCTGTCCGCCCGACAATTCGTTGGGGTAGTGATGCCACCAATCTTTCAGGCCTACTTTTTCAAGGTATTCCAGGGCCAGCTGATTGCGTTTCTTGCGGGCGACACCTTTGTAAAACAAGGGCAAAGCCACATTCTCCATGGCATTTTTAAAGGAGATCAGGTTGAAAGACTGAAATACAAAGCCAATCATTTTGTTGCGGTATACCGCTGCTTTTTTTTCACTCAGTCCTGCAATTAATTTGCCGTCCAGCATATACCTGCCCGTATCGTAATCGTCCAATATGCCCAACACATTTAATAAGGTTGATTTTCCTGAACCTGAGGCTCCCATGATGGACACATATTCTCCCTGGTTTATGCTGAGGTCAATGTCTTTCAATACATGCAGAGGTTGTACTCCGGGATAGGTTTTGTTGAGTTTTTCTAAGTGGATCATGCCGTCGATGGACTTAAATGCAAAATTGGGGCAAAGATATATTTAGTTTATAGTACTATGCAATACATAGTATTCAGTTTTATATATTAATTGCAATTGTTGTGTTATGTAAACAATTCAAGGTTGACTAAAAGCTTTTAGCCTGAGGTATCAAACAAAACGGCAGTTGTCTGTTGAAGGACAACTGCCGTAGATGTAATCGCGTAAGGATTATTATTAGAAAATATAGCGGATAGCTCCGGCATAGCCGTTGTAAAAACCGAATTTGCCAAACAACCACATAGGACGGTAGTCAAAAGAGAGTTGAATGGGGAAATTGGCAAAAGAATATTCAACACCGACTTGTCCGCCAACACCTGCTGAAATACCTGAATAATAGGAATAGACAGAATTACTTCCGCCAAGGCCAAGGAAAACGTCAGCGCCGGGTCCGGCATACCACTTAAAACCTTCGGGTAGTCCTATCGATTCCAGGCTCCATACCCATTGATAAACTGCGGCAAGGTTAAGGCCGGCAAATTGCATACCAAGATCGGCTTCCAGGCGGTTGGCATCGCCCAGGGGGTGCTGATAGGAAATTTCAAATCCGTAACCACCGCGCAAACCAATGGCCTTGTTTTGAGCAAAAGTAGCTGTAAAACCCAAAAGGCAAACGGCTAACACAAGAGTAATTTTTTTCATAATTAAATCGTTTTGAGTAAGAGTAAAACGTGATAAACACTCTTTTTCCTCTATTGAAAAAGCGAAACAAAAGTAGGTAAGAAAAGTTGTATTGGCATACTTATAATGTTAAAAAATATAAATATTATTATTTTATCTCTTTAATATCTGATATCCAAGCTATGAAACCATTAGTAAAAAGAAATACAGAAAAATTTATTTATTTGTACGATGGTTGGAAAATTAATTGTAATTTCGCGCCCGAATTTAGTCCGCTTTGAAAATAGAAAATACAACAGCATTTTCGGGCTTAAAACTTTTCTGAAAACAGTAGGTGACCCGACTAAAAATAACACTATGACAGATATAATTAAAATTAAGAAAGGCTTGGATATCAGTCTCAAAGGTAAGGCCTTTCTGGAAGTTCAGTCTGCGGGATATACCGAAAATTATGCACTCTGCCCGGCTGATTTTCACGGACTGATTCCCAGAGTTCTGGTTAGGGAAGGAGAGCAGGTTTTGGCCGGGACTCCCCTTATGGCAGACAAAAACAAGCCGGAAATTCTTTTTGTCAGTCCCCTGAGCGGTGTAATAAGCGCAGTCAAAAGGGGGGAAAAACGTAAATTGCTGGCCATCGAAATCCGCTCAGACCAAAAAAACGCCGCTTTAAGCTATCCGGTACGCAATCCTTTGGATATGGAAGGTGTTAAAGTAAAAGAAGCCCTTTTGGAAGCCGGCCTTTGGCCTTATATTAAAAGAAGGCCTTACGATGTGATTGCTAATCCCCGTACAGAGCCTAAAGCTATTTTTGTAAGTGCTTTCGATACCGCTCCTTTGGCTCCCGACTACGCTTTTATACTTAAAGGCCAGGGTCATGACTTTCAGACCGGATTGAATGCATTGACAAAATTGACGGCAGGCAAAGTGCATTTAAGCATACCGGCCGATTCTGCTTCGGCCGAATTGAAAAGTGCTCAGAATGTCGAGATTCACCGTTTCCAAGGCCCGCATCCCGCAGGCAATGTCGGTGTACAAATAAATCATATCAATCCGGTAAATAAAGGAGAAACTGTCTGGACCGTGAATGCGCTGGATGTACTCTTTATTGGGAGACTCTTCAACAGGGGCAGGGTTGATTTTTCGCGTTTGGTAGCTTTGACCGGCCCCGAAGTATACGAGCCCCGCTATTATCGCTGCGTTGCAGGAATTCAGCTTTCGGCCTTGTTTAAAGGCAACGTGCATAAAGAAATTCCACTGAGGTATATCAGCGGCAATCCCCTCACAGGCACAAGGGTGGAAATAAACGATTATCTGGGTGCCTACGACAGTCAGGTTACAGTACTTCACGAAGGTTCCGATGTACATGAATTTGCCGGCTGGGTGATGCCCCGTCTGAATATGTTCAGTATGAGTAAGACCTATTTCAGCGGATTGATACAAATGATTTGCCCCAGGAAACAATTCGATGCAGATACCAGAATACTGGGCGGAGAAAGAGCTCTTATCATGTCCGGCGAATACGAGAAAGTGTTTCCCATGGATATTCTGCCCGAGAAACTGGTACGTGCCTGTATTACCCGGGAATTGGAAAAAATGGAGGAATTGGGCATTTACGAAGTTGCTCCCGAAGATTTTGCTTTGTGCGAATACGTTTGTACTTCTAAAGTGGAAGTTCAAAAACAGGTCCGGGCTGCCTTGGATTTATTAAAAGCCGAAAACGGAGAAGAATAGTCATTAAAAAAACACCATACTTTGAAAGCTCTGCGTAAGTTACTTGACAAGATCAAGCCCGCCTTTGAGAAAGGTGGAAAATTATCGATGTTTCACTCGGTTTTTGACGGTTTTGAAACCTTTTTGTTTGTTCCCAATCGTACTTCCAAAACGGGAACTCATATTCACGACAGCATCGATTCCAAACGAGCCATGTTTGTCGTGGTTATTGCTCTGATCCCGGCTTTGCTTTTCGGGATGTTTAACGTAGGATACCAGCATTACCTGGCAATAGGACAGGATGCCGGTTTTTTCCAGACTTTTTTCTGGGGAGCCCTGGCGGTTTTACCTTATGTTGTTGTTTCTTATGTGGTAGGATTGGGTATTGAGTTTACCATCGCTCAGTTCAAAGGCGAAGAAATTCACGAAGGATTTTTAGTGACAGGCATGTTGATACCCCTCATCGTTCCAATCAATACACCCTTATGGATGGTGGCCCTGGCCACTGCTTTTTCAGTGATATTCGTCAAAGAAATATTCGGAGGTACCGGCTATAATATTTTCAATGTAGCCCTTATGGCCAGAGCCTTTTTGTTTTTTGCCTATCCGAGTATGATGTCGGGTGATTCTGTTTGGGTCAGCCTTAAAGATTATTTCGGTTTTGGACAGGAACAACCGGCAATAGATGTCTATTCGGGCGCAACACCTCTGGGACAGGCAGCCATCGCCGCCGGCGACAAGCTTACCCTGACCGGCATAACGGGCGAACCGCTGAGCTGGTGGGATATGTTTCTGGGCCTTATTCCGGGATCCATAGGAGAAACCTCCACCCTGGCTATACTGTTAGGCGGAATTCTGTTGATATACACAGGCATTGCCAGTTGGAAGATTATTCTTTCGGTTTTTGCCGGCGGTGCTTTTATGGCTATTTTGCTTACTATTTTTGCAGTAAATCCCTACATGGAAGTGCCTTTCTGGGAACACTGGTGCCTGGGCGGTTTCGCATTTGGAGCTTTTTTTATGGCCACCGACCCTGTGACCGCAGCCCGTACTGAAAAAGGCAAATGGATTTACGGTTTCCTTATCGGCCTGTTAGCCATACTCTATCGTGTGTTGAATCCGGCTTATCCCGAAGGTATGATGCTGGCTATCCTGCTTATGAATATTTTTGCCAAACTCATCGACTACGTAGTCGTGCAGAACAATATCAAAAAACGGCTCAAAAGGGCGCGCATCGCTCAATAATATTTAGGACTATGAATAAAAACAGCAATACCTATACTTTTATTTATGCTTCGGTGATGGTTATTCTGGTCGCCGCCGCCCTGGCCATTACCAACGGCCTGCTCAAGGATAAGCATAATAAAAACAGTGAGATCGACAAAATGACGCAGATATTGCGTTCCATAAAAGTGGAAGCTGATAAAAACAATGCTGAGATTCTTTTTGAACAGAACATTAAAACTGCCTACATATTGAACAGTGCCGGCCAGGTGGTTAATGAATCGCCCGAAGCCGCTTTTGCCGTTGAAATGTCTGGCGAAGTAATCAGGCCTTTGGAAGAACGTCGGCTTCCGGTTTATGAAGCTCAGGTTGAAGGGGATACTCTTTATATTCTCCCGGTATACGGGGCAGGCCTTTGGGGACCGATCTGGGGTTATATTTCTTTGGAAAACGACAGAAACACCATTTATGCCGCGTCGTTTTCGCATGCAGGAGAAACGCCCGGATTGGGAGCAGAGATAACTACCGAGCCATTCCAGGCGCCATTCTCGGGTAAGGTCTTGTACAAAGAGGGCGAATTTCGTTCCATAGCCGTACTAAAGTCCGGTCAAAAATCGGACAATCAGGATGCAGTGGATGCCATTTCCGGCGGAACCATTACCAGTAAAGGAGTCGAAGAGATGTTGCTCAGTTGCCTGGGAGCCTATAGGGCATTTTTTGAACAAGTTGAAGCAGAGAACAAGGAGGAATAAACTATGAGTTCATCAAGAAAACAGATTTTAATTGATCCCATCAGCAAAAACAATCCGGTGGTGGTGCTGATGCTGGGTATTTGTTCGGCTCTTGCCGTAACGGCTCAGGTAAAACCGGCCCTGGTAATGGGTATCTCCGTTACGGTGGTGGTGGCCTTTTCCAACGTCATTATTTCTTTATTGCGCAACACCATTCCCAATCGTATACGCATAATTGTACAACTGGTAGTGGTCGCTGCTCTGGTTATCATAGTTGAACAAGTACTGAAGGCTTTTGCTTACGATGTTTGGGGACAATTGTCGGTCTTTATTGGCCTGATCATTACCAACTGTATTTTGATGGGACGCCTCGAAGCCTTTGCGCTGGGCAATACTCCTTTTGATTCCTTCCTCGATGGCATAGGCAATGGCTTGGGTTATACGGCCATTTTGCTTGTAGTGGCCATTATGCGTGAATTCTTTGGTTCAGGTACTTTATTGGGTTATTCCATCGTTCCTGAATCATTTTACGAAGGGGGTTATTTGAACAACGGTTTGATGATTTTACCGCCCATGGCCTTGATTTTGGTGGGATGTATCATATGGGTACACCGCACTATAAATAAGGATTTACAAGAATAGTAAACTTGAGGGATTAGACATTCATACAGAAGAATATGGAAACATTCAATATATTTATCAAGTCGATTTTTGTCGACAATATGATTTTCGCCTATTTCCTGGGCATGTGTTCTTATCTGGCAGTATCCAAAACGGTCAAAACTTCGGTCGGGCTTGGTATAGCCGTTACTTTTGTCTTGGTCGTGACTTTACCCATCAATTATCTGCTCGACACTTATGTGTTGAGACCGGGAGCTTTAAGCTGGATCAATCCTGAGTTGGCAAGCATGGATCTGAGTTTTCTGAGTTTTATTCTCTTTATTGCCATCATTGCTTCTATTGTTCAGATTGTTGAAATGGTGGTTGAAAAATTCACGCCGGCGCTCTATTCCCAGTTAGGTATCTTTTTACCCCTGATAGCAGTGAATTGTGCCATACTGGGAGGTTCCTTGTTTATGCAACAACGCGGTTTTGATAATATTGGCCAGGCTACAGCCTACGGACTGGGCTCCGGTATTGGCTGGCTGCTGGCGATAGTCGGTTTAGCCGCCATACGTGAACACATGAGCTATTCCAAAGTACCCAAACCACTTCGGGGACTGGGTATTTCTTTTATCATCACCGGTTTGATGGGGATTGCGTTTATGGGATTTATGGGGATTAAATTTTAGGAGGAATTTTAGATGATTTTGTTAGCATTGAATACCTTGACACTTATACTCAGTGTAGCCTTATTTTTACTGGTAACTCTCTTACTTGTTGGGCTGTTACTCTATATAAAAAATAAACTGACTCCTTCGGGAGAAGTGGACATCAATATAAACGAGGGTGAAAAAATCCTTAAGACCGAAATGGGCAGCAGTTTGTTATCGACACTAGGCAATAATCAGATCTTCCTGCCTTCGGCCTGTGGCGGCGGCGGCAGTTGCGGTATGTGCAAATGCCGGGTACTTGACGGCGGTGGCAGCATATTACCCACTGAAACCGGTTTTTTCAGTCGGAAACAACAACAGGAACATTGGAGGCTGGCTTGCCAGGTTAAAGTCAGGGACAATCTTAACATCAAGATTCCCGAGGAAATTCTGGGGATCAAGAAATGGGAGTGCGAGGTGGTTTCCAATCACAACGTGGCATCCTTTATCAAGGAATTTGTGGTTAAATTGCCCGAAGGCGAACAACTCAAATTCAAATCCGGCAGCTATATTCAGATTGACGTTCCAAAAATAGAAGTCGATTTCAAAGATATGGATGTGGACGACAGATTCAAGTCCGAATGGGACAAATTCAAGCTCCGGGGCTTACATATGTCCAATCCCGAACCCACCTACCGGGCCTATTCCATGGCCAATCACCCGGCCGAAGGTAATATAATCATGCTGAACATCCGTATTGCCACACCTCCGTTCGACAGACAAAAAGGCGGTTGGATGAGTGTGAATCCCGGTATTTGTTCTTCGTATATTTTTTCTCGTAAACCCGGCGATAAAGTCAGTATTTCAGGTCCTTTTGGCGAATTTCATATACTGGATACCAAACGCGAAATGCTCTACATCGGAGGCGGTGCCGGTATGGCTCCTTTGCGTTCGCATCTGCTGCATTTGTTCCATACGCTCAAAACCACCGATCGCAAAGTTTCGTATTGGTACGGTGCCCGTTCCAAAAACGAAATTTTCTACGAAGAAGATTTCAGGGCCATCGAAAAGGAATTTCCCAATTTCAGTTTTCATATAGCTTTGAGCGAACCCCGTCCCGAAGACAATTGGACAGGGTACACGGGCTTTATCCATCAGGTGATTCTGGACAATTATCTGATCAATCACGAAGCTCCCGAAGACATTGAATATTACATGTGCGGGCCCGGCCCCATGGCCAATGCCGTCAAGGTGATGCTCGACAACCTGGGTGTGCCCAAAGAAATGCTGATGTTCGACGATTTCGGATGATTAAAGCATAAAAACTTTATTTTTTTTGCACAATAACAATTTATTGATACATTTGCGGCGTATTTATAACACAAGCATGTATAAACTGAACAGATACCACGGACACCATCATTATTCCGGACGTTGAAAAACGGTTGGTTGATTGATTGTGTCCGCATCATTCATAAAAGGCTTACCGTTTTGAGTAAGCCTTTTTTTTTGATAAGAAATATCCATTTGATAAGAAAATAACCGATATGCTCAGAATTGCAATCCAGGCCAAAGGCCGCCTGTACGAAGAAACCATGGCCTTATTGGCAGAAGCCAACATAAAAGTGGACGCCTCCAGGCGCACTTTGTTATTGCCCGCCAGAAATTATCCTGTCGAAATTTTGTTTTTGCGCGACGACGACATTCCGCAGTCGGTAGCCGGCGGAGTAGCCGATGCCGGTATAGTAGGGCAGAACGAATACGCCGAACGTCGCGAAGAGGTTCAGATAGTGCAGAAGCTGGGTTTCAGCCGCTGCAGGCTCTCGCTGGCTATTCCCAAAGACGTAGATTATCCGGGCCTTTCCTGGTTTCAGGGCAAGAAAATAGCTACTTCCTATCCGGGAATTCTAAAAGAGTATTTACAGGCAAACAAGATTGAGTCCGAAATACATGTTATCAGCGGTTCCGTGGAAGTGGCTCCCGGCATTGGATTGGCCGATGCCATTTTTGACATCGTCAGCAGCGGTGGAACTCTTGTCAGCAACCGGCTCAGAGAAGTGGAAGTGGTCATGCAGTCGGAAGCCTTGCTGATTTGCAATCCCAATCTCTGTGAGGAGAAAAGAGCGGTGCTCGAAGATTTGGCTTTCCGTTTCAACGCGGTACGTCAGGCCGAAGGGAAAAAGTACATCATCCTGAACATCCTGGACACTAAGATTCCGGACGTCTGCCGCCTGTTGCCCGGAATGAAAGCCCCCACTGTAACGCCACTGGCCGAAAAAGGCTGGTCTTCGGTCCATTCCGTGATCGAAGAAAAACGCTTTTGGGAAATCATCGGCAAACTCAAAGCCATTGGCGCTGAGGGTATCCTGGTGGTGCCCATAGAAAAAATGATCTTATAAACGGCCTTATGCAATCCATAAACTATCCACCCGAATCGGCCTGGCCTGAATTAATGCAACGTCCTGCCGAAAATCATACCGGTCTTTTTGAGCAGGTGTCGGGCATACTCGCGCAAATAAAGCTCAAAGGGGATACTGCGGTCAGGGAATATTCGCTCAGATTTGACGGCTACGCGGCTGATTCATTAGAGATGAAAGCCGAAGAAATAAGCGCGGCATGCACGCAAGTCAATCCCAAACTGAAAGAGGCTGTTCAGCAGGCGAAACGCAACATTGAAGCCTTTCATCAGGCTCAGGTTCAAGCCCCTGTCAATCTTGAAGTGCAGCCCGGTGTGAACTGTTGGCAAAAAGCGCTGCCCATCGATAAAGTCGGTTTGTATATTCCCGGCGGAAGCGCTCCTTTGTTTTCAACCGTACTGATGTTGGCTGTTCCTGCCCGGTTGGCCGGATGCAGCGAAATAGTGTTGTGTTCGCCTCCGGACAAAGCGGGGAATATACACCCGGCCATCCTTTATACGGCTCAGTTGTGCGGTATAAGGCGAATCTTCAAGATAGGCGGTGTACAGGCTATAGGGGCTATGGCTTACGGAACCGAAACAGTGCCCAAAGTATATAAGATTTTTGGCCCGGGCAATCGTTATGTTACGGCAGCCAAGCAACTGGTCAGCCTCGAAGACACCGCAATTGACATGCCGGCAGGGCCTTCGGAAGTGTTGGTTATGGCCGACGAAACGGCAATACCTGCTTTTGTGGCCGCCGATTTGCTTTCGCAGGCTGAGCATGGCAGCGACAGCCAGGTCATCTTGCTGACGTCCTCTGCCGCTTTGGCCGGATCCGTCCGGAATGAAATTCAAACTCGGTGTACTGCTTTGCCACGCGCGAGTATTGCAGCTAAAGCACTGGAAAACAGTAGAATTATTCTATTAAAAGACCGGGAAGAAATCTTGCGTTTCAGCAATGCTTATGCTCCTGAACACTTGATTATTTCCATGAAGGATTACCACAATCTGGCTGATCGTATCACCAATGCGGGTTCTGTTTTTTTGGGCAATTACAGTCCCGAAAGTGCCGGCGATTATGCTTCGGGCACCAACCACACACTTCCCACCAAGGCTTATGCCAGGGCGTACAGCGGTTTGAACCTGGATAGTTTTAAGAAAAAAATTACTTTTCAGGAAATCAGCCGCGAAGGCTTGCAGGCCTTAGGCCCGATTATTGAGATTATGGCCGGAAACGAAGAGCTCCAGGCGCATAAACAGGCCGTGAGCATACGTCTTAAACAAGATTAATTCAAACAAGTTATGTCAACGCTCCCTTTAGAACAATTGTTACGCAAAAACATTCAAGAGCTCACTCCCTATTCCTGTGCCCGCGACGAGTTTCAGGGCAAGGCCTCGGTTTATCTCGATGCTAATGAAAA
The DNA here is from genome assembly GCA_964575345.1 of uncultured Bacteroidales bacterium. GTDB lineage: Bacteria > Bacteroidota > Bacteroidia > Bacteroidales > UBA1402 > UBA1402. The sequence continues at coordinate 41,628 of CAZNQD010000012.1, forward strand.
TCCTTACAATGGACCTTACAACCGGTATCCGGACCCTTTGCAGCGAGAGCTGAAGAAGAAAATCGCTGCGATCAAGGGGCTGCGTCCAGGGCAAGTGTTTTTGGGCAACGGCAGCGATGAATCCATCGATGTCTTGTTCAGGGCTTTTTGCGAACCCCGTACAGACAATGTGGTAGCCATAGAACCCACCTACGGTATGTACAGGGTTGCCGCCGGAATCAACGACGTGGCATATCGTACAGTCTTACTCGACGAATACTTTCAAATGGATGCCGACAAGATATTGGCTGCCTGTGATGCCCATACCAAGCTAGTTTTTCTTTGTTCTCCCAACAATCCCACAGGCAACAGCCTGAACAGAGCTGAAATCATGAAATTGCTGGATCAATTCAGGGGAATACTGGTGCTTGACGAGGCCTACATCGATTTTGCTTCGGAGCCTTCTATGATGAGGCGGCTGGATGATTATCCGGGCCTTGTTGTGTTACAGACATTTTCAAAAGCCTGGGGCAGCGCTGCCATCCGCCTGGGTATGGCTCTGGCTTCTGAGTCGATAGTGAAGGCCTTGAATAAGATCAAATACCCATACAACCTGGGCCTGCCTACCCAGCAGCAAGCCATGAAGATGTTGGAAGCTGCTCCTCAGGTGCAGGATTGGGTCGCACGTATCCTGCAGGAACGTGAACACCTGAGCAAAGCCCTGTCTGAACTCCGTTTGGTCAAACACGTTTACCCCTCGGACGCCAACTTTTTGCTGGCAAGGGTAAGCGACGCTAATCGCCTCTATGCTGCTTTGACAGAGCAGGGCATCGTTGTGCGTAACCGGAATAATGTATCTTTGTGCCTGGGTTGTTTGCGAATAACGATAGGCACAGCTGAGGAAAACGACATCCTGCTTCAGGCCTTAAAAGCCATGGATTCAAGCTTTGGATAAAAGCTTTGCCCGCAAAGCGGAAAACTGATTGAACGCTCAAATACATACAAATAATAAACTTGTGATGCTCCCATAATAGAATTCCAATGAAAAAAAGAGCCTTATTTATCGATCGCGACGGAACACTGATAGAAGAACCACAGCCCAGCCTGCAGGTGGACAATTTGGAGCAGCTGGTGTTCTTGCCCAAAGTAATCCGGAATTTGTATTTTATACGCAAGAAACTGGATTTTGAGTTCATCATGGTGTCCAACCAGGACGGCCTGGGTACTGCTGCTTATCCGGCAGAAAATTTCGAAAGGGTGCAAAATAAGATGTTGCAAATCCTGCAAAACGAAGGCATTCTTTTTGATGCCATTCACATAGACCCCAGCTTGCCTGAACAAAATTCACCCGGCCGTAAACCGGGAACCGCTATGCTTACCTCCTACATGGACGGGAGCTACGATATGGCCGCTTCTTTTGTAATAGGAGACAGGATAACAGATCTACAATTGGCACATAATCTGGGTTGTAAGTGTATATTGTTAAACGAAGACTTAAACCTTTCTGACACTAAGGAATATGCCGCCAGCTGTGTTCTCCAGAGCTCAGACTGGGATAAAATAAGCGCCTTTCTTTTTGCCGGCCAGCGAAAAGTTTCCATAGAACGCAAGACCAAAGAGACCGAAGTAAGGCTGGAACTCGATTTGGACGGAAACGGCAAAACACAGATCGATACCGGCATTAAGTTTTTTGATCACATGCTCGAGCAGATAGGGCGCCATTCGGGTTGCGATCTGAACCTGGTTGTCAGGGGTGATTTGGAGGTGGACGAACATCATACGGTAGAAGATACCGCTCTGGTTTTGGGTGAAGCCTTGCGTCAGGCTCTGGGTGACAAACGCGGAATTGAACGTTACGGTTATTGCCTGCCAATGGACGACAGCCTTTGCAGCCTGGCACTCGATTTTGGCGGCCGGCCCTGGCTGGTTTGGGATGTAAATTTCAACAGAGAGAAGCTGGGGGAACTCCCCACGGAGCTGATTTTTCACTTCTTCAAATCCTTGAGCGATTCCGCCAAAATAAACTTGAATATCAAAGCTTTAGGAGATAACGAACACCATAAGTCGGAAAGCATATTTAAGGCATTCGCACTGGCACTCAAAATGGCCGTACGCCGCGATGTATACCGTTATGATTTGCCCAGCACCAAAGGCCTGCTTTAGTATATCTATTCTGTCTTTTTGTAAATAATTTGCTACCTTTGACGCCTTCGGTTTATTAAATACCAAGAAAATGAAACATGTTTTTTTCTGCTTAAGCTTGCTGACTCTCATCAGTTGTCCCTTTTTTGCCCAGACCGAGAACCCGGGCCTGGCAGCAAACATACCACAAAAGCAGCCTTCCAGATTCCCTACTGAACTCGAAGTAAGCCTGTCTCCCCGGGATATTGTTTACGCCACAAAAGACAGCTCAGTGCTCAAAATGGACATTTATCGTCCCCAGGCCCAGAATAAAGCCTTGCCCTGTCTGGTATTTCTGTATGGAGGCGGTTTCAGCTCCGGTTCCAAAGACAGCAAAACTACTGTAGATTTTTGTCATCAAATGACAGACAGGGGTTATGTAGTGGTGGCCATCAATTACCGTCACGGCATGGCCGGCGTCAAAGACAAAGGTTTCAAAATGGTCCGCAGCCTGGAAAAAGCCATCGGTATGGCGGTTGAAGATTTGTATTCTGCTACGGATTTTTTACTTAAAAATGCTCCGTCCATCGGTATCGATCCTTCTAAAATAATGATTAGCGGTTCCAGCGCCGGTGCAGTTTCTGTTTTGCAGGCCGATTACGAACTGGCCAACCGTTTTGAGCGTGCAAGCCTGCTGCCCGAAGATTTTAGCTACGCAGCAGTGATTGCCTTTGCAGGCGGTGTTTTCAGCCGCGAAGGTAAACCCGATTACCAAAGGCAACCGGCACCCACTTTCTTTTTCCATGGCAAAGAAGACCGTATGGTCAAGTACAAGTCCACCCAATTTTTCAACATCGGATTCTTTGGCAGCCATGCCTTGACCAGGCGCTTCGAAAAATTCAATTTCCCCTATGTGACTTATCGTTTCGAGAATATGGGCCACGAAATGGCCGTATTGCCCATGCAGCATTATCAGGGCGAAATAGACCGTTTTATTAAAAGCTGTGTGATGGAAGGCCAATTTTGTCAGAAAGACAGCACAGTCACAGACCACGGGCTGCCCAGGGCCGATTACGGAAAATGGAAACTAAGCCGGATTTATAAATAAGTATTATTTACGAATAAGCCCTATTCAAAGGGGCTAAGTGAGATGTAAAAGAGATTGCAGGTACCCGACTTGGTGATCTCGTAAGAGCCTGCCTCCAGCCTGTCCACCAATATAATTTTGTCGTTGTCTTCGTCGGTATAGCTTGTACCGTTCAGTTTCATGCTGGCTGCCTCGTTGGGGCCGAAAACCAGAGTCAGCTGCCTGCTGTCGCTCAGCACAAATGTAATGCTGGTGCTGCTTTCCATCTTGAGACATTCGGTGTAGATGCTGTCGTTATAGCTAACCGTACCCTTGCTGTCGGAATAATTGCCCGTGACGGTGAAGAAATCGTTGGAGGCTCCCGTTGAGCGGCTGAAAGTGCAGATTATAACGCCCTCGCCCGGATCTTCTCCGGGGCCTTCACCGGGGTCCTCTCCGGGATCTTCGTTGCTTTCCTGACCAAAAAAGCCCAGCAGGCTGCTGCTGTAGGCGGCTATTGCTGCCTTGAGTGCTTCATCCACAGCGTAAGAGGCATCGTCGGTGGCGTTGTTGAAGCTCCAGCTGAAATCACCCTGGTTCATACGTCCGGCACCAAGCGGCCCGCAAACAATTTCCGGCACATCTTCGGCCGGGTGGGGGCTGTAGGTATACATCAGAGCTTCGTTGAGGTCGAAATTGTTGTATGTATGGTTGCCCACCAGGCTTTTGAAGGAGGCCGGTACGCTATCCTGTCTGGAGGTGGCTTCGTAGGCGTCAAAGCTGCCGGCAGACTGAGTGTGTGGGATGTACTGAAGAGTTGGAGTTTCGGAAAAAACATTTCCAAAGCTTTTGATCATTCCCCCGTTTTCACCCGAAAAAGTGCCGTCGCCGGTGGCGTCTGTTCCCTGCAATGAAATCATCATGGGCCGTTTGGTATTGCGAAAGTAATTGGCTTCGACAAAAACACTCGATCCCATAGTGGCACCGACTCCGTATTTGGCAACCCCGTCGTAATAATTGTTGTAGATATGCACCGACATGACACGCACACGGGGATGCCTGGAATCGGAATGGTCGAACCAGTTGTGGTGATAACTGATCCAGTTCTCGCCCGATTCGCCGGTCATGCCGCAAAGCGAGACTTTGCCAGCATCCCAGAAATGATTATACGAAAAGGTAGCGTATTGGCAGTCGTCTTTGAGATCGAGCGAGCCGTCGCCCTTGTTTTGATCGGAATCACTGCCGGGACTGCCGTAAAAAATATCGCAATGATGCACCCAGGCATGCTGGCTGCTCTTGATGGAGATGCCGTCTTCCTGAAAATTCATCAGCCCCAGATTGCGGACTTCGATGCTGCTGCCCCGATACAGGGTAAGCCCCCAGCCATAGGCCGTGGCATCGTTTCCGACGCCTTCGAGTGTGACATTCAGGGGAGCAGCTCCGGCATCGCTTTTCAGTAGCAGGCCATCCTGATCGCTTATCAGTTGTTCGGAGTCAAAATCTTCCGTGCGAATGGTTCCTGTAAAACGCACTGCCCAGGGTGTGGAGTCGTAGCCTTTTTGTTTGCCCTGTAAAATTTTTCCTATACCGGTACGCAATTCGGTATTTCCTTTGGAATCTACTATCACATTATGTGTTAAGCTGTTGCAATTGTCTTTGGTGACGTAGAACACCACTGCCTTGTCTTTGAGGCTGCCATCGTTTTTGTAGGCACCAACACCTTCGTTCATTCCGTAATGGGCAAAGCCGCCACGGTCGTGGGCACTCACTTTTACAAGGTCTGATTCGGCAGCCAAATCAGCCATCTCTAAGCCTGTCCGGTCGAGGGGAATTATTTTAAAACGATAATAGCCGGCTTTCAAACCAATGGCATCGGCTCTGCCGTAGCTGCCGTAATTGCGGATGAGCGGGGTGTCCAAAGGCCAATAGTCACTTCCTGTTTCCTGCGATTTACAATAAACCCGGTAAGAGGCTGCAGTTTCAGTAAGTTCCCAGCTTACGGAAGCCGCTTCCAGCCAGCCTTCGGCCCTGATGATGGTAATTGTGTTTGAATCGGGCTCCTGTACAAATTGAATACCGGACGCGGTGCCCGGGAAATGCAGGCTGTCTCCCTGCCTGAAATAAATACTAAAATCGTTGTTGTCGCCAAAAGCAATGCTTTCGACTTCTTCCAGGCTGAAATGCGCCACGCTGTCTGTATTATGATCAACACGCAGTTTGGTTTTTGCCTGTAATTCAGTCAAAACAAATACGAGCAAGGCAAGTGTCAGTATTTTCTTCATGACGAACAAATCTAAAGTTTGACAAAACGTATCAGGTACTTGCCCGTCCTAAGCATGTAGACACCGGCGGGCAGGCCGTTCAGGTCAATTTGTTCCGAGCTTGCATGTGCTTGTTGTGCTTTGACCAGGCGGCCTTCGACGTCGTACAACAGCAGAAGGCTTCCGGTTTCGAGGTTTTCCAGCGGCAGCAGATCCTTTACCGGATTGCGAGCCACTAAAACACGGGTGTTTTGCAGGGGGCTGAGTCCGCTATCGCCTGTAAATTCAATGGTCAACAACAGACAATGGGTGCTCAGGCTGTCCCCTTCAGAAAAATGCAACACGGCAGTATCGCCCTTGAAGCTGATACGGCTTACAGCTTGCTGCAATTCCAGGCCTTCTATTCGTATTATTCGTTCCGAATAGGAATTCAGACTGCACAGGCAAAGCAGAGTTAGCAGCAGAACGGTACGAAGTTTCATTATTGAGTATTTATTTTTTTAGATGACTTTTGCAGTTCTCCAGCAGGAAACTTTCGGCCTCAATACTCCACAAGCCCTGATTCTTCTCACATATTTCGGCCAGTTTACGAAAAACAGGATTGCTTTCGCCCAGGCGGGCAAAGTCCGAAATAGGCGTGAGAGGGAGATCGATGTGGTTGTATATGAGTTTTTTGCCTCCCGGAATGGAGGGCAAATTCAAAGTAGCCTCTATCACGGCATTCAAACCGCCGATATGTGTAACCAGGCCTGCAGGATCCAGGCCCCGGCTCATAAGCTGCAATGCTTCAATCATATCGTCGGTGTTGCCTCCGCTGGTGCCTACCACGTGGGTATAGGCGTAATGCACATTGTAAAAATTGAACATGGCGCTGAATTTAGGATCGGAGGGGCCGGCAAAAAAGTTCAGGCAGCCGTCAAATGCCAGAATGGCATCGGCCTGTTCCACTACGGGACGTACCGGCGCAAAGACGAAGACATCGTTGTAGCCTTCTCCGCCGCTCAGTTCTTTCAATCCGGCAACCGGATCGGCCAGGCCGGCGGTATTCAGGTAAACAAGTTTTATGCCCCTGGAAGCCGCAAATTCAGGTGTGTAAAGGCTGGCGGCCCGGTCAAGCCTGGCCTGGTCGACGTCGGTCACTACCAGCAGCGAAGGCCTGCGGTCATCGCGATGCAACACATAGTTGACAGCTGCGAGTCCCATGGGGCCAACGCCGGCCAGAATGGCCATTTTCCCTTTGTCCACAATTTCCATCTTATGAACGTAAGAACCGGGGTTTGTGTGATAATTGGCGTGCATGGCTCCGATTACGCAGCTCAGCGGTTCCGAAAGGGAGGCAGGATAAAAGCCGGTGCCTTCGTAAGGCAAAAGGCAGTTCTGCTCCATTACTTCATTGGGGATAATAACATAGGTGGCATCGCCTCCGATACAGGCATACGAATAACCGGGAGCGCTCAAAATACCCACCGGGCCTTTTTCGTAATTCAGTGCCGGTTGTATGGAAAATTTATCGCCGGCCTTGAATTTATGAGCCCATTTGCGGCCTACTTCGATCAGTTCTCCGGCAAATTCGTGGCCGATGATGATGGGATTTTTATCTACGTTATCCGGAATGCGTTTATGATCAGAACCCTGTGTTGCAGCCTTATAAGAAGACATGCACAAACTGTCGCACACTACTTTTGCCAATATTTCATCGTCCTTGATGGCGGGCAATTCAAAAGATTCCAGGCGAAGATCTTTCTTGCCGTACAGACGTACTGCTGTTGTTTTCATCCTTGTTTTTGAGTAAAAATTTATACCTGCAAAGGTAGTAAAAATCCTTAAGCCCTCTTTAGCAGAAATAATATAAAAAAAGCCTTTATAAAACACTTGTTTTTATTTACATTTGCAAATCTTATCGGGCGGCGCGCAGACTGGCCTTTATAAGGCTAAGGAAGAGCAACAAAGCCCGCGGTTTTTGGATTGAAACTTTCATTTTTATTCCTATGTCAGATAATAAAAGCATACGGACAGCCTTGGTTTCTGTTTATCACAAAGAGGGCCTGGACGAAATTTTACACAAATTGCACCGGGAAGGTGTTGAGTTCATCTCTACCGGAGGCACCCGGAATTTCATCGAATCGCTGGGTTATCCCTGCGAAAAGGTCGAAAGCCTCACTGGCTATCCTTCGGTACTGGGAGGAAGAGTAAAAACCCTGCATCCCAAGATTTTTGGTGGTATTCTCAACCGCCGTTCGCTGGATACCGACCAGCAGGAATGCCTGGAATACGACATACCTGCCATTGACCTGGTGATAGTCGACTTGTATCCTTTTCAGGAAACAGCGAGATCAGGAGCTGCTGCCGAAGAAATCATCGAGAAAATCGATATTGGCGGAATTTCGCTCATCAGAGCGGCTGCCAAAAATTTTAACGACGTGGTCATTGTTGCCTCCAGGGCTCAATACGCCGCCTTGCTCGATATCCTGAACGAACAGGGAGCCATCACTTCGCTCGAAGATCGTCGCTGGTTTGCCCGCGAAGCTTTTGCTGTATCTTCGGATTACGACACGGCCATCTTCAACTGGTTCGACGGGGCAGAAGGTTCGGCCCTGAGAGTTGCCGTTGATCATTCCAAAGTTTTGCGCTACGGTGAGAATCCCCACCAGCAGGCTTCTTTTTTCGGTGAATTTGATCAGCTGTTTGAGCAGCTCAATGGCAAGGAAATTTCTTACAACAACCTGTTGGATATAGACGCAGCTGTATCTATGGTGAATGATTTTGACGAAACCACTTTTGTTATTGTCAAACACAACAACGCCTGCGGCCTGGCATCGCGTCCTGTGCTGGCAGATGCCTGGAATGCCGCTCTTTCGGCAGACCCGGTTTCGGCCTTTGGAGGCGTTTTTGCCACGAACGCTGCCATTGACAAGACAACAGCCGAAGAAATCAACAAGCTTTTCTTCGAAGTATTGATTGCGCCTGACTACGATTTTGATGCTCTCGAAATATTGACTCAAAAAAAGAACCGCATCCTTTTGATTCAGAAAGAAACTCCCCGCAACAGAAAACAATTCCGCTCCCTGTTTAATGGAGTGTTGGTGCAGGATAAGGATTCACATACCGAAAGCACGCAGGATTTGCGTTGTGTTACCGAAAAAGAAACCGATGCAGCTCAAATCGATGACCTGCTTTTTGCCAACAAGATTGTAAAGCACAACAAGAGTAACGCTATCGTACTGGCAAAAAACAAACAGCTTTGTGCAGCAGGCGTGGGTCAAACTTCCAGGGTGGATGCCCTGAAGCAGGCTATCGATAAAGCCCGGAGTTTCGGCATGGAGCTCGAAGGGTCCGTAATGGCTTCCGATGCTTTTTTCCCCTTCCCCGATTGTGTCGAAATTGCAGATCAGGCAGGGATTACGGCCGTAATTCAGCCCGGAGGATCCATCAACGACAAATTATCCATTGAATATTGCAATAACCATGGTCTGGCCATGTACACAACCGGATACAGACACTTTAAACATTAACATCAATATGGGAATCTTTTCTTTTACTCAAAAAATAGCTATTGATTTGGGCACTGCCAACACCATCATCATGTGTAACGATAAAATCGTGGTAGATGAACCCAGTGTGGTAGCCCTCGATCGTAAAACCGACAAGATGCTGGCCGTAGGCGAGAAAGCACGGCTGATGCACGAAAAAACACACGAAAATATTCGCACTGTGCGTCCCTTGCGCGACGGAGTCATAGCCGACTTTTATGC
>CAZNQD010000013.1:0-13018 GCA_964575345.1 uncultured Bacteroidales bacterium
TCCGGCAATACCTGCTGCCCGAAGTTTTTAACGCTGATCCGGGCCTGAAAGCCTTACTCGACGACAAACTTATCCTGCATGTGAACCCTACCGGTAAATTTGTGATTGGCGGCCCCCACGGCGACAGTGGTCTGACCGGCCGGAAAATCATTGTGGATACTTACGGCGGCAAAGGAGCCCACGGAGGTGGCGCTTTCTCGGGTAAAGATCCTTCCAAAGTAGACCGTTCGGCTGCCTATGCTGCCAGGCACATCGCTAAAAACCTGGTTGCTGCCGGCGTATCGGACGAAATCCTGATCCAGATCTCTTACGCCATTGGCGTAGCCCGTCCCGTCAATATTTTTGTAGATACTTACGGCAAATCGAAATTAAAAATCAGTGATGGAGAAATTGCCCAAAAAGTGGCCCAACTCTTTGATTTACGGCCCAAAGCCATAGAGCAACGCTTAAAGCTTCGTAAGCCTATCTATTCCGAAACAGCTTCTTACGGGCATTTTGGCAGAGAACCAAAAACGCTGGTGAAACACTTCTCTTCGCGTTACGAAGGAGAGAAAGAAATAGAAGTGGAACTCTTTACCTGGGAAAAGCTGGATTATGTGGAACAGGTAAAAAAAGCCTTCGGCTTATAACATTCCCTGTTCAACCATAACCGCTATCCGTTCGATGAGCTGGTCATTCTGGTCATCGGAAGGATTGTAATCGGTTTTGAGGTCTGCCGTAAACAGTTTGGCTACGCCCTGCCAGAAATTGGCCGCAAAATAACCCATGTAGGCTGCGATTATTTCGTAAGGCGAAGAATCGCATGCACGCACGATGAGCTTTAGCAGGATTTTCCCCTGACTATAGCTCATCTTGCGTAAGGTGGGTTCATAATCTCTGATCAGATCGCGCTGCATTTGTTTCAGGTGTTTCTCGCGGGCTTTGTCGTTCGGGAGTGTTTCCATGTATTCTGCCGTTTCGATAAGGGTGCTTGAGACTATGCCGGCCAGAGGGAGGCATAGTTTTACATCGCGTACCAATCGCCAGTAATAACGCTCTTCGCGTTTATTTTTGAAAACCATGCCCGGATAAACATACACAGGATTCAGACTGACCTGCAGCACAGTGTCTCCGTTTTCTACCCGTGCAGGGATCAGCTGCGGAGGCTGGACAGGGATTTGCCTGTTTATACGCTCGTCAATTTGTGCCCGGCTGTTTATGCTCAACAAAAGGAATAGCGTAAACAAAAGATAGCGCATACAATTCGTTTCTGGTTTGCAAAAGTACCTCTTTAAAGCCAAGTAGCAAATAAATACGCATTATTGAACAAGAGGTGTTTATTTAGCAATAAATAAATAATAAAGGATAAAACAATAAACATTACATTTGTGTCAATTAATTTTTACACTCATGAATGTTATGATTTTTTTTAAGCATGTGTCAGGAACCCCGGACCAGCCTGCTGACAGGGAGAAGAATAAATATAAGATACTGTTGTATTGTGCTCTGATAATACCTTTGTTACAAGCAGCCCCGGGTCTCTATGCGCAAACAGTTTCTGCCCGTGAATGGTACGGGGATGCCAAAAGTATGAGCATGGGCGATGCAATGCTTATTTCGCAATTGCTCTTGTCAGAGCCTTCCTATCAAAAACAAAAGGACAAAATTCTGAGTGTTCAACGCGCTCAGGCTGCTTATTATTTGCCTTTTGGCCGGACTTCGCTGGCGGTCACCGGCCTGATGTTTCAGTTAAGATCTTCCCTGGCCGATTTACAGTTGAATCTGGGGCGATCGGGTACAGCCGGTTACAACGAGAACCTGCTCAGCCTGGGCTGTGCACGCACAGTGACGGAAGCCCTCAGCGGAGGTTTCCGTTTGGGGATGTATCGTTTGGCCGGAACTCAGCTCCCGGGTGGAACAGCCCTCCTGACCGAATGTTTTGTGTATTACCTGATCAATACGCAATGGAGGCTGGGGGCATATATGTTCAATCCCATCGCGGCCAAAGCTTCTGGTATACCTTTGATTCAAAGTTATCACCTGGCCTGTGCTTATCGTCCCGATCCCCGTCTCGATTTTGTGTTGGAAATGGAAAAACCCCAAAGACAGGACATTCTGGTGCATTTAGGAATGGAGGCCGGCATTTTGAAATGCCTGCAATGCAGGCTGGGCCTTAATTATCCGCTTATGCAGCCTTCGTTTGGCCTGGCCTGCTCCTGGAAGAAATTCAGTCTGGAGGCCGCTTGTCGTTTGCATAAACAATTGCCCGCTTCTTATGCTGTTTCGCTGCATTATACGCCTTGATTGGCTGCTTTTGTTTATCCTTATTTTTTCAAAAGTGCTTTGTGCGCAGGAATACTATAATACGGAAAATTTAGAGAATCTTCTATCGGATTGGGTAGAACAAAACCCTGAAGCCGACGCCGAAACCCTGGCTCAGGAATTGTATGAATTGTTGGAACAGCCTGTTAACCTGAACGATGCCGACAGAGAACAATTAGAGTCTTTGCCTTTTTTGAGTCCGGATCAAAAAGATAAACTGGCCTATTTTCTATACCGTCGTAAACCTTTGTACTCTCTGTCGGAGTTATTGTTGTGTGAAGGTATGGATGCATTGAGCCTCAGGCGTATCCGCCCTTTTTTATACCTGGGCTCAGGTTCCCATAACCCCGAAAAGGCCGATTTTAAAATGCTCCTGAGCCGTGGAAAGCACGAAATCAGGATGTACACGGCTGCCGGTTTTCAACTTAGGCAAGGGCTGGCCAATGCCGGCGATTCCGTCTTGAAAGCCGAAGGAAAAGCTTACGTAGGATTGCCTTTTTCGGGAGTTTGCAAATACCAGTACAGCTGTGGCCGTCAATTACAGTATGGCCTGGTAATGGAGCATGATTTAGGTGAAAGGCCTGTCGACTTTCTGTCTTTTCATATTGCCGTCCACGGGGTGGCAAAGATAAATACGCTCATTCTGGGAGATTATCGTCTTAAGTTGGGCCGGGGTTTGCTGGTCTCTTCGGGTTTCAGTTCGGGGAAAACCACTTCTCCGACCGCGCTTGCTTCTGCTCCAAAAATGCTGAGCAGGCATTTCTCCTGTTCCGAAAGTGCTTACTTTCGGGGTGCTGCCATCGATCTTTCTGTGTCGGAACATATTCAATTACTGGCTTTTGCCTCAGGCCGTAAACTGGATGCCGTGGTCGAAGAGGGCAGTTTCAGTACTGTTCGCAGTGACGGCTTGCACCGTACTTTGAAGGAAATCAGTTCCAAAAACACGTTGAAGCAATACACTACCGGGGGACGTGTTGGTTTGAATCATAGTTATTTACAAGTCGGAGCCAATGTACTTTATTATAGGTTCAATGCCTTCTGTAATCCGGAGCTCAAACCGTATTCTCAATATTATTTCAGAGGCAGGGAAAACCTGAATTTTTCGCTGGATTACCGTTTTCGAGCCGGTACGGCTATGTTTAGCGGCGAGTGTGCTTTTGACGGTAAATTCCATACAGCCCATTTTCATCAGATGCAATACCAGCCTCATCCTTTGTTGAATATGGTCCATTCTTTCCGCTATTACAGCCCGGCTTACCAGGCTTATTTTGCGGCGGCTTTTTCGGAAAATACCCGGATATGCAATGAAATTGGCTGGTTTACAGGTATGGAATACCGTTTGTTTGAGCATCTGAAAATGGATGCTTATCTGGATATATTTGTGTTTCCCTGGTTGAAATACGGAGTCAATGCCCCTTCGTCGGGACATGATTTAGGGCTGGAAATCAACTCTTACACCATAAATGGTTTTGAATGGGGCCTGCGTTACCGCGAAAAAACCAAAACAGAAAACCTGTCAATGGAAGGAACAAAAGGCATAACTCCATGTGCCGACAATACTAAAAGGCAGTTGCGTCTGCAATTAAAAGCCTGTTTCGGAGGATTGAGCTTCAAAACCAAAGCGGAACTGAATCAGTATAATGTTGTCGGTTTTGAAACATCCACGGGTGCGTTGTTTTCGCAGGAATGCCGTTATAAAACTTTTGATGAGCGATTCTGCTTGTCTTTGCAATACGCTATGTTTGATACCGAAAATTTTGAAAACAGAATCTATTTTTACGAGCACGACCTGCCGGGTGTTTTTTCTATCCCTGCCTACAGTGGAACGGGCAGCGCTTATGTGTTGTGCTGCCATCTGAAACCGAACCGCAATTTCCAATGTTGGATACGACTCAGGCACCGGGCTTATTCCGATCGCGAGGAAGTGGGGAGTGCCTTGGATATTGTGAGGGGCCCTTGTTCAACAGAGTTACGTCTGGGTTTTATGTATCGTTTTTCTGCCAAAAGCAGCTTAAGCAGTCAGAATCAACCATAGTACAGGCGAATGTTTAGATTTGTTTTTCTATCTTTGTCGCCTATTGATACGATAATTTTATCTTTGTCCCAAATTCAACATTATCTATTCGGGGTCGATCGCAAGCCCCTTTGTACTGTAAAAACATGAAAAATTTCAAGCTTTTAAACAACCTATTCGGTTGGTTCGCTTTTTTGGTGGCAGCTGTAACGTATTTGCTCACCATTGAACCTACGACCAGTTTCTGGGACTGCGGTGAATTCATTTCATCGGCCTATAAGCTCGATGTGGGACATCCTCCCGGAGCTCCGTTTTTTATGCTGACAGGCCGCTTCTTTGCGAATTTTGCCAGCGGACCTGAACAGGTGGCCCTAATGTTAAATGCTATGTCGGCCTTGTTCAGTGCACTGACTATTTTGTTTTTGTTCTGGTCTGTTACCCGTTTGGCCAGAAAAGTGGTCGTTAAGGATAAGGACAATATGAAGCCGGCAGAAATGATTACTGTTTTGGGCGCCGGCCTGGTGGGTGCTCTGGCTTATACTTTTTCTGATACTTTTTGGTTTTCGGCTGTGGAGGGCGAAGTGTACGCCTATTCTTCCTTTTTTACTGCTGTGGTCTTTTGGGCCATACTCAAATGGGAAGAAGACGCCGACAATCCCCATTCACTGCGATGGATTATTTTTATCTCCTATCTGATGGGGCTTTCCATCGGGGTGCATTTGCTGAACTTATTATGCATTCCAGCTTTGGTGCTGGTTTTTTATTTCAGAAAAAACCAAAATTCCAACGCCAAAGGAGCTGCCCTTGCACTTTTGGGCTCTTTTGTCCTGATTGCCATAGTACTTTACGGTGTGGTTCCCGGCTTTGTGAATATGGCCGGCTGGGCTGATCTTTTGTTTGTTAATGTGCTGGGCTTCGGTTTTAATTCAGGAGCAGTGGTGTATATAATAGTGATGATAGCTATCCTTTGTTGGGGATTGGTAGAAAGCTACCGGGGCAAGAATGAATTCCGGATGAAACTGGCTTTTGCCTTGAATATTATATTGTCCGGTATTCCGTTTTTCGGCAACAGCCCCTGGATATGGATTTTGCTCTGCGGATTGACCCTCCTGGTCGTTTTTATGTGGAAGAAACTCGACGGCAAGCTTATCAATACCTCTTTGCTGGCACTGATGGTGATGCTTATCGGTTATTTCAGCTACGGGGTCATTGTGATTCGTTCAAATGCGCAACCTCCGATGGATCAAAACTCCCCCGACAATATGTTTACCCTTGAGCGCTATCTTAACCGCGAACAGTACGGCGAAACTCCCTTGATTTACGGACAAACTTTTGTCTCAGACATAGAATGGAAAAGACAGGGCAATATTTGTGTCCCCCAATACAAAAAGAAAGGCCCGGTGTGGAGTAAACAGGTTAAAACCTCGTCCGACGAAAAGGACCGTTACATCATTTCCGGCTATAACGAACGCCCTGTAATGGCCGATGAACTGAACATGTTCTTTCCGCGTATGCACAGCAATAAACCGGAACATGTGGTGATGTACAAGGATTGGGTCAATTTCAAAGGAACTCCTGTCAGGTACAATAAATGCGGTCAGATTGAAACCATTTACAAGCCCACCATGGCCGAAAACCTGCGCTTCTTCTTTTCGTATCAGGTCAATTTTATGTACTGGCGCTATTTTATGTGGAATTTCGCGGGCCGGCAAAACGATATTCAAAGCCTGGGCGAAGCCAACAACGGAAACTGGATTACAGGCATTAATTTTATTGATAAATACCTGGTGGGCGATCAAAGCAATCTGCCGCCGGAACTATCCGATAATAAGGCACGTAACCGATATTATATGTTGCCTTTGCTCCTGGGAATTTTGGGCTTATTGTTTCAGGCCAATGCCGGGAAAAAAGGCCTACAGGGTTTTTGGATTACTTTCCTGCTCTTTTTCATGACCGGCCTGGCCATTGTGTTGTATTTGAATCAAACACCCTTGCAGCCGCGTGAACGGGATTATGCTTACGCTGGTTCATTTTATGCATTTTGTATATGGATAGGTCTGGGTGTACCGGCTTTGGTGAATCTGCTGCGCAAAGCCCTGAAGCCTGTGCCGGCAGCTGTGTTGGCCGGTGTACTCGGACTGGGCATTCCGGTGCTTATGGCTTCCGAAAACTGGGACGATCACGATCGTTCCGATCGTTATACAGCCCGTGACTTTGCCTATAATTACCTGATAGGTTGCGATGAAAACAGCATCATTTACACCAACGGCGATAACGATACTTTCCCCTTGTGGTATTTGCAGGAAGTGGAAGGCATTAGAACCGACGTCCGTGTTTGTAATCTGAGTTACCTGCAAACCGACTGGTATTACGATCAAATGCTGAGGCCCTATTACGAGTCGGATGCTTTCCCGCTGAACTGGGATAAATCAAAATACAGCAACGGTAAGCGCGATATTGCACGTGTCATCTCCCGTACTCAGGATACGATCAGTCTGCCTTTCGCCATGAACTGGCTGGCCAGCGACGAAGCAAGCACCAAACGCGTGCAGGGATACGGAGATAATGTTGATCACATTCCTGCCAGCAGGCTCTATTTGGATATTGATGCAGACAAAGTGCTTAAAAACGGTTACCTGGAGCCCAAATACGCTGAGTATATCGTACCGCGTATGTTCATCGATTTGACGGGCAAGAATTATTTGGGTAAACACGAGATTATGACACTGAAACTGCTCGAGGAAAACAATTGGGAAAGATCCATGTATTATGCCGTAACCGTTGACCCTGTTCAAATGACTATGTTACAACGATATTTTCTGCAAGAGGGAATTATTTATAAGATTACACCTTTGGAAAGCAACAGGGCAGCGAACACCGACAAAATGTACGACAATATGGTAAATAAATACCGTTGGGGAGGCATTAAGGAGAACCCCGATATTTACCTGGACGAAAATAACCTGAGAATGTGTCGCACTCACCGGCAGCACTATGGTTATCTGATCAAAGCTCTTTATCAGGAAGGAAAATACGACATGGCTTTGAAGGCTATAGATAAATGTCTGGAGGAACTCCCCCTTGAACTCGTCCCTGTCAACTTTATTGACGGAGGCATGGCAGGAATGCTCGAAATTGCCGAAGTCTTGTATGGACTGGGAGAAAAAAAGAGATCTTTAGAAATTGCTGATAAAGGAATGGACCTTTGTATTCAGAATCTGAATTGGTTCTTTAATTTGAGGGATCCTCTTTTGCGTGCTTCCGGCAGATCGGTCAATAATCAACTTTACGTGATGCAGGAACTGAGGAATTTTTATCAACGCGCTGCTGCCGAAGCCGCCGCTCTGGAAGAGCCTTCCGAAATCGACATCGCTTTTATGGAGGCTTTTAATAAGAATACTCAATATTTTAACCAGTTTTATCAGCAATACCAGCGGCTCAGATAATATGCTGTTTACGGGATTAAGTCGTTGTCTGCATTGGATACCGGGAATTACCTGGCGAAAATCTGCTACCCAAAAAACGATTTACCTTAGTTTTGACGACGGTCCGATACCCGGTGTAACACCCTGGGTATTGGACACGCTCGATTATTACGGAATCAAGGCTACTTTTTTTTGCGTAGGCGAGAACGTTGCCCGTTATCCCGAATTATTTGAGCAAATCAAAACCAGAGGGCATAAAACGGGCAATCACTCTTACAACCACCTGAGAGCATTCAGAACAGATCTGGCCGGCTATCTGGCTAATGTTGAAAAAGCAGACAAGCTGATAGGCAGTAGTTTGTTTCGTCCTCCTCACGGCGAATTGACTTATGCTCAGTACAGAGTGCTCAGAAAAAAATATGAATTGGTGCAATGGGATGTCATTTCCCGCGATTATAATGCCAAACTAAGCCCCGATGATGTCTTTGATATTGTACGAAAAGGTGTCAGAAAGGGTTCTATAATTGTTTTTCACGATTCGCTCAAGGCTGAAAAGAATCTTAAGGCTGCCTTGCCCGGGTCCATTGAGTTTTGTCTGGCGCAAGGCTATGTTTTTGAAGTGCTTTGATGTTGGCCTTGCTTTTTTGAGCGGCGGTTTCGATTGTGTATTAATACTTCCCTGACACAGCCTGCTTTATCAAGGGAGCGTGCTTCGGCGTATTCTTCTGCAATCCGGCGAAGGATTTCATCGTTCAAACAAAGCCTTTCAAAATTCTTACAACCTTTTTTAAGGCCCACCTTTCCAAAGCGCATCCGATTCAGGTCTATTACCTGCAAAGCCACTTCATATTTATTTATTTCGTACAAGAGATTTCCCGAAGAATAGTCTTTGTGCAAAATGCCCAAGTCGTGGAGTTTAGCCGTAAAGACGGCGATTCCTCTCGCCAGCTTATCGACTTCTTCGGCCGGGGTTTCGGCACAAAGATCGTAAAGGTGATTGTGGAAGGTCGATTTTTGGCTGATAAAAAAACTCTTATATAAAATCAGGCCTTTTTTAATTTCAATATAGGCCAGGGGTTGAGGAGTGTTGATGCCGTAACTCCTGAGTTTCAGGGCATATTTATAGGCTCTTTTAGCTTTGGAAGCTCTAATGTTTCCGTAAATAATTCTATTGATAAACAAGGGATTACCATAGGACTTTACCACAAGATCCATGCCCTGGACGCAGTAACTCTTTATGGTGTTTCTGGCTTGAAACATCAACTCTCCCGATGTATCAAATTGTTCGGGCAGAGAGGATATGAAGGGACGCAGATTTTTGTAATCCTCGTGGAGAATTATTTTTTTGTATTCGAGTAAGTTGTTTATTGAATTAAAAAATTTGGAATAAGTCCTGTTAAAATGCAACTTCCCCTTGAGCTCTCTTTTGAAAAAATCCGCATGGCGCTGATTCAGGATATCGATGATTTGTTTCTTTTTATTTCTGTCGCTTACCCTTTTGGAACTTGCTCTGTAGCGATAATAAAAGCCGGTGAAGTTCAGGCGTGCCACTTCACCGCCGTTTTTGAGCATTGAAATCCAGAAATCCCAGTCTTCGCGCCCGGGAATATAAGTGCAAAAACCACCGCAGGCAGCCCAGTCGCTTTTGCGAAACATGGTGCAGACGCTTAGCATGTTTTTTCGGGCCAGCAAAGCGGGAGTATAATCCGGCAGTAGCCATTCTCCGGTTTTATCGCCGAAAAATTCAGCCCTGGCGGTAACGGCCTTTACCGAGGCCTGCTTTTGCAACACCTCGACGGCTTTTTCTAAATAATCCTTATGTATGAGGTCGTCTGCGTCAACAGGCAGTATATAATTACCCTCCGCCAGTGCAATGGCTGCGTTTCTTGCTGCAGACACCCCGGCATTGGCCTGGGTTTGTGCCTTGATGTTGGGGTATTTTGCTGCATATTCAAGGGCTATCTCTAACGACTTGTCTGTGGAGCCATCGTCCATAATAATGAGTTCAAAAGGGGAATAGCCCGATTTCAGGATGGAATCGATGCATTCTGCCAGATAGGCTTCCATATTGTAAACAGGGACTATTACAGAGATCAAAGGCTTTTCCATAGTCATGTCGTAAAATAAACAGCTTTTTAAATTTTGTCGCGCTGTTTAAGAATCTTCAGGAAGTAATACTTCCAGGGCTGCGAATATTTCAATTGTTTCCATGGCCTGCTGCTGTGTGGCCGGTGCAGTACGGGCAGCCCGGTTATCAGGTAATTGTTGAAACCAAGCTTTAGCGATTTATGTGAAATAAATACGTCAAACCAGGATTTGTCGGGATCCAAGAGTTTAAAATCATAGGCTGATAAAAGACTGTTGCTTAAAATAGAGCAACAAAAACTCAGTCGTTTGCGGGTTTTGATGGTTGAAGAGGGATAAGAGGAGGCATACAGGTAAGGGAAATTGACAGCTCCACTTTCATCAACCGTAACGGCGGCCACCACTCCGGGATTGGCAAGGCCGGCACAGGCAGCATGCATTTTCTTTATAGTGTCCGGTTTAACGCAGACGTCCGATTCAATGATCATCAGGTCTGCTCCCGCTTCAAGAGCTTTTTTTTGAGCAAGTTGCAATACCAGCCGATAATTGGGCGAGGGTTTTGTCGTTAAATCTTCCAGATGTACCAAGCCGAAACCCAGTTCCGGAGCTAATTCTTCGAGGAGTTTTTTGTTGTCCGCCGTGCTGAAATCGTTGTAAACAGTATAAGAACAGGAAGAGGGTAAGTCCGATCCCATTATGGCCCTGATGCTTCCGGCGGTAGTTTCGTAAGAGTCTTTGACCGGAGTAATGATGTGCAAAGGCTTAGGCATGCTGTTTCAAAGACTTGTTGATTTTTTCGGCTATAGCACTCATTTCCTCCGCTGTAGGATGGAGTTTGGGCTTCGAAAAAAGCATATCTGTCTCTTTGTTTATGGGTATCAGGTGGATGTGTGCGTGAGGGACTTCCATACCAACTACGGCCATTCCTATGCGTTTGCAGGGGATGGCGGTTTTAAGCGCCAAAGCAATCTTTTTGGCAAAGACCATCATGGCTGCCAGTTCCTGGTCGTCAATATCGAACAGGTAATCTGTTTCTTTTTTGGGTATCACCAGTGTATGTCCCGGCATCAGGGGATGTATGTCCAGAAAGGCAAAAAAATGTTCGTCTTCTGCAATTTTGTAAGAGGGAATTTCGCCCTTTGCTATTTTGCTGAAAATACTGGCCATAACTGTATTATTTTGCGTGTTCAATTTTTTTGATTCTGTAGGTCATAGTGCCGGCGGGCACTATAATGTCGACTACTTCTCCTTCTTTTTTGCCGAAAAGGCCCTGGGCAATGGGTGAGCTGACCGAAATTTTCTTTTCCCTGAGATTGGCTTCGCTGTCTGGCACAATGGTATACTGAATTTCCTGATTTGTTTTCAGATTGAGAAGATGAACACTGGTGAGGATTTGCACCGTGTCGGTACTGATTTTGCTTTCGTCCAGAATACGGGCATTACGGATTAATTCTTTAAGGTTGGCAATTTTCATTTCCAACATTCCCTGAGCATCTTTGGCGGCGTCGTATTCGGCATTTTCCGAAAGATCGCCTTTGTCGCGCGCTTCTGCTATTTGTTTTGCGATGTAGGGCCGTTCTACTGTTTCCAGGTGCTCCAGTTCTTCTTTCAATTTGTTCAGACCATTTTCGGTCATGTAATTTGTTGCCATAGTCGAAACCTAAACGTTCAAAGGGATTAAACAAAAAGAATCCCGGCAAACAGCCGGAACTCCTCTCAAAATGAGGTTCAAAGATATGTAATTCCCGGTGATATAAAAAATTTTCAGCCCTGTTTTAAAACATAGCAGGATAAAAGTGGCTTTTTTGTTTAACTAAATCTTTGGATTTAAAGCAGCTTTTGTATGGCTTCGTCCAAATTTTGTATAGTTTCATCTCTGTCTGCCAGATTTCCCTGCCTGTCAATAAGAAAGTAGGCGGGTAAGTTGCTGACGTTATACATCGACAGATAAGCAGAATTGAGCAGGTTCTTGTCGCGGACACAGATCCAGGGTAAATTCAAGGCACCGGTTTTCCAGAAATGTTCGTCGGGATCGAGCGAAACCTGGTATATTTCAAAACCGTAGATTTCGTATCTTTTGTACAACTCTCTCATTTCAATGGTACGGGCTGCCGAGTAGTCTGCCTGAAACGCGGTAAAGTCTAACAATATTACCTTGCCTTCAAGGCTGGACAAGGGAATATTTTGTCCAAAAACATTGGGTAAGTTAATTTCGAAATACTTTAAGGCATCTATTTCAATAATGGGAATGTCTTCGGGTGTGTTTCGCTGCCTACGAATGCTGCTCATGCCCTGCATGGTCAGATTAACAAGCTGTCTGGTTCTGTCAGCATGGGGGAAATGCACGTTCCAGGCAGTGGCTACGGCCGCAAAATGACGATTGTCTTTGTCGGAATAGGGATCGAAAATCAGCAATTTATGAATGCGCTGGAATAGAGCAAAGTAGGCTACAGGCGAAGCCGGATTGGAAAAAATATACTGTTGGGCCTGTTTTTTATGTTCGTCAATGCAATTCAACACCAGATCGATGTAAACTTCTTCTTCTATTTCCTTGTTGTTGAAAAGGCTTTTGATGGAGTCGTATTGTCTCCGGGTATTGCTTTGCAATAAAGCGAGTTCCTGCATTTGAACACAATAGTCAGAGCCACTTACCTGATAGCCGGTCGAAAAATTTTCTGCAGAGGCTTTGATGTTAACATGCACTTGTGAATCAACAGCCAGAAAGAGGCGTTGCCTGTCCAGGCGCAGACGATAGAAGTCGGGATATTCAGGCAGAGGGGCTTTGAATCTGAAATTACCCGTTTCATCCAATACTACAGAATCAATTATAGAAGTGTTGCTCAAGCCAAACGATTCAAAATACAAGGTCTTGTTTTCTGCATTTTCAATATTGCCTTCCACAATGAAGTTGGTCTTGTTTGAACAAGCCTGTAGTAAGATAAGCAGGACTGATATAAAAAATATATTTTTCATCTGCTATGATTAATGAAAGTGAAGGGCAAAGTTATAAAAAAAAGTTTACCCGCACAGCCGGATACTAAAGTTATTTCTGCTCCAAAAGCAGCTTATGCAGCTTTCTAATGCCCTCAGAGGCACTTAATTTAATATGCTTAATACCCGGGAATCTGCATAAAGTTAGTTCTTCGGGATCTATCACGTACGAAGGGCTCCGCCCGGGGACAAGATGCAGCAG
>CAZNQD010000013.1:13118-43535 GCA_964575345.1 uncultured Bacteroidales bacterium
TATTCTTCCCATAAACCGCCAGATCCGCGAAAGGTTTTGATGCCGCTTTCGGCACTCATGCCTGCGCCGGTCAATACTACCAGTTTTTTCATAGTTCTATATGTGAAAACCGGGCATAAACACTCAAAGGCAAACAACGGCCGGCCTGGTCGTTGATAGAGAGTTCACCCGATTCAATGTCTTGTGCGTAGGGAAAATATTCCCCGATCAAATTATGAGCAATGGATGAAGAAAAGCCCAAGGAGTACAAATTGAGAATAAGGAATGCCCTTTTGCGATCGAGTAGTTCGCGGCAAGCTTCCATCAGAGGAACGATGCCTTCTTCCAACATCCATTTTTCTCCTTCGGGCCCTCTGCCGTAGGCAGGCGGATCAAGGATGAGGCCTTGATATTTTTTACCTCTTCTGGCTTCCCTGCGTACATATTTCAGTGCATCTTCCACTATCCAGCGAATTGTATCCAGTCCGCTGGCCTCCATGTTTTCCCTGGCCCAACTTACCACTTGTTTTACCGAGTCCAGGTGGCTGACGTCCGCTCCGCAGGCTTTGGCAGCCAGTGAAGCCCCGCCGGTGTAAGCGAACAGATTAAGTACCGAGGCCTGCTGTAGCTGACTTTGCTGAGCTTGTTGCTTCGGCCTTTGCTGCTTCGGCCCCTGCTCCTGCAGCAGGCTGTCGTAAATGAAATTCCAGTTCGAAGCTTGTTCCGGGAACAATCCTACATGCTTGAATGCAGTCATTCCCAGCCGAAAACGTAGTTTTAATTGTTTGTATTCGTAATTGACAAACCATTGCCCGGGCATGTGAGGTTTACGCTGCCATTCTCCTCGTTCGTTGCTTTCGGAAAAGTGATCAGTTCGTGAATTTTTGTTAGCTGAAGTTCTCACAAAACTGGCGTCAGGCAGTGATAGCCATTCCTTTTCGCTCATCTTTTTCGGCCAGATGGCTTGTGGCTCGGGCCGGCGCAAAATATAAGGGCCGAAGCGTTCCAGTTTTTCGAATCCCCCTGTATCTATCAATTCATATTCCTGCCAATGACCCCTGTTACTCGCTGTTTGCATAGCCTGTAAAATTAATCAACACAAATGTAACAAATATCACGTATATTTGGGCTTCTAATTTTCCCTAACTTATAAGGCATGGAACGAATAAGCAGCCTGCAAAATCCTAAGATAAAGCAATTGTTGCGTTTGCAGGCCAAAGCCAGAGAGCGCAGAGAACAAGCCTTGGTATTGGTCGAAGGTGCTCGAGAGATCCAACTTGCTCTGAGCAAAGGATATCGCCCGGAACAGCTTTTTATTTGCACCGAACTTTATGCTCAAAGCGACTATACAACGCTGGCAGGGGAATTAGCCGACGAGATCAAAACCGAACTTTCCCTGCCTGTTTTCGAAAAGTTAGCTTACAGAGAAGGTTCCGATGGCTTGCTTGCCACGCTCAGGCCTAAGTCCCATCTGCTTGAAGAACTGGTTTTATCGGCACATCCTTTTATCATAGTGCTGGAAGCTGTCGAAAAGCCCGGAAACCTGGGGGCTATTTTACGTACGGCCGATGCTGCGGCTGTGGACGCTGTTATTGTTTGCGACCCTTTGTGTGACCTGTACAATCCCAATGTGGTACGGTCCAGCGTCGGCTGTCTGTTTACAGTGCAGACCGCCGTTTGCAGCTCGCAACAGGCTCTGGATTGGATGAAACTCCATAGGATCAAAATTCTGGCCGCGGAATTGCAGACTTCACAATGGTATCACAAGACAGATATGCGCAACAGCACAGCCATTGTAATGGGAACAGAAGCCGACGGGCTGAGCCCCTTCTGGCTCAATAATGCCGATGAACGCATCAAAATTCCCATGCGGGGATACATAGATTCTCTGAATGTGTCGGTATCGACGGCTGTACTCAGCTTCGAAGCCATGCGTCAGAGGGAATTCAGATGAACTTGTTGAACACTTATCGAAGTATGGCTAAAGACTGAGGCCATTTCCTGAAACTTTTCTTCGGCTTCGGTAGTCAGGTAACGACAACTCCCGCCTTTGGAGCATAGCTCCTCAATTTCGGGATGACGCCGTAGATAATCGCTCAGACTTTCAGCCACCAGCCTGCCTTGAGTAACTATTCGTACTTCAGGCGGAGAATGCCTGCGTATTTGATTGATTAGAAGGGGATAATGGGTACAGGCCAGAACCAGGGTGTCGATGAGCGGATCGCGTCCGAAAAGACGATCAAGGTGTTTCTTGACAAAATAAGAAGCACCCGGGCTTTCGTGTTCTCCGTTTTCGACCAGCGGCACCCACATTGGGCAGGCTTCTGACTCCAACTGAATGTGGGGAAATAATTTGTGGATTTCGATGGGGTAGGAACCCGATTGCACTGTACCCTGTGTTCCTACCAAACCCACGTGCCCCGATTTTGTCAGGGAACCCAGCGCTTCAGCCGTTGGCCGCAATATTCCCAACACCCTGCTGTTTTGTTCCAGTCCGGGAAGATAATGTTGTTGTATATTGCGCAAAGCTTTAGCCGAGGCCGTGTTGCAGGCCAGAATAATCAGACGGCAACCCTGCCCGAACAAGTATCGGACTGCCTCTAAAGTGAATTGATTTACCAATTCAAAAGAACGATTACCGTAAGGGGTTCGCGCGTTGTCTCCCAGATAGATATAATCGTAGTGTGGGAGTTTGCGACGAAATTCTTCCAGTATGGTCAGACCGCCATAGCCGGAATCAAATACACCTATCGGCTTTGCGTTCATCCCGGAGAATGGTTATTTAAGACCCAGTTTAGCCCTAACCATCGGAGTGACGTCTTTACATTTGGACGGTGACCAGTACATCAGGCCCATATTGGCCGAAATGTCAAAGATATAAACCATATTGAGTTCTTCGCCGACAGCTTGTACCGCTTTGGTCAATTTTTCGTTAATCGGAACAATCAGTTCCTGTTGTTGGCGTTGAATATCTTCCTGTGAATCCCCATAAAAACTTTGTATGCGTTGTTCCAGGTCTTGAATGTCTGTCATACGGCGAATACGAATTGATTCAGGCAAGCTGTCTCGCTGGGCAACAAATTCAGAACCTTTCTTTTGATACTCTTCCTGCATGATAAGTAATTCGTCCTCGTAATTTTTTGCCAAATCATCTAATTTTTTCATGGCTTCCGTTGTTTCGGGCATGGCCTGAAATACGTCTGCTCTGTTGATATAACCGAATTCCTGAGCAACTGCCAGTAAGGGCAAAAAACATAAGACAGCAATAATAAAATGTTTATACATAACGTCGTATTTGTGTATTGATAATAAAAAGTGTTATCCAATTAGTCAGGGGCTTTGGATTAATAGCCCAATTTTTTTAAAACCTGGTCGCTGATGTCTATCGATGGAGAGGCAAAGACAATGTTGACCCCGGAAGCCCGATCCAGTATCAACATAATGGATTGCTCTTCGGCCAGCTCCTTGACAGCGTTGTAGATTTCGTCCTGAATAGGGGTGAGCAGGCTTTCACGTTTTTTATAGAGTTCGCCTTCGGAGCCGAAATATTTCCGTTTCAAATCGGCCAGCTCTTTTTCTTTAGCCAGGATTTCATCTTCTTTATTCTTTTTCATATCATCCGAAAGATAGACCATTTCGGCCTGATACTTGGTATATAGCTCTTTGGCTGCGTTAGCCAGGGCATCAACTTCGGCCTGCCACTTTTTGGACACCTGGTTCAATTGGTCATTGGCCATCTCGTAAGCGGGAATACGCGAAAAAATGTATTCCATATCAATTAAGGCGTATTTTTGAGCAAATACAGCCATGCTGCTGATAATCAGACTGATTATTAATAAACTTGCTTTTTTCATACTATCGAAATTTTTGTATTTGACTTTAAAAGCTGGTCAAAGTTAAAACAAATTCTAGAATTCCTGCCCAATGACGAAATGAAATTCACCACCATGGGCTTTGCTTTCTGTGCCAACAGGGTCAAATCCATAAGCCCAGTCTATTCCCAATAATCCTACTATCGGAATAAATATGCGTACGCCCACGCCTGCCGAACGTTTCAATTCAAAGGGAGAATAATACTTGAAATCAGACCAGAGGTTGCCTGCTTCCAAAAACGCAGAGGCATAAATAGTAGCCGATTGTTCCATTAACAAGGGATAGCGCAGTTCCAAACCAACCCTCTGATAGAGCCACCCGACACCCAGATCGCCGTTGCCGTATCCACGGAGTGCGATGATATCGTAGGCATAGCTGCTGGAGTAACCTGTCATACCGTCGCCTCCCATGTAGAAGGTGCCGAAAGGTGATCTTTTGTATTGATTATAGGCACCGAGCAAACCAATATCAAAACGAGTGGCCATGACCAATTTCCGGTTTCCGCTCAGGGGGGTATAGGTTCTGGAGCGGAAACGAACCTTGTAGTATTCTATCCAGTTGTAGAGTTCCTGGCTGTTCATTTTTTTGTAATCCTCGTTGCTTTTGTTGTCAAGCAGAGAATATGGGGGGGTAATCCCCAACGATAAAGAGTAGGAAGAGCCTGAGCGAGTGTACAGAGGATTATCTATGGAGTTTCTGCTCAGGGTAAAGTTGAGGCTCAGGTCGTTGCTCCGGCCGTTTGTAATAAGGAAATACATCCAATTTTGCAGGTTGTAGTGCTGATACGAAAATTCCGAGAACAATTGAAAATAGTCATCCGGCCAGTTTAACCTGGTACCCAAACCGGCAGACAAGCCCCACATTTGTATGTATTTGGTGGGGTCCATCTCTGTCAGGTAATAATCGCCGTAATCGTAAGTATTGCCGTAAGAGGCATAATTCATCAGGTAATTGTTGTAGTAATTCTCGTAATATCTGTCGCTTACGCCTGTTTGATAAGAGTAGTAACCCGAGAAAGAAAAAGAGTTGGGTTTTTTCCCGCCCAGCCAGGGTTCCATAAACGAGAAACTGTAAGATTGGTAATATTGCCCATTGGTACGGCCGGTAATACTAAAGGTTTGTCCATCTCCCTGAGGCAAAATCCCTTCATCCAGCCTTAGCAGATTTCGCATGGAAAAGTTGGTAAATTTCAGACTGATTGATCCCACTATACCTGTACTTCCCCAACCCAGAGAAAATTCCACCTGGTCGTTTGATTTGGAGGTAAGGTTCAAATCGATGTCTACCGTGCCGTCTTCGTTGGGAATGGGATTGATGCCCATGGTCTCGGGATCGAAATGCCCTGTTTGGGCAATTTCCCTGGCCGAGCGCATTAAGGCGGCTTTGTTGAACAGTTCTCCCGGTTTGGTATAGAGCTCTCTCCGGATGACGTGTTCGTAGAGCCGGTCGTTACCGTTGATATTTATCCGCCGTATGCTGGCCGGCTGGCCTTCGCTGAGCCTGATTTCCAAATCAATGGAGTCTTCTGCCACAGCTACTTCCATAGGTATAGCCTGAAAAAAGAGGTAGCCTCTGTCCATATAAAGGTCGGTTATGGCGTCTTCGTCGGGCGATTGCTGTAGGCGTTCGGTAAGCCTTTTTTGATTGTAGACATCGCCTTTTTCTATCTGAAGCCTCAAATTCAGTTCTTCGGAAGAATAAATGGTGTTGCCTACCCAGCGTATGTCACGGATAAAGTATTGACGACCTTCGTCAACTTTCAGGTAGATATTGACAGTATTGTCGTCAAAGCGGTAAATGGTATCTTCTACAATGACGGCATCGCGGTATCCGTGTTCGTTGTATTTTTCAATTAAGGCGATTTTGTCGTTCAGGTATTCGGTGTCTACAAACTTTTTGGTCCTGAAAAAGTTGATCAGCTTGTTTTTTTCGTTCGTCTTTTTCATGGCCCACTTGACTTTGCCGTCGGAAAAAGCTTCGTTTCCTTCGATAATCAACTGATTGACCTTGACTTTATCTTGCTTATCAACATTGATTTCAACGATGACCTGATCCTTTGATTCGGGATCGTCGCGTTGCAGTACACTGACACCGGCATTTTTGTAGCCTTTGCCGTCGTAGTGTTTTTTTATCAGTATTTCTGCTCTGTCAATAATGTTGGGGGTAATCTGATTGCCCACAATCATATTCAGACGGGGCTCAAGTTCCTCAATCTCGGATTTCTTCATCCCGTTGTAATTGATTTTCGAAATTCGGGGCCGGGGGCTGAGAACAATGCGGAGCCATATTTCGTTACCTTCAATTTTGTCAGCTATTATTTTGACATCCGAAAAAAGGCCATGCCTCCAAAAGCGTTTCACGGCTTCGCTGGTTTCGCTCCCGGGGACTCGTATTATTTGGCCTACGGTCAATCCGGATAGCCCAATCAACACATAATCATCGTAATTATCTATGCCTTCAACAGCAATACCTGCTATCTTTAATTCTCTGGGATAGGAATAATATATCTCCGGCAAGGCCTCTTGTTGTGCAACAAGTGCAGGTAAAGCGCAGAAGATACATAAAAAGCCGGTTAATAGCCTGTATATTATAGAGTGAGTCTTGTTCAAGGTCTTTTATTTGTTAGTTGTTCACTTGTTTTCCCAAAGCGTCTTTCTCTGGACTGATATTCGATAATGGCTTTATAAAAAGCTTCTTTCCTGAATTCAGGCCAGGCTGTTTCGGTAAAATACAATTCGGCATAAGCAGCCTGCCACAGCATAAAGTTGCTGATACGAATTTCACCTCCGGTGCGGATTAATAAATCCGGGTCGGGAATGCCGACAGTGCAAAGATATTTCGAAAAATGATCTTCATCCAGCTCCTGTTCAAGAATTCTTCCTTCGGACAGAGCTTTGGCGATGCCTTTTACTGCTTCTATAATTTCCCAGCGAGAGGAATAACTCAAAGCAAGTACTAAATTCAGCTCTTTGCCCTGAGCTGTATTATGCATAAATTGCTGAATTTTATTCTGAATATCCTTGTCGAGCCTGTCTAAATCTCCAACCACCAAACCCCGGACGCTATTTTTGATTAAATCGCCGGTTTCGCGATCGATGGTTTCCATCATAAGCCGCATCAGCGCGTTGACTTCTTTTTTAGGACGATTCCAGTTTTCTGTCGAAAAAACATATAAGGTCAAATAAGAAAGTCCCAGCTCGCGAGCCGCCTCAACCACGGCACGAACAGAATTAATCCCTTCGGAATGGCCGAAAATGCGATCTTTGCCACGGCTTTTGGCCCAACGTCCGTTGCCGTCCATTACAATGGCAACATGTTTTGGCAGAGTCGATTTATCTATTTTTTCTATTCCAGACATCTTATTTATAACACTTAGATCCTATATAAAACAGATCATAACTCAGGTAAAAAGCCAGGACAAAATAGCTGTCCTTGTTTTTATTCCATGCACTTTGAGCAATCCAGGGATCATCCAGCTGAAACAAGCTTGTTTGAGTTGTATAATCCAGCTTATCTGAAAAGCTCATGCGATAGGTGCATTCCAGTCCCAGGTTGAAACGGGCCGGTAATTTCAGCTTAATGCCCAATCCCAAAGGAATATTGGCGGTAAGGGCGTTTTTATCGGTTTTATATCCGGTCAGTCCTATTCCGCACAATACATAAGGGGAAATCTTGCCTGCTCCGGGATAGTAATCTGCTGCCCCGAATTCATAAAAATTGAATTCAAATTGCAGGCCTCCATCCAGGAGTCTTCGGGAAAAATTCAAGGCTTCGGCTCCCGGATATTGCTCCAGTTTGTCTGTGGTTTTGCCCGATATTCCTGCACTCAGGAAATTCCCTTTTATGGAAAAACGCCGGTTCAGGTGATAGCGCATCAATACCCCGTAAGCAGGATGTACTTCCTCGAAAAGCCTGGTCTGGTTGGCATCGCCCGTGTAAAACGAACCGCCTCCCAGGCCGCCGATTTCCATACGATAACTCTGCCCGTATATTGCTACTGAGCAGAGGAATATACAAATCGAAAAGAATGCTCTTCGTCCTGTCATGCTATTAATTGCTGTTACATCTCATATTCTAACGCAAAAAAGCTGAATTCATTTTGCAGGCATGTTTATTTCTGGGGAAATAATTTTCTGTGAATGTTGCCTTTCCACACTTTATTTGAGATGCTGCCGGATTCTCCGCCGAAAATCCATATATACTTGCCTTCTTCTATAAAAACATGTTGATAAGCCAATCCTTCGTTTATATTGTAAAACTGAAGTATGGTATCGGCTGCCGACCAAGTCATGCCGTGATTCTCCGAAACGTACAAGGTGCTGTCTCCAACTCCCTGGCTGTTGAGTCCACCGTAATAAAACATTTTATCGTCGTAATAAAATAAGGAGGCACCTTGCCTGGGTTCAATAAGCAGAGGCTTAGTGTTGACTTTGATCCAGTATAGGCCGTCCATGGTACTCCAGCTGTCTCCGTTCAACGTTCCTAAATCGTTTTTACCCCCAAGCAGACTGATATAGGGAACTTCGGTTACTGTTTTGTATTGGGTAAGGGCATATTCGCTTAGGGGAAAATTTCCGGGAATGACAGTGCCGTATTCCCAACCTTCGGATTCTCCCGTAAAGCGGGCAAAGCGCAAATCTCCGTTGTTGTCTGTTATGATTCCGACCAACACATCTTCGCTGAGGAATTTGCGGCCTTCCAATTTACCATAGAGGCTTACAACTTTGGTACTGTCTGCAGAGCCGGACCATTGATTCAGATCAGCGGAATAATACAGCTTTCCTTGCTTCCCCAAGAGGTAATATTGCCCCTTGAATTCAGTGAGGCTCTGAATGAAAATAGTATCGTTCAGCCCGGATAACGGAGCATCTGCCGACCAACTAAGGCCTTGATCGGTCGACGTATAACTGATTACAGAACCTGTATCGGGGGCAAAAAAGGCCTTGAACAAGCCATTGTATAAAATGGTTTTATTTCGGGAGGAAACCGTCGGGAATTGGCTGCTCAGGGCATTCATTACCATAGAGTCGGGGTTGATCTGATGGGCATTTACTTTAACCTGGTATTTCTTTTGGTGTTTACCGTCGTCAGAAGTATTTGTCAGGGATATGGGAAGGCTGAAATCCAACACATCGCCGGACTCCCAGAGCAAAGTGTCGTTGATAAGCACATCACCGTTGGAGGAAAAGAAAACAATGCTGGGAATCAGCGAATCAATCCGTGTTTTAAAAGGCAGGGAATCAATATTGTAAATAAGTCCGGCAAAATTGTCAACGTAAAAAATGTAGTCGGCAATTTCCGGGACAGAATCAAAACCAAAATGTTGAACATTGGCCAGGGAAAGCGATTGATCCTCAAAATTATTGCAGGAGGGAATACCCAGCAGTACAGGGCTGAGCAATACCAACAAGCGGACTTTTTTCTTGATACTATATAGTAGTTTCTTCATTCAGCTCCAAAAATTAAGCGCAAAAGTAAGAAGAATTTCAGCTTTAAATGCAAATAACTGTTTTTTTATGAATAATTAGTCCGATAACAGCCTTTCTGCTTAGTGTTTACGGAGATAATGCGTTATGGTCCTGTTTTCGGACGGAATACTTGTGCTTAAGATGCTGCAGACTCTCAACTGATCTTCGGGAATGTGCAAGGCCTTATGTCCGCGTCCTATGGTATTATGCCAGGTCTCAACCTGAATTTCATCCCAAAGCCCGGCCTCCAAAAAAGCTTTTTGCAGGGTGCTGCCTCCTTCAACCAACAGGCTGTGAATATTGCGTGCATGCAGTATGGTCAGTATATCCCCGAGCATATTGCCTGAGTTGTACCCGTCTGTAGCCAGCCATTCTTTGTTGCCGTGGCGATCTGAAAAATTTTCCGTAAGAATCAGACAGGGGAATTCATCGTTAAGTAACAGGGTATCTTTGTGCAGGGTATTTTTACGATCCACCACAATCCGTAAGGGATGCTGCCCGGGCCAGTGCCTCAGCGTCAGACGGGGATTGTCCAGCAGTGCTGTACGCGAGCCAATCATAATGGCGTCGGATTCTGCTCTGAGCTTATGAACCAGCACCTGACCGTAGGCACTTGAAATTTGTAAAGGCTTTTGCCCGTCTCCCGGCTGGCGAATGTAATCAGAATAGGCATCAGCTGTCTGGGCCCATTTCAATGTTATGTATGGTCTTTTCTTTTGGTAATAGCAAAAAAAGTGTTTGTTCAGGTAGCGGGCAGCCTCTGCTTCAAGGCCCAGCTCCACTTCTATGCCCGCGGCTTTTAATTTGGCTATGCCTTGTCCGCAGACACCGGGGAAAGGATCCTGGCAGGCGATCACTACCCGGGGAATTCTTTTCCTGATGATCAGATCGGTGCAGGGAGGGGTTTTCCCGAAATGGGAACAGGGTTCCAGGTTGACGTAGAGTGTCGATTCCCCAAGCAGCTCCTGGTTTTTTACTGCCTGTATGGCCTGAGGTTCCGCGTGTGCTTCGCCGGTCCTGTGATGCCAGCCTTCGCCGATTATGGTGTTTTGATGCACTAACAGGGCTCCGACCATAGGATTGGGAGAACAGCTGATGCGCCCGTTGGCCGCGAGTTGCAGGCAACGTCGCATGTAGAGAGTCTCAGGATTTTTATCAGTAGTGGTGTTGTGGAGCAAGGATAAATGCATTATTTTTGTAAACAAATTGTTAACCATGCAAACTTTCCTCAGCTATGCGGCCCAAAGCCTGAAAGAACATTACCGGCCCGAAGAAATCAGGCAGTTGTCGTATGCTTTGCTGGAGGATTGCTGTGGCTTTTCGAAAAATGATATTTATGCCGGCAAAGATACTAAAATTTCAGCTATACTAAGGCAACAGTTACACGAAAAACTGGGGCGTCTGGCGGAAGGCGAGCCGTTGCAGTATATAACAGAAGTGGCTTATTTCTACGACCTTAGGCTTAGTGTTAATTCCGCGGTACTGATTCCCCGGCCCGAAACCGAGGAGCTGGTGGAATGGATAATCAGCGACAACGAGGGCAAAGAAGGCAGGATTTTGGACGTGGGTGCCGGCAGCGCCTGCATATCACTGGCATTGGCGAAACATTTGCCCGGTATGCAGGTTGAAGGCTGGGATATATCGCCCGCCGCTCTGGCTTTGGCCCGCAAAAACGCTGCAGACCTCGGGCTGGATGTAAAATTTACCGAACAGGATTTGTTCAGTTATAATCCCGGGCCCCGGGCTCCGGTGTATGATATTATTGTGAGCAATCCTCCCTATGTAACTACAGCCGAAGCCCTTAAAATGGAAAAAAGAGTGCTCGAACATGAACCTGCTCTGGCTATGTTTGTGCCCGACGACGATCCCCTGGTCTTTTACCGGGCGCTGGCAGGCCTGACTGCCGGAATTCTTAAACCCGGGGGGAGCTTGTATGTAGAAATCAGCATTTATTACGGCAGGGAAACCTACCAACTGTTCAAAGAGGCCGGCTTCGAAGAAATAGTCCTCCGGCAGGATATTTCCGGCCGCGACCGAATGATAAAAGCCAGTAAATACCATGGATAATTATTCGCAGGCGCTTAATTGGGCACAGCATTATTGCTCCAAAGCGGAGCGTTGCTCCGGGGATGTCTTGAACAAGCTGGCGAAATATAAGCTGGATAAGGCCTCAACCAAACGCTTGCTCGAAAACTTGCGCAAGGACAATTACCTAAACGATGTAAGATATGCCAGGGCCTATACCATGGACCAGTTTCGCTTCAGCCGCTGGGGCAGGATTAAAATCCGCTACATGCTAAGACAAAAAGGCCTTGCCGAGGCCGATATTCAGGAAGCGATGGAGCAAATACCCGGGGATGAATACCTCGACTTGCTTAAAGCTTTAATTAAAGAAAAACAAAAGCACTTTGCCGGTCTGGAGGCTTACGAAAAAAAGGCCAAGATTCTTAGGTTTGCCTACAGCAGAGGCTTTGAACCCGATCTTATAAATCAATGCCTGGAGTTATCAAAGAACTATTAAATCTGCTTTATCCCCCTCTCTGTGTTGTGTGTGGCAGAAACCTTATTGCCGGCGAAGAACATCTTTGTTCGGCCTGTCTTTATGCCTTGCCGCGCACACGTTTCCATTCTGAGCGTCAAAATACTGTCTGTGAACGGTTTTGGGGAAAATTGCCTTTCGAAAAGGCTACTGCTGCCTTTCATTATCAAAAGGAATCGCAGGTGCAGTTGCTGATGGAGAGTTTTAAGTATAAATCCAACCGACAGCTGGCCTTCTATCTTGGAAAATACGCCGGAATGCAACTGGCCAGGCAAGGCTTTTTCGAGCAGATAGACCTGATTCTGCCAGTTCCTTTGCACAAAAACAAAGAGCGGTGGAGGGGTTATAACCAAAGTGAACTTATTGCAAGGGGCCTGGCTCATCACAGCGGCTTGCCCGTTGATACCGGTTCTCTCGAACGTGTTGTGGAAAATCCTACCCAAACAAGGCGTGGCCTTTGGGAACGAAGCCGGAATGTGCAGCAGATTTTCAGGCTAAGCAGCCATGACAGACTTGCCGGTAAACATGTTTTGCTGGTGGACGATGTTTTAACCAGCGGCTCTACCATGGAGGCCTGTGGAAATGCTTTACTGGAAGCCGGTGGGCTCAGGCTGAGTTTTTTTGCTTTAGCCCTGGCTTAATTCTTTGTGATACTGTCTTTGAATATTGCAAAATATCTTTACTTTTGTCCTTAATTTTAAACAGCCTGAGAAGATCTGAGCAAAAAGGTCAACTCATTAATTACGACCACTATGAGAAAGAAAACGATCCTGATGACCTTTTTGATATTTGGTTTGTTCATCCATTCCCGTGCTGAAGACATTATTAAGTCTGGATTTAACCTGGGAGCATTGCCGGCCGTTTCTTACAGTTCAGATTTGGGTTTTCAGTATGGAGTCATACTGAATCTGTTTCATTACGGGGACGGTTCGCGTTATCCCGCTTTTGATCATTCCATGTACCTTGAAGTATCGCGTTATACCAAAGGTACAGGCGTATATCGGCTTTATTACGATTCGGACCGACTTATAAAAGGGGTACGGAGTTTTATTGATTTGTCGTATATGACCAATCTGATGCAGGATTTCTATGGTTTTAACGGATTCCGCTCGGTTTACAACGTCGATTCGACGGCTGCCAATCCGGCCTTTTATAAAATGGATCAAAATAAATTCCAGTTAATGGCCGATTTTCAGGGAGATTTTCTGGTGGATAATTTAAAGTGGCTGCTGGGTTATGGTTTATACAATTATAGCATAGCCCCGGTCAATCGCGAGAAACTCAATAAGGGTAAACCTGTCGAAGAACAGATTCCCGACAGGCCGGGCTTGTATCAGAAATACGTAGAATGGGGGCTGATCAGTTCCGACGAGCAACATGGCGGAACACTCAACCTCTTGAAGGCCGGTTTTATGTACGACAGTCGTAACGCCAAAACCAATCCCGATAAAGGCATCTTTACCGAAGCACTGCTCGAAATTGCACCCCCTTTGCTCAACCAAAGCCCGTATGTTAATTACATTGTGATGCATCGTCAGTATCAGTCGCTGATCAAGAACCGGCTGAATGCTGTTTTACGAATTGGTGTGCAGGGCAAGATCGGCAATAAGGCAGCTCCCTTTTATCGCAAACCTCAATTGATCTCCACTTTTGCCACCCGGACTGTTACCACCGGTTTAGGCGGTAACTCAACTCTGCGCGGTATTTTACAAAACAGGGTGGTGGGCGATGCCTTTGCGCTGGCAAACGTAGAATTGCGCTGGAAAATGATCAATTTTCGCTGGCTCAACCAGAACTTTTACATAGGGACCAATTATTTTTGGGATGCCGGTTTTATAATTGATCCTATCGATTGGAATGAATCGGTTTTGACGGCCAATCCTGTGTATTTTGCAGACAAGGACGGTTTGCATCACTCTGCGGGCTTGGGCCTCAAAATTGCCATGAACGAAAATTTTGTACTCTCGGCCGATTTTGGAAAAGCATTCAACAAACAAGACGGAGCCGGACTTGGAACCTATATAGGTCTGAATTACCTGTTCTAATTACATAACCCTTTAAGATGAAAACATTGGAAAAACTAATTGCAGAGAAGTTATTGAAGATTAAGGCTGTGAAGCTGCAGCCCTCCAATCCCTTTACCTGGGCCATGGGCTGGAAATCGCCCATTTATTGTGACAATCGTAAAACCCTTTCATATCCTCAACTCAGGAATTTCATAAAAATTGAACTGGCTCGCATCATTCGTGAAAAATACGAACAAGTGGATGCCATTGCCGGTGTAGCCACCGGAGCTATTGCTCAGGGAGCCATGGTAGCCGAAGAACTGGGCCTGCCTTTTGTTTATGTACGTTCTTCGCCCAAGGATCACGGCCTGGAAAATATGATCGAAGGTGACTTGAAACCCGGCATGAAGGTGGTTGTTATCGAAGACCTTATCTCAACAGGCGGCAGCAGCCTCAAAGCGGTGGAAGCCATACGTAAGGATGGCAGCGAAGTAATAGGAATGGTAGCCATCTTTACCTATGGATTTGATGTGGCAGCCGAGCGTTTCAAGCAAGCCAAAGTGGAATTGACTACTTTGTGCAATTACGATACTATTTTGGAAACAGCCCTGGAAACAAATTATATAAGCGATGCCGAAGTAAGGACTCTGCAAATCTGGCGCAAAGATCCGGCCAATTGGCAACCCAGGATACAATAGAGAAGCCGATGACTGAATTTAAAACACAAACCGGCAGAATTGCAGCTCCTGCCTCCAGGGTTTTTGAGGTTCTTTCCGATTGGAACCAGCTCGGAAAGATCAAAAAAAAGATATCCGAGAGTCAACTGCGAGGTTTTGAATTTGATGCCGATTCCTGCCGGTTTGTTGTAGACAGCTATGGCGTGGGCGAAATTGTTGTACGTATCTCGGAACGAATCCCCTGTTCTGCGATCAAAATAAAGGCAGAGCAATCGCCCATCGATTTTAACGCTATCGTTAGTATTGAAGAGGAGAATCCCGCCGCCTGCCTGCTGACAATCAGCCTGGAGGCCGATCTTCCTTTTATGTTGAAAAATATTTTGTCCCCTTCCGTTCAAACCGGTTTGGACAAAATCCTGGACCTGTTGACCGAATATTCATACCAAAAGCCATGAAACTTTGGCAAAAAAACACCGAAGTAGATAAGGACATCGAGCGCTTTACTACC
This sequence comes from uncultured Bacteroidales bacterium, assembly GCA_964575345.1. GTDB lineage: Bacteria > Bacteroidota > Bacteroidia > Bacteroidales > UBA1402 > UBA1402. Next base: position 28,169 of record CAZNQD010000013.1, read on the forward strand.
GGGAAAGACCCGGAGATGGATCTTTATCTGGCCGAATTTGACGTGTTGGGCTCTGTGGCCCATGTGCGTATGCTGGAACAAATCGGGCTGATTTCGCCGGAAGAACTTCCCTTGTTGCAGCAAGGGCTACGGGAAATTTCCGAACAAATCCAAGCAGGAGAGTTCACCATTGAAGCAGGTGTGGAGGATGTACATTCCCAGGTGGAGCATATGCTCACCCGCAAACTGGGAGACCTCGGCAAAAAAATTCATAGCGGGCGTTCCAGAAACGACCAGATCTTGCTAGATCTCAGGCTTTTCACCCGCCACAAGCTGGAGGAACTCCTCGAAGCCGTCCATGCTTTGTTTGAACTGCTTATAAAATTGAGCGAACGTTACAAAAAGGTGATGATGCCGGGCTACACACATCTGCAAATAGCCATGCCCTCCTCATTCGGACTCTGGTTTGGAGCCTATGCCGAATCACTCGTGGATGACGTACAGATGCTGCAGGCTGCCTTTAAGATTTGCAACCGTAACCCCTTGGGCTCGGCTGCCGGCTATGGCTCTTCTTTTCCATTGAACAGGAGCCTTACCACCGAGTTGTTGGGTTTTGAAGGCTTGAACTACAACGTCGTGTACGCTCAAATGGGCAGGGGGAAAATGGAAAAGACCACGGCCTGCGCCCTGGCTTCGGTAGCAGGTACTATTGCCAAACTGGCTTACGATGCTTGTTTGTTCAACTCCCAGAATTTTGGTTTTATTACATTGCCCGCGGAATTCACCACCGGTTCGAGTATCATGCCTCACAAAAAGAATCCCGATGTGTTTGAACTGACCAGGGCCAAATGCAACAGACTGCAACAATTGCCCGAAAACATCTCGGCCATCACTCAAAATCTGCCATCGGGCTATTTCAGGGATTATCAGTTGCTCAAAGAGCTTTTTCTGCCTGCCTTCGATGAACTTCTGGATTGCATCAAAATGACCGCAGCCAGCCTGGAACGTATTCGTGTCAACGAGCACATACTTGATGATCCTCGCTATGAATACATTTTTAGTGTGGAAGAAGTCAACAAAAGGGTTTTGGCCGGCATTCCGTTCAGGGAAGCTTACCGGCAGGTGGGTTTGGAAATTGAGGCCGGTCGTTTCAGAGCCGATAAAAACATTAAACATACTCACGAGGGGAGTATCGGGAATCTGTGTAATGACAAGATTGCAGGCCGAATGGAGGAGTTGATGGGCTCTTTCCCCTTTGAACACATAAAAAAAGCACTGGATTCTTTGTTAAAGGTTTAAATAAGAAATTTATATATAGTTTAATCAGCCCCCGTTTACAAACATCCCGCCAGCAATAGCGGGATGTTTTTTTATGTCAATATGGCAGCAATTTTCTTTTGGCAAATTGTTTGAGGATAGTGAAGTGTTTACAAAAACCCGAAATAAAAACCTTGCTATATGAATTTTAATCAATTTACTATTAAGTCGCAGGAAGCCGTTCAAAAAGCGGCTCAAAAGACTTCTGCTCTTGGCCAGCAAAGCATAGAAACCCCGCATTTATTTATGGCTTTATGGGAAGCCGGAGAGCAGGTGGTCTCTTTTTTATTCAACAAATGCGGTGTTCAGCCTCAGCCTGTTATTCAGGCCGTGGAACGTCAGATGTCTTCTTATCCCAAGGTAAGCGGTGGCGAAAACTATCTCTCCAAAGAGGCCAATGCTGTATTGCAAAAAGCCACTGCCAATGCGGCTGAGCTAAAGGATCAGTTTGTGTCGCTGGAACATATATTACTAGCCTTGCTGAGCGAAAAAAGTCCCGTTTCCAATATACTCAAAGATGCCGGCTTAACGCTCAGAGATCTTAAGCAGGCCATTGCGGAATTGCGCAAAGGCAAGTCGGCCGATACCGAAAACGCCGAAGAAGTATACGATGCCCTGAACAAATACGCCATTCACCTGAACGAAATGGCCCGAAACGGCAAACTCGACCCGGTGATAGGCAGGGATGAGGAGATACGCCGTGTATTGCAAATCTTGAGCCGGCGAACCAAAAACAACCCCATACTCATCGGTGAACCCGGAACGGGAAAAACCGCCATAGCCGAAGGCCTGGCCCATCGTATCGTCCGGGGTGATGTGCCCGAAAACCTCAAAAGTAAGCAGGTTTATTCGCTGGATATGGGAGCCCTGGTGGCCGGAGCCAAATACAAGGGGGAATTTGAGGAACGACTCAAAGCCGTGGTTGGCGAAGTGATCAAAGCCGAAGGAGAAATAGTGCTTTTTATAGACGAGATTCATACTCTGGTTGGAGCCGGCAAAGGAGAAGGGGCCATGGATGCCGCCAATATCCTGAAACCAGCCCTGGCCCGGGGAGAGCTCCGGGCTATCGGAGCCACTACCTTGAACGAGTATCAGCAATTTTTTGAAAAAGACAAAGCCCTCGAAAGGCGTTTTCAGCCAGTAATGGTGAACGAACCCGATATTGCTGATTCCGTATCCATACTCAGGGGGCTCAAGGAACGTTACGAAAATCATCACAAAGTCAGGATCAAGGACGAGGCTGTATTGGCTGCGGTTGAATTATCTACGCGCTATATCAGCGATCGTTTTCTGCCCGATAAAGCCATCGACCTCATGGACGAAGCGGCAGCCCGTTTGCGTCTGCAGTCGGATTCGGTTCCCGAGGAACTCGACGAGATTTCGCGCCGAATCAAGCAATTGGAGATTGAACGCGAAGCCATCAAACGCGAAAAAGACGAGCTCAAGCTCAATCAGCTGGGCAAGGAACTGGCCGATCTCCGCGACAGGGAAACAGCCATGAAGGCAGCCTGGCAAGCAGAGAAATCTCGCATAGACCGCATTCAGGAACTCAAAGCAGAAATCGAAAAGCTGCGTTTCGAAGCCGAAAAGGCCGAACGCGAAGGCGATTACGGCAAAGTGGCCGAAATACGCTATGGCTCGGTACAGCAAGCCGAGGCCGATATCAAAAAGGAAAGCGATGCACTCAAAACGTTGCAGCAAGGTGGGCGGCTTGTCAAAGAAGAAGTCGATGCCGAAGACATTGCCGAGGTGGTTTCGCGATGGACAGGTATTCCGGTGTACAAAATGTTGCAAAGCGAACGTATGAAATTGCTGCGTCTCGAAGAGGAATTGCATCGCAGGGTAGTGGGACAGGACGAGGCCATCAGCGCAATAGCCGATGCCATACGCCGGAGCAGGGCCGGCCTGCAGGATCCTAAACGTCCTATAGGTTCCTTTATCTTTTTGGGCAGTACCGGAGTAGGCAAGACAGAATTGGCCAAAGCTTTGGCCGAATATTTGTTCAACGACGAAAATACGATGATACGAATAGATATGTCGGAATACCAGGAAAAGTTTTCGGTCACCAGGCTCATCGGTTCTCCTCCCGGCTACGTTGGTTACGATCAGGGCGGGCAGTTGACCGAAGCTGTACGGCACAAACCTTATTCGGTGGTTTTGTTTGACGAAATCGAAAAAGCCCATCCCGATGTCTTTAATATTTTGCTACAGGTGCTGGACGACGGCCGTTTGACCGACAACAAAGGCCGTAAGGTAAATTTCAAAAATACCATAGTAATAATGACCTCCAACCTGGGTTCGGAACTGATACGGGAACGTATGGATCAGATGAACGAAAGCAACCGCGATCAGTTGATGAACCAAACCCGCGAAGAAGTGTTTGAACTTTTAAAACGCAGCCTGAGGCCGGAGTTTTTAAACCGCATAGACGAAATCATTATGTTCAATTCTCTAAGCCGCTCAGAGATTAAGGAAATTGTGCGTTTGCAACTTGAGCAACTTAAGGGTAGTCTGGCTGAGAGAGGCTTGCGTATGAAATACACCGACAGGCTGATGGATTACCTGGCTCAGGAAGCCTACCATCCGCAATTTGGCGCTCGTCCGGTTAAAAGGTTGATTCAGAAAGAATTGTTGAATTCATTATCGAAGGCCTTATTGTCGGGCAGTGTTCAGGAAGACGATTTGGTAGAAATCGACGAAAGCGGAGGCGAAATTCTTTTTCGCTCCATCAAAAGCCTTTAATCTTAAATTTTTTAATTAGTTTCGCACATTAATAAAACCAAGAATATGCTGATTAAACGATTTGTATTGAGCTTAATGCTCCTGAACATGTCAGGGCTGCTGCTGGCCCAGAGCGATGTGAGCCTGTTTTGGAGAAAAGATTCCCTGCAACAAACAGAAATTTTTTCTACCGAAGGCGATTTGTATCGTTTAGTGGGCCATCACGGGCCGGCTATTGAAAACAAATATATGGGACTACGCCTGTATTTTAACCACAGCGGAGCTATTGATGTGTACTCCAAACAACTACATCGCTTGGAACTGGAACAGGCTCATTGGTATCCCACTGACAAAATGCAAAAGGAACAAGGTTTTGGTTGCGATGAATATAAAGTGGGTTCTACCGTTGGTTTGGGGGGTATCAATCTTTGGGATGGCGAACAGGTGCTTAAGCTTACAGCCACTCAGGGCCGAACCGCCAGTGTCTCCAAAAACGAAAAAGGAGCCAGTATGGAAATGCTGGCCAAAGGCATAGCCTACAAAGACAAAATGGTGGATATTTTGATACGGGTGAGTGTCAATAACAAAGACAGGCAGGCTACGGTTGAAGCTGTTTGTACCTCGGGACATAAAGTGCAGTTTCTCACCGGAGTAAACCGTCACCCGGGCAACAGTGTCATCAATCAGGATGGCCGGATTGGCGTTTGGGGCAGGCATCCGGCGGATGTTTCCCAAGCTCCCATTTTGATAGGCGGCGGTATGAAATACCGGCCCTCCGATTTCGCCATTAAGCGGGTGACAGACGATGCCATTCAACTCATTTCCAAACCGGCCAAAAAGCTGAAAACAATAATTGTATCGGCTGGAGAGCGCGAAGAGGAACTCAATACCGAGCAGGCCTTTTTCGATTTTATAAAGAGTTTCTGATGTCTGGCAAGTTTCAAAATGATTCTCCTATGCCAGTTTTACGTTATCGACTTGGTAAGGCCTTTCGGGAAGAATTAAACAGCAAGCCCGGCAAAATCGATTTGCCGGGCTTGCTGTTTAAGTTGGATTATTTCCGAAGAAATTTATTTCTTGTTTCGGTTGCCGTAGCGGTTCAGGAATTTATCCACACGACCGGCGGTATCAACCAATTTGGATTTACCGGTATAAAAAGGATGCGAAGTGGAAGAAATTTCCAGTTTGATCAAAGGCAGGGTTTCGCCGTCTATTTCTATAGTTTCTCTGGTTTGAATGGTGGAACGTGAAATAAAGGTGTCACCATTGGACATATCTTTGAAAACAACAGGACGGTAATTCGTCGGGTGCAAATTTTCTTTCATTGCTCAAAATATTTTGGCTGAATGCGTCAGCCGGGTTTAAAATTATACAAATTGGTAAGATCTGTAATGGCCTGCAAAAGTAGATATTTTTAATGAAATCAAAAAAAATATCGGGCTTTTTTTTTCATTAAGCGTAAAATACCGTAATTTTGCAAGCTTAGAAATAATCAAAATCCTTTAAATACAGATATTATGGTTAGTTACAAAGAATTAGGTCTTGTCAACTCGAAAGAGATGTTCAAGAAGGCCGTAGATGGTCGATATGCTATTGCTGCATTTAATTTCAACAATATGGAGCAAATGCAGGCCATCATTCAGGCAGCCGTCGAAACCCGTTCCCCCGTGATTCTGCAGGTATCCAGCGGTGCCCGTAAATACGCCAATCAAACCTTGTTGCGTTACATGGCTCAGGGAGCTGTAGAATACGCCAAAGAACTTGGCCTGGAAAAGCCTCAGATTGTGCTGCATCTGGATCACGGCGATACTTTTGAATTATGCAAGTCTTGTGTTGACATGGGCTTTTCCTCCGTTATGATTGATGGTTCCCATCATTCGTACGAAGACAATATTGCTCTTACCAAAAAAGTGGTGGAATATGCTCATAAATACGATGTTACCGTCGAAGGTGAATTAGGGGTTTTGGCCGGTGTCGAAGATGAAGTTTCTGCGGCAGTAAGCCATTATACCCGCCCGGATGAAGTGATAGATTTTGTAACCAGAACCGGCGTTGACTCTCTGGCCATTTCTATCGGTACTTCGCACGGAGCCAACAAGTTCACTCCTGAACAATGTACACGCGATGCCAACGGAATTTTAATTCCGCCTCCCTTGCGTTTTGATATTCTCGAAGAAATTGAAAAGAGAATTCCAGGCTTCCCCATTGTATTACACGGTTCCTCTTCTGTTCCTCAGGATTTGGTTGCCATCATTAATCAATACGGCGGTGGCATGAAAGATTCCATCGGTATCCCCGAAGAACAATTGCGCAAAGCTGCCAAATCGGCCGTGTGCAAAATCAACATCGACTCCGATGGCCGTATTGCAATGACAGCCGCCATTCGTCAGGTGCTGGCTACTAAACCCGCCGAATTTGATCCTCGCAAATACCTGGGCCCTGCCCGCGATTCACTTAAAGAATTGTACAAACACAAATTGATCAATGTCTTGGGTTCAGCCAACAGAATATAATTCAGTAGGATGTTAAACTGAATTTAATCAGCAAAAAAAGCGAGCCTCTCAGAAGAGGCTCGCTTTTTTTTGCACTCGGCAGATCGAAACCAGTTCGGTGCGGTTGCATCCCGGAAAAAATTCTTTTATCTGTTTTTAAAACGAACTATAGCACCGGTTTTGGGATCGAGTTCCACCATCAGCTGTTCGCAGGATGGTAATTGCATCAGATCGCCAAATTGCGCCACTACGAAATTGTCCCTGAATAAAATTGTCTGACCTTTCAATAAACTTATGCCAACTCTGTTGGGGTGATAGTAATACAAAGCGCAGGTTTTTTCTAATGTGCCATTTTCATTAGTACCGATGCTGTCCTCTTGTTGGTTTATCGCATCAGTATCGGGATTGTGTACCAAAAAATGCACAGGATAACCGCTCAGGTCCTCTTTGTCTACAATCCCTTTTTGAGATGAAAAGCGAAACAGAATTTCGTAACAGGGAATTTCTTCGGGTGTATATTCAAGAACTTCTGTTTGAATACTTTGTCTGCGACTCCCGGTAAATAATTCCGTATAATAGGCTTCTATGCGGTTTAGCTCAGTAAGCATTTTTTCCAGTGAGGATCCATCCTGAGGCATTATGTTCAATTCTCCCTGCAACAGGCTGAGCCGGGTTTCTCTTAATTCAAAGATTTTTTTTGCAGCCAATTCGGCCATGCGAATGGAAGAGCCGGAAAGTTGCATATCCTGAGTATGAATAGAGGCGGCAGAGCTGGCGCTGTTGTCGCCGGTATTTTCCTGACAAGAAATTCCTGTTTCCTGCTTTGCAGATGGGCAGGAACAGGGCCCGTTCGAACCAGGTTCCATATTGACAGCTCTGAGAATTCCTTCGGAAGTGAACCGAAGATCAAGTGCAGGAACTTGTGCGCTTACCGCTCTTTTTTTTATGACCGGAGGTGTCACGGCTTGTATGTAAAACACCCTTTTACGGTCGGGCAGGGTATAAGTCTCTAATGCCACAGATACCAGTTCGTTGTTTACTTTTTCTGCAGTTATGATATCGCTGATGCCAAGCAGTCTTTCGGAATATCTGGCATAAATGCCGGGTTCTTCGTTTGTGGTTTTGTAGGTGACACGAATTTTGAATACGGTTTTTGGAAGATGATAGCTAAACGCATCGTAAGGGATAGGGCCTTCTACAGTATGACTTTGAATCTGTGCAATAAGGCTTCCGGATAAACCGAGTACAAAGAGCAGTAAAAACAGTAGTTTTTTCATAAATTCATTAGTTCAAATTTGTCCTTTACTATGTTTGAAGGCTTTACCAAGATATTGAATCAGATCTCCGGCTATAAGGCTTTCTTCTGATTGCTCTTTCAGAGCCAGGTCTCCGCTCAGGCCATGCAGATATACACCAAGCAGACAGCTTTGAGCCGGAGAGTAAGCTTGAGTGAGCAAAGATAATAAAATTCCGCACAGTACATCACCGCTGCCTGCCGTTGCCATTCCGGGATTGCCGGTGTTGTTAAAATGACAACTGCCGTCCGGGAAAATGCTGCAGGTGTAGTGTCCTTTCAGAATAAGGTATACCCTGTATTTTTGAGCAAAGGCGCTGGCTTTTTCGAGACGTTCATATCCGCAGGCCGAAGCTCCGGCCAGTCGGTCAAACTCCCCAGGGTGAGGACTTAAGATGGAGTCTGAGGGTAACAGATTTAACAATGAAGGTTCGGCAGCCAGTATGTTGAGGCCATCGGCATCAATCACCAGAGGATTTTTTGTTGCTTTCAGCAAGGCCTTCATCACTTGAGTTTGATTCTGTCCTGTTCCCAGGCCCGGACCTATGGCAACGGCAGAAAAACGAACAGAATCCAGGTTTTCCACAGAGGAAATAAAGTGTTCGGAAAGCGGATCCATACTTACCATCGCTTCCGGAACAGCGCTTTGAATACAACTATACAAGGCCGAAGGCACTCTGATGCTCAGCAGGCCGAGGCCTGCCCTCAAGGCTGCGCGTCCTGCCAGAATAGCCGCTCCCGACATTCCGTTGCTGCCGGCAATAAGCAGTCCGTGTCCGTAATGCCCTTTGTGGCTGAATTTTTTTCTATTACGTAAAACGACTCTGATGTCGTTTTGTTCTACCAGTGAATAACTTGTTGCCTGACGGGCAAGAGCCTCGGGGTGAAAACTCAGAGGAGTGAGCTCCCATTTTCCTGTATAATCTTCGTTTTCGGGCAGCAAAAAAGCCAGTCGTGGAAATTGGATACCCAGCACCAGATCTGCGCGTACAATATTTTCGGGCTTGTTTGTCCGGTTGTCTTCTCCATATAGGCCCGAAGGTAAATCAATAGAAATGCGTACGGCTTTTTGCATATTCAGCCAATGTACAACCCGGGCAAAATCTCCTTCCAGTGCTTTGTTTAGACCGGAGCCGAATAAGCCGTCTATGAGGTAATCTGCAGGAGCTTCTTTTTCCAAATCTTCGGGTGTGGCATTCAATACGAACGACAAAGGGAACATCGTACCTAGTTTTTCTGCGTTCAAAGCGCAATCGTTCGAAAGTGTTTTGTTGCCGTTCAATAAAAGACATCTGAGCCGAAAACCTGCCTCCAGCATCAAGCGTGACAAGACCAGGGCATCTCCTCCGTTATTTCCAGGCCCTGCCAGAACCAGTATGCTTTTATTGGGAACAATGAGTGTTTTGATACGCTCAAAAAGCCCCAGTGTAGCTCTTTCCATTAGCTCTGAAGAAGAAATGCCCTCGAGTTGAATCGTGTCGGCATCCAGTTGCCTGATTTGAGCTGTAGTGTAAATACTAAGGGCCATTCTATGAGGTTATCTGTATTTTTATTCCAAAATCTGTACAAATTAAATACAAAAGTAAAAAATAATTCCGGAGCAATTTCCGGGCAGTCATTTTTTTGTATCTTCGTGACTTATTTGTACATATACTTTCTGAAACTCATGAAAACAGTTCAGGTAAAAGACCGGAGCTTTACAATACTTGTTACTGCCGAACAGATCCGGAAAAGAGTTTCCGAATTGGCCCGGGAGATAAGCAGAGATATGGAGGGTAAGAATCCGCTGTTTTTGGTAATGCTCAACGGTGCTTTTATGTTTGCCGCAGATTTATTGAAAGAAATTTCCATTCCCTGCGAAATTAGTTTTATTAAATACGCCTCCTATTGTGGTACGCAGAGTAGCGGGAAACTCGATAAACTGATAGGGCTGAAAGAATCGCTGAGCGGCCGTTGTATAGTAATACTCGAAGATATCGTAGACAGCGGTTTGACTATGAGTCAGCTGGTGGAAGAATTAAAAACTAAAAAACCTGCCGAATTGCATGTGGCCACCTGCGCCTTTAAACCCGAAGCATTGAAGTCCGAAGTTAAAATCGATTATGTCGGCTTCAGTTTACCGGATGTTTTTATGGTTGGTTACGGACTTGATTATGGAGGTTACGGAAGAAATTTGGAAGCTATTTATGAATTAAAGTCCTGATAAAAAAAAAGGTATTGGAATTTACATGGAGGATTAATTAAAAATAACATGTTGAACATTGTAATTTTTGGAGGCCCCGGATCAGGTAAAGGGACACAGAGCGTATTAATCGCCGAGAAGTTTGGTCTGGAACATCTGTCCACAGGGGACCTTTTACGTGCTGAAATGGCTGCAGGATCGGAGTTGGGCAAAGTAGTCCAGTCTTTTATTGCTCAGGGCAATTTGGTGCCCGACAAGTGGATATTAAGCATTTTGTCAAAAACCATCGATAATTTAAAAGGTAAAAAAGGAGTGATCTTTGACGGTTTTCCCAGGACCATAGCTCAGGCTGAAGCCTTGGACGAGATTCTGGGCAAAAAGAACGAAAGACTGGCATTATTGTTGGACTTACAGGTAGCCGACGAAATTTTACAAGAAAGAATGTTGTTTCGAAGCCAAACCTCAGGACGCTCAGACGACAACCCGGAAACCATCAAGAAGCGCATAGAGGTTTATCATCAGATTACGGCTCCGGTCATTGAGTATTACAGGCATAAAGGCTTGTATCAGGCCATTACCGGAAACGGAAGCGTCGAAACTATATTTGCCGAAATCAGTCGTTGTATTTCGGCTCACCAATAAAAGAAATAATGGCAGAAAGTAATTTCGTTGATTACGTAAAAATCTATTGCCGTTCCGGTAATGGCGGCTCCGGCTCAACTCATTTCCACCGCGAAAAATACATAGCCAAAGGTGGCCCCGACGGTGGAGACGGAGGCAGGGGAGGGCATGTCGTTTTGCGCGGGAACCGAAATTACTGGACACTGATTCACCTGCGCTATCAAAAGCATATTTTTGCCGAGCACGGGCAATCGGGCAGCGGATCCAGAAGCACCGGACGCTCCGGTCAGGATAGTATCATCGAAGTACCCCTGGGCACAGTTGCGTACGATGCCGACAGCGAAGAATTTCTTTGCGATGTAAACGAAGATGGGCAGGAAGTCATACTTCTGAAAGGAGGCCGTGGAGGCCTGGGCAATTGGAATTTTAAAACAGCAGTCAATCAGGCGCCTCGTTTTGCACAGCCTGGAGAACCCATGGAAGAACGCACGGTGATTTTGGAATTAAAGCTCTTGGCCGATGTGGGTTTAGTTGGCTTTCCCAATGCCGGCAAATCCACTCTTCTCTCGGTATTGTCTTCTGCCAAACCCAAGATTGCCGATTATCCTTTTACCACCCTGGAACCCAATTTGGGCATAGTTTCCTACCGCGATGGCCTCTCTTTTGTGATGGCCGATATTCCCGGCATTATCGAGGGAGCTTCCGAAGGCAAAGGAATCGGTTTGCGCTTTCTCCGCCACATCGAAAGGAATTCTGTCCTGTTGTTTATGATTCCCTGTGACAGCAAAAATATCATCGAAGAATACGCTATCTTACTCAACGAACTGAAGCAATACAATCCTGAACTGCTCGATAAAGCCAGAGTGCTGGCCATTACCAAAGCAGATATGCTTGATGCAGAACTGGCAGCTGCCATCTGTAAAGAATTGCCCGATATTCCCTCAGTCATAATATCATCTGTGGATCAGACCGGTTTGACCGAATTAAAGGATTTGCTTTGGTCGGCCCTGAATCAATAATGAAATCCTTTTTTAATGATTAATCTGCTGTTCTTCAATAGCATTTAGAAACAGAGAGGGTATATTAATAAAAAATTAAAAAATTATTACACAAAAAGAATATTAAATAAAAATAAACAGTATATTTGCCGGGAATTAATCAGAATTATCTGGTATTATGTTTAACTTAAAAATTATACTGTTATGAGTTTATTTATCTCTTACGGGCAAAAACGGAGCCGCTTTTTACCGGCGGCACTATGCTTATGCCTTTTTTTGTTGTCGGTAAAAGTCTGTTCTTCAGATGCTTTTGTTTCTGAAACCAACAATTTGTTGTTAAACACGGGTTTTGAAATTTGGGAAAATGATTTACCTGCCTATTGGTTTGGTTCTGCCAGCAGTATTCCCGAAGCTTCGGTGTTTCAGTGCTCCGATGCACACTCCGGTGAGTCTTCCTGTCGTTTGGTCCGTACCCAAAAAACCCATGTACGTTTTAGTTCCGCTCCATTATCTTTAAACCTTGGTGCTTACAGGTTCAGTTATTATGTAAAAGGAAGTGGCTGTATTCGCAACAGCTTTTACAATGGCAGTTCTTACGCTGCCTATTCTGACTACGACACCCTGAACAACCAAAAGGAATGGATTGAGAAGGTATATGAAATTGAACTCAAGAAGGATGTCGAAGTGCAATTGTTGTTTTCGCTTTGTTTAACCGATTCAACGGGCTTGTTTATTGATGACGTTTTATTCGAAAGCATTCCTGCCGGACTTAATCAGTCAGGCGAATTTTCTCCTTTGATCTGGGCTGATCAGGGCTTGCTAAACCTGCAACTACCTGATCTGCACGCTTTGGTAGTGTACGACATGCTTGGGCGAAAAGTCTGTGAAAAGGAAGTTCAGGGCAATCTGAGTATTCCATTACCGCGTGGTTATTATCTGATTAAATTAGCCGATCAAGCTAAGCCGGTTAAGGTGTATATTCCCTGATTCTTTTGTTTTAATTGACTGTGCATTACTAACCGGGTCGTTGATGCGGGGCGCTTTATTACATGCAAAACATCCGCCAAACTGCTTTGTGCAAGTATGGCGGATGTTTTTGTGGAGCCGGAGGGTATCGAACCCTCGTCCAAACGGAAAACCAATAGGCTTTCTACACGCTTATCTTCGTTTAGTTTTTCGACTCAGGGCAAAACCGAAGCCATCTACCCGGGGCTTATCTCCTTAAATTTTGGCCGGGAACCGGAGCCTTTCCCTGCCTATTTCCGATATTGCTGCACCACCTGGTCCGGACGCTTCGGAACCACAGCACCGGGGTGATGACCCGTTCCTGCCACTGTGGCAGAAATAAAGCTCAAATCTACTATACTTCGATTAAGCTGCGAGCGCGTAATTGTTTTCGCCAGTTATTGGTTTGGTAAGGATATTAAAGTGCATTTTACCATAGCACTGCGTGCTTACCTACCTGTCTTGACCGCTGTCAAAACCAATCGGCCCCTTTTATTTTGCATAACTTACGGCTCTGGTTTCCCGGATGACCGTAATTTTTACCTGACCGGGGTATGTCATTTCATCCTGAATACGTTTTGCTATCTCTGCAGAAAGCTGTTCGGTATTCTTGTCGTCCACTTTTTCGGCACCTACTATAACCCTGAGTTCCCGCCCTGCCTGAATGGCATAAGTTTTAATAACTCCGGGGTAGGATAGTGCCAGTTGTTCAAGATCGTTCAGCCTTTTAATATAGGCTTCTACTATTTCGCGCCTTGCTCCCGGCCTTGCTCCCGATATGGCATCACAGACCTGAACAATGGGAGCCAGCAGGGTTTGCATTTCAATTTCGTCGTGATGTGCCCCTATGGCGTTGCAAATATCGGGTTTTTCTTTGAATTTCTCTGCAAGTTTCATGCCAAGAAGTGCATGCGGCAATTCCGGTTCATCATCGGGTACTTTTCCAATATCGTGAAGCAAGCCTGCCCTGCGTGCTTTTTTGGGATTCAGCCCCAACTCCGAAGCCATAACGGCACAGAGGTTGGCTGTTTCCCTGGCATGTTGCAACAGGTTTTGTCCATACGAAGAACGATATTTCATCCGGCCAATCATTCTGACCAATTCCGGATGTAAACCGTGAACTCCCAGATCGATCGTGGTGCGTTTGCCTGTTTCAATGATTTCTTCCTCGATTTGTTTGCGTACTTTAGCTACGACTTCTTCGATGCGTGCGGGGTGTATGCGGCCGTCGGAAACCAATTGATGAAGTGCGAGGCGGGCAATTTCCCTTCTGACCGGGTCGAAAGCCGAAAGAACGATGGCTTCGGGAGTATCGTCTACAATTATTTCTACGCCTGTAGCTGCTTCCAATGCTCGTATGTTACGACCTTCCCTACCTATGATCCGGCCTTTGATTTCATCAGAATCGATATGAAATACACTGATGGCATTCTCTATGGCTGTTTCTGTGGCCACGCGTTGTATGGATTGAACCACAATGCGTTTGGCCTCTTTGTTGGCAGTCATTTTGGCTTCGTCCATAATTTCGTTTATGTACGAAGCGGCATCCGTTTTGGCTTCTTCTTTCAGGGATTCCACCAGTCTTTCTTTTGCCTCTTCGGCAGATAAACCCGATAAGGCTTCGAGACGTTCGACTTCTTTGCGATGTTGCTTGTCCAGCTCTTGTTTTTTCTTATCGATTATTTCCAGTTGGGCTTCCAGGTTTTCACGAATGATTTCAAGTTCATTTTTTTTACGTTGCAGCTCATCTTGTTTTTGATTCAACTGCATTTCTCTTTGCTTGACTTTGTTTTCGTACGATTGAACCTTGTTGCTCCTTTGTGTGATCTGTCTTTCCAGATCGGCTTTCATTGCAAAAAATTTATCTTTGATTTCCTGCATTTTATTCTTGCGAATTGCTTCCGCCTCCAGCTCGGCTTTTTTTATTTTGTAGAGGTATTTCCCATTGAGAATATGCCGAAAAATCAGCCATCCCAGGAAAATGCCCAGTGACAAAGCCAATACTAAGTAAACTATATACATTATATCCATAGATGTTTGTGTTAGGTATAATAAAAAAAACACTACAATATCAAGATTAATACCCTGATAGCTGTAGTGCGGAATTTGTTGTCTCAGTCGAATTATATAATCTCTTCCAACTCTGCATCCAGTTTGGAAATACTTTCCATCAAGATGTTATGGTCAGAAGATTTTTCAAATTCTAGTTTTTCGAAAGCAAAATGGCAGGCTACCATGGCTAAGATATCTTTAATATCCAGGTCTGATCCCTTGATGCCAAATTTATTCCGGTATTCAGTCACTGCATCGTTAACCAATTTAGCTGCTTTGCGATAAGCTTCTTCTTTGCTTCTTTTTATTCGAAGCGGATAATACTTTTCGGCAAGATATAATTCGATTTTAAAAGTATCATCGTTCATTGCTATGATTCGTTAACAAGTGCAATGCATGTATTGATCTCCCGCACTAATCTTGACAGGCGTTGTCTGGTTGCTTTGAGGTCATCATCCTGGGCTGACATCATTTTTACCATTTTAAGCCTGTCGTATTTCTGTGAGATATCCCGAAGCTCCTCCTGAATATGAAGAAAAGACAGCTCCTTTTGCAATAGGGCTTCCTTAAGTGTCTTATTCTCTTCCCTGAGAGTCTTGCAGAGCACAATGGCTTGTCGTACTCTGGCTTCGAATTGGATTAGCAAACTTTGTTGTTCCTCCGTCATAACTCACCGAAATTATCCACAAAAGTAAACTTTAGTTTT
>CAZNQD010000014.1:0-9356 GCA_964575345.1 uncultured Bacteroidales bacterium
TCGGCTGCTTTTTGTACGGCTTTTACCAAATCGTCGATGTTGACGGGTTTCATAATGTAATCAACGGCCGAAAAGCGAAAAGCATTCAGGGCATAATTTTCGTAGGCCGTTACAAAAATCAGGGCAAAAGGGATCTCGTTAAATTCCCGGAGCAAGTCAAAGGCATTGCCGTCTTCCAGATTTACATCGAGCAATACCAGGTCGGGTTTCAGGCTTTTAATAGCTTTCAGACCGTTTTGTACGCCGTCAGCAAAACCAATCAATTTTGTGCGGTGGCAGTAATTCTCCAGTATTCCTGCCAGCAATTCCCGGGCAGGAGCTTCATCGTCAATGATTAAAGTGCGTAGTTTTTCCATACTTAGATCAGGCTTGCACAGGCAGCAGAAAGCTCACCAGGGTTCCTCTGCCTTCGCGCTGAGTTTTATCGATAATTTCAAATTGAGCTCTCATTTTGTGTTTGCCTTCCAAAATGCGAATACGCTGTAGTGTTATTCCCAGTCCAAGAGATTGGTGTTCGGTGCCGGTTTTGGCCTTCATTGAGGCTTCGATACCTATGCCGTTGTCTTCAACTTCGCAACGCAAGATGTTGTTGTCGAGCTTGTAGCGAATTTGAATCAGGCCTTTTTCTTCCAGGCCAACGAAACCGTGTTCAATGGCGTTTTCAATAAAAGGCTGCATCATCATAGGCGGAATGGAAATGTTGGCTGTTTCCAGGACGGGATCAAATTCCAGTTGATAATCAAATTGCCCGGTATAACGTTGTTGTTGTAAATCCAAATACAGGCGCAGAGTCTGAAGTTCTTTGCCGAAGGGAACAAATGCCTGCCTGGAATTTTCCAGAATCAAACGCATCAAAGTGGCCAAAGAAGACAGCTGATTCAAGGCCAGACGCGTGTTTTTTTTCAGTATGTAGTGCTGAATTACCGTCAGAGAATTAAAAATAAAATGGGGATTCATTTGGCTGCGGAGCAGTTTCTGTTCCAATTCGACGGCCTTGAGCCGATCGGCAGCACGACGCTTTTGCAATATCAACCAGACAAATAACGGAAGCAACAAACAGATTAGTATGAGCAGCCAAAACAATAACTTTTGTTGTTTGATTATTATTTCATTTTTTTGGTTAGCCAATTTGAGGTTGTTGTTTTCCAGAATATGTCTTTCGGTGTCGTATTTTGCCTTGAGTTCTTCTATTTGTTCTGACTGCCTCAGGCTGAATATGGAGTCTTTAATTTGAACGGCCTTTTGCAGTTGTTGGAAAGCACCCGTGTCTTTACCGAGTTTATGCAATATGGACGCTTCCAGTGTTAATGTACGCATCAGGAGATCGTTGGCCTGGCATTTTTGTGCTGTTTCGGCCGCCTGCTGCGTATAATGCAATGCTGGTTCTAACTGGTTTTCTTCTAAATAAGCCATGCCCAGATTATACAACACCAGTGGGTGCATTTCGTTGTCCCCTATACTCTTGTGAATTTGTAAGGCTTCTTCCAGGTAGCTGATAGCAACGGCGGCTTCCTTTTTGTGTAAATAAACCTTGGCTATATTATTCAGATTTTTTGTTTCAGTAAGCCGGTGACCCAATACCCGATTTAATTTTAATGCCTCCAGTTGATATTTTAATGCCTTTTCCATATCGCCCAAGTCGGAATAAATAACTCCAATATTGCCTTTGGTCGCTGCAATTTCTTCTTTTAGGCCCGTTTCTTCAAAATAACGGATGGCCTGAAGATAATAATCCAGGGCTTCGTCCATTTTACCAAGCCGCCAATAGAGCGTTCCGATGTTGTTCAGGGAATAGGCGATACCTTTTTGGTCGGCAATCTGCTCGCGCATGCTCAGGGATTGTTGGTATTTTTCCAGGGCTCTGTCGTAAAGTCCCCGGGCCTGATCCAAATAACCCAGATCGCTCAGAGCTTCGGCTATCCTGACGGAATCTGCTATTGAAATATAATAATCCAGTCCTTCCTGCATATCTGCGATGGAGGCAAGGATGTTGCCGGCGTAACCATGGGCATAGCCTCTGGATTTAAGCGCTTTGTACCTGAGTTTTGTTTCTTGCAGGTCTTGTGCCAGATTCAGAGCTGAATCTGCATACAGTTTGGCCTGTTCAGGAGTAGCATAAACAATCAGATCAGACAATGCGATGAGGCTGTTTATTTTGTCTGCTCCGCTTTGCTGACTCAGCTGTGTCAGCAGGCTGTCCCTTTGTTGTTCAGTGGCTGCTGCCCGACCTGTGAGCAGGGAGCAGAGTAATAAAAACAGAAGGCCTCTTTTCATAATTGGTTTTGACTGGATTCAAATATACCTCTTTTTTTAAAAGTCAAAACTGTAGGATTGGATTTTAATGTATAATCGTAGCAAAGCTTGGATTTTGAGTTTTCCTGTTAGAGTTTAGGGTAGCTTTTCCGGTCGTTTTCCGGCTTGACGACACTTATTGTTGAAGGCTTAGGGTTTAAAGCAAACTTTCGCAATAATAATCCAGGCTTTCTTCAATTTGTTCCCGCGTAGCTGTCTCATCCGGCAGGATATCGCCGATATTTTTCAGAAGACAGAAGCGAATGTGTTGATCGCGGTTCTTTTTGTCGTGTTGCATTAGTCCGATCAGTGCCGGATAATCTGATTTTTGCAGGGGATAGGCGGAATAGCCTTGTTTTACGCGGTCGACACAAGCCTTGAGTTCTTGCAGCGGGAAGCCGGCCAGTTTATGCGAAAGATAAAGTTCGCAGACTAAACCCAGGGCTACGGCGTGGCCATGAAGCAAGGCATTGTGTTGTTTATGCGAATGGCTCTCGAAAGCATGTCCTATGGTATGCCCCAGATTCAGGGCTTTGCGCAAACCTTTTTCGACAGGATCTTCTTTGACGATTTTTTCCTTGACCGACATGGAATCCATAATGAGTTCGGCACTTGTCTGGCTGGAGGCAGTCGAAGGATCGAAGCTCAATACTTGCTGCCAATGAGTTTGTGTAGACAAGAGCCCGTGTTTGAGCATTTCCGCGTAGCCCGAATACAAATTGTCCCGATCAAGACTGCGAAAAAAGGCCGGGTAAATCAGTACAGCCTTGGCCGGGTAAAAGGCGCCAATTTCATTTTTCAAGCCATCGAAGTTGATGCCGGTTTTGCCTCCCAGTGCGGCGTCCACACAGGCCAGCAGGGTGGTGGGTATGTTGATGAAGTCGATGCCTCTTTTGAAACAGGCAGCCGCAAAACCGCCAAGATCGCCCGGCATTCCTCCGCCCAGGTTGATGAGCAGCGATTTACGGGTTCCGCCTTTCCGGCTGAGAAAAGACCAGATAGCAGACAAGGTCTCCAGGTTTTTATGCTCGTCACCGGCCGGTATGCAAATCTGTTGAGCCTCTTTAAGGCAGGAAAAATCTGCGATCAAAGGCAAGCAATGTGTTCTGCTGTTGTCGTCGCACAAAACAAAAACCTGGCGGGCCTCGTAAGCCGAAAGTAATTCATTCAGGCTGTTTTCCAGTTCAGTCTGTTGGTGGATGGTCAGTATTTTTGTCATGCTGAGGGCTGTTTAAGGCTGCAAACCTACAAAAAAGTTTCGGCTATAGAGCCTTTTGACTAAAGAAACTAAAATGCACGCTGCCGTACACCCTGGTTTCTTCCCAACAGGGATGTTCGTCGAAATGCTGCGATTTAGAGTGTTCCACTATCAGCAGACCTTCCGGCCTGAGCAGGCCGGCCTTAAAAATCAGGTCGGGTAATTCTATAAGCCTGGGATCGGCGTATGGGGCATCCGCAAAGATCACATCAAATACCTGTGTATGCTTGTGAATGTATTGGTAAACATCGCCCTGGATCAATCGAAGATTTTGTATACCAAGTTTTTCGATGACTGAACGAATAAACTTTGTATGAGCTGCGTATTGTTCTATGCAGGAAACTGTACGGGCGCCTCGGGATATAAATTCCAGCCCGATGCTGCCGGTTCCCGAAAATAAGTCCAGCACCGACAATTCCTCGTAATTCAGGCGGTTGTCCAGAATATTGAACAAAGCCTCCTTGGCAAAGTCGGTCGTTGGCCTGGCTTTGAGCGTACGGGGTAATTCGAAACGCCTGCCTTTGTATGTGCCGCTGATTATCCTCATAACTTAAGTTGTCCACTGAGCGTGGATATAAACAAGGGCAAATCTCTGTCCAGAAGATAGGCATCGATTTGCTCAAAATGAGGCTCAAGTAATACCTGCAATGCCCCGGCCGGTTCCTTTTCGGTGCAAAGGCTGCAACGGCTGCCTGTATCGAAGACCTGTTGAATGCTCAAAATGAAATAGGCAGCCGCTTCATCCGTAACAATATCAAAACGGTTGGCGTAGCTGAGTGCCCCGTCACGGGCAGCAAAAACCATCAACAGATTCTGATGGAGGTAAAACAGGCAGTGCGTTTGCCTGGAGCTGTGGCCCATGACAAATTCCGCAAAGCACAAAGGCAGACAAAGCAGGGGGATTTGCAGAAAGTAATTCCGGTAAAGTTCACTATGTTTTTGGGGCAACTCAAAAACCACCTGTTGTTTTTGGTCGCTCAGCATCAATACCTGAATAAACGGGCGGCTGATTTCCGGAAAATGAAACTTAAAATAATAAGCAGGATCCAGCTCTTTGGGCAAAACCAGGAAGTTTGAAGCGTATTCCAGAATGAATGCCCCGGGATCAGGTTTAGCATTCAGAGCGTTTTTTTGACAATAAACCTCCAGTTCCTCCGCAGACATCAGTAGTGAAGGTTTTTCCAAAAAACAAAATCCACCCGGCGTATACCGGATGGATATAGTTGGAAACGATGCAATTATTGTGTTATTCCCAGTTGCCGGCATTGTTGTTTGCCTCAAATATGTTTCCTACCATCAGGCCGGGGTATTTACCGAATTTCTCTGCTTTCAGCCTCATATTGATGACTTCCTGTTTGTCCAGGCCTTCCATAAAGGTTTCGTAAGGGGTTCTGGCTTCGAACACCCGGACTATCAAACCCGAAGTGGTGGTAATATCACCGGCCCTGAGCTCGAATTGGTCGTTGTTGCGGCTAAAGGGGACATAGCGTAAGGAATCGATGGGGTAATTTTTCCCGAAAATGGTATCCAGCACATTGGCGTAGAAGGTGTCGCGGCGGAAACCTTCCAGCCCCCATTTCTTAATGTCTCTGGTGCGGTTTTTATAGACAATTTCAGCTGCTTTTTCTTCGGTCAGCCCGTCTTCGAGTTGTTTATCGCTCAGCACGCCTTCTTTCAAAACAAAAGGAATGCGACCGTATTTTACAAAGCCAATCAGCGTATCAAAATCGTTGGCGTAAAGGCCGTGAAAGTTTTTAAATTCCACCTGGGCTGTCCGTATGTCAACCAAACGGCCAACTACGGCATTGAAGCGAATATTTTTTTCCTTATCAAAACGAATAGGGCGCAAGATGCTGTCCACGCAAAGATAAACCGACAGTCCGATGGCAACTATAAGCAAAATTCTGAAGAAAGTCCTCATGGGATGATATTTTTATGGTGTGTACTGAACTTCACATTTTTAATTGGGCAAAATTAGTACAAGAATTTGAATATCGCTACTTTTATGGCCTAAAAAATGACTGCACAAATTTTTTTTAATGGATTTAAAAGCAAAAATTCTTGATTACTTTCCCTACACGCCTACTTCCGACCAGCATAAAGCACTCGATTTATGTTTAAACTATTTCATACGTTCAGGCGAGCAGGAAGTTCTTTTGCTCAAAGGTTATGCCGGAACAGGTAAGACCGCGCTCATCAGTGCTGTGGTGCGCTTTCTGACCGAGAACAAGCAGCCCTGCGTACTGATGGCTCCTACCGGCAGGGCAGCCAAGGTTTTTGCCTCTTACAGCGGACATGTTGCTACCACCATACACAAAAAAATTTATCGGCAAAAAGAGGTGGACGGCAGTTACGGTGGATTTGATCTGAACGACAATCTGCACGAGAACACCTTTTTTTTCGTAGACGAAGCCTCGATGATATCCAACGAAAATTCCGAAGGCGGTTTTTTTGGATCGGGTCGCCTCCTGGACGATTTGTTGAGGTATGTGTATTCGGGTAAGCGCTGTCGTTTGGTGATGATGGGAGATACAGCCCAGTTGCCGCCGGTGGGTTCGGCCTACAGTCCGGCTCTTGACCTGCAAAACCTGGAGTCGTTGGGTATGCAGGTGGCTGCTGTAGAGTTGACTCAGGTGGTCAGGCAGGAGCAGCATTCTCTCTTGCTCGATAATGCGACTGCCTTGCGTCAGGCTTTGGCCGACCAGAAAGTATCAGAGCTTCCGCTGTTGAGCACAGGCAAACAAACAGATGTGCTCAACATTCAGGGCGAAGACCTGACAGATGCCCTGCAATCGGCTTATGATCGCTGCGGAACAGAGGAATGCAAAGTGATTTGCCGTTCCAATAAACAGGCTGTACGATACAACCTTGGCATACGCTCGCGCATCTTTTACAAAGAAGAAGAACTTTCCACCGGCGATCTCTTGCTGGTGGCCAAAAACAATTACTTTTGGTCACAACCGTATAAAGAAATTCCTTTCATCGCCAACGGCGATTTGATCGAAGTAAGGCGTGTGCGCAAGATTACTGAGCTCTACGGTTTTCGTTTTGCCGATCTGGAAGTGCGTTTCCCCGAAACCGACTGGGAGATGGAAGTAAAAGTGATACTCGATAGTCTGGTTTCGGAAGCTCCCGCTTTGGATCAGGCCGCTCAGCAAAAGCTCTACGAAGCCGTGTTGCTCGATTATGCCGATATCAGCAGCAAAAAGGCTTTGTACGGCAAATTGCGTATAGATCCGTGGTTCAACGCCTTGCAGGTGAAATACGGCTACGCCATGACCTGCCACAAAGCTCAGGGTGGCCAGTGGAAAGAAATTTTTCTCGATCAGGGCTGGGTGGGCCCCGAAATGTTGGGAGCCGAGTACTATCGCTGGTTGTATACTGCCCTGACCAGGGCAGTGGAAAAAATTTACCTGGTCAATTTCAAAGACGAATACTTAATTAAAAGGGATTAAACAAAATAACAGGATGACAGGACTTCCCAATTATACTTACAGGATTTTGGCACGTGACCTGGATTTCACCGGCAGAACCAGCCTCATGTCGCTTTGTCGTTATATATTTAACACGGCAGGCAAAGATGCCGAAAACAACGGCTTCGGATCGCGCGAATTACACAACAACAATGCTACCTGGGTGATTTCACGCATGTCTTTTGAAATGTACGCTTCACTAAGAGAGTTCGATGAATTTTATATCAATACCTGGGTCAACGAAATCAGTCGCCTGATGACTACGCGTAACCTGCTTTTGTGCGATCCTCAAGGTAAAACGCTGGGAGCCGCCGTAACGCAGTGGGCCATGATCGACATCGACAGCAGGGCGCCCCTGGATTTGCGCGAACATATGAACTACAGCAAAGCTGCCCGGCCTGACATAGCCTGCCCCATAAGTAAGCCGGTCAAAGTAATCCCGGGCAAAGAGTCCGACTCGTTGCAGGAACGCAGAGTAGTGTACAGCGACCTGGACTTCAACCGGCATGTGAACAGTGTCAAGTACCTGGAATGGATGCTGGATATGCTCCCTTTGGAGAGCATCATTAATAACGGATTCAGCCGATTGGATATGAACTATTTGCGCGAAGCTTTATATGGCGACAGACTGTTGTTGTCCTGTCAGCGGGAAGACCATCATCAGTTGTTTGACATTAAGCGCAAAGACGAAACGCCCGTTTGCCGCGCCAGAATTCAATGGAAATGAGCGAAAAGTTTTACTACAAGGCTCCCTGGGGCAGGCTGATTATCACCATTGAGGACGATCAGCTAAGCGGCATCGAATTTGAGGGCCCGGAGACAGAAAGTTTACCGGACCGTCAACAGCATTTACCCGAAGAACAAGTTTTACCAACCAAAGAAAAAACGCTTTTTCAATCAACCCGGCCAACAACACCCCGGGCGAGTTGCTCCTTGCGCTTGAAGGAAGACATTATAGCTAACCCCGGCCAAAGCCGGACAGCGCAAAAAGTCTGTAAACAGCTGGATGAGTATTTTGCCGGAAGCCGTCAGATTTTTGATTTGCCCCTCCGGCTCAGGGGTACCGCTTTTCAAAAGGAAGTCTGGGAAGCCCTGCAACAAATTCCTTACGGGAATGTGCTCAGTTATGGCCGGGTGGCCGCGGCTATAGGCCGCCCCAAAGCGCAGCGTGCCGTGGGCATGGCCTGCAACCGCAATCCTGTCCCAATTATTGTACCCTGTCACCGGGTGCTGGGCAGTAGTGGCCGGTTGACCGGTTATGCCGGCGGACTTGGCATTAAGGCTCACTTGCTGGAGCTCGAAAAGAAAAAACAGTAAAAAGACCCTCTCTTGTTACACTTTCGATGTTTGTCCGTTATAATAGCATCGAACAGAAATTTCCCGGCCAGTTGATATGACGTATAAAGAATTCAATGCGGTCGTCCTGCCTTTGAAGGACAAGATGTACAGATGTGCTTTGTATATGCTGGGCGACCGCATGGATGCAGAGGATGTAGTTCAGGATGTTTACGAAAAGTTGTGGACGAAAAAGAACACCCTGCCTCTGCTCGAAAATCTGGAAGCCTATGTGTTCCGTTCTGTAAAGAATCTCTGTTGCGACCGTCTGAGCAGTCAGAAACTACATAGGGAGAAACTGGAAGATATACGCATAAACACCAACGAAAGTGTTTACGACAACAGAGCAGAAGAACGCAACCTGAAGAGTATCCTTGATAAGGAAATCGCAGCCTTACCCGAGAAACAAAAGATGGTGGTTTTTTTGCGTGATGTGGAAGGATACGAAATGGAAGAAATTGCCAAATTGCTTGATATGGAAGAACCTAATGTACGTGTGGTCTTGTCCAGAGCGCGAAAACTGTTGAGAGAAAAGATGATAAAAATTATGTCCTATGGATTACAACAATAAAGAACAGGAAATAAGGGCTTTGCTCGAAAAATATTTCGAAGCCGCCACCAGCCTCGAAGAAGAGGCCAGGCTGAAGGACTATTTCTCGACACAAAAAGAGCTGTCCTCCGACCTGCTTTATGCCCGGCAATGGTTTGGCTATCTGGGAGAAGCGGCCCGCGAAGTTTCATCCGGAGCAGTTGTTTCGTCTGGTCAGATAAGTTTTGAAAGCCAGCCTGATCAAGGCTTCTCTGACAAAACGACCATTGGCACTGATTCAGGCGATCGGGTCGGTAAAAAAAGTCCGGGCTTGTTCCGGCAATGGCTCTGGCCGGCAATTTCTGTAGCGGCAGCCCTTACTGTCGTACTTATGCTGGTGCAGCCCGGACATAATAATCAACAAGTGATGATCTACGGTTACGTCAACGGGGTTCCGCTCACCGATTCC
>CAZNQD010000014.1:9456-40730 GCA_964575345.1 uncultured Bacteroidales bacterium
GAAGAAAAAAAATACAGCAGCCGCATCAAAATCAAAAAGCCCAAATACGATGGGCATCTCAGTACAATGGAAATGGGTTTTAATGAATTATTGATGCTCGATTATTCAGCTTACCCTGCCAATGAACAAGGTTTTATGGAACTAAACAACGGACGTTCCATGCAGGTGGCTCTCAATATTTTCAAAGTAGCGGCTGCCCTGAACCGGGCTCAGACACTGGGAGTGTCGAGTAGCCTGGGGATTGTGTGGAATGATTATGTCTTTATGAATGATATTACGCTGGAGCGACGTGACGGCATGGTCCATCCCGTAGCTATTGCCAGTACCTACAAAAAAACCAAGCTCAACACTTTTGCCCTGAGAATTCCCTTGCTTCTGGATTTGAATTTTGGTAAGAACTTTTTCCTTTCGGCCGGTTTTTACGGCGATTTAGTATTGGGTTCTCACACCAAAATTAAATTTCCCAAAGAAAAAGCCCGCAATCCCTATGTCAATGTATTTCAGGCAGGGGGAACCGTGCGGGGAGGCTACGGCAATTTTTACGTATATGGCAATTATTCGGCAACGAATTTATTCAAGGGAGGCAAAGGCCCAGGTGCTCAGCCTCTTACTATAGGATTGGGATTAGGAATTTAAAAAAAGGCCTTATGAAAAAGTATGTAATGTTTTTGCTGTTGATGCTGCCATTGGCTCTCACGGCGCAACAAAAAAGCTTTAAGTTGTTGTTTGAGAAATATTCCGGCAGGGAAGGGTATACGACTGTTGGACTTTCGGCCGACATGCTAAGAATGCTTTATTCCTATTCGGACGAAGAAAGCGATCCCGAGATGACCAAATTGCTCAACGACATCAAGGGTATATCCATAGTGGTTTCGGACAGGATGAGTGAGGAGTTTATCGATGATCTCGAAACAATGATCGACAAGTATGTTGGATTAAAAACCGTTACCTCCATAAACGAAGGAGGTCAGGTAACCCGGATTTTCATAGTCGAGAAAGATAAGATCACAACAGAATTTCTAATGGTCTCATACGGCAAGCAAAGCAATGTGGTTATCAATATTGTAGGCAATGTCGATGTGAAACAAATTTCCCGGCTATCCGATTTCAACATAAACGGAATGGATCAGCTGGATGACGCAAACGATAAAGACGAGAAATAGATATCTCTTTTTGTTTAACAATCATTTTCACGCGGAGCCTGGTTGAGAGAACCGGGCTCCGTTTTTTTATTCCTGCTTTGAACGCTTTTGTTTTTTCAGCGCCTGACTCAAAATCCATTCGATTTGCCCGTTGATGCTTCGAAAATCGTCTGCAGCCCATTTTTCAAGCTCTTTGAGCATCTTTTCGTCAATTCGGAGTACAAAGGCTTTTTTTTGCGGCATATTGATTGGATTTATGTTTTCTGAGCGGAACAACAAAGCTTGTCCCGCTCAGAAAATGTAAAAATACAGCTTAATACAAAGTGCCGGTGTTTATGACCGGGCTTGCTGCTTCGTCGGCACAAAGCACTACCATAAGGTTGCTGACCATGGTGGCTTTCTTTTCGTCGTCGAGTTCTACCACTTTCTTTTCACTGAGTTTATTCAGAGCCAGTTCTACCATGGAAACGGCTCCTTCAACGATCTTTTCGCGGGCGGCAATAATGGCATCGGCCTGCTGGCGCCTCAACATGACGCTGGCAATTTCCGAAGCGTAGGCCAGGTAATTGATGCGGGCTTCCACCACGCGGATACCGGCAATGGAGAGGCGCTCGCCAAGTTCTTCCTCCAGTTTGTCGTTGATTTCTTCACCACCCGAACGCAAAGTCAGCCTTTCGTCCTTGTCCTCGATGTGGTCGTAGGCGTACAAACCGGCAATTTTGCGCAGGGCGGCATCGCTTTGTACCCGCACAAATTCCTCGTAGCCTTTCAGCCCGATTTCGGTGGTGTTGGATTGTCCTTTGGCTACAACTTGTAGTACTTCTGATTCAATTTCGAAACAAGCCTTGTAGGTGTCGGCAATTTTCCAGACCAGGACCAGCCCGATCATGACCGGATTGCCGTTTTTATCATTCACTTTGATGGGCTCTACATCGAGGTTGCGGGCACGAAGCGAAAGTTTCTTTTTGCCGTAAAAGGGATTGACCCAAAAGAAACCGTTCTTTTTGATGGTACCTGAATACACGCCAAAAAAAGTCAATACGGCCGATTTGTTGGGTTGTACAATCATAAAACCAATCAGGTGCAAGATCCACAGCAGGGACATAATACTGATAAACAGCACAACATAACCCTCGCTTACATTGTTGTTAACCATATTGGCGGTCAAAACAACAGTTAACACAAGGAGCACGATGTTCAAGGCCAGATGGACAAAACCGCTGGCGCCACTTTTGTTTTTGATGAATTCATTTGATTCCATAGTGATATCATTATGATATTAAAGTTGGCGCAAATATAACGAATTTTTTAGAATGTCAGAGCAGTTAAGAATATTTAAGAAAAAAATCTTTTCACAGTTCGGTTTAATACTAAAAACCTTGTTTATATTCGCCATTGTATGAAAGCGATTTTTTTTCTTTTTGATGCCTTCTCGCAGCAGTGCCTGGAAACGCGCCACCGCTATCGCGCGGTGATGTTTAGCCCCACCCGGGGCTGAGCCCTTTGGGGCAGTCCGGGCCTTTTGTTGCATTGTAATCCGCAATGCAATGTTTTCGCTATTTCATTTCTATCCACCTTACATTCTAGACTATGTCAAGCATTCCAAGTATACAGGAAGTCCGCGATTTTGTGTATGAACTATACCAAAACTGCGACACAGAACTCAGTCCGGCCGAGCGCCGGGAACAGCAAAAATACGCCACCATGGTACAACGTCCCGGTGACAAACATTTCTTGTCGGCCATGTTGGACGAAACTTCTCAAATCAGGGACAGACGAAAATTGGCCAAACGTATCAAAGTGTTGATTAGAAGACACGGCATTCCGGCCTTTTTTTCTCCTTTCGACCGTTTGTTGTTCAAGATTTATTTACTGTTGGGGACTTACTTCGATTTTATTGCCATACCCATCATCAAAAGGCGTTTGCGCAAAGATACGGCAGCGGTCATTATTCCCGGGGAACGTCCTGCGCTCACACATCATCTGGAGAATCGTTACCGGCAAAAAACAGGCCAGAATGTCAATTTGCTGGGCGAGGTAGTCTTGGGCGACAAGGAAGCCGATCATCGCTACCGGCATTATCTGGAAGCTCTGGAAGCCCCCGATATCAATTACATTTCCATCAAGATTTCCGGTATCTATGCTCAAACACATGGATTAAATTATCAGGAGAGTTTTCCGGAGCTCCTGGCCAGGATTACGAGCCTTTATCAAAAAGCCATCGATTTTCCTTACGTCGATGAACAGGGACAGAAACACCCCAAATTCATCAATCTGGACATGGAAGAATACAAGGACGCCCGTTTTACCCTGCGTTTATTTATCGAAGCTCTGAGTAAACCGGAGTTTAAACATTATCAGGCCGGCCTGGTAGTGCAGGCTTATCTACCCGATGCCTGGGATTTTCAAACCGAATTGCTCGATTTTGCCAAACGCAGGCTTCAAGAGGGAGGTGCCCCTATCACTATGCGTTTGGTTAAGGGCGCCAACCTCGAAATGGAAAAAGTCGTTTCTTCGCTCAGGGGCTGGCCCAATCCCATCTTGGGCAGCAAAGTCGAAGTCGATGCCAATTACCTTAAGTTGCTCGACAGAGCCCTGGAGCCCGAAAATGCCCGGGCCGTACATCTTGGGCTGGCCTCACACAATCTGTATACTATCGCTTATGCCGCATTGTTGGCCCGGAAAATGAATACATCGCAATACCTGGTCTTCGAGATGCTCGAAGGTATGGCCAATCATTTATGGCGGGTACAGCTGAAACTGGGCAACAGAGTGGTGCTTTATACGCCGGTGGTAAAAGAGGAACATTTCCTGAACGCAGTCTCTTACCTGGTACGCCGGCTGGACGAAAATACCGGTCCCGATAATTTTCTTTCTTATTCCTTCGACCTGAAACCGGGCAGTGCCGCCTGGAAATTTCTGGAACAGCAATTTGAGCAGGCCTATGAGGCTAAGAACAGTATCGGAACCAAAGCGCACAGGCAGCAAGACCGCCGTAAGCCCTATACAGCCATAGAACTTGCAACGGCAGCAGAGTCAACAGCAGCAGAGTCAACAGCAGCAGTTACAACGATAGCAACAAAAACAAGAGCAGCTACTACAGCGGAAACAGCAACAGCAACAGCAACAACAACAACAACAACAGAGCAATTTATCAACGAGCCCGATACCGATTTCGACCTGAGAGCCAATCAGCTGTGGGCCAAAGAACTGCTTGCCCGCTGGAAAAAACCAGCCGACCACGAGCCCGAAATTATTCCGCTGCAAATCGGCGATAAAAGCATAGTCCAGGATCAACGTCACAAGTATCACGATCGCAGCCAGGCCGAGGCTCCGCTCGTTTACGAGATGTGCCTGGCCAATGCCGGGCAAGTACGGGAAGTATTGGCCGTCGCAGAAGCAGATCCGCAGGCCTGGCGCAAAACCAGTCTGGAGGAGCGTCACAAAATCCTGCATGCGGCGGCCGACAGGCTGGCTGCCCTGAGGGGCGAACTTATCGGCTGCATGGCTGCCGTAACGGGGAAATGTTTTACCGAAGCCGATGTAGAAGTTTCCGAAGCGGTGGATTACGCCCGCTATTACAGCATCAGCATGAAAACATTTGCCGGGCTTGAGAGCCTGGAAATTGCGCCCAAAGGAACGGTGCTGGTTATCTCGCCATGGAATTTTCCCTGTGCTATTCCGGTGGGTGGAATAGTTGCCGCTTTGGCCGGGGGTAATACTTGTGTACTGAAGCCGGCTACGGCTGCTGCTCCCGTAGCCTGGCTATTGGCCCGGGCTTTTTGGGAGGCCGGCCTGCCCAAATCGGCCCTGCAGGTTTTGATTACAGACCGCGAGGCCCTGGGCGTGCTGACTAAGGCACCGGAAGTAAAACACATCATCCTGACCGGCGGCACCGATACGGCCAGGCTCATCGCCCGTGGCAATCCAGCCACCCCGCTTTCGGCCGAAACCGGAGGCAAGAACGCCATCATTCTGACTGCTGCGGGCGACAGAGATCATGCGATCAAGAGCGTTGTCCGTTCGGCTTTCGGCAACGCCGGCCAAAAATGTTCGGCTTGTTCACTTTTGCTGGTAGAGCAGTCGGTGTACGAGGATCCTGATTTCAAGGAAAAGCTCCGCGATGCCACTTTGAGTATGAAAACCGGCAGCGTGTGGAATTTGGGGAATATGGTCGGTCCAATGATCAGCAACCAAAACGAGAAACTGCTAAAGGCTCTCCAACTGGAAGAAGGCGAAGAGTGGCTGGTGCCGCCCGGGTTTTTGGATAAGGAACAATACATGATGGCTCCTGCCGTCAAGTGGAACGTAGCCCCCGGCTCGTATACCTTTACAACGGAATTGTTTGCTCCCTTGCTGGCGGTGACTCCCATAAAAAACCTCCGCGAAGGCATACGACTGGTCAATGAATCGGATTACGGACTGACTTCGGGTTTACAAAGCCTGGACGAAAACGAGCAAACTCTGTGGAAGGAGCAGCTCAAGGCCGGAAATTTGTACATCAACCGGGGTATCACCGGAGCCATAGTAAATCGTCAGCCTTTTGGAGGCATGAAGCTTTCGGCCTTTGGCGGAGGCCTCAAGGCGGGAGGCCCCAATTATTGCTCCAGCTTTGTAAAGATCAGCGATAAACCCGGAGCAATTGCTTCGTACAAAGATAGTTACAGCCAAGCTTACGAACAGGAATTTTCCAGGCCCCGAGAGCTGAGTAATCTCTACGGAGAGCAAAACATCTTCCGCTATTTGTCCCTGGAAAGTATGGCCTTAAGGCTTTTTCCTCAGGACAGTATGGAGCAGGTTGAAATGATTGTTTTCGCGGCCGGGCTCTGTGGCACGCCTTTGATCCTGAGCCTGGATCCCGAAGATCAAAAAGCTTCAAAACTGCTCCTGATCGGGTTGAAACCCAAAAAAGAGAGTCTTGAAGCTTTTATAGAGAGTTTGGGAGCTTACGAACGTATTCGTACCTGTTCTCCCGATTTACCTTTGGACTTGTACCAGGCTGCTGCCCTTGCTGATAAATACATTGCCTGTTCTCCTCCTGTCAGAGAGGGTCGCGTGGAATTGTTACATTACATCAGGGAGCAAAGCCTTAGTTTTGAATATCATCGTTACGGGAGTATTTCAAAAATTCCTCCCCTGAGTTGATGATTACTGTACGTACAGACTGTAAGCTGTTTAGTTTTTGCTTACGTTGTCGAGCAAGACATTGTTGATGGCTTCCACAAAGGTCTTTTTGGGTAATGCACCCTGAGCCATTTGAGGCTTGCCTTCCATCGGCACGAACAAGATGGAGGGAATGGAGCGGATGTTGAATACGGCAGCCAGTTCCTGTTCTTTTTCGGTGTCAATTTTATAGACATAAATCTGTCCCTTGTATTCTTTGGCCAACTCTTCCAGTACAGGAGCTACAGCCCTGCAGGGACCACACCAGTCAGCGTAAAAATCGATGATGGCGGGTTTGTCACCAAGATACTTCCATTCACTGGGATTGGTTTCGAAATTGGCCACTTTGGCCAAAAAGTCTGCTTTTGTAAGATGAATTACTTCCATTTTGTTGTTTTCGTTATTGGTTGATGAACTCTTGCTGGTCTGTGCATTGCACGATAGCAAAGGCAAAAGGGCGGCCAAAACAAGAATAATTTTTTTCATACTGTTGGTTTTTATATGGAGGGTGACCGATTTTTCGGGCACCCTCCCGAACTTTTAAGACTAAACCTATTATTTACTTAAAGAATTTACTTTTTCCCAAGTTTCTTTTCTACTTCTTCTTTGGGTAATTTTTTGGTGCAGAAGAACCAGTCGTAGCAGGTCATATCGCCGGCGGCATTGTCCATTCTGTCTTTGGCTACTCCGCAGGATCCGGCGGTGGGAACAATGACATCGTCGCCGGGACGCCAGTCGGCTGGCAGTGCTACGTTGAAGTTGTCAGCTGTTTGCAGCCCGATCAATACACGCTTGATTTCGTCGAAATTACGGCCTAAAGAGAGCGGGTAATACAAGATGGTGCGAACTATACCTTTGGGGTCGATGAAGAAAACGGCTCTTACGGCATTTGTCGTGCTTTCTCCCGGCTGCAACATTCCGTAGGTTTTGGCTACGTTCATGGTGATGTCTTCGATCAGCGGGAATTTAACCTCGACATTCTTCATGCCTTTGTATTCGATCTTTTCCTTTATGGTGCGCAGCCAGGCAATGTGGCTGTACAAACCGTCGATAGACAAACCTACCAACTGGCAGTTAAGCGCTTCGAATTCAGGAGCCATAGTGCCAAAAGTCATGAATTCCGAGGTGCAAACCGGTGTAAAGTCGGCCGGGTGGCTAAATAATATCAGCCATTTTCCTTTGAAATCTTCGGGGAAGTTGATGTCGCCCTGAGTGGTTTTGGCTTTAAAAGACGGAGCTTTGTCTCCGATTCTCGGCATGGTGTACGTTACTTCATTTTCCATAGTTTCTTATTTTATTTGTGGTTACTAATTTTTTGTTGATACAAAAGTACTAATGCGGTTCTTCTGCACCAACAGATTTTGTCTATGCAGATATAGATTGCATCAATCCACAGTGTCACAAGTTGTTTGTAAAAGAGCATATATATGGTGATCTAGTTAGGCTCAGGCATTTGAGCGCTTCTTTTCTACCAGATACAATCCAAGTAAAATCAGTACAGCCCCTATTCCGGCAAAAAGGGTGATTTTTTCGTTGATGCTGATGGCCGAGGTAATCATGGTGACCAGAGGAATGAGATAAATATAGTTGGTGCTGCGGATTATACCCAGTTTGTTGATGGTTACATTCCAAAGGATATAGCAAAAAAGCGATGCGGCAATCCCCAGGAATAAAATATTGATCCACACCAGTGGCTTGAAGAGGATGTTTATATCTGTATTGAGCGGATTTTTAAGTAAAAAAGGTAAAATGGTTACTGTGCCGTAGAAAAAGATTTTCCGGGTGATGAAGATAGTGTTGTGCTGACTGCCGAGCTGCTTAATGATGAGCGAATATATAGCCCAGGAAAGAGCGGCGGCCAAAGCAAGTAAATCTCCTTTGGGAGAGAGTTTCAACACAAATTGTCCATTGAGTATGACCAGTGTCATGCCGGCAAAAGCTATCAGACTGCCCCAAAGCTGCTTCTTTTTCATGCGTTCAGCTTTATAAAAAAAACCAAAAACAATGGTAGTAAAAATGGGCGTGGTACAAACAATGAGTGAAACATTGCCCGGCGTGGAAAACCCGATGGCAAGGTTTTCCGTCAAAAAGTACAGAGAACCGCCAAAGACGCCGGCAGCCAACAGAATCAATTCGTCGCGTATATTTCCGGCCCAGAGTATGCGGGGCGAAAACACCCAGATGGAAACATAGGCTAGTACAAAACGGTAAACAAAAATGTCTGTTGCGCCAAGACCCTCGTTGATCAGCACTTTGGTGGATACAAAAGTAGTGCCCCAGATGACCACCGTAATGAGGGCCAACAAATGAAACCAATAGTGCCGGAGTATAGCCATAAACTTATAAACAATGAATAAATATACAAATATAAACTTTTAAGCCGGAAACAACAAATAACAACTGATTTGTAAAAAAAACACAGTTATTATGTATATTTGTGCCTGATTTGTTAGGACAATACAAAGACTTCATGACTCATATAGCCAAACAACTGACCGATCTGACAGGTAATACCCCCTTGCTTGAATTAAGCCGTTATGCCCGATACAAAGGCCTCAAAGCTGAATTGACGGCTAAATTGGAATACTTCAATCCGGCTGGCAGTGTAAAAGACAGAGTAGCACTGGCTATGATCAATCAGGCGGAATCCAGGGGAAAACTCAAGGGTGGAGGAACCATAGTGGAGCCTACCAGCGGCAATACCGGTATAGGTTTGGCTATGGTCTCGGCTGTTAAGGGTTACCGGCTCATTCTAACCATGCCAGAAACTATGAGTCTGGAACGCAGAGCCACCTTAAAAGCCCTGGGGGCCGAAATTGTCCTGACTCCCGGAAGCGGCGGCATGAAAGCTGCCATAACCAAAGCCGAAGAAATCAGAACAAGCATAGCCGGAGCCATCACATTGGATCAATTCAGCAACGCGGCCAATCCTGCCGTTCATACCAGGAGTACAGCGCGTGAAATTTGGAGAGACACCATGGGCCAGATTGATATTTTTGTAGGTGGCGTGGGCACGGGCGGTACCATCAGCGGTGTAGGAAAAGGATTGAAATCCCGTAATCCTTTTGTGAAAATTATTGCTGTCGAACCTTTGGAGTCGCCCGTATTGTCAGGCGGCAATCCCGGGCCAAACAAGATTCAGGGAATAGGAGCCGGCTTTGTGCCCAAAAATTACCAGGCAAAATTTGTTGACCAGATTATGCAGGTAAGCTATAATGAGGCGGTCAAAACCAGCCGGGAACTGGCCCGCACCGAAGGTTTACTGGTCGGTATCTCCTCTGGTGCCGCAGCCTTTGCTGCCACTCAACTGGCTCTGCGAAGCGAGAACCTGGGCAAACACATAGTGGTTCTTTTACCCGACGGAGGGGAACGATATCTTTCCACTCCGTTGTTTGACAACGATCAACTTCCTTTATGACCTAATTTTAATACCTTAATATTTTTACTATGAAAAAACTACTTTCAGTACTGGCTTTCAGTGTTTTAATTCTCACATGTCAGGCAAAGGAACTGAGCCTCAATCTCAAGGCCGGCCAGGTCTATCAACAAGAGCTTAAAAATCAGATGGATCTTCAATTTAAGATCGAAGGAAACGAAATGCTCATCAATGGAAACTTCGACCTTGTTGTTGAATATTTGATTAAGTCTGCCGAGGCTGATGCCTACGAAATACAGATGAGCCTTAAGAATATTACGGGTAATGTCAGCAGCGATCAGTTCAATCTCAGTTTAGATACAGTCTCCTCTCAAAATAATCCGCTTAGTGGCATATTGAACCTTGTTGTAAACAAACCGATTGTTTATACCATGTCCAAAACAGGCAAGATTCTCGATATACCCGATCTGAGCAGTTTAAATATGGATCTGAACCTATCGGGAGATACCACTTTGTCCAAGCTCCTTGAAGAATCGATGAATACACAATCGGGCGGTATGATGAAATCCATCTATCCCGACCATGAAGTTGCCGTCGGCGACAGCTGGACCATCAGCACCAGGAATCCCAACACCGAAGCAGAAATGATCAATACCTATATCTGGAAATCGAGCAAGGGTGGCAAAAACATCATTGAAATGAAGTCCGAAAATTTCAATCTGGATTTCAGTATACCTATCAAAAGCGAAAATGAAATAAGCATACAAATTCAAATGGAAGGTAAATCAGGAGGAGAATTTCAGTTGAATAAAAAAACAGGCTGGATTGAGGCTTCAGAATCCCAGGTTGAGGCAACATGTAAACTCATTTTTGCTCCCAATGCACAAATGCCCGATGGAGCAGAGATACCGATGAACTTTAAAGTAATTTCAAAGCTGGGTCAGGTTAAATAAATAGTCTTGGGATAAGAGCTGAATTAAGACGGATTCAACGATAAGCTACGAGGCTTTACTTTCCGATGCAAAAGCGGCTGAAAATCTGCCCCAGTACCTCGTCGTTGCTTATCTGGCCGGTAATAAGCCCCAGGAAGTACATGCATTCTCTGATGTCCTGGGCGATAAAATCGCCGGAAAGGTTTTGTTGCAAGCCTTCCTGAACGCGCTTTATGGCTTCCAGGCCCGAAGAGAGGGCTTCGAAGTGCCTTATGTTGCTGACTATGGTATTGGTTTTGCTAAATTCGGGCAGATTGGTCAGTTCTATCAATTTCGACTTGAGTTCTTCGATGTTTTGTCCGAATTTGGCCGATATCTGAATGCGGTCTCCGGGAATATGCGCAAATAAATTTTCGACTATAGTTAATTCTTCGCCCGCAATCTTATCGGTTTTATTGAAGACGAGCAACAATTTCTTCCCCTGACTGCGGGGAATGATGCGATCGGCCATCCATTCGATGTGCTCGCTAAGCTGGGTGGAATCTATCAGCCAGAGAATAATGGATGCCTGTTCGATTTTTTGATAAGTGCGTTCTATGCCCAGGCTTTCGATCCGGTTCTTGGTTTTGCGTAAGCCTGCCGTATCGATAAAGCGAAAACTAAGGCCCTTGATGCTAACCAGGTCTTCGATGCTGTCGCGGGTGGTGCCGTGTATATCGGAAACGATGGCTTTGTCTTCGTTGAGTAATTTATTGAGCAGGGTAGATTTGCCGGAGTTGGTTTCACCTACTATGGCCACCGGTATGCCGTTTTTTATGGCGTTGCCCAGGCTGAAGGATTCACAAAGGGCAGAGAGTTTGGATTCCAGTTGATCGGCCAGCTTTCTGAGTTCGTCCCGGTTGGCAAAAGTCAGGTCTTCTTCGCTGAAATCAAGTTCCAGTTCTATCAAGGAAACAAAATGCAGTAATTTCTCCCTGAGATCGGCCAGTTCCTTAGAGAAACCTCCCCGCATCTGTTTCAGAGCCAGTTGGTTTGCTGCAGTAGATTCTGCTGCAATCAGGTCGGCCACGGCTTCTGCCTGCGACAGGTCCATTTTCCCGTTCAGAAAAGCCCGTTGGGTAAATTCTCCTGGCCCGGCCTGACGACAGCCCAATTGAATTAAAAGCTGAATCAGCCTTTGTTGAATAAAGAGAGAACCGTGGCAGGAAAACTCCACCGTGTCTTCGCCGGTAAAAGAGTTAGGCCCCCGGAATACGCTTAGCAGGACATAATCAAGTATTTTATCGGCATCTTCCATCAGTCGTCCGTATTGACAACTGTGACTTGCCAGTTCCGTAACAGGGCAGCCGTTTTTACCGGGAACAAACAGCTTATCGGCAAACGCAATGGCTGCCGGCCCGGAGAGCCTGATAACAGCTATTCCTCCCGAACCCGGAGGGCTGGAAATGGCACAAATGGTATCCTGGTTCATAAATTCTACAAGCGGTCTAGTACTATGGTTATAAGTTCAGACATGCGGTCTTTGTAATTGGTTTCGGCACCTTTGGAATAACGGTTTACGATGACCAGGCATACTGTCATGGCTTTGTGCCCCATCAGTGAAGCCATACCTGCCACTCCGGCACTTTCCATTTCGTAGTTGGTAATGCGGTAAGGACCGTAACGAAAACTACGCAAACTGTCACTAAATCCAGGCAAGGCCAGCTTAGTTCTGAGCTCTCGCTCCTGAGGGCCGTAAAAACCATTAGCAGTTACAGTCACTCCGCGTAGCATGTCCTGTTGTCCAATACGGGCGATGAGTTCAGGATCGGCCGAAACCACATAAGGATGAGCCCATTGTTCCAGATAGCCGGTGTGTTCGCAAAATGCCTTTTCAAATTTAAGATCGGAAACCTTGTCGCGGCCGGCGTAAAAATTCAACAGGCCGTCCAGCCCAACAGATATTTCGGAAATCAGAAAAGTGCCCACCGGTAAGTCTTCCTGAAGACCACCGGTGGTTCCTATTCTGACTATGTTCAGCGTTTTTGTTTCTTTTTTTTCGGTTCTGCTCTCAAAGTCGATGTTGGCCAGTGCATCGAGCTCATTCATCACAATATCAATATTGTCGGTGCCTATGCCGGTGGACAGCACAGTCATCCTTTTGCCGTAATAGGAGCCGGTAACGCTATAAAACTCGCGATTCCGTGCCCGGCATTCCACAATGTCAAACTTGGAAGCCACCAGGCCTACACGATCGGGGTCACCCACCAGTATGATGCGCTCGGCCAGCTGTTCAGGTTTGAGATGAAGATGAAAGATGCTTCCATCCTCGTTAATAATCAGCTCTGATTCGAGGAAATGCAAACTCATGGCAATAATGCTTATGTCTCCGTACAGAGACTGGTTAAAAAGAGTTATACAGGACGCTATTTTTTGGGCGTCGGAGGCTTGGCAATGGATTCCCTCATATTGGTATCCGACTCAATATTTTTCATGCGGTAGTAATCCATAATGCCCAGGTTGCCGCTGCGGAAGGCTTCGGCCATGGCTTTGGGCACTTCGGCTTCGGCTTCGATCACTTTAGCCCTGGCTTCCTGAGCCTTGGCTTTCATTTCCTGTTCCAGGGCAACAGCCATGGCACGTCTTTCTTCGGCCTTGGCCTGAGCGATGTTTTTATCGGCCTGAGCCTGGTCCATTTGCAGTTCGGCACCGATGTTTTTACCAATATCAATGTCGGCAATATCGATCGAGAGTATTTCAAATGCAGTACCGGCATCGAGGCCTTTGCGGAGCACCACCTTCGAAATGGAATCGGGGTTTTCGAGCACCATTTTGTGGCTGTCGGACGAACCGATAGACGATACTATACCTTCACCAACACGCGCCAGAACAGTGTCTTCGCCGGCGCCACCCACCAATTGCTTGATGTTGGCCCTTACGGTAACCCTGGCTTTGGCGATAAGCTGGATACCGTCTTTGGCAACGGCAGCCACCGGAGGAGTGTCAATAACTTTGGGATTTACCGACATTTGTACGGCGGTAAAAACGTCGCGGCCGGCCAGGTCGATGGCCGTGGCCATCTGAAAGCTAAGGTCGATATTGGCTTTGGATGCCGATACCAGAGCGTGAACCACTTGTTGTACGTGGCCTCCGGCCAGGTAATGCGCTTCCATGTCGTCGCGCCGCAGTTCTTTGAGGCCGGCTTTGTGTCCCTCTATCATGGCGTTTACGATAATCGTGGGAGGGACTTTACGTATCCGCATCAAAAACAGCTGGATCAGAGAAATGTTCACTCCGGAGACTTTGGCCGATAACCAGAGGAAAAACGGCACATAATAGAAGAAGATAATCAAAAGAATGATTACCGGAATCAAAATAAGCAGACTAATTCCTGTTGTCATAATGGTATAATTTAAAAGTGAATATTCATTGTTTTTATGTTATGATACATCGCCATCGTCTTTTTTGACAATAACGTTCAAATCGGAAATGCCCGTTACCAACACCCGGGTGCCGGCATTCAGTATTTCGTTCTCGCTGCGTCCTTCGAGGGTTTTTCCATTAATCAGAATCTTACCTGTCGGAGCGAGCCGGGAAATACACTGGCCCTTGTCCCCGACTTTTACTTCTACGCCCTGATGGGCAGCAATTTTGGAATCGATGTTGGTTTCGAGCGACATTTTTTTGAGCGTTTTGGAACGAATAAACCAGACAAAAGCTATAGCCATAGACACTGCCGAAGAAATCAGGGTAATATTGCCTGCCAAAGGCCCAAGATTAGTGTAGGCCACCACTATGCCTGCAACCAGGCAAGCCAATCCACCAATGAGGGCTACAGAAATACCCGGCAGGAAAAAAATCTCCAGAATCATAAAGAAAATGCCCAGTACAATCAGGCCAATGACAAGAGCTATGTCCATACTATTTTAATTGTTATTTGATGAATCGGTAATTTTCAACTCCAAACGTCTTATCTCATATTCTTTGAGAGGTATATCCCGTTCCAAAAAGAGCAATGCCCACTCTGTATTCAAAATTCTGGAAGTCAATTCCTGTTGTTCAGGACTGTCTTTGCCCGTATATATAAGCCGGTCAGCTTCGAGTTGGGTATTTAAGCTGTTGAAGCGGGCTTGTAACTTCAAATATTGGAGATATGCCTGCCGGGCTTCCTCGCTCTTAAAGTCGCTTTCTTTTTCATATACGAGATCGTCGCTGATAAAAAAGCGAAGTTGTTCGCTGTCGGTATTGTCAATCTCTTGCAAAACTGCATTGTTGTCGTATTGATAGCGCTCTTCCAGTATCTTTTTAACAGAATCGGTGTCAATGCCCTGCTGTGTCAGAGAGATAGAGGCAAGGCGTGCATAATCGGGAATTTCCTGCTCCGATTTGCCGCTGAGAATTTTGCGGGTACTTTCGGGTATGAAAGTGTAAATTGTAACACTGTCTTTGCCGGCAAAGCGGTCTGTAACCAAAAAGCCTCTGCCGACGTATTCGTCAACGATATAAAAATAATCATTGTAGATGGAGTTGAAAGGCATAGGTAGAGGCTCGGGAGTAAAAAAAGATTCAGAGGCAAAGTGATAACGGCTCACGTATAAGTCGTAACCGCCTATGGAGTTGTATCCGTCTGAAGCGAAATAGATGGTAATGCCATCGTTGAGCACATAAGGGAAGCGCTCGTTACTTGTCTGATTTAAATTCTTAACCAGGTCGATTTTTTCCCAGTTGTCCATCATACGGTCGAGGCTGAAAATATCCCAGCCGTTTTCGGCCGTAGTGTCATCGTAAAAGACACGGTCTTTACGCTCTGTCAGATACGCAATACTCAGTGAATCTCCTTTTTCGGGAAACAGCTTCCTGAGAGGAAGTATTTCGCCGTTAACACTATGTAGTCTGATGTTTTCGAAGACAGAATCGGCCGGAACCACCAGGCTGTCAATAAAAACGACGTCCTGGACGGCCTTTAGCATTTGTTTTGCTTTTTCGGCAGACTTGAGCAGGCGTGCTACTTCAGCCGAATTGGAACTTAAGCCGAAAGCAATGTATTTATCGAGGTGTCCGGTGCTTATGTCAAACTGGTATTTATCGTGGTAATAATCTGCCAACAGCAGGCTTGCCATGGGAATTTTGTATTTTTCTCCGTTAACCAGGTAGGGCAGGGCCGCTGTCGGGTTGCCGGTATGGTAGAGACAGGCTCCGTACCAATAGTTGAGGTTGGCGTCTTTGGGTTTACGCCTGAGTTCACGTTCAAATACCGGCAGCGCTTGTTCATAATCTCCTTCGGTAAACAAAGCTCTGGCTTCTGTCAGGGTTTGGGCTGACAGACCAGCGCTAAAAAGGAGGAGTATGAAAAGCAGGTTTTTCATGTCAAGGCATAATTTGTTACAAAAATACAAATTATTCAACGGATTATTCGGTGGCAGGCCGTATTTTTGTAAAAAATATTGCCTATGTCCCTTCCGGGCCCTGAACAGAAATTAATTAAGACTATGGATTTGCGCTTAAAGCAAGCCATCGAAAAGTATGCTCTTATACAGGACGAAGACAAAGTGTTGATCGGCCTTTCGGGAGGCAAGGATTCCCTGGCTCTGGTAGAATTGCTGGGTCGTAGAATGCGTATATTCAGGCCTCGTTTCAGTGCCATTGTCGTGCATGTTGTCATGAAAAACATTCCCTATCAGGGAGAGATTAAACTTCTGGAAAAGCATTGCCTGGACTTTGGTATTCCTTTTTTGCTCAGGGAGACCGAATTTGACGCTTCTGCCGACAAACGAAAATCGCCCTGTTTTTTGTGTTCCTGGTACAGGCGCAAACTCTTGTTCGATACAGCCAAATCAGAAGCTTGCAACAAAATTGCCCTGGGGCATCACCGGGACGATATTCTGGAGACCCTGTTGGTGAATATGTTTTTTCAGGGCTCCATCCAAAGTATGCCGCCGGCTCTGAGAATGACTAAGTTTGAGCAGACAATCATTCGCCCTCTATGCCTTATCCCGGAGCAGGAACTTACACAATGGGCAGAGCTGCGTCAATATCCTTCTTTGTTGAAACAATGTCCTTACGAAAAAAGCTCCTATCGGCCCGAAATCCGCAAACTTATCGAATCGATGGAAAAACTCAATCCTCAGGCCCGCAACAGCCTCTGGGCTTCCATGCAGCATATTTATCCCGACTATCTGCCCTGAGCCGGTTTGTCCGTTTTATCTGCTCTGAGCGGGGCTTTCGGTATAAAATTCCGCTTCGATAATGCTTAGGCGGGCATCGCCGCTGTCACCGACACTTTCGATGCGAACGGTGCGGGTGGGCGCAGCAGGATTCAGGCTCAGGGTGACGTAGCCCAGGGTCTTTTCTGTTTGCCCTTCCCAGAGCACTTCGTTTTGCTCAGAAAGAATTCTCAGGCGGTAGCTGGTATTTCTAAAGTTGCCCAGCTTAAGGCAGGCTTCGGTCAGTATCGCACTGCGCGATAATGTGTAATTGATCCAGACTTCCCCGGCCGGGCCGCGGGTTTCCCAGCGGCTCATTTCGTTGTCGTCAAAGCTCATGGCTGCTTCTTGTGGATTACTGCCGGCGGTGGCCGACTGTATGTTGAGGGGAAGCCTTGACATAACAAAGGAGGCATAGCCCGGCGTAGCTCCCCGCCAAAGGTAAGAAATCAGCTCGTCCTTGGCAAAGTAAGTACTCAGGCCGTCTTTCACCGGAACCTCCAGGCTGTTAAGCACCAGGGAATCAAGGCGGAGTCCCTCTGCGTTTGCCCGGATCACAATTTTTCCGGCTTCGGTGGTTGATCTTAGCAAAATTCTGTTTACTCCGCATTCAACCGGTAAATCGCGTGAAAGAATGTAGTTGTTTTTTCCCTGGGCGATGCCTCCCCTGTATTCGGCCGGGCCTTCAATGTCAAAATGAATCAGGTGGTTGGCCAGAGGGCAGCGCAGGCCGTTTTTGTCAACAACTTCGACCTGGATCAAAACCATGTCCGATCCGTCTGCACGAAAGCCTTTTGGATGTTGCCAGTATTGGAGGCGCAGGGCAGCAGCTTCCTCAGTAGTTCTAATTTCGGCGGGCTCTCCGGCCAATT
Organism: uncultured Bacteroidales bacterium; assembly: GCA_964575345.1. Lineage (GTDB taxonomy): Bacteria > Bacteroidota > Bacteroidia > Bacteroidales > UBA1402 > UBA1402. Next base: position 27,124 of record CAZNQD010000014.1, read on the forward strand.
GTCCCCGGCTGTCGTAACTGAGGGCTTTTAGGCTGCCGGCTTCGAAGGGAATATCTTTGAATCTGAACAAAAAATGCTGCAGGCGTTCTCCAAAGCCCAGATTTTTACCGTTCAGAAACAATTCAACTGCAGAGGCATTGGATACCACCAGCACGTCTTTCACGGTACCCGGTTCATAGTTCCAGTGGCCTATAATGTGGTTGCTGTAATTGTTGCCTTCCACATCAACCCAGCCGTCCCACATAATTTTATGAGCGTAGTAAGCCTCTTTTTCTATGCGCATGGCGTCCACTTCACCACTGCGACGATAGTTTTCGGCCCCTCGGAAATGGGTGTTGGTGTCGGAAAACACAATATTGACGCCTCCGGCACTAACGCGCCTGCCTGTGCCCGGGCGGTGTACCCAGAACTCGTACCAGCGTCGTACGGCTTCTTCGGCAAAGGAATCCTGGTTGCGATTGTAAGCCGAGGCATCCTCGTTTTTGTACAGAGGGCCCTCCCCATCGCGGTGGTAAGGATAGGAATAATTGTCCCAATACTTGCGCAGGCCTTCGTCGCGGCAATATTCATGAGCGAACATCGGTATTCCGGCGCTTTTGTTGATGTAGAGCATTTCGCCGCCGTATTCGGCTTCTTTGCTGTCGAGCATCTCGCGCGATCCAATGGCTCTGCCGCCGTTGGGATCGTAGGTGTCGCGGAGGGCTTTCATTTCGGCCATGTGTTTCTCGCTGATGGACTCATTGCCGCATTCGTAAAAGATAATACTGGGATTGTTGCGGTTATAGATGATGGCATCGCGCATAAGCTCTTTACGCAATTCCCAGGAACGTCCCTCTGCGTCATTTTCGGCATCGCCCGCGGGCATGGCCTGCAGCAGGCCTACACGGTCGCACGATTCTATGTCTTGTTTCCAGGGGGTGACGTGCATCCAGCGAACCAGGTTGGCATTGCCTCTTTCCATAAGTCCGTTGCTGTAGTCGCTCAGCCAGGGAGGCACCGACATGCCCACAGCCGGCCATTCGTTGCTGCTGCGTTGTGCATAGCCTTTCAGGTGCAACACTCTTTCGTTTAGGTAAAACATACCGTTGCGGAAAGCGGTTTTGCGTATTCCTGTCTGGGTCCTGACCAGATCCAGGGTTTTTTTGCCGCTTACCAACGAAGAAGTTACGCTGTAAAGGTAGCCGTAACCCCAGCTCCAGAACTTCAAGGCTTTAAGATTGCCCGAAGCTTTGACGATGCGGCTTTCTCCCGGTTGGAGGGTGATTTCGCCGGAGCTGAATTCCCTGATCATATTGTGGTCGTTATCCCGTACTATGACCTTCATAAAGAAGGTTTGTGCTTTTTCCTGCTCGTTCTTCACTTCCGATTCTACGTTAAGCACGGCTGTTTTGTCTCTTACATTGATGTCTGTGGCATATACGTAAGTACCTGAAGTGCCCAGATGACTGTATAAGGGGAGTGTCTGGTAGAGTTTGCCGCATATATGCAGCACGACGTTTTTGGTCAGACCTCCGTAATTGGCGTTGAAATTGTTGTTGTTCCACTGAAAGCCGGTACCGGTGGCCTTTTCTTTGTAATCCCAGTCGTTGTCTATCCTGAGGGCAATTACATTCTCTTTTTTCCCGAAAACCAGGTATTCCGTCAGGTCCAGGCCGAAAGCCATCACGCCGTTTTCGTGCAGGCCAATCTGCCGGCCGTTGATCCATATCCCGGCAGCCTGGCGCAGGCCTTCAAATTCAATAAATACTTTTTGATCCTTATAAGTGGAGGGTATTTTGAAATGTTTGCGATACCAGACGATGGTGTCGCTCAGCTCGTGGATGGATTTGACAAAGGCTTCGTCTTCGTTGAAAGCGGCGGGCAGGTGGACAGTCTTCCATTCGCTGTCGTCAAATTCGGGATTATGGGCATCTGCTTGGTCACCAATATAGAGCAGCCAGGAGGGATTGAAGTTAAACTTTATTCGTGCAGGATTAGCCGCCAAAGCGGTACTGACAATTAAAACTGTGGCGAAAAAAAGAGTAGCTGTTTTTTTGCGTGTGTTCATGAGCTTTTTTTATAAGGGGCAAACTTACGTAAAAAGCAGTTAAAACTGAAATCATCTTGCAGATATGAATAAAAATGATGTCCTTTGCCGGGATGAAATTTCTCAAATGAGCGAAAAAGATTGGTATATCAAGATGATTCTTTGGAGAGAGAAGCACATCAAAGAATCCAACTTTATTTTAATTCTGAGTTTTATTGTAGGCTTGCTCACTTCGCTGGCGGCCCTGTTGCTGAAATCGCTTATCCATCAGATACATGTCTGGGTTTCTTCGGGATTGGCCGTCGATCATGCCAATTATTTATACTTATTGTTCCCGGCTCTGGGTATTTTTTTGACAGCTCTGTTTGTCCGCTATGTGGTCAGGGACGACATCGGACACGGGGTGACCAAGATTTTGTACGCCATTTCGCGTCGTCAGGGCAGGATTAAGCGGCACAATGCCTGGACTTCGATGGTCTCCAGTTCCATTACCATTGGTCTTGGAGGTTCAGTAGGAGCAGAAGCACCCATAGTACTTACCGGCGCTGCCATCGGCTCCAATTTGGGGAGTTTTTTCAAAATGAACCACAAGACCCTCATGATTTTGATCGGTTGCGGAGCCGCCGGAGCCATTGCCGGTATTTTCAAAGCGCCTATTGCCGGACTCTTGTTTACCATCGAGGTGTTGATGCTCGATTTCACGGTGGCCTCCATCATGCCGCTGCTGATATCTTCGGTGACCGCAGCCACCCTGGCCTATTTTATGTCGGGTACCGGTGTGGCCATTTCTTTTGACGGTGCCCAGGCTTTTCAAATGATCAACGTGCCCTGGGTTATTGTCCTGGGCATTTTTTGCGGCCTGGTCTCCTTATATCTGATCCGGGGGATGAACACTATCGAAGGTTGGTATAAGAAAATTATAAATCCCTGGTTAAAGATAGTATTGGGAGCTCTGGCTCTGGGTTTACTCATCTTTTTGTTCCCTCCTTTGTACGGTGAAGGCTACGAGAGCATAGAATCGCTTATCAACGGCAACCTGACCGAATTAACCCATAACAGCGTCTTTTACGGTGTCCAGCAACATTTTGGCTTGCTGGCTCTTTATTTGCTGCTTATCATTATATTCAAGGTGTTTGCTTCGGCCTCGACCAATGGCGCCGGCGGTGTGGGCGGAGTGTTTGCCCCCAGCCTGTTTATAGGGAGTTTTACCGGTTTTCTGGTAGCTACGGTACTTAATTATTTCGGCATAACCAGTGTGTCGCCGGGTAATTTTGCCCTGATGGGTATGGCTGGGCTGATGTCGGGCGTTATGCATGCTCCCCTGACGGGCATGTTCCTTATTGCCGAGCTCACCGGAGGCTACGATTTATTCCTGCCTTTGATGATAGTGGCTTCGGTTTCGTTTATGACCATCTTTCTGTTCGAGAAACACAGTATTTATTCCATGCGGCTGGCCCAAAAAGGCGAATTGCTAACCCATCACAAAGACAAGGCCGTACTCACATTGATGAGGGTCGAAAACCTGATCGAAAAAGACTTTGATGTGCTCAGCCCCGAAATGACCCTGGGCGATCTGGTAAAGGTGATTTCCAAAGCCAAACGCAATATGTTCCCTGTCACGGACAAACAGGGGGTATTGTTGGGTATCGTTTTGCTGGACGACATCCGGAATATTATGTTTCGTCAGGAACTGTACGGACGTTTCAAAGTGCGTAAGCTGATGATTTCGCCACCGGCCGTACTAAACATTAACGACTCTATGGAAGTGGTTATGAAAATTTTTGACGACACCAATGCCTGGAACCTGCCCGTAAAGGACGAAAACAACCACTATGTGGGCTTTGTGTCCAAATCCAAGATTTTCAACTCCTATCGCAAGGTGTTGGTGCATTTTTCTGACGAATGATTATGCAAAAACAAGAGCTGAGAATAGTATATATGGGCACGCCGGAATTTGCAGCGGCTCCACTGCAAGCCCTTATTGACAATCATTACAAGGTGGTGGCCGTAGTCAGCATGCCCGATAAAGCCATGGGGCGGGGCCTCAAAGTGCAGGCTTCGCCGGTGAAACAACTGGCGCAGTCATACTCATTACCCGTGCTGCAACCCGACAACCTGAAAGATCCTGTTTTTTTGGAGGTGTTACGCTCTTATGCTGCCGATTTGCAGATAGTGGTGGCCTTTCGAATGTTGCCCGAAGCTGTCTGGGCTATGCCTCCCATGGGAACTTTCAACCTGCATGCTTCGCTCTTGCCCCAGTACAGGGGAGCCGCTCCCATACAATGGGCTGTCATCAACGGTGAAAAACAAACCGGCCTGAGCACTTTTTTGCTTGACCGGCAAATGGACACCGGCCGCATTCTTTTACAGGAAAAAATTACCATTGGCCCCGACGAAACCGGCGGATCGGTATATTCCCGATTGATGGAACTTTCCGGCCCCATGGTACTCCGTACCGTAGATTTGCTCTTAAGCGGCCAAAGCCGGCCTATGGACCAGAATGCATTAATCAACGCAGCAGAAAGCTTAAAGGCCGCTCCCAAGCTGCACAAAGAAAATACACGTATAGACTGGTCGAGGCCAGGAGCTGAGCTTTATAATTTTATTCGCGGCCTGGCTCCCTATCCGGCTGCCTGGACAGCCTGGCAAAAACCCGGCAACAGCATTCAGGCGGTAAAAATTTTTCAATCTGCTTTTGTTGCCCAACAGCACCAACTGGAATGCGGCAAACTGCTCAGTGACCAAAAAACATATCTAAAAACCGCTGTACCGGATGGTTTTTTGCACTGGGAATTGTTTCAGCCTGCAGGCAAAAATGCCATGTCGGCAGCTGAATTTCTGAGAGGCAGGCCCGGCATGGAAGAGTTTAAACTGCTCTGATTACAAAAAAAACGCTCAAATAGTTGCAGATTTAAAAAAAACCTCTTTCATTTGCAGCATTAACCACTAAAACCATTTGCCTATTGATCCAATACTACTCTTTTTAACACTTTAAAAAAGAGAGATGGAAACATACCAACAGATGACCGATGAAGCATTGGTCAGCAGTTTTGCAAATGGTGACAACCAAGCTTTTGATATTTTATTGAATCGCCACAAAAACAGGGTATATACTTATATACTTCTGATAGTCCGCAACAGGGATTTGGCCGAAGATGTATTTCAGGAAGCTTTTATGAAGGCCATTGTAACCATCAAGCAAGGCCGCTATGTGGACAACGGTAAGTTTTATGCCTGGGTTACGCGTATAGCACACAATCTGATTATCGATATTTTTCGCAAAGAACGCAACGAGAACACTGTTTCGAACGATGAATTCGAAGATGTAGACTTGTTCAACAATCCTAAGTTTTCGGAAGAGAACATCGAAGACAAGATGGTAAGAAACCAGGTAATGAAAGATGTCAGCAATCTGGTTCGCATGCTGCCCGAAAGCCAAAAAGAAGTGGTGGTGTTGCGTTATTACAAAAATTTAAGCTTCAAGGAAATTGCCGATCAGACCGGTGTCAGTATCAATACCGCCCTGGGCCGTATGCGTTATGCCGTATTGAATATGCGTCGGATGGCCGAAGGAAAAGACCTGGCTCTGGTTTCTTAAACTGCAGATATACAAGCAAATATCACAATAGTTGCTTTTGGTTGAAAAAAAAGGCGTTTGCTTTATACGATGGAACAAAAATCCTCGTTATAGAGTAAACGCCTTTTCAATTTAGCCTATGGAAAAAATTTCTACACCGCAGACTCAATCATCAGTGAAAAATAAATCAGCCTTTCTGATTGAACCCAAAGCCAGCACACTGGATTTTTTACGTATATTTGCCAGAGTTTACCCCAACAACGAATTAACAATACCGGGTAAACCTGTATTAAGTTTAAATTAAATCAAGACCTTTTAGTGAAGGCTTGTATCCCGTAATTATTTCCACCATGCGTTTGGTTGCTCCTTCTTTGCTGTCTGCCGATTTTGCCCGTCTGGAGGCAGATCTTACGATGATTAACGAAAGTCAGGCCGACTGGCTGCATCTCGATGTGATGGACGGCGTGTTTGTGCCCAACATTTCCTTTGGTTTCCCTGTGATGGAGGCTGTTGCCCGAGTTTGTACCAAGCCTTTGGACGTGCACCTGATGATAGTGGAACCTCAAAAGTTCATACCTCAGGTTCAGGCCCTGAACGCGTATTTGATGAATGTACACTACGAAGCCTGTACGCATTTGCACCGTGTCATCGGCGAAATACATCAGGCAGGTATGAAAGCCGGCGTCACTCTCAATCCGCATACGCCGGTTTCGGTGTTGGAGGATATTTTGCCCGATCTGGACCTGGTGTTGCTCATGTCGGTCAATCCGGGTTTCGGGGGCCAGGTGTTTATAGAACAGACCTATGCAAAAATCGCTAAGCTCAGACAAATGATTACAGACTGCAAGAGTCCGGCTCTCATCCAGATTGACGGCGGTGTCAGTCTCGAAAACGCCGGGGCTTTGTATCGTGCAGGTGCCGATGTGTTGGTGTCGGGCAGTTTTATTTTCAAGTCGCCCCGGCCCAAAGACATCATCGAACAAATCAAAAAGGCTGAATAAAGAGCCTGAAATAATATTTTTTTAAAGTTCCCGGAACATTAATTAATAATTATCTTTGCTGCAAATATTTTCTTGTGGCATGGATTTTATTTTTTTTCAACAAGCTCCCTTTTTGCGCATAGTCATTCCACTGATGACGGGAATGGTACTTGCCCCTTTTGGATTTTTTCCGGGTTTGTTGTTTTCACTTAGTCTGCTGTCGGCCGCTTTGTTATTTCGATTGTTTATTCGTAAAGCCGCCACGGCATGGCGTTTTCGTACACTGCCCGGTTTTTTGATTTTGTTGTGCTGTTTCTGTTTGGGTTCTGCTCTTTTTCGGGGCAGACAACAGGAAAGAGCCTGTCTGCGGCTCGAAAATTATTACCTGAAGGCTGAATTCGAAATCTTGTCCAATCCCCAAATCAAGCCCAACAGTCTGCAATGTCCGGTCAGGATAATCTGCTCCGAGCCGCCCTGCTGGAAAAACAAACGTTGTGTACTTTATTTGGCCAAAGACAGCCTGGCCCAGTCGTTGAGAGCCGGCAACCGTATTCTGGCACAGACTACCCTGACACCTTACAGCCGATGCGGCAGGCCTATGGAATTTAATTATGAACAATACTTGCTGAACAAAGGCTTTTGTGCAGGAGCTTTTGTACCTGCCCGAGCCTGGATACTGCAGAGTAACTATCTCAGCCGCCGGGCAAAGTCGGATGCTTTCCGTGATCGCCTCATCGGGCGTCTTCGGCAGGCGGGGCTGGAGGAGGAGCCGCTGGCTTTGGTTTCGGCGCTGGTATTGGGTTGCAAAGACCTGATGGAGGCGGAACAAAGGCAGTCTTTTTCTTCGGCGGGCGTAGCCCATATTCTGGCCGTAAGCGGAATGCATGTTTCCATTTTGTTCCTGCTGCTCGATAAGTTGCTTTTTTTTATTAAACCAAGTCGTACCGGCCTCTTATTTAAACAAAGCCTGCTCGTTGCTCTGCTCTGGGTTTATGCTTTTGTTACGGGCATGTCGGCTTCGGTGCTCAGGGCCGTACTGATGTGCAGTGTTTCTGCTTTGGGGCTCTGTCTGGGGCGGCGTTCAAACAGCTGGAATATACTGGCTTTCTCGGCTTTTGTACTCTTGATTGTTAATCCCGGCTACATAATGGATGTCAGTTTTCAACTGAGTTTTGTGGCAGTTGCTTCCATTCTGTTATTATTGCCCAAGGCTGAGTTTTATCTGGGTGTAATTACAGAGCGTTCTGCCCCCGCTGCCCGTAAAAGCATAAAAGACAAAATCGTCGCGGTTTACCGCGAAACCCTGCTGCTGTCTTTGGTCGCTCAGCTGGGGACCGCTCCCCTTTCTATTTATTATTTTAACCAATTTCCCCAATATTTTTTGTTGGGCAATCTTTTGTTGGTTCCTTTGGCTACCTTCTTGTTTTATCTCTGTTTCGGTTTTATTGTTTTAAGCCCTTTACCCTGGTTGAGCGAGGTTCTGGTCTGGCCTGTAAATGCACTTGCAAGGTTTTTTTGCAGCAGTAGTGCTTTTATAGAAAATTTGCATGGTTCGCTGGTCGCTGATCTATGGCCTTCGAAACAGGATGTGTTGATTTGTTATCTGCTTTTGGCCTTGTTGTTTTATCTGTTCAAAAATAAGCGGTATATTTACGCCCTCAACAAGCTCATATCTACACTGTATAAGCAAATTTCCGGTTAAAACTATGATATCGAAGATTATTGACGAGGACTTGATTCAAAAGACACATCGATTATTGCATAAATGCAACAATATTGTCCTGATTACCCACGAACATCCCGATGGCGATGCCCTGGGTTCGGCCCTGGCCATGTACGATTATTTAAGCTTGGAGGGAAAACGGGTCAGTGTGCTGCTGCCCGATGAAATTCCTTCGTTTTTGCAATGGATGCCCGGTGCCGATTCTGTTATAGTGTATGAACAGAATCCTGAAACCGCACGCAGTCTGCTCGGGCAGGCTGAGCTGATACTGTTTTTGGATCTCAACAGCCTGGAAAGAGTTGGTGCCATGGCCTCTTTTATCAGTCAGCTGACTGTACACACCGTTTTGATCGATCACCACAACCACCGGAAAAGGCCACTTGCCCATCTGGAAATACGCCTGCCCCAAATAGCTTCGACCAGTGAGTTGGTGTTCCGCTATATCTGCAGGGTAGGAGCTTTCGAAAAACTGAGCAAAGAGTGCGCAGTTTGTATTTACACCGGAATGATGACAGATACGGGCGCTTTTACATACAACTCACAATCCAATGAGATGTACCTGATAATAAATCAATTAATTTTGAAAGGCATCAACAAGGACGAGATTTATAAAAAGGTCTACGGCACATATACCGAAAGCCGTATGCGCCTGATGGGCTATGTGCTTTACGAAAAAATGGAAGTCATGCCGGAATATAAGACGGCCATCATTACACTAAGCCGCGAAGAACTGGATCGTTTTGATCACCGGACCGGCGATACCGACGGTTTTGTCAATCTGCCTCTCAATATGAGCGACGTCAGTTTTTCGGTGTTCTTGCGCGAAGAAGACGTAATCAGAATTTCCCTGCGTTCCGAGGGCGATCTGTCTACCTCGAAAATAGCTGCGGATCTCTTTCAGGGGGGCGGCCATACCAATGCCTCCGGTGCCACTTATCGGGGCAGCCTGCAGGAAGCCCTGCGAATAATCAAAGAAGCTTTGCCCAAGTACCTGGGAACGCAGGAAGATTAATAAAAAAACGCTACTTTTGTACTCTTATTCAACGGATTTAGTATGAAATACCCCATTTTACCCTGTTTTTTGCTGGCTATTACCCTATTGCTAAGCTCCTGCAACAAGGATGTCATTACCTATGCCGAACAATTGGAAGCCGAACAGGAAAGCATACGTGATTTTATGGACGACAATGGATTTCTGGTAATCGATTCTGTCCCCTCCCTGGTGCCCTGGGAAGACGACGAAGGCCGTAAATTGTTTTACCTGAGCGAAAGCGGACTGTATCTCCACGTGGTGGATACCGGTTTACAGGCCGGTAACACAGCCAATAACACTCTGGTTTGCCTCCGTTACACAGAACGTTCCATGGAGGGCGACACTACCTATTCCAATATGAACTACGCCACCGATCCCATCGAAATTTATTTCAATACGGTTTCCACCGGCACCACCTCGAGTTCCTACTTCTGGGGTGATTGCAAAGCCTGGCACGAACCTTTGAATTATGTCGGCGATCTGGGTCATGTAATGATAATAGCACCGGCCGGTATTGGTATGCCCTATTATTCGGCAGGCAATACCATGATGGCCCGGTATTACGAACTCAGGTATACCTTTTGGAAGTAAAAATTTTTATGAATCAATTAATTAAATCTATTTCGGGCATCAGGGGTGTGATAGGCGGAGAGCCCGAAAACAGCCTGAATCCTTTTAACATTGTTCGTTTCACTGCCGCCTACGCGCGCTGGATTCGTCAGCATTCCGACAGGCAATCCGGAAAGATTGTAGTAGGACGCGATGCCCGCATTTCGGGTGAAATGCTTTTTCAACTGGTTTCGGGCACCCTGATGGGAATGGGATTTGATGTACTGGACATTGGTCTGGCCACCACACCCACCACCGAACTGGCGGTACAGATGTCGGCAGCCGACGGAGGCATCATTTTGACTGCCAGCCACAATCCCAAACAATGGAATGCCCTGAAACTGCTCAATCAGGAGGGCGAATTTCTGGACGCGGCAGCCGGCCGTTTTGTCTGTGACCAGGCCGACAGCAATGAATGGGAATTTGCCGGAGTAGACCAATTGGGCAAACTCTATCGCGAAGATTATACTCAAAAACATATTGAAGCCGTGCTCGCGTTGCCTCTGGTGGATGTGGAAGCTATTTACAAAGCCGGTTTCCGGGTGGCCATCGATTGCGTCAATTCGGTGGGCGGCCTGGTATTACCTCCTCTGCTCAGGGCCTTGGGTGTACAGGATATTATTGAACTGAATTGCACACCCGACGGTCATTTTCCGCACAATCCCGAACCTCTGCCCCAACACCTGGGCGAGATTTCTTCCCTGCTCAGCCGGGGTGGTGCCGATCTGGGTTTTGTGGTTGATCCCGACGTAGACCGCCTGGCCATCGTTTGCGAAGACGGCTCCATGTTTGGCGAAGAATACACCCTGGTTGCCGTGGCCGATTACATTCTGAGCCGTACGCCGGGTAATACTGTTTCCAATCTGAGTTCAACCCGTGCCCTGCGCGATGTGACCCAAAAGTACGGCGGGAAGTATTTTGCCGCTGCCGTGGGAGAATTGAACGTGGTTGCCCAAATGAAAGCTGTCCATGCCGTTATAGGCGGCGAAGGCAACGGAGGAGTGATTTATCCCGACTCGCATTACGGCAGAGATGCCCTGGTGGGCATTGCCTTGTTCCTTTCGCATTTGGCGCACAAACAGCAAAAAGTATCCGAGCTGCGGGCGGAATTGCCCGGCTATTTCATGGACAAGCAACGCCTGGATTTAAGTCCCGGCCTGAGTTTGCCCCGGATTTTTGCCACACTCAAAGAACGCTTTGCGGCCGAAAAAATTACCGATATTGACGGAGTCAAAATTGACTTCAGCGACCGCTGGGTGCATGTCCGGGGTTCCAATACCGAACCGATTCTGCGCATTTACACCGAAGCCCCCTCTCAGGAAGCAGCCAATGCCCTGGCAGCAGAAATCAGGGAGCTGATAGGCTGTCTTGAGTGTTAAATGTTTTGTGTACCTTCGATAAGGAAGGCCGGATGAAAAAAGCTGGTTGAAATTATAAAATGCCGGGATCAATGAAAAAGCTTGCAATGCTCCTTTCTCTTTTTTTGTTGCTGTCCTGCAGCGGCAAAAAGGCCGATCATTCATCGCAAGATGATCTGCAAACTTCGTCAGTGCATTCCCGCAAAGCAGGCCTAAACGATAAAAAAAAGCTTGAAGGGCAGGCAGAAGCCCCCAAAACTTTTAAAATGCCCGGGATTCCGTCCGTGCTGGTGGAACCTCAGGCCCGGGCCTTGTATCTGATTGATCACTTTTGGGACAATTTTGATTTTAGCGACACTTCTTATATCGGTTTAAAAGAGATTAGCGAGCAGGCTTTTGTCAATTATGCCCAGATGCTCAGTCTGCGTGATGTTGTTCCTTACGACAGAGCAGTGGAAGGCATGGTAATTATGTTGAACAAGGCTCAGGCAGACAGCCTCGTGTATCGTTATTTTACCGGGCTCTGCAAAAAATATTTTTACCAGGGCAATTCGCCCCTGATGAACGATGAACTTTACATCCCCGTATTGGAGCATATGTTGCAAAGTCCTCATTTGGCCTCCGCTTCCAAAAGAACTGTCGAGCTCGATTTGAAACGCATCAAACGTAATCTGCCCGGGCACCTGGCCGAGGATTTCAGCTTTAGTTTGTATTCCGGTAAAACTCAGCGTTTATACCAGATTAAGGCCAGGTATACGCTGCTGTTTTTCAACAATCCCGATTGTCCTGCCTGCAAAGAGGTTCAGGAACTAATTTCGGCCTCAGCGCTCTTGTCGGAGCTTATCAATAAGGGCAGCCTGAAAGTCCTGGCCCTTTACCCCGACAGTGATCTGGCCGCCTGGAAAAACCACCGGGAGCAGATTCCCTCTGCCTGGATCAACGCTTACGACAAGGATCAGCAGATCACTTTGAACGAATTATACGATCTCAAGGCCATTCCCATGCTCTATTTGCTGGACGGGCAAAAAAAAGTTTTGCTCAGAGACGGCAAGATACATCAGATGGAGCAGCTTTTGGAACTTGACTTACACCAATAGCAATCAATTAGTAATTATTTTAAAAAACGACCAACAATGAACAAAAAACTGAGTATTTTATTTGGCCTGAGCCTGATCTTGCTCACAGCCTGCAATTCCGGCGGATACACTATCAAGGGCAGCCTGGCCGGCAGCGAACTGGACGGACAACCGGTGATGATTATCAATCTGGCCACCGACCAGGCAGTAGACAGCGGCCTGGTTGAGGGCAACAGTTTCCTGATGAAAGGCACTGTCGAAGAGCCTGCCGTTTGTGCTGCTCTGATCGGGAATAAATTTTCCTACTTCGTGCTCGAAAACGCTCGTATCGACCTGGATATGGAGAAGTCTTTTAATGCTTCTTCCACTGCGCTGGGCAAGTCTTTCGAGGCGCTTTATACTGCCATGGATCAGCTCAACGAGACCACCCGTCAAAAGCTGGAGGGAATTAGTCCCGAACAACAACAGGCTTATTACGAAAATGAGGTGATTCCGGCTTCTAAGGTCTTGGCCAGAGAGCATTTGGATAAGAATTTAGACAATACCGTGGGTGAATTTGCCTATATGTTGTATTCTTCTTTTGCCAGTCCTCAGGAATTGATCGATGCTTACGAAGCTATGGGCGACAATCTCAAAGACAATCCTCAGACTCAGAGCATTTACGAAAAAAATAAATCTATGATGACTACGGCCGAAGGCATGCCTTTTGTGGATTTTACCATTACCAACGCTCAGGGCACGCAATCGCTTTCGGATTATGTGGGCAAGGGCAAGTATGTGCTGGTTGATTTCTGGGCCAGCTGGTGTGGGCCTTGTTTGCAGGAAACGCCTAATATTGTGGAGTTGTACGAAAAGTACCATAAAAAGGGCCTGGATATTTTGGGTGTGGCTGTTTGGGATAAGCCCGAAGAGACCATTCAGAAGATTGAGGAATTGGGTATTCCCTGGCCGCAGATCATCGATGCTCAGCGCATTCCTACCGATATTTACGGTATTCAGGGTATTCCGCACATCATTCTTTTTGGGCCTGATGGTACTATTGTGGCCCGTAATCTTCGGGGTGAGGCTATGAAGGCTAAGATTGCTGAGGTGATGGGGGTGAAGTAATAAAGTCTTTCATTCATATTTTTAATGTCGTTGAATGGCGGGGATTTCCGGCTGTTCAACGACATTTTTTTACGCCTGAGTCTTTTGACCGGCGCTCCCCGCCGTTCAAGCTCAGCCC
>CAZNQD010000015.1:0-9061 GCA_964575345.1 uncultured Bacteroidales bacterium
GGAGCCGATCCCGATCCCAAAGCTTTGCTCGAACGCAGAGGCATTTAAGTCTCATAAATAAAACAGACTGCGTTTGAAATTAAATGCCTTTAAGTTCTTTGTAAATAAAAAAAAGTCTATCTTTGCGCCCTAAATTAAAAATCAGGAATAACCAATAAAATATCCAACAACAATGCAAAACAAAGGATTTGTAACTCTTTTTGCAGTTCTGCTTGCCCTGGTCAGCATCTATTATTTGTCTTTTACTCTTGTAGTTGAAAACACCGACAAGAAAGCCAAAGAATACGCTCAAGGCGACGCTGTTCTGGAACGCAATTTTCTGGATTCAATTGCCCAGGAAAAAATTTATTTGGGCAATACCTATAAGGAATGCCTCGAAAAAGAAATCAATCTCGGCCTCGATCTAAAAGGAGGTATGAACGTCATTCTGGAACTATCTGTTCCCGATGTGCTCAGGGCTTTATCGGGCTACAATACCGACGAAAACTTCAACAAGGCATTGGCACAAGCCAGCCGCCGTATGACCGAAAGCCAGCGTGATTACCTGGATCTTTTTGTTGAGGAATACAAAGCCATCGACCCGGGAGCCCGCCTCTCGGCTATTTTCAGTACTTTCGAAATGAAGGGACGCATCGATCCTTCCAGTTCCGACGAAGAAGTCATACTGGTATTAAAAGAGGATATTCAGAGCGCCATCGACAATTCATTTAACGTATTGCGCACCCGTATCGACCAGTTCGGAGTTGTCCAGCCCAATATTCAGCGCCTGGAAACCAACGGCCGGATTTTGGTTGAGTTGCCCGGTATCAAAGAACCCGAACGTGTTCGTAAACTGCTGCAGGGTTCGGCCAACCTGGAATTCTGGGAAACCTATGATTTAAGCGAATTGTACCAGGCCTTGATCGAGGCCAACAACGCCATTCGCGACATGAATGCTGCAGCTGAGCTTCAAAAAGAACAAGCTGCCGAAATTACCTCCGTAGAAAAAGCCTCAGGCGAACAAATAACCGACACCGCCAAAACCGAAGAAGAACGCCTGCTGGAACAGCTGGCTGCTGAAAACGAAACCCAAACGGACGAACAGAGCCTGGAAGAATGGCAAAGAGAATATCCCCTGTTTGCCGTATTGCAGATCAACCAAACTCAAGAAGGCATTGCCGGCGGCCCCTGCGTGGGTTATGCCCTGGGACGCGATACTGCCAGAGTAAACGAATACCTCAACAATCGCAACGTTAGAGAATTGTTGCCCCGCGATGTGAAATTTCTGTGGTCAGTCAAGCCCGTTAACGAACAAACATCTCTTTATGAGCTGATTGCCATAAAAGTGACCAACCGTGACGGTCGTGCCGCCCTCGAAGGCGATGTCATCACTGACGCCAGAGACGACTTTGAACAGACAAGGGGCTCAGCTATAGTTTCCATGTCGATGAATGCCGAAGGTTCCAAAACCTGGGCTCGTATGACCAAAGACAACATCGGCAAGAGCATCGCCATCGTTCTGGATAATTATGTGTATTCCTATCCCCGGGTTGACACCGAAATCACCGGTGGTTCCTCACAGATTACCGGAAACTTTACCTCGGCCGAAGCCAAAGACCTGGCCAATGTATTAAAGTCAGGAAAAATGCCGGCCCCTGCCCGCATAGTGCAAGAAGACATAGTAGGTCCTTCGCTGGGTAAAGAAGCCATACAGGCGGGTTTAATCTCTTTTGTGATTGCTTTCGTATTGATCCTGATTTACATGATCTTTTTTTACGGAATCACTCCCGGTCTGGTTGCCGACTTAGCCCTTTTGTGCAACATCTTCTTTTTGATGGGTATATTGGCCTCCTTCCAGGCGGTGTTGACACTACCCGGTATCGCGGGTATTGTGCTTACCCTTGGTATGGCCGTCGACGCCAATGTGCTTATAAATGAACGTATCAAAGAAGAGCTGGCGTCGGGTAAAAGCATCAAAAAAGCTTTACCCGACGGATACAAGAACGCCTTTTCTGCCATATTCGACTCCAACCTTACGACCTTGTTGACCGGTATTATACTCTTTGTACTGGGAACAGGACCCATCAAAGGTTTTGCTACTACTCTTATCATCGGTATCCTGACCTCGTTCTTCAGTGGAGTCTTTATTACCCGCATCATTTTTGAACGTATGCTGGCCAAAGAAAAACTGAACGATGTTAGTTTCACTACCACCTTATCTAAGAATATTTTAAAGAATCCCCAAATTAATTTTTTAGGCTTGCGTAAGAAAGGCTACATCGTTGCGGGAGCTTTGGTTGTGGCAAGCATTCTGTCGTTAAGCATACGCGGATTAAACCAGGGTATCGACTTTTCGGGGGGTCGCAATTACGTGATTCGCTTTGAACAACCCGTTTTAACGGATGAAGTTCGAAGCAGCCTCGAAGGTGTTTTCGAAGGCGCCTCGCTTTCGGTAATTACTATCGGCTCCGAAAACCAGGTCAGGGTAAGTACCAACTACAAAATAAATGAAACTTACGAAGAACTGGATGCCGAAATTGACAACATGCTGTTCACCGGCTTAAAGGACTACCTGCCCGAAAATACCGGTTTGGAATCCTTTACCGGCAACAACATAGTCTCTTCACAAAAAGTCGGGGCCACCATTGCCTCCGATATCAAGATTTCGGCTATATGGTCGGTAGTGGTTTCTCTGCTGGTGATCGGCTTGTACATTCTGTTGCGTTTCCGCAACGTAGCATTCAGCGTTGGCGTTATTGCTTCTTTAGCCTTTGTTTCTATTTTTATTATTGGATTGTACTCAATGCTGTACAGCGTGATGCCTTTCTCGCTGGAAATAGATCAAACCTTCATTGCGGCCATCCTGACGGTGATTGGTTATGCCGTTAACGACTCGGTGGTGGTGTTCGACCGTGTCCGCGAAGTGACGGGCATTTATCCCAAGCGGCATAAACGGCTCACTATGAACTCGGCCATGAATACTACCTTGTTGCGTACTTTCAGCACTTCGTTGAGTACCTCTCTTGTACTGGTAGCCATCCTCCTTTTTGGAGGAGATACCATCCGCGGTTTTTCCTTTGCCATGTTGGCAGGTGTGGTTTTCGGAACATTCGGTACGCTCTTTATTGCCTCTCCCATTGCTTACGATATTCAACGCAAGATGAATAAATTTAGTGATCAGGTAACGGAAGAAGAAGTATAGACAAGCGGATTTGTTTTTAATTCCTGGCTAAAACAGAAAACCCCGAAAGTCGTATGGACTTTCGGGGTTTCATGTTACTTAAAAGACAAAACCCTTTTCAGTCCATTCTATTACCAGTCGTTGATTGAAACAATCCCTGTAGCCGGCAAAAGCCTCCTCTCCCAGAAAATCAGGCAGCGAAGAATAGACGAGCAAAAAATTGTTCCCGCTCTGAAAGTTATATTCAATAAAATACAAACTGTTTAATTCTTCAACACTTAGATCTTGTACGTAACTCTTTTTTCGCAGGCATTTCTGATCAAAAAAATGAGCAGCGCTCAAACGAGGCTTAGCCAGTGTATCAACGGGCTGCCAATCGAGGCTGTAAAATGCCAGATCACTACAGGCAGCCGGTGCTTTGACAGTGTTGACCACAGCCAGTATCCGGCCCCCGTTTTTTAGGGGTAGCAACTTTAACTGCACATTGCTCACTTCCGAGGTCTGCAACATTAAATAATCCTCGGTCAGTATTTTCAATTCCATCTCTGAACCTAACATACCAAGCATTCTGGCTGCTTTGCCGCTGTTAAAGAAATCGACCATATCCAACTTCATAGCAGTATTCAGTCCCGGCAGCAAGTCTGCGGGCATGTCTTTAAAGCATTCCATTAAACTTCGACTCCAAACGCCCGATACTGTAAAACAAGTAATTAAAAGAAGTAAAATAACTTTTTTCATACCTAAACAACGATTACTTAGAACCTAAATACAGGAAACACATTCCAATAAATACACCCAACAAAATCCAGGCTTTGGTCTTGATGTTTTTGTCTTTGAAGAGTAAGGCTCCCACCACAAAAGGAATCAACACCCCTGAACGGCGTATGGGCGAGATCACCGATATCAGTGCTCCCGGAAGGCTTAATGCGTAAAAATACAAAAAGTCTGCCAGGCAGAGAAATACGGCTAAACCCACAATAGACCAGCGAAAGTTAAAGGCCTCTTCTTTGCCTCTTTTACGCCGGTACATATAGATGAGCAACAAAGGCAACATGATGATTATCTGATAAATAGTATACCAGACCTGCACCGTCATGCGATCGAAATTTACCATCATGTATTTATCATAGAGCCCGCTGACCGATCCTATCAACACGGCCAAAAACAAACACCAGATCCAGGGATTCCGTCTAAAGGAAATTCCTTCTTTTTTACCTACATAAGAGTACAGAAAAATACTGGTGATAGAAACCAGCACTCCCAGCCATTGCCAAATGTTGAGCCGCTCCCCAAAAACCACAAAGGCACCCATCAGTACAAAAACCGGCTGAGTAGATTTAATGGGAGATGCGATGGTTAAAGGTAAATTCTTGATGGCATAATAGGCAGCAGCCCACGAGCTTAAAACAATAAACGATTTAAGTAAAATAAAAAGATGTGTTTTCGCGTCTGCCCTTGGCACAAAAAACAAACTGTTTTCCAGACTTTGCGGAGCCCACTCCGAAAGCAGTAACAAAGGCAAAAAAAACAGGGAACAAAAAACCGTAGTTAAAAACAAGACCGGTATAACGGCATTTTCTTTTAACGAAAGTTTTTTATAGACTTCGTAAGTCCCCAACAGGAGAGAAGACGCAAAAGTAGCCCACAACCACATAAGCCAAAAATCAACAAATTAAAAACAAGTCATCACTGTATTTCACCTCCGTCAGATACAGAGCCCGCGCAGGCATAGAAGTCCCTGCTTTACAGCGGTCGCGGGCTTCGATAATGCGGCAAAAATCCTCTTCGTCTATCCTGCCCTTGCCCACCTCGAGCAAACTACCCACTATGGCTCTTACCATATTTCGCAAAAAACGGTCGGCCTGTATGGTAAAAATCAGTTCCTCTCCCCGGCGTTCCCAATGGGCTTGCATTACCTTGCAAATAAAGGTTTTGACATCGGTATGCACTTTGCTGAAGCTGGTAAAGTCGCTGTAGTCCAACAAACGGGCAGCAGCCTTGTTCATGGCCTCCAGGTCGGGTTCGTAATACAAACGCAAGCTGTACTCGCTCAGGAAAGGATTTTTTTGCAGTACTATTTTGTACTGGTAAGTTCTGGAGACAGCATCGAAGCGGGCGTGAGCATCGGGTTGTACTCTTCGGAGGGAACGAATGGCAATATCGGCCGGTAACATCCGGTCCAGTTTATTGGCCATGGCATTCAAATTTTCGATGGGACATGCCGTATCAAAATGCGCCGTCATATCCAGGGCGTGTACACCCGCATCGGTACGCCCTGCAGCAATAATATCCAGGTCTTTTTCGAATAAGGTGCGTAGCACAGAAGTCATAACTTCTTGCACACTAGGGGCATTGGGTTGTATCTGCCATCCGTGGTAAGCGCTGCCGTCGTAGGAAAAATTCAGGAAATAACGTTGCATCATCGGGAGGGAAAAATTTTGGTTGCAAAGTTAGTCTTTATTTTTTATTCCAACCGAATTGAGTACTTTTGTGGAAAATGTTATGCCTTGGGTTAATGAATGAAAAGATCCTGTTTTTGGAACAAGTAGACCCCTCTGTGTTTTGTGGCGTCAACAACAGTAATATTAAACTACTCAAAGATTTATATCCTAAATTACGTATCATTGCCCGTGGTAATGTGATAAAGATTTTAGGCGAAGAAGCCGATATTTACCGTTTTGAAGAGCTGATCAACCAATTGCAGGACTACTTGAACAAATACAACCTGATTAACCAGGATGTTATTACCCAACTCCATCAGGGCAAGCCCCTTTTTGAACCCAAACAGGAGAATCTTATCCTTTTCGGCGTTAACGGCAAACCCATTCTGGCCAGAACCATTAATCAGCAAAAGCTGGTTAAAGCATACGAAAAAAACGATCTGCTCTTTGCCGTAGGCCCGGCCGGCACAGGTAAAACCTATACCGCCATCGCCTTAGCCGTGAGAGCTTTCAAAAACAAAGAAGTACGTAAGATTATCCTGAGTCGTCCTGCGGTCGAAGCCGGTGAAAAACTGGGTTTTCTGCCGGGCGACATGAAAGAAAAGGTCGATCCCTATTTGCAACCCCTTTACGACGCTCTTGAGGACATGATTCCGCCCTCCAAACTCAGGGAATACATGGAGAACAAGCAAATTCAGATCGCCCCTCTGGCCTTTATGCGAGGCAGAACCCTTAACGACGCCGTTATCATTTTGGACGAAGCTCAAAACACCACCAGTCTGCAAATAAAAATGTTTCTTACCCGCCTGGGCCTGAACGCCAAAATGATTGTCACCGGCGATCTCACACAGATTGACCTTCCGGCTGCAGCAACTTCGGGGCTGGTTCAATCACTCAAAGTTTTGCGCGATGTCAAGGGCATAGGCAAAGTGGAGTTTGATGTACGCGATATCGTCAGGCATAAGCTGGTTCAACACATAGTGGAAGCATACGAAGGCTACAACCAGGAACAAAAACAACAAAAAAACCGGGATGCCCGGGATAATTCCAACGAATAAACTCTACCTTTATGAAACAGGCTTTGGTAAAAACAGACTTCAACTTTGAAGGACAAAAATCAGTCTATCATGGAAAAGTCCGCGATGTATACAACATCAAGGACGAATTGTTGGTCATGGTGGTCAGCGATCGCATATCGGCCTTTGACGTAGTGCTGCCCAAAGGAATACCCTACAAGGGACAGGTGCTCAACCAGATTGCCTCTAAATTTCTGGATGCCACTTCCGATATTGTCAAAAACTGGAAAATAGCCGTACCCGACCCCATGGTTACTGTAGGTATCAAATGTGAACCCTACGAAGTAGAAATGGTGATACGAGGCTATCTCACAGGCCATGCCTGGAGGGAATACAAGTCCGGCAAACGCAGCTTGTGCGGAATTCAACTGCCCGAAGGCATGAAAGAAAACGAACGTTTTCCGGAACCCATCATCACTCCCACTACCAAAGCCAAAGAGGGTCACGACGAAGATATCTCCAAAGAAGAAATCATAGCTTCCGGCCTGGTCAGCAAGGTAGAATACGAAAAACTGGAAGCCTACACCAGGGCCATTTTTAAACGGGGTACCGAAATAGCCGCCCAAATGGGCCTGATCCTGGTAGACACCAAATACGAATTTGGCAAAAAAGACGGTGAAATCATCCTGATGGACGAGATCCACACCCCGGATTCTTCACGCTATTTTTATGCCGATACCTACGAAGCCAAGCTGGCAGCCAACCTGCCTCAAAAACAACTTTCCAAGGAGTTTGTCCGCCAATGGCTGATCGAAAACGGATTCCAGGGTAAAAGCGGCCAGCAGGTTCCCTATATGAGCGACGAATACTGCCAGAGCGTCTCGGAACGTTACATTGAACTTTACGAAAAAGTGACCGGTGAAAGCTTTGTCCGTGCAGAAACCCAAGACGTAAAAGCCCGGATTGAACGCAATGTTTCCCAATTTTTGAAACACTATTGATTATGTCCGACCAGCGCTATCAGCTCAGAGGAGTCTCAGCCGGCAAGGAAGACGTACACAAGGCTATTAAGAATATCGACAAGGGCCTCTATCCCAAAGCCTTTTGCAAAATAATTCCCGATATACTGGGCGGCGATCCGGCCTATTGCAACATCATGCATGCCGACGGAGCCGGCACCAAATCCTCGCTGGCTTACCTCTACTGGAAAGAAACCGGCGATCTTTCGGTATGGAAAGGCATAGCTCAGGATGCGCTGGTTATGAACATCGACGATTTGCTTTGCGTCGGAGCCACTGATCATATACTGGTTTCTTCTACCATTGGCCGCAACAAACATTTGATTCCGGGCGAAGTAATCTCTGCTATTATCAACGGAACCGAAGAATTGCTCGAAGAACTCCGCTCCATGGGTCTGGGAGTGTACTCCACCGGAGGCGAAACAGCCGATGTAGGCGATCTGGTACGCACCATCATCGTGGACAGCACTGTCAGTTGTCGCATGAAGCGGGCCGATATAATCAACAACGCCAACATCAAAGGCGGAGAGGTCATTGTCGGCCTGGCTTCGTTTGGACAAGCTGTTTACGAAAAAAACTACAACGGCGGCATGGGCAGCAACGGTCTCACTTCGGCCAGGCATGATGTCTTTGCCCGCTATCTGGCTCAGAATTATCCCGAAAGCTACGACCCCAATACTCCCGAAGCTTTGGTTTACTCCGGAAATTTAAAACTCACAGAACCTGTTCCCGGCACGGGGCTAACGGCCGGACAACTGGTGCTTTCTCCTACCCGGACCTACGCCCCCGTGATCAGGGCCATACTGAATGAGCTCCGGGCAGGCATCCACGGCATGGTACATTGCACCGGTGGAGCCCAGACCAAAGTGCTGCATTTTGTGGAAAACAAAAAAGTGGTCAAAGACAATCTGTTTCCTCTGCCACCTCTGTTCCGCATTATTCAGGAGCAATCGGGCAGTGACTGGCAAGAAATGTATAAAGTGTTCAACATGGGGCATCGCATGGAAATCTATCTGGATCAATCGGATGCTGCGCGGATAATAGAAATCGCTGCCGGCTACGGTATCGAAGCAAGAATAATAGGGCATGTGGAAGAAGCTAAGGCTAATCAGCTGATTATAAAGAGCGAGTTCGGATGTTTTGAATATTATTAGCCGGAATTTGTAGCAAAAACAGCCGTTAAAACATCTATGCGCTTATATCCGCAGAACTTTTTCATTTTTTTCTATTTAGCAGATAAATGACCGAACATTCCTTACTGGACAGACTCGACTGGCTGCAAAGCCGTTTTGAGGAAGTATCAACCATGATTGCCTCTCCCGATGCCGTTTCGGACATGAAACGCTACGTCAGGCTCAATAAAGAATACAGGGATCTGGAACAAATCGTCCATGCCAGGCAAGAATACATCCAGCTACTCAATAA
>CAZNQD010000015.1:9161-10719 GCA_964575345.1 uncultured Bacteroidales bacterium
GGAGCCGGCGGGCAGTCGGTTAACACCACTTATTCGGCCATTCGCCTGCTGCATATTCCCACCGGCATAGTGGTACAATGCCAGGACGAACGTTCGCAGCTTAAAAACAAAGCCAAAGCCATGAACGAATTGCGTTCGCGCCTTTACAACATGGAATACCAAAAATACCTGGAAGACATATCTTCGAAACGTAAAACGATGGTTTCCACCGGAGACCGTTCAGCCAAAATCCGCACCTACAATTACCCTCAGGCCCGTATCACCGATCACAGGATCAATCTTACGCTATATAACCTGAGCGTCGTACTCGATGGTGATTTGCAGGATATCATCAACCAATTGACCATTGCAGAAAACGCTGAACGCCTCAAAGCCGGAGGTAACTGATACCCATATCTAACCATGAACAGACAAGAAATCATTTTTCAAATCAAAACCAAAGCCTCCTTTTTGTGTATTGGCCTTGATCCCGACATACAAAAGATACCCTTACATCTTCTGAAGGAAGAAGATCCTCTTTTCGCTTTCAACAAAGCCATCATCGACGCCACCCATGACCTTTGTGTTGCCTACAAACCCAATCTTGCTTTTTACGAAAGCCGTGGTCCCGGGGGTTGGAAGGCTTTCGAAAAAACGGTCAGGTATATTCACGAAAAAGATCCAGGGCAATTTATCATTGCCGACGCCAAAAGAGGAGACATTGGAAACACGGCAGAAATGTACGCCCGCAGCTTTTACGAAAGTCTGCCCATCGATGCCGTCACCCTGGCTCCTTACATGGGCAAAGACAGTATTCAGCCTTTTTTGTCCTATCCAGGCAAGTGGGCCATACTGTTGGCCTTGACTTCCAATCGGGGTTCGGCCGACTTCCAGATGCTGGAAGACGCACAGGGAGAACGTCTGTTCGAAAAGGTACTTCGCCGCTCTTCTGACTGGGCCGACGAATCCTCGATGATGTACGTAGTTGGTGCCACACACGGCAGCCTGCTTCAGGATGTAAGGAAACTGGTTCCCCGTCATTTCTTGCTGGTTCCGGGCGTGGGAGCCCAGGGAGGCAGCCTGAAAGAAGTGGCACACTATGCGATGAACTCTGACTGCGGTTTATTGGTAAATGCTTCACGACAAATACTTTATGCTTCAAGAGGAAAAGAATTTGCTGAGGCAGCCCGCAAAGAGGCGCTGAAGCTTCAGCAGGAAATGCAAACTTACCTGAAGGCTATATGGGAATGAAACAAAAAATAATAAACGATCCGGTTTTTGGGTTTATCAATCTCCCCACAGGCTTCCTCTACCAGGTGTACCAGCATCCTTACCTCTATCGTTTGAGCAGGATACAACAACTGGGGCTGTCCTGCCTGGTGTACCCGGGTGCCAGGCATTGCCGTTTTCAACACATCACGGGAGCCATGCATCTGGCCGGCGAAGCCATACGCCAGTTGCGGCTCAAAGGCAACGAGATCAGCGAGGCCGAAGCCGAAGCCACGGTGGCAGCCATTATGTTGCACGACATCGGGCACGGGCCTTTTTCCCATGTACTGGAACCGGTTTTGTTCAATGG
>CAZNQD010000015.1:10819-27114 GCA_964575345.1 uncultured Bacteroidales bacterium
ACGACATCGGGCACGGGCCTTTTTCCCATGTACTGGAACCGGTTTTGTTCAATGGTGTTTCGCACGAAGCTATTTCTCTCCTGCTGATGGAGCGTATGAACAGAGAATTCAACGGCAAGCTGGATATGGCCATCGCCATATTCAAAGGCAGCTATCCCAAAAAATTTTTACATCAGCTCATTTCCAGTCAATTGGATGTCGACCGCCTGGACTATTTAAGGCGGGACAGTTTTTTTACCGGAGTAGTCGAAGGCAACATCGGCTCTTCGCGCATCATCAAAATGCTGACCGTATGTGAAGACAGGTTGGTGGTAGAGGCCAAAGGCATTTATTCCATAGAGAATTTCCTGATGGCCCGTCGTTTGATGTATTGGCAGGTTTACCTGCACAAAACTTCGCTGGCGGCAGAAAAAATGCTGCACAACTTGCTTAACAGGGCCAAAGAACTCAGACAGGCTGGCCAGGAGCTGATTTGCAGCCCGGCCTTGTCCTTTTTCCTTAATGACAAACTTAAAACGGGCGAAATCAATGATGTTGCCCTGGATCATTTTATAGCATTGGACGATACCGATATTTGGTCAGCCATAAAGAGCTGGCAAAACCACCCGGACGTGGTTCTGTCCACTTTGTGCCGGAATTTCCTTAACCGTAAACTATTTAAAATTGAGATCTCTGAACAGGAAGCTCCGGCTTCGCGCATTCAGGAAGACCTGCAACGAATTGCCCTGCAATTGAATATCAATATTCAGGAAGCAAGGTATTTTGTATCACTCGACAAGGTAAGCAGCAATATTTACGACGATGCGGACTATGGCATCGATATTCTTTACAACGACGGAAGGATACGCCCCATAACTCAGGCTTCGGACATTCTTAACCTCGAAGTTTTGTCCAAAAAAGTAAGAAAATATGCTTATTCCTACCTGAGAAAAGCTTGATCTGTCAAACAAGCGAAATCAAAAACTATCGATTATTACCAATATTTTATATCTTTGCGCCAAATTTTTAAAATGGATTTTACAGCCAGCCAAATCGCTTCTTTTCTATCCGGAACCGTCGAAGGTGATCCGAATGTCCTGATAAATACCTTTTCGAAAATTGAAGAAGGAAGTCAGGGTGCACTCACGTTTCTCTCTAACGAAAAATACACCCCATATCTCTATACCACAGGAGCCAGTGCCGTCCTCGTCAGCAAGGATTTTAAGCCCGAAAAGTCAGTATCGGCCACACTCATCAGGGTCGAAAACCCTTACGATGCCCTGGCCAGATTATTGCAATGGTCTGAACAATTCAAGGAAAAATTTCTGGGAATTGACAAGGACAGTTTTATTGATGCTACAGCTGTTCTGGGTAAAGAAGTGTACGTGGGTCATTTTTCCTGCCTCTGCGCTCAGGTTCAGGTAGGTGACAACAGTAAGATTTACCCTCAGGTTTATCTGGGACGTCGGGTTCGCGTAGGAAAGAATTGTATTTTATACCCCGGGGTCAAAGTATTCGACGATTGTGTTATAGGTGACAATTGCATTCTGCAGGCCGGTGTCGTGATTGGTGGGGACGGATTTGGTTTCGCTCCGCAGAAAGACGGCAGTTACACCAAAATTCCGCAGATTGGCAATGTAGTAATCGAAAACGATGTGGAGATCTGTGCCAACACTACAGTAGACAGGGCGACCATGGGATCGACTATTATCCGCAGGGGCGTTAAGCTCGACAATCTTATAATGGTTGCTCACAACGTTGAAATAGGCGAAGATACGGTAATTGCAGCTCAGACAGGAATAGCCGGTTCTACTAAGATCGGCAGCAACTGCATGTTTGGTGGACAGGTAGGAATTACCGGACATATCAACATCCCTGATGGTACGGTTATCAGCGCTCAGGCCGGGATTATTTCTACCGTCAAAACCAACGAACATCCTCTCCTGGGATCTCCTGCCATATCAAGTAAAGAATATCTGCGTTCATATACCCTCTTTAGAAAATTACCGGAACTTGTTTCTGAATTAAAAGCCACACGCAAGGAATTGGAGGCTCTAAAACAAAAAATCAACAACGATGCCTAAACAATTAAGCCTCAAAAAGCCCTTCAGTGTTTCGGGCAAAGGACTGCATACCGGTTTACAACTGACCGCCACTTTTCTCCCGGCCCAGGCCAACACCGGTATACGTTTCAGACGAGTCGATCTGGAAGACAAGCCCGAAATCAAAGCTCTGGCCGAATTTGTAGAACAAACCGAACGCGGTACAGTTTTGGTCAACAACAAGGTTAGTGTAAGTACTGTAGAACATGCTGTTTCCGCTCTTTATGCAGCCGGTATAGACAATTGTACCATTGAGGTAAACGGGCCCGAAATTCCCATTTTGGACGGCAGCGCCATCCATTTTGTAGAGGGAATAGAAAAATCGGGGGTTAAAAAACTCGAAGCCGAAAAAGACTTTTATATAGTTAACAGTAAGGTAGAAGTCAATGATCCCGAAACGGGCGCTTCTTTAATTATACTGCCTTACGATAGTTTCAGCATAACTACGCTGATCAGCTACAAATCTTGTATATTGAGCAATCAATACGCCCGTCTGAACCGGATGGAAGATTTTGGCAAAAACATAGCCTCCAGCCGTACTTTTGTTTTTGTGCGCGAAGTAGAACAACTGCTCAAACACAACCTGATCAAGGGTGGAGACCTGGACAATGCCTTGGTGATTTACGATCAGGAGGTTACTCAGGAAGAGCTGGATCGTATAGCCGATGTAATGAATATCCCCCATAAAATTGTCAATAAACTGGGGTATATCAACAACAAACCGGTTCTTTACGACAATGAGCCGGCCAGGCATAAATTGCTCGATTTGGTAGGTGACATCGCATTGATAGGGAAACCCATCAAAGGGCACATCATTGCCATGCGCCCCGGGCATAAAATAAACAACCAGCTGGCCAGGCTTATCCGCAAGGATATTATCCGTCAGGAAGTACAGGCTCCCTTTATTGACCATAACAAACCCGCCCTGATGGATACTAAGCAGATTCGTAATTTGCTACCTCATCGCTGGCCCTTTCAGATGGTAGATAAAGTGATTGAAATAACCGACTCCTATATTGTCGGGATTAAAAATCTTACTGCCAACGAAACTTTCTTTCAGGGGCATTTCCCCGATGAACCCGTTATGCCGGGTGTCTTACAGCTCGAAGCCATGGCTCAGACTGGAGGATTGTTTCTGATGAATCAAACAAAAAATCCTGAAAAATATATTACGTACCTGGTCAAAATTGAGTATGTTCGCTTTAGGAAAAAAGTAGTTCCCGGCGATACTCTGGTTTTCAAAGTTTTTTTTATAACGCCTCTCAGTCACGGTATGGCCAAAATGAAAGGCTATGCTTTTGTAGGCAATGAGTTGGTTAGCGAAGCAGAATTGACAGCCATGCTGACCAAACGCAAACGAATTTTTGTCGACAACGAATAAAAACAAGCCAACAAAAATATGAACCAACAAACACTGTCTTATATTCACCCCGAAGCTCAAATAGCTCCTGATGTAGTTATTGACCCTTTTGTCTTTATAGATAAGAACGTAGTAATCGGCGAAGGATGCCGTATTTTTTCTCACGCTTCAATACTGTCGGGTACTCGTATAGGCAAAAACTGCCGGATTTTCCCCGGAGCAGTTCTGGGGGGCATACCCCAGGATCTTAAATTCAGAGGCGAAGACACCCTTCTCGAAATCGGCGACAACAACACTATCCGCGAATTTGTAACCCTCAACCGTGGTACCGCCTCCAAAGGCAAAACCCTGATCGGAAACAACTGTTTGATTATGGCATATTGCCACGTTGCCCACGACTGCGTGCTGGGCAATAATGTTATTATGTCCAACGCCACCAACCTGGCCGGCGAGGTGATCGTCGACGACTTTGCCATTATCAGCGGCGGAGTACTCGTGCATCAGTTCACCCATATAGGCATGCATTGTATGGTGCAGGGCGGCTCCAAGGTGGGCAAGGACGTTCCTCCTTTTGCCATGGCCGGCAGAGATCCCATCGGTTATTGCGGCATCAATTCGGTAGGCTTGCGCCGAAGAAATTTCAGTGACGAACAAATCCACACCATTCAGGATGTTTATCGCTACATTTACATGTCGGGACGTAATGTCAGTGACGCTCTGAAGCAGATTCGTGAAGAAATGCCTGCCAGCCCCGAAAGAGACGCTATACTGGACTTTGTGGACAATGCTCCCAGAGGCATCATTAAAGGTTATCTACCCTAAGCACAAAATAGTTCTACCCTTATTCATTCCATCACTATGGTTTACAAATTTCGACTCCTTTCTGACGAATCCGATCTCTTTTGTCGGGAAATAATGATTGACTCGGAGGCTTATTTCCTGGACTTACATAATAGTATCCTGGAAAGTGTGGACTACGAAAAAAATATGATCACCTCTTTTTTTATGTGCAACGAAAAATGGGAAAAAGAACTTGAGGTGACTCTGATTGAAATGGAAAGCAGCCCTGAAGTTGATTCCTGGGTAATGAGCGGTACCCGCCTGAGCGAGATGCTCGACGAAGAAGGACAACGCCTGATCTATGTGTTTGATAACCTGACAGAACGGGCCTTCTATATGGAACTGATTGAAATCTTGCCCACTAAACGGCTCAGCAAACCCGAATGTGTTTTTTCGAGAGGAAAAGCGCCCAAACAAAACATGGGCTTTGAACACGACAAAAAAGACAAAGGCAGCGCCAAAGCTGTTGCAAGCGAAGACGACAGTCTCGAAGACTTTTATGGAGAAAGCGACTTTGACCCCGAAGAGCTCGATCCCGAAGGCTTTGGCGATCTGGAAGGCTTTGGAGACAATCTCCCCCTGGACGATTATTAATTCGCTGCGATATGAAACTACTGGTGGTTTTGACGGGGCCCACCGGTGTAGGCAAAACCCGCCTGAGCCTAAAGCTGGCACACACCCTGGATTCTCCCGTCATTTCTTGTGATTCCCGTCAAATGTATCGCGAAATGCGGATTGGTACCGCTGCTCCTGATTCCAGGGAGTTAGAAGCGACAGCGCATTTTTTTATAGGCAATCTCTCCATTCACGACTATTACAACGCAGCCCGCTTCGAAACGGAAGCTCTGGCTCTGTTGGACAAACTTTTCGTCGGGCACGATGTTTTACTGATGGCCGGCGGTTCCATGCTATATATCGATGCCGTGTGCTTTGGCATTGACGATATGCCCGATGTTGATCTCCGCCTCAGAAAAGAACTGGAAGATACTTTAAAAGAAAAAGGCCTGAGCGAACTACTGGGACAGCTCAAACTCCTTGATCCTGAGTATTACCACACAGTGGATAAAAAAAACCACAAAAGGGTGCAGCATGCCCTTGAAATCTGTCTGATGACCGGTAAACCCTTTTCGGCATTTCATCGCAATACACCCAAAAAACGGAATTTCGGTATTTTGAAAATTTGCCTCAACCGAGACAGGGCAGAACTATACCGGCAAATAGACCAACGGGTACTGCTTATGGTACAACAAGGTTTGGTTGAAGAAGCAAAAAGTTTATATCCCTATAAGGGCTTAAATGCTTTGAATACTGTTGGTTATCAGGAATTGTTTGATTATTTCGAGAACAAATGCAGCCTGGAAGAAGCCATCAGCCAAATTCAGTTCAATACACACAAATACGCCCGTAAGCAACTCACCTGGTTCAGAAAAGATCAGGATTACCATTGGTTTCATCCAGACCGGGAACAGGATATTTTAAACCTGATACAAAACTACCAAAAAAAATAATCCATTCCGGCTCCGAAAGCCTGATTTATGCAGTTCAAAAACAAGGCTTATTCTTTCACAGTCAAAATAAAAAGACCTATCTTTGCGGGTCTTATTGGATATTTATTCCATGCAAATGAACTTACTTACACTACTCTAAAAATCAATATTATTTATTATCATGGCAGATAGCAAAGAAAAACTTTTCCCGGAATTTCCACCGGTAGATACCCAAGCCTGGATGGAAAGAATTACCGCTGATTTGAAAGGGGCTGATTTCGAGAAAAAACTTGTTTGGAAAACAAACGAAGGTTTCAAGGTACAACCCTTCTATCGCGAAGAAGATCTTAGCCAAATCAGGATTAAAGAAGCTCTTCCCGGAGAATTCCCTTTCGTGCGAGGCACCAAAACCGACAACCATTGGTTGGTAAATCAGGAAATTGCAGTAAACAAACCTGAAATAGCCAATAAAAAAGCCTTGTCGGTGCTGATCAAAGGAGCGGACTCCGTCACTTTTGTATTTTCCGGACAAACATTCAGCAGTCCCGGGATGGAAAAGCTCCTGGAAGGCATTGATCCGGAAAGTACCGAAATCAATTTTCGCAATTGTTTCCAAAACAGCTCATTAGTCTTGGGTCTGTTCATAAACTATTTAAAAGCCAAAAAGCTTGACCTGAATAAGGTAAAAGGCTCATTGATGGCTGATCCATTCAGACAATGCCTTATTTTTGGCAAAGCATACCATGCTCAATGGGAAGATATGGCCGCCGGTTTGGTAACTCAAAGTACAGAATTACCTTTGTTCCGGGTATTAGCTGCCAATCCCCATCTTTTCAACAAAGCCGGGTCGTTCATTGCCCAGGAACTGGGCTTTGGACTGGCTTACGGCAACGCCTACATGGAAGCCCTGACCGACCGGGGCATCGAAGCGAGCAAAATTGCGGATAAAATTCGCTTTCATTTCGGCGTCAGCTCCGACTATTTTATGGAAATTGCCAAATTCAGGGCAGCCCGACTGCTCTGGGCCAAAATCGTGGAAGCTTACCTTGATGGAAAGGCATGCAAATCAGCGGGCAAAATGAAAATTCACGCCTTTACTTCGGAATGGAACCAAAGCGTTTACGATATGTACGTAAACTTGCTGCGCAGCCAGACCGAAGCCATGTCTGCCAGTATTGCCGGAGTAGATGTACTCACGGTTCAGGCTTTCGACAAAGCTTTCAAAACTCCCGATGATTTTTCGGAACGTATTGCACGCAACCAACAATTATTGCTTAGGGAAGAAGCCGGATTCTCGGATATAGTCGATCCTTCGGCCGGTTCTTATTATATAGAAAATCTCACCATGGCCCTGGCCGAACAAGCCTGGAAATACTTTCTGGCTGTTCAGGAAAAAGGGGGCTTTACCGCTGCATTGCGTGAAGCTTACATTCAGGACGAAGTAAATGCTTCCAACCAAAAACGCCTTGGTTTTCTTGCCCAACGCCGCGAAGTATTGCTGGGCACCAATCAATATCCCAATTACAACGAAGCTGTTGCAGACCGGATTGAAACAGAACCTGCATCGGCCTGCAATTGTGCCGACGCGGCCTTGCGCCCGCTGAATTTCAGTCGTGGATCATCTGCTTTTGAAAGCCTGAGGCTGGCTACAGAAAAATCGGGCAAGCGGCCCAAGGTTTTTTTGCTGACCATCGGCAATTTGAATATGCGACTGGCCAGAGCTCAGTTCTCGGGCAACTTTTTTGCCTGTGCCGGTTATGAAATCATAGACAATCTTGGATTCAAAACCATAGAGGAGGGCCTCCAGGCAGCACGCGCTGCCAAGTCTGACATAGTAGTGCTATGCTCAAGCGACGAAGAATACGCTGAACTGGCTCCCGAAGCCTTTGCCTCCCTTGAAAAGAACAAAGAAATCCTGGTTATCGCCGGTAATCCCGAATGCAGCGAAGAACTCAAAGCCCTGGGTATAACGAATTTCATCCACATGCGCAGCAACGTACTGGAAAGCCTGCAGGCATTCAACAAACAACTAAACATCCACTAAGCAAATGAAACCTGATTTTAAGAACATTGATATAAAAAACCCCGGGATTGAAGCTAGAGACCCTAAAACCTGGGAAAAAGCCAAGGGCATACAAAAAAACAAAAAAACACCCGAAGGCATTGAACTAAAATCGGTCTATACCAAAGCTGATCTCGAGGGAATGGAACACCTGCAGTACGCTGCCGGCCTGGCTCCCTATCTGAGAGGCCCCTACAGTGTCATGTACGTAATGCGTCCCTGGACCATACGTCAATACGCCGGCTTCTCCACGGCCGAAGAATCCAACGCTTTTTATCGTCGCAACCTGGCATCGGGACAAAAAGGGCTTTCCGTTGCCTTTGACCTGGCCACACACCGCGGTTACGATGCCGATCATCCCCGTGTTGTGGGCGATGTAGGCAAAGCAGGGGTTTCTATCTGTTCGGTCGAGGATATGAAAGTACTTTTCGACGGAATCCCTTTAAATAAAATGTCGGTTTCTATGACTATGAACGGCGCTGTTCTGCCCATCATGGCTTTTTACATCAATGCCGGGCTGGAACAAGGAGCTAAACTCGAAGAAATGGCCGGCACCATCCAAAACGATATCCTCAAGGAATTTATGGTTCGTAACACCTATATTTACCCGCCGGATTTTTCGATGAAGATTATTGCTGACATCTTTGAGTACGCCTCCAAATACATGCCTAAATTCAATTCCATTTCGATTTCGGGCTATCATATGCAGGAAGCAGGCGCTACAGCCGATATTGAACTGGCCTACACCCTGGCTGACGGGCTGGAATACCTCAGAGCCGGAGTAAACGCAGGAATGGACATCGACAGCTTCGCTCCCCGCCTTTCGTTCTTTTGGGCCATTGGTATGAACCATTTTATGGAAATCGCCAAAATGCGGGCAGCACGTATGCTTTGGGCCAAGATTGTCAAGAAATTTAATCCGAAAAATCCCAAATCGATGGCTTTGCGTACTCACTGCCAGACTTCCGGCTGGTCGCTTACCGAACAAGACCCCTTCAACAACGTAGGACGTACTTGTATCGAAGCTATGGCAGCAGCGCTGGGACATACCCAGTCTCTGCACACCAATGCTCTGGACGAAGCCATTGCCCTGCCTACAGACTTTTCGGCCCGTATTGCCCGCAATACCCAAATTTACATTCAGGAAGAAACCAATATCTGCAAAGAAGTTGATCCCTGGGCAGGCTCTTATTACGTAGAAACCCTGACCAAAGAACTGGCCGAAAAAGCCTGGGCATTGATTCAGGAAGTAGAAGAACTGGGCGGTATGGCCAAAGCCATCGAAACCGGTATTCCCAAAATGCGTATCGAAGAAGCCGCTGCACGCACCCAGGCACGCATCGATTCCAAAGCACAGACCATCGTCGGAGTAAATAAATACCGACGCGAAAAAGAAGATCCCATCGATATTCTTGAAGTAGACAATACAGCCGTACGCAAACAACAAATCGAACGGCTCAACCAACTGAGGGCCAACCGCAACGAAGCCGAAGTGCAAAAAGCCCTGGATGCTATTACCCTCTGTGTCAGCACCGGCAAAGGCAATTTACTGGAACTGGCCGTAGAAGCTGCCCGCCTTAGGGCCAGCCTGGGCGAAATCTCTTATGCCTGCGAAAAAGTAGCGGGCCGTTATAAAGCTGTTATTAGAACTATATCAGGCGTGTATTCTTCAGAAACCAAAAACGACACAGACTTTCAGAAAGCCTGCTCGCTGGTTGACCGTTTTGCCAAAAAAGAAGGCCGTCAACCGCGTATTATGATTGCCAAAATGGGCCAGGACGGACACGATCGCGGAGCCAAAGTGGTTGCCACCGGTTACGCCGACTGCGGTTTTGACGTAGATATGGGCCCCTTGTTCCAGACTCCGGAGGAAGCCGCCAAACAAGCCGTCGAAAACGACGTGCACGTAATGGGTGTTTCCTCTCTGGCAGCCGGACATAAAACCCTGATTCCGCAGGTAATCGAAGAAATGAAAAAGTTGGGACGCGAAGATATTCTGGTTATCGCCGGAGGAGTGATTCCTCCCCAGGACTACGATTTCTTATACAAAGCAGGTGTTGCAGGTATTTTTGGGCCTGGCACGTCTGTTGCCAAAGCCGCTTGTGAAATCATGAAGATTTTATTGGACGAGGAATAAAGCCGGAACTTTATCATTTCAAAAAAGAGGGTGTCTCAAAAGTGAAAGCTTTGGGATTCCCTCTTTTTTTATAAACTGTTTATCCTATTGATTCTACTCTTTACCTATATTAGCGACTCGGAAACACAATTTTTGAAAGAGCCCCTCACAGACTTTCTTGTCGCTGCCAACTCGTTCCTGAAATCTTTTGCTTTATAAACAGCTGTTTGATGCATTAGTTGTATTAATATACATTTCTACGTGGTAATCAGTGTGTTAAAATACATTTTTTTATTATTTAGCTTATTGCGGTCTGGTTGTTTCATTTTTTTTGAGTACTTTTGTGACGTTTTTTTTCTAATTTGAGCTTAGAGTTGTCTTTAGCAAGAAAGTAAGTGTTATGGAAAATCTTGGTCTTGGTTTTTTGTTGTTGGTAGTCGGAATGTCCACCGTCTTTTTGATCCTTATGATCATTATTTATTTAGGTAAAGCCTTAATTGCTTTTATCAATAAATACATTCCCGAAGAAGTAATAATAAAAAACAACCATTCCGAAAACGGAATTCCCGACAGAGTTAAAAGAATTATTGCCGCCGCCGTATCGGAATCCACCAAAGGCAAAGGTATAGTTACAACCATTGAAAAGAGGTAATTTATGAAGAGAAGAGAAGTCAAATTCAGCTTGATGTTCAGAGACATGTGGCAATCGTCCGGAAAATATGTCCCCAGAGTAGATCAATTGATAAAAATTGCACCCCACATTGTAAAAATGGGCTGCTTTGCGCGTGTTGAAACCAACGGGGGAGGATTTGAACAAATCAACCTGTTGTTTGGAGAAAATCCCAATAAAGCAGTTCGCGAATGGACCAAACCCTTTCACGAAGCAGGCATACAGACTCACATGCTCGACAGGGCCCTGAATGGCTTACGCATGAGCCCGGTACCTGCCGATGTACGCAAGTTGTTTTACAAAGTAAAAAAAGCCCAGGGCACCGATATCACCAGAACTTTCTGCGGATTGAACGATCTCCGCAATCTGGCTCCTTCCATTACCTATGCCAAAGAAGCCGGCATGATTTCACAATGTTCGCTCAGCATAACACATTCCCCTATTCATACCGTCGAGTATTATACCAACATGGCCCTCGAGCTCATCAAAATGGGCGCAGACGAAATCTGCATCAAGGACATGGCCGGTATCGGACGACCGGTATCGCTGGGGAAGATTGTCGGAAATATCAAAAAAGCCCATCCTGAGATTCCTGTAGTTTACCACAGTCATGCCGGCCCGGGATTTGACGTTGCTTCAATTCTGGAAGTTTGCCGCGAAGGCTGTGATTACGTGGACGTAGGTATGGAACCTCTTTCCTGGGGCACCGGACATCCGGATATTATCACCGTTCAGGAGATGCTCAAGGACGCAGGTTACGATGTCCCCGAAATCAATATGGACGAGTATATGAAAGTGCGCAGCATGATTCAGGAGTTTATGGATGATTTTCTGGGCTTGTTTATCCCGGACAAAAACCGCCTGATGAACTCTTTGCTTATTAAACCCGGTCTTCCCGGCGGCATGATGGGCAGCCTGATGAACGATCTTAGCAACAATCTGGACAGCATCAATAAATACAAAGCCAAACATAATTTGCCCGAAATGAATCAGGACGAATTGCTTATTAAGCTTTTCGACGAAGTGGCTTATGTCTGGCCCAGAGTGGGTTATCCCCCATTGGTCACTCCTTTCAGCCAATACGTCAAAAACCTGGCCCTGATGAACGTAATGCAACTCGAAAAAGGCAAGGAACGCTGGGCTTTCATAGCCGACGATATTTGGGATATGATTTTGGGCAAGGCAGGACGTCTGCCCGGCAAACTGGCTCCCGAAATCATCGAAAAAGCCAAACAGGAAGGCAGGGAATTTTTCGAAGGCAATCCTCAGGACAATTATCCCGATGTTTTGGATGATTATCGCAAATTGATGAATGAAAAACATTGGGAATTGGGACAGGACGATGAAGAATTGTTTGAATACGCCATGCATCCGGCTCAATATGAAGCCTACAAGAGCGGCAAGGCAAAAACAGACTTTCTCGCCGAAATCGAAAAAATGCGCCAGGCCGGCAATTGCCGGGAACTACCCAAAGAACCCAAAACCATCACTGTGGAACTCGAAGGGCAACAATATCAGGTCACCGTTACTTTCGACGACAAAGCGCCTGCGCTCATTACCGAAAACAACGGTGAGCCGGTTGCAGGCGAAGGAAAAGAATTGCTGTCGCCTCTGGAAGGCAATTTTTATCTGACCAAAAACACTCAGGAAATTCCTCTTAAAATTGGCGATTACGTCAAAAAGGGTGATGTTGTATGTTATATAGAAGCTATGAAAACATACAACGCAATTTCTTCTGAATTCGACGGTAAAATAACAGAAATTTCGCACAAGCCCGGAGAGGCTGTTACCGAAGACGATGTCTTAATGAAAATCAAGTAATGCCCTATGAACGACATCTTCGATAAGCTTTACAATATGACTGCCTTTAGCAATATCATTGCTGAACCGCAGTTCCTGATTATGTATGCCATTGCTTTTATACTGCTCTACCTGGGCATCAAAAAGCAATACGAGCCATTGTTGCTGGTACCCATTGCCTTTGGCGTATTGCTGGCCAACTTCCCCGGTGGCGATATGGGAGTCATTCAGGCAGACCAAAACGGCATGGTAGAAGTTCATGGCGTGATGAAAAATATCTGGGAAATGCCCCTGCACGACATTGCACACGAACTGGGCCTGATGAACTTTATTTATTATTTGCTCATCAAAACCGGCTTCCTTCCACCCATTATTTTTATGGGAGTAGGTGCTTTGACCGACTTCGGGCCCATGCTGCGTAACCTGAGGCTGTCCATTTTCGGAGCCGCCGCTCAACTGGGGATCTTCACTGTTTTGCTTGTAGCTATTCTGATGGGTTTTACACCAAAGGAGGCAGCTTCTCTCGGTATTATTGGTGGAGCTGACGGCCCTACAGCCATTTTTACCACCATCAAACTGGCTCCCCATTTGCTCGGTCCCATTGCAATAGCCGCCTATTCTTACATGGCCCTGGTTCCGGTGATTATTCCTTTGGTTGTCAAACTCACCTGTACCAAAAAGGAACTCTCTATCAATATGAAAGAGCAGGAGAAAAAGTACCCCTCTAAAACCGAGATAAAAAACCTCAGAGTGGTAAAAATTATTTTCCCCATAGCCGTTACCACGGTGGTGGCTTTATTTGTGCCGGGGGCTGTCCCATTGGTAGGCATGTTGATGTTTGGTAACCTGGTCAAGGAAATCGGTGCCAACACCTTCCGCCTGTTTGATGCTGCTTCCAACAGCATTATGAACGCAGCAACCATTTTCCTGGGATTATCCGTAGGTGCTACCATGACCAGCGAAGCTTTTTTGAACTGGACTACCCTGGGGATTGTTATCGGCGGTTTCCTCGCCTTTGCGCTATCAATTACCGGCGGCGTCTTCTTTGTAAAAGCAGTCAATCTTTTTAGCAAGAAGAAAATCAATCCGCTTATTGGTGCCACAGGTTTGAGTGCCGTACCCATGGCTTCGCGTGTTGCCAACGAAATTGCACTAAAATACGATTCCAAAAACCACGTCCTGCAATACTGTATGGCCAGCAACATTTCGGGTGTAATCGGTTCAGCCGTTGCTGCCGGGGTACTTATCTCTTTTTTAGGATAGCACCGGAATCAACATATTTAAGAGAGGCTGTACTTTGAGTATGGCCTCTCTTTTTCCTCAACTATCTTTTCTACAGTACATTCAGATTTTTGCATATTAATACCTAACTTTGCGGCATGGTTTCCGTAGAAGATATCAAAGTTGAATTTGGCGGGTTTACCCTCCTGAACTCCATCTCTTTTGTCATAAATAAAAAGGACCGCATCGCCCTGATTGGAAAAAACGGAGCGGGTAAATCTACCCTGCTCAAAATTCTGGCAGGCCTGCAGGCGCCGGGAGAAGGCAGATTGGGCATTGCCAAAGATACACTGATAGCTTACCTGCCTCAGGTAATGACCTGTCCCGACAATTGCAACGTCATCCGGGAAGCCGAAAAGGCTTTTGCTCATATTATAAAACTGCAGGCTGACATTGAACAGATCCAACATCAGCTTAGTGTAAGGGAAGATTACGAATCGGAAGACTACCATCGGCTTATTGAAAAACTGGATCAGAAGAGCCAACTATTGAGTATGACCGATGCCGGCAATTACATGGCAGAGATAGAAAAAACCCTGCTGGGCCTGGGCTTTGAACGAAATGATTTCGACCGTCCTACAGGAGAATTCAGCGGTGGTTGGCGTATGCGCATTGAATTAGCTAAATTACTGCTGCAAAAACCCGACCTGCTCTTACTGGACGAACCCACCAACCATCTGGATATAGAATCCATTCAGTGGCTCGAAAACTTTCTGGCCCAAAACAGCAAAGCCGTAATTGTGGTATCGCACGACCGGGCTTTTCTGGACGCTGTTTGCACCAGGACCATTGAACTTTCGCTGGGTAGACTCTATGACTTTAAATTGCCCTATTCGCGTTTTGTGGAATTTCGCAAAGAAATGCGGGAACAACAATTGCGCAGCTACGAAAACCAGCAAAAACTGATACAGGATACCGAAGCCTTTATTGAACGCTTTCGATACAAAGCCACCAAAGCCGTCCAGGTGCAGTCGCGCATTAAGCAGCTCGAAAAAATGGAAAGAATCGAAGTTGACGAACAAGACAATGCCCATTTGCATTTGCGCTTTCCCCCGGCTCCCCACAGCGGCAGCTTTCCGGTGATTATTGAACAGTTGAGCAAATCCTACGGCGAACACCTGGTGATCGGTGATGTACAACTCAGTTTGCGCCGGGGTGAAAAAGTAGCCTTTGTTGGCCGCAACGGCGAAGGCAAATCCACCCTGGTGAAATGCATCCTGGACGAAATTCCCTACGAAGGCAGCATCAAACTGGGACACAAAGTCAAGATTGCCTATTTTGCTCAAAATCAGCCTCAACTTCTGGACGAAAACCTCAGTGTCTTTGAAACCGTAGACCGCGTTGCAACAGGCGATGTCCGGACTAAAATCCGCGACATTCTGGGGGCATTTATGTTTGGAGGCGAAGCTTCGGACAAAAAAGTCAGAGTGCTTTCGGGCGGAGAACGCAGCCGCCTGGCCATGATCCGCCTCTTACTGGAGCCGGCCAACCTGCTCATACTGGACGAACCCACCAACCACCTGGACATGCCCTCCAAAGATATACTTAAAGCAGCCATCAAAGCCTTTGACGGGACAGTAATTCTTGTGTCGCACGACCGGGAGTTTCTGGACGGCCTGGTGGAAAAAGTGTACGAATTCGGCCATCAAAAAGTACGCGAGCATATGGGTGATATCCGTCAGTTTCTCGAGAAAAAGAAACTCGAAAACCTTAGGCAGCTGGAGCAAAATTCTTTGAATTCTGCTCCAATCAACAACAAAACAACTGTTGAGATAAAAACTGCCGAAACTTTTACAGCCACAACCAACTGCAAAGAAAAACAAGAAAACTCCAAGGCTCCCGATGCTCCTGCTGCAAGCAACAACTACGCTGAGCGCAAGGCACTGAACCGAAAAATTAAAAAGCTGGAAAAACTCGTTCAGGAACGCGAAGACGAAGTAAGCATACTCGAAAAACAACTCGAATTGATCCAAAACGAATTAAACACCCCCGAAGGAGCCTGCCGCCCTGAACTGCACGAACAATATATCCGGGAGAAGAAGGCCCTGGACAATGCCCTTAGTTATTGGGAAATGGCCGCCACTGAACTGGAATCAACAAAAAACAATTAATTATATGAGCAATGAAAAAAGTAGTATTCACCCTAATTATTACAGGACTTTGCATGAGTAGCTGTATGGACAAAAAAACGACCGGTGTTCCGGGTATCGATTTAACTGACCTGGATACCACCATGTCGCCGGCTCAGGATTTTTATCAATATGCCTGCGGCGGCTGGGTTGCCAAAAACCCCCTTCCCGCCGAGTATGCACGTTACGGGAGCTTCGACCAATTGGCCGAAAACACCCAAAAACAATTACAGGAACTCGTCCTGGGACTTGACGCTGCCTCACATCCCGAAGGCAGCGTAGCCCGTAAAATAGCTATGCTCTACCACAGCGCTATGGACAGCACCAAGCTGAACACCGAAGGCGTTGCTCCTATTCGCAAGGATCTGGAACAAATTAAGGCACTCGAAAACAAACAAGCATTGACCGGGCATTTGGCCGGCATGCAAAAAAGAGGCATCTGGCCCTTCTTTATCCTGTATGTGGGCGC
>CAZNQD010000015.1:27214-40437 GCA_964575345.1 uncultured Bacteroidales bacterium
TGGCCGGCATGCAAAAAAGAGGCATCTGGCCCTTCTTTATCCTGTATGTGGGCGCTGACGATAAAAATGCCTCTATGAACATTCTGCACACCTACCAAAGCGGCCTGGGCATGGGCGAACGCGAGTATTATCTGAGTCAGGAGGAGCGCAACAGGGAACTACGCGAAAAATACATTCAACATGTAGAAAAAATGTTCGTTTTGGCCGGATTCACCACGACAGAAGCTCAAAAAGCAGCTTCTGATGTTATGGCTATCGAAAACCGCCTGGCTGCTGCCTCGCTGAGCCAGGAAGATTTGCGCGATCCCTACAAAAATTACCACAAAATGAGCCTGGAGGAATTGAACAGGCTGGCTCCTCAAATGGACTGGAATCTCTATTTCAAAAGCCTGGGCAACCAGGAGATCAAAGAACTTAACGTGGCCCAGGAAAAATTCATCAGCGAAGTCGCAGTCGTCATTAACGATACAGAACTGAACGCACTTAAAAATTACCTGAGCTGGAACCTGATCAATACTGCCGCCAATTCTCTCAGCGACGACATCGCTCTGCAAAATTTCGACTTTTACGGCCGTACCCTTTCGGGCAGCGAAGAGATGAGAGCCCGCTGGAAAAGAGCCCTCGGGGCAATAAACGGCAGCCTGGGAGAAGCTCTGGGTCAAGTGTATGTTGAAAAATATTTTCCTCCCCAAGCCAAAGAACGCATGCTTAAACTGGTTGGAAATCTACAACTTAGCCTGGGTGAAAGGATTAGTTCTTTGGAATGGATGAGCGAAGAAACCAAACAAAAAGCCCTGGAAAAACTGGGCACTTTCCACGTCAAAATAGGCTATCCCGATAAATGGAAAGATTACAGCAGCCTCGAAATAAAAGAGGATTCTTATTGGGAGAACAATTGCAGGGCTTCGCTCTTTTCGTTTAACGAAGGCATGGATAAAGTGGGCAAACCCGTTGACAAAGAGGAATGGCTTATGAATCCTCAAACTGTGAACGCCTACTACAATCCCACTACCAACGAAATCTGCTTCCCGGCCGGCATTCTGCAACCCCCTTT
Source organism: uncultured Bacteroidales bacterium (assembly GCA_964575345.1). Taxonomy (GTDB): domain Bacteria; phylum Bacteroidota; class Bacteroidia; order Bacteroidales; family UBA1402; genus UBA1402. The sequence continues at coordinate 28,269 of CAZNQD010000015.1, forward strand.
CTTCAATATGAACGCCGACGATGCCGTCAATTACGGAGCTATTGGTGTGGTGATCGGCCACGAAATGACCCACGGTTTTGATGACCAGGGCAGTCAATACGACAAAGAGGGTAACCTGGCCAATTGGTGGAGTCCCGAAGATTCCGAAAAGTTTGCAGTCCGAACGGCAGTTCTCGAAGACTATTTCAATAAGATCGAAGTCGCCCCGGGCACTTATGCCAACGGTAAATTCACTTTAGGTGAAAATATTGCCGACCATGGCGGCCTGCAGGTGTCCTTCAATGCCTACACCAAAACAGACGAATATAAACAGAATCAAAGCATTGACGGATTGACACCGGCACAACGCTTCTTTATTGCCTACGCTCACGTTTGGGCCAACAACATCCGGGAACAGGAAATCTTACGCAGAACAGCCGAAGATCCGCATTCCCTGGGCTATTGGAGGGTGAATGGAGCTTTGCCCCACATAGATGCTTTTGTTGAAGCCTTTAAGCTGAAAGAAGGCGATGCAATGTTTTTACCCAAAGAACAACGCGCTTCAATCTGGTAATTTATGAAGCAAGTGCTGCTAGAGGTACAAAAGATTAACATAAAAGATTACGATTACGGCCTGCCGGATGAACGCATAGCGAGATATCCGGCAGTGCCCCGTGATTCGTCCAGACTCTTGATGTACGACGGTAAAAACCTGTCTAAGGATGTCTTCTGCAGAATTGCCGATCATTTGCCCTCTCCGGCTCTGATGGTCTTTAACAATACCAAAGTGATTCACGCCCGCTTGTTGTTTCACAAAAGCAGCGGAGCGGGTATAGAAATCTTTTGTCTGGAACCGGCCCGACCGGCCGATTACGTCCAAAGCTTTCAGACTGTGGAAAGTTGCGAATGGTACTGTTTGGTAGGCAATTCCAAAAAATGGAAGGAAGACAGCCTGAACAAGGAAATACAGGCAGGGGGGTTAACTATACAACTCCAGGCCACCCGCAGCGGCCAAAACGGACGGCTGCAAGGCATCCGCTTCGATTGGCAATGCGCTCAAAGAACTCTTCACTTTTCGGAAGTATTGGAACTGGCAGGAATCATTCCCATTCCTCCTTATCTGAAAAGAGAATCGGAAAACAGCGATGAAAAAGACTATCAGACCGTTTATTCCAAAATAAAAGGTTCGGTGGCTGCCCCCACGGCCGGCTTGCATTTTTCGGAAGAAGAACTCAGAAATCTTGATCAGCAACATATTTTGCGCCGTGAACTCACTTTGCACGTGAGCGCCTCTACCTTTCAACCTGTAAAATCTGCCTGCTTACAGGAACATCCTATGCATCTGGAATTCTTTACGGTGGAGCGTAAACTGATCGAAGAAATTATTCAGAACAATAATCCGTTGATTGCTGTTGGTACCACATCGGTACGTACTCTGGAAAGCCTTTACTGGTTGGGATTACAGTTAATAGAGCATAAAACCTCTGCGTCGGATGAGCTGGTTGTTGATCAATGGTTCCCCTACCTTGATCACCATAATTACAGTACTAAAGAATCCCTGACTGCCGTTCTGGACTACCTTGACCGCAGCAAACAGGATCGTTTTTGCGCCTCCACAAGGCTGCTCATAGCCCCAGGCTATCGTTTCAGGCTGGTAAACGCCATGCTGACCAATTTTCATCAGCCACAAAGCACCCTGCTGCTCTTGGTGGCCGCTTTTGTGGGCAAGGACTGGAAACGCATCTATAACTATGCGCTGGACGAAGGTTTTCGATTTTTGAGTTACGGAGACAGCTCTCTGCTTTTCCCGGGAAATCGGCAAGCTGAGGCTGAGTAATAAATTTTATCCGTTAGCCCCCTGTCTGAATAAAGAAAACAACAATAAGAAACCCGGCTTTACGTTTAGTTAGGTATGCGGCACCTCATCAGATATACTTTGGTTTTATTTCTGCTGGCCCTGGCTTCCTGCTCAGTGAGCAGGGATATCCGTAAAGCAAATAAACACTACGATTACGGCGAGTACAACACCGCCGCAGGCATTTATACCAAAGCCTACCGGCGCATCCCTTCTGCCGAAAAAAACCAAAGGGCTGAGGTTGCATACAAACAAGGCGAATGTTATCGTTTTACCAATCAGTCTGTTAAAGCCGAAAATGCCTACATGAAAGCCATTCGCTACGGCCTCCCAAACGACAGCGTCTTATTGCATTATGCCGAAGTCTTGCGAAAAAATGCCAGGTATGAAGCCGCCGAAATTCAATACCAACAGTTTCTCGAAAACCACCCCGAAGACCTGCAGGCGCTTTATGGACTTGAATCCTGCCGGCTTGCCCGGGAATGGAGGAACAAACCAAAAAAATACGCTGTCAACAAAGTGCAGGAGCTCTATCTGAAAAGGGGCAATTTTTCGCCCATACTGATCCCTGCGGAATACAAAACCCTGCTTTTTGCTTCGTCCTCTGTACAAAAAGAAGGCAAAAAACCGAGTAGAATTACCGGCCTGCCCGACAATGACTTTTTTATCAGCAGGCTCGACCAAAACGAAAAATGGGAAAAACCTTTGCCCGTAGAAGGAGCTATCAATACAGAGTTTGACGAAGGAGTGGGTTGTTTTGATACTGACGGAAAAGTGCTTTATTTTACCCGTTGTGTCAATAAATCAGACTCGGCTCTTTCGGGATCCAGTGCCGAAATCTACCGTTCGGTACGTTCGGGAGAGCAATGGAGCGAACCCGAAAAACTACGTATTTTCAGAGACACCAACGCTGTGTTTGCCCATCCGGCTATATCTCCCGACGGACTGTACCTGTATTACGTTTCCGACTTGAAAGGAGGTTATGGAGGCAAGGATATCTGGCGTTCACCCATGTACGAAAAGACTTTTGGCCCACCCGAAAATATGGGGCCCCAAATAAATACCCCGGGCGATGAAATGTTTCCTACTGTCAGAACAGACGGCAGCCTGTATTTCTCATCCAACACCTTACCAGGACTGGGCGGACTGGATATCTTCAAAGCCGTTTATAACGAAGAGGACAGCAGTTGGACAGTAGAAAATGTATATGACCTCAACTCCAATGCCGATGATTTTGGCATAACGTTTTTAGGCAAAAAGGAAAGAGGATTCTTCTCTTCCAACCGCAACGAGCCCAGGGGCTGGGACAAAATCTGGTCTTTCGGCGAACCAGAACAATTGACCCAAATCAGCGGCTTTGTCACAGACCGTTTCGGAGAACCCATTCCCGAAGCCACCATCCGCATTGTGAATGACAAAGGCACTAACACCAGAGTGATCTCACGCAGAGACGGCAGCTACAGTTACCAGGTAGAAAAAAATGCCGAATACGCTATGCTGGCTACCTGCAGGTCATACCTGAACTATTCCAACCAATTTGTAACCACCGACAAGGACAGTAATTATGTGGTCAATTTCAGCCTGACTTCTCTGTATCTGCCTGTACGCATCGAAAACATCTTTTTTGAATTCGATCGCTGGGAACTCCGACCTGAGTCAGGGCCGGCTCTGCAGGAATTGTTGAAACTGTTGCTGGACAATCCGCATATAACTATCGAGATAGGAGCTCACACTGACCGTAAGGGCAACGAAGAATACAACCTGGAACTTTCCAAAAAAAGAGCGGAATCCGTTGTGAATTACCTGGTAAAATACGGTATCGACAAAGAGCGCCTCAGCGCTCAGGGCTATGGAAAAAGCAAGCCTGCCAGAGTCGACAAATACATGGAAACCAACTACCCCTACTTAAAAGAAGGCAGTTTTTTGGACGAATCTTTTGTGGAAACACTATCTTTGCAACAACAAGAAATAGCCGACCAGATCAATCGGCGATGTGAGTTCAAAGTTTTGAAAACAACCTACAAATTATTCTGATGAAAGCATATTTAGACCTGCTGCAGCGCGTGCTCGACGAAGGAGTGGTAAAAAAAGACCGCACCGGAACCGGGGCCATTAGTATATTTGGACATCAAATGCGTTTTAACCTCAGCGAGGGCTTTCCTGTCATCACCACCAAAAAACTGCACCTAAAGTCCATCATTTATGAATTGCTCTGGTTTTTAAAAGGCGACACCAACGCCCGCTACTTACAGGAAAACGGAGTGCGTATATGGAATGAATGGGCTGACGAAGACGGCAACCTGGGTCATATCTACGGCTATCAGTGGCGCTCCTGGCCCGATTACCGGGGTGGCCACATAGATCAGATCAGCAAGGCCGTCGACGAGATAAAAAACAATCCCGATTCGCGACGCATTATTGTAAATGCCTGGAACGTGGCCGACCTGCCCAACATGAACCTGCCGCCCTGCCACATGTTTTTCCAGTTTTATGTTGCCGGTGGACGGCTCAGCCTGCAAATGTACCAGCGCAGCGCAGATATCTTTTTGGGAGTGCCCTTCAACATCGCCTCTTATGCCTTACTCCTCAAAATGACGGCCCAGGTTTGCGGACTGGAGGCCGGCGATTTTGTGCACACTTTAGGAGACGCTCACATCTATTTAAACCATCTGGAGCAGGTCAGACTTCAACTCTCCCGCAGCCCCAGGCCTTTGCCTGAGATGCTGATCAATCCTGAAGTCAAAGACATTTTCTCGTTTAAATACGAAGATTTTCAATTGATTAATTACGATCCGCATCCCCATATCAAAGGAGAAGTTTCTGTTTGAGCAAAAAATTCTGTATTTTTGCGTATTCTATTATTTATACTCCGTATTATGGAAACCGCTATTATTGTCGCTATTGCCAACGACTATGCCATAGGAATGGACAACAAGCTTTTGTGCCACTTGCCCGCCGACCTGAAGCATTTTAAGGAATTGACCTCCGGACATACGGTTGTTATGGGACGCAATACTTTTTTTTCCTTACCTAAAGGCGCTTTGCCCAACCGTAGAAATATTGTACTCAGCCCCGATGAAGAAACATTTACCGACTGTGAAACAGCACACTCTTTTCCGGAGATTTTTGAACTCTGCCAAAAAGATGAAATAGTATTTTTTATCGGAGGAGCCATGGTTTACAGCCAGGCCCTGGAATGGGTAGATTCTCTTTACATTACCTGGATACATGCCTCGTTCGAAGCCGATGTTTTTTTCCCCGAAATCAATAAGGATGTATGGGAAGAAGTCGAACGGGAAGATCATTTCGACGAAGAACCTTATCCTTATTCTTTTGTACATTATGTCAGAAAAAATTAATGCTTACTCCGGCTTTCTGATAAGCCTCCTTTTTGTGCTTTCCTCCCGATTGTCGTTTGCACAAACAGCTCCCTATGCCGAGATTGCCTTCGAAAAAGCAATACACGATTATGGCACAATCAAAGAATCGGGTTACGCTCACTGTGAATTTGAATTCAGCAACACAGGTAACGCCCCTTTGGAAATTCGCCGTGTAACAGCCTCCTGTGGCTGTACCACTCCCGATTACCCCAAAGCCCCTATTGCACCCGGAGCAAAAGGCATAATTAAAGTAGCCTACAACACCAACGGTCGGCCGGGCCCCTTTAACAAAAGCATCACCGTTTATTCCAATGCTACGGCCAATCCGGTAATAATGCTCAGCATCAGAGGCACGGTAGAATCCAAAAACAACAACAACAACAACGATATAGAACGTTTGTTTCCTAAAACCATGGGCAGCCTCAGGCTCAAGAGAACCATAGTTCCTCTGGGAGATGTGCTGATAGGAAGTATCAAAACAGAAACCATTCCAGTATATAATCAAAACGAGGCCCCTGTAGATTTGAGTTTTAACAAAGTTCCCGCTCATATGAGGGTAGTGATTTCCAATTCGCGGCTGGAACACGGAAACACCGGAATAATTACCATCAATTACATCCCCGAAGAGGCCAAAGACTATGGACAAAGGCAAGATTTCTTTTATATAGTCACCGATTCCAAAGACAAGGAAAACCCTGCCAACAAAATAATTATCAGCGCCAATATCAAGGAAGATTTCTCACGTACAGGTCCCATGGATAAAGTACCCAGGGCCTCTTTCAGCCAAACAGGCATTGATTTGGGAAAGATGTCAAGCACAGACAAAAAGGCCGTTGAACTGGTTTTGAAGAATCTGGGCGAAAAGCCGCTAATGCTAAGAAAAGCCGCAGCCAGTTGCGATTGCGTCAGCTTCAAAGCAGACCGGAAAGAAATTGCTCCCGGCAAGGAAAGCCGCATCCGAGTTGTTTTCGAAGCAGGAAAACTAATCGGGAACCTGCACTATACGCTGGAATTTATTACCAACGACCCCAGGCAGCCGATAACTAAAATTCCTCTCACCGTCACCGTCATCACTGAATGAAACACCCCGAAAACGACGCACAGTACCAGGGATTGACAGTGAACAAAGGGATAGCCCAGCCCCCTATCATCAATCCGTATTCAAAGAAAAGGAGTCCGAGAAAAAAATACTCTGTCGAAGAATATGTGCAGGGAATTCTGGCCGGCAACAACGTCATCCTGAGCCAGGCCGTTACGCTGATCGAAAGCCTGAGGCCCGATCATCAGGAAATGGCTCACGAAATAATTGAACGTTGCCTGCCTTACGCCGGCCGTTCCGTGCGCTGGGGTATTACCGGAGTTCCCGGAGCAGGTAAAAGTACTTCTATCGAAGCATTCGGAATGGAGCTGATACGGCAGGGAAGGAAATTAGCCGTACTGGCCATAGACCCCAGCAGCGAGCGCAGCAAAGGAAGCATTCTGGGTGATAAAACCAGGATGGAAGCCTTGTCGGTGGAGCCAAAAGCCTTTGTAAGGCCTTCGCCCACGGGAGGATCACTGGGAGGTGTTGCCCGCAAAACCAGGGAAAGCATAGTGCTTTGTGAAGCGGCAGGCTTCGACACCATTTTTGTGGAAACCGTAGGCGTCGGACAATCGGAAACAGCCGTACACTCCATGGTCGATTTCTTCCTGCTGATTCAAATTGCCGGAGCCGGCGATGAATTACAGGGTATCAAACGCGGCATTATGGAAATGTCCGACGGAATTGTTATCAACAAAGCAGACGGTAACAACATTGACCGGGCTAATTTGGCGGCCGCTCAGTACCGTAATGCACTGAAGCTGTTTCCTATGCCTGACTCAGGTGTGCGCCCGCAGGTCTTATGCTATTCGGCTCAGCAATTGTCGGGTGTTACCGAAGTTATTGAAATGGTAAACAAGCATATCGAACTATTCAAAACCAACGGCAGTTTTGAGCAAAGACGCACTCAACAGGCTATTTACTGGATGCGGCAAAGCATTGATGAATCGCTCAGAAACCATTTCTACCACAAACCTGAGATTGCCGCAATGCTCCAAAAAAAGGAACAGGAAGTACTGAGCGACAAAAAAACTTCCTTCAGCGCTGCCCGGGAACTCCTGGACTTTTACTACAAATCCTGAGTACTTTCGCCTGAGACTTGCAGCTTCTTCTCAATTTCGTGACGGACTTCTTCCATCAACCAACGTGGAGTGGAAGTGGCTCCGCTGATTCCTATACGTTCAAATCCTGTCACATCAATCGCACGAATCTCGTCGGGACCTGAGATAAAAAAAGTGTTTGCGTTAACCTCCTTACAGGCCCTATAAAGTGATTTTCCGTTGGAACTCTTTGCGTCGCTTACAAAAAAAACCAGGTCGTTGGCAGCTGCAAAATTCCTGATTAGAGGCACCCGGTTCGACATATGCCGGCAGATGGTATCGAAATGTTCAAAGCTGACAGCAGGGTTTATTCCCGTCGTTATTACCTCAACAACCTGACGATACTCCTCGAGCGATTTGGTGGTTTGTGAAAACATAATGACGGGCTTATCGAAATCGACCTTTGCCAAGTCGGCTATGTGTTCCACAACTACGGCCGTATTTTGGGTTTGTCCCACCAAACCATTAACTTCGGCATGACCGGGTTTGCCGAAAATCACGATTTGTGTTCCGTCGTTTTTGTGTTCCTGGTAGGCTTTACGTACTCTTCTTTGCAAATTTATTACCACCGGACAGGTGGCATCGACCAATTCCAGGCCCTGTTGTTCTGCCGTTTTATAAGTAGAAGGCGGCTCGCCGTGAGCGCGAATCAGAACTTTTTTGTTTTTCAGGACGGCAAACTCATCGTAATGGAGGGTCTTCATTCCTTTCTTTTCAAGGCGTTCCACTTCCATATTGTTGTGTACAATATCGCCCAGGCAGTAAAGTTCCTCTTTGTTCCCCAACTGTTCTTCGGCTTTGGTGATGGCTTTGACCACACCAAAACAATAGCCGGAATGTTTGTCAATTTCTATTTTTGCCATACACTACTTCATTAAAACGGGCATCCAGCCAGGCATCCTGTTCTTTGATACTCATCTGCCCGTTATCCAGCTCAATGGCATCATCGGCTTTGCGCAAAGGGCTGGTTTTACGGTTCAGGTCCATTTGGTCGCGCATTTCTATGTTATGGAGAATTTCCTCGTAACTGGCTTCGATACCCTTTTCTTTCAACTCCAGAAAACGTCTTTTGGCACGAACGGCCGCAGCAGCCGTGAGAAAGATTTTTAATTCTGCTTCGGGAAAAACGGCCGTACCAATATCGCGCCCGTCCATTACCACACCTTTGTTTTTGGCCAGCGAACGCTGAATGTCGACCAGATAATGCCTCACTTCGGGTACGGCACTCACCAGGCTGACGACTCCGGATACTTCCATTCCCCTGATTTCGTTTTCGACCTCTTCACCGTTGAGACAGATACGGGGAAGGCCTTTATCTGTATTGCAAAAACTTATATTGATGTCTTTCAGGCCCCCAACCAAAGCCTCCTGGTCCAAACATGAGGCCCTGATCCAGCCCTTTCTGAGGCAATACAAGGCCACGGCTCTGTACATGGCTCCGCTGTCAATGTAGAGATAGGCATGTTTCTGCGCCAGTTGTCTGGCCATGGAACTCTTGCCGCTCGAGGAATGGCCGTCGATGGCCACAATGATTCGTTTTTCCATTGTTTAAAAGATACCCAGGTCGGTAGACAAGGTCATTTGTAAAGTGTTACCGGCAATATGATATTGAGCAAAAGAAGCTCCTATACGCAGTTTTCGCACAGACATAGAAAACCCTGCGGTAAAACCGGTCAAAATAGTCCGCTGGGCCAGTGATAATTCAGACTTACGCCGGACGTTGTATCCCAGGCTGAGCTGAAAATTATCAGAGGGCACAAATTCGAGACCTATCAAAAAGTGTTTGAAAACCTTTTCAACAAAATTATCGTTGCCCACAGCCTGCCCTGTGGTTCCGTCTATGTAGGGATACGACCAGGCATTAAATCCCCAGGCTGTCAGAGTGAAACGAAAGGGAGCATGCAACAGGCCTTTGGTGAGACCAAACTGAAGATCCCAGGGTAAAGTTTCGTAGCTCTCGTTGTAAGGCTTGAACTGCGATCCCAGATTCTTAACGGCAAAACCGGCCCATATTTTTTTTTCCGGATTGGCATATTGAAGGCCCAGATCTATGGCCATACCCACCGAAGTATAATGCTCCAGCACCGAATAGACCAGGTGCATGTTTGCACCTGCCCTCCAACGGGGAGAGAGCATAAAAGCATAGGCTCCGCTCACAGCCATTTCTTTGACAAAAAATTCTCCCTCAGGCAGGTTGTCTCCGGCACTAATTATGCGCCCGTAGTCTACATAGCGTAAAGCTGCCAACCAGGTACTTCTTTCGTTGATCCTGCGGGCATAGGCAGCCGTTCCAAGATGAATATCGGCTACGTAATTCATATAACCCAGAGCCAGCTGGTTATGCATTTCCCCGGAAAGGGCTGCCGGATTGTGCAAGCATAAATTCAGGTCGTTTTCGGGAGAAGAAAGCACCGTGCCCCCCAGGCCTGCGGCATAAGAAGATACGGGCAGGGTCAGAAAGCGATAAACACCTTCACCGGCCTGTAATCTTAACAGGCCGGCCGCAAGCATTACAAGCACAAGCAAGCTGTGTCGCATAATTCCCGGTTTAAAACCACCAAAGGTAGTAAATTTCCATAGTAACGCAGCCCCGGATTCTACTTTATGAAAATTGCTGAAGAGATTTTTTTGTTTGACTTCTCTTTTTTATTAAAAATAATGTATCTTTGTCGGTCAACAGAATCCATATCTTTTTACGTCAAACGCCATGGAAGTAAAAAAATCGTCAAGAGCCAATCTCGATAAAAACACCACCACCAATTTTTTGATGGGGCTCGTCATTGCTTTGGGCTTCCTTTTCATCGGATTCGAGTATTCCAACACCGAGGTTACGGTGCAGGATGTGTCCGGTTCGTCGGGTGAAATCGAAGAAGAAATGATGATAGAAATCACCAGGCAATACATCCCCCCGCCTCCACCTCCACCTCAAACCGTGCAGACTGACCTCATTCAGATTGTAGAAGACAATACCCTGGAAGATGAAGTTGAATTTGAATCCATGGAAGACATTCCTGATGAAGCGGTCGTTACGACATACAGCAGCGGAGATATTTCAGAAGAATACGACCCCGATGGTGAAGTATTCATGTTTGTTGAAGAAATGCCCGGCTTTCCCGGAGGAGATAGAGCATTGATGGAATTCATCAACAAAAACCTGCGCTACCCGCAGCTTGCATTGGAAAACGGCATATCCGGCCGTGTTATATGTACCTTTGTTATCGATGGACGCGGAAAGGTCTCTGATATTCAGGTAATCCGCTCAGTTGACCCCAACCTCGACCGTGAAGCTATAAGGGTAATCAGCATGATGCCCGACTGGAAACCCGGGAAACAAAGGGGAAAGCCTGTACGTGTACGTTATACCCTGCCTATAATCTTCAAATTACAGTAGCGGATTTACCAATCAAAAATAAATAACATACAAAATACATCAAGGGGAAACCTGTGTATTTTGTGTGTTATTTTTTACTTTATAAAAATATGAAAAGTATTCAGGAGATCAGCGCACTAATACAAAACGGCATCCGGGAAATCGATTTTCCTGACCAGCCTTCGGGTTTGTACGAACCGCTACAATACATTCTTGCCCTTGGTGGAAAACGTTTGAGGCCCCTGCTATGCCTCTCGGCTTGCAACCTGTATAACGATGAAGCCCTTTCGCAGGCACTGCCCCTGGCACTTGGAGTAGAACTTTTCCACAACTTTACGCTGATACACGATGACTTGATGGACCGTTCCCTGATGAGGCGCAACAAAGCTACCGTTCACACAAAATGGAACGAAAACACAGCTGTCCTTTCGGGTGACGCCCTGCAAATTATGGCCTTTCAACAAATCACATTGGCTCCTGACGATAAACTCAGGGAGTGTCTGGACTTGTTCAATCAAACAGCCAGAGAAGTTTGCGAAGGTCAACAGCTGGACATGAACTTTGAAATGCTCGACAATGTCTGCAAAGAAGATTACATAGAAATGGTACGGCTCAAAACGGCTGTTTTGTTGGGATGTAGCCTGAAACTGGGCGCCATCGCCGGAGGAGCCCCTGCCCGCGAAGCCGGTTTGCTTTACGACTTCGGCATTCACCTGGGCATAGCCTTTCAAATTCAGGATGACTTGCTGGATGTGTACGGAAATCCGGACATTTTCGGTAAAGCCATAGGCGGCGACATTGTCAACAACAAAAAAACTTTTCTCTGGGTACATTCCACAGAGACGGCAGACGACCATACGCGCAGCCTCTTTTTGAATTGCATGAAGAGCAATTATATGGATAGGGAGGAAAAAATAAAAATGGTAACCAGTTTTTACAACCGTCTGGGCGCCAGGGAAAGTTGTGAACAACAGATGCTCGATCACCAACAATCTGCCCTTAAAGCACTCGAGGGCCTGAATCTTGACAAAGAGCATTTAGTTACATTGAGCGAATTGGCCAGGAAACTAACCTACCGCCAGGTATAAAAAAGAAAGTTTGTCCGATTATGCCATACAGAAGATTGCCTAACACCGACAGCGCACGCATACGCGCTCTGGATGCCGCCACTAAACAGGGAGAAATAGTGGGCTTTCTTGATCTGGCCTATTCGTACAAGCTCAGAAACGATGCACTATTGGTTTTGTCTCAATTAGAACAGGCCTATCACGAATATAACATAAACCTCGAGAGGCAAACCGGCAACAGCAAATCCTACCTGGCTCAACTCAAAACAGCCAGATTATACCTTTCCCATTTCATACAGGTACTTAATCTGAGCGTCTTGCGCAACGAAATAAAAAA
>CAZNQD010000016.1:0-39169 GCA_964575345.1 uncultured Bacteroidales bacterium
ATTGTATTTGCCTGAAACCTCATCTAAAATAATTGCGGAAATGAAAGACTGCTATTTAAAAATCAAATTCAGGAGCCTGCTTGTCCTATTTTTGTGCCTTTTGACAGTTACAGTGTCGGCACAAACTCCTGAAAGCAAAACAATAACAGGTGCAGTTAGTGAAGCCTCCACCGGAAATCCCCTGGCCGGAGCCAGAGTGCAGGCATACAACAACAGCAGGTTTGTTGCCATGACCGATGAGGAAGGACGGTATACACTGGAAATACCTGTTTATGTAAATGCTCTGACAATTACACTGGATGGCTACGCTACAAGGCAACTGGCACTCAAAGGAAAAACTTCGGGAGTAGATGCCGTTTTGTATTCCGAAAGTTTCATTCCGCTTCTCAGTCCACTTACCAATGTACATAATGCAGGATCGGCCGAACGTTTTGAATTGAGCTCGGCCATCAGTATCGAGTCGGAGATTCAGGCACAACTGGGAGCCGAAGTTCGTACTTTGTCCCGCTCTGGCATTCCGGGCAACGGCTCTGCCATGTTTATTGGCGGATACAATTCTCTTAACGTTAATGCCCAGCCCCTGATAGTACTGGACGATGTGATACTCGATCAGCAATACGGCAGGGAAATGTTGCACGAAGGCTATTACAATAATATTTTATCCAACCTGTCCGTAAACGATATCGAAAGTGTTACAATACTCAAAAACGGAACCTCTTTATATGGTGCCAAAGGTGCTAACGGGGTGCTCCTTATCAAAACCAAACGCAACAAGAGCATGGTTACCCGCATCGATGCCTGCGTGTCTGCCGGTGTGGAATTCAGCCCCAGGCTGCCTGTTGTAATGAACGCCGCCCAATATCGTTCCTATGCTTCGGAATTATTGGGCACCACCGATACTGAATTGACCGAATTTAAATTTCTGAAAGACGACCCCGATTATTATTATTACAACCAATACCACAACGAAACCAATTGGAGCGATTATGTCTACCGCGAAGCCCTGACTCAAAATTACAGCTTTGGAGTACAAGGCGGTGACGAAGTGGCCAAATACAATTTGTCCATTGGTTACGTAGATGCACAAAGCACTTTGAATTACAACGACTTTGATCGTCTTAATCTGCGTTTCAATTCAGACATCAGTATAAATGACAAACTCAGCGCCCTGTTTGATTGTTCCTTCAGCAACATCACCCGCAATCTCAGAGATGACGGCCTTATGGATCCCGAAGAACCCAATGTGTTTTCTCCCGGCTTTCTGAGCCTGATTAAATCTCCTTTTTTAAGCCCATATCAATACGACACCAACAAGAAGCTTTCAGGTTTTTTGTCCGATGCCGACGATTACCTGAACGAAGTTCTGGGCACTAAGGCCTCTCTTGCCAATCCTCTCTATATCTTTGAGAACGGTGAGGCCCGTAACAAAAATTATTTCGAAAACAGCCTCATCAATCTGGCCATCAGGCCTGCCTATGCTTTTAACAAAAACCTGAGTATAAAGGGCCATTTTAGTTATACCCTGGTCAATACCAACGAAAATTACTACATCCCAATGACGGGTGTACCTAAAATAATCATTCCCAATGTCGGCATGGCCGAAAACCTGGTAAAATCGCTCTCTTCCAGCCAGATTTCTCTTTTTGCCGACTTAAAGATGTTGTGGCAAAACAAATGGGGAGCCAACAACATGCAGATCATGGCCGGAGGGCGTTATATGAATGATGATTATTCAGGCAATACCCAGATGGGATACGATACGGGCAACGACAAAACCCCCAATATGGTTTCCAACCTCAATTTCAAAAAAGTGGACGGAGCCGAAGATGTTTGGCGCTCGTTGAGCTATTATGCTAACCTGGATTATAATTATGCGGAAAAGTATTATTTACAGGGAGGTTTAAGCATGGAAACATCTTCCCGTTTCGGCAGGGAGGTACAGGGCGGCATCAGGCTGGGAGGAGTAAGCTGGGGATTGTTCCCTTCGCTGGCTGCAGCCTGGGTGCTAAGTTCCGAAGACTGGTTCAGGCTGGATCCGGTTGATTATCTTAAATTAAACCTGGCTTACGACATTTCGGGCAACGACGATATCGATTATTACGCGGCCAGAACTTATTTTGGTTCTTCGGTCTTTATGAACAGGATTACCGGCCTGAGTATCCAAAACATTGGCAATACTTCCATACAATGGGAAAGCACTCACAAAGGAGGAGCAGGTTTGGAAGCCAGTTTATTCCGCGAACGTGTAGGTATACAACTGAATGCCTTTCTGGCCAGAACCGACAATTTGCTTACGTTGAAAAAACTCAGCAGTGTCACCGGCCTGGATTACAATTGGAGCAACGAAGGTTCTTTGACCAACAGAGGTTTTGATCTGGCGTTGAATTTCAAGCTGCTCAATCGAAAGAATTTTAATTGGGGAATGGGTTTCAGTATGGGGCATTACAAAAACAAAATTACCGCCTTGCCCGACAATGAATCCTTTACTACCAGCATTTATGGAGCCGAAATACGTTCAGAAATCGGTAGTCCAGCAGGTTTGTTTTACGGTTATCAAACCAAGGGAGTTTACGACGATTCCGAAACTGCTGCTGCCGATGGTTTATATATACTTAGTAAAACCGGCTCAAAAATTTATTTTGGTGCAGGCGATGTTATCTTTGTCAATAATCAGGACGACAGCAAGGAAATCAATGCCGATGACAAAGTCGTTATTGGTGATCCCAACCCCGATCTCTACGGAAATATTTTCAGCAACATCAATTACGGACGTTTCAGCCTGAATATCATTTTGAACTATTCACTGGGTAATGATGCTTACAACTACCAACGTTCTCAACTCGAAAGCGGCAGCAAGTTCTACAATCAAAGCCAGGCTATGCTGAACCGCTGGACCAACGAAGATCAAAAAACAACGATACCCAGAATCTCTTATCTGGACGAAATGGGCAACAGCCGTTTCTCGGATCGCTGGATAGAAGATGCTTCATTTTTACGTCTGAAAACAGTCAGACTCAGTTATAATCTTCCTTTAAGCACTACCTTTTTAAATGGGCTGACTCTTTGGGCTTCGGGCAACAATTTATTGACTCTGACCCGCTATCTGGGCAGCGATCCTGAATTTTCGAGCGGAAATGCGGTGCTCTGCCAGGGCATAGACCGTGGAATGCTGGCTTTAAGCCCCAGTGTGGTTTTAGGTATCAAATTCAACCTCTAAATCTCTTGATCATGAAGATATATTTTTTGAAAGGCCTGTTTTTATCAGCAATGATTACTGTCTGTTTAGCCTCTTGTGAGAACTTGATGGAAACAGAATCTTCGTTGCTCACTTATCCAGAAGAACATGAGCTTGCCACTTCTGCCGATACGGTCTATTCCGTTATAGGCATCATGAACAAAATACAGGCTCTGGCAGACCGCAGCGTATTGCTGGGTGAACTCAGAGCCGATTTGGTGGATGTAAACGAAAATACCATCAGCAGCCTGCGCGAAATTGCCAATTTTGAAATTTCGGAAGATAATCCTTATAACGAACCCAAAGATTATTATGCTGTTATCAACAACTGCAATTATTTTCTTCAAAAAGTGGATACTGTGCTGCGAAAACGCAACGAACCTGTTTTTTTGAAAGAATTTGCCGCAGTTAAATCATTTCGCGCCTGGACCTATCTGCAACTGGTACTTAATTACGGCAACGTACCTTTTTATACAGAACCCATTTTGACCGAAGCCGATGCCGCTAAAGATTTTTCCGAATACAACATTGCAGACGTGTGCAGTTATTTTATAGATGATCTGTTGCCTTATATCGATGTAGAGCTTCCCGCTTACGGTAGTATTGCCGATTTGGATTCCAGGTTGTTTTATATACCCATACGACTCTTGTTGGGCGATCTCTGTCTTTGGTCGGAACGTTATAGCGAAGCTGCCGCTTACTATCACGATTATCTGAACGAGGAAGAACTGTATACCGGAACCTATCGTATAGAATTTACCGAAGAGGACTTGCAATTCGAAGGAAAAATTCTTTCGAATTCATATGGGGGTATGTTTAGCAACTTATCTACAGGCTCAGACGTCTTAGCTATAATTCCCATGGATTCAAGTGTTTCCTCAAATGCCTACAGTCAGTTGAGAAACTATTTCAACTCTACTACAACCAATGAATTGGAATTCCAGCTCTTGCCATCGCAGCGTTTACAGGAAATATCGGCTTCGCAGGTCTTCTGCAGGGCAAAGCAAAATGGCGCCCCCTCGTATGCTCCCTTGGCCAACGAAGAAAATCCATTGCTCGCCGGCGATTTGAGATTATATGCCTATTGGTCAAAAACGATGTTCGAAGGTGAAGAAATACAGACGATAATGAAATTCACCACCGATCACGTATTCACCTATCGTAAGGGCTTGATTTACCTGCGTTATGCTGAAGCACTGAATCGGGCCGGTTATCCGGAATCGGCTTTCGCCATACTCAAATACGGACTCAATAACAATAACCTTACCCGTTTTGTGTCTCCCAGAGAGTATGAAGTCGAAAGCGGGATTAATCCTTTGCTGGCTTTCAATCCGACTCTGTTCACCAATTTGAATACCTTGGGCATTCATTCCAGAGGCAGTGGCGATTCGGAATACAACGATTTTTATGTATTGCCCACTCCTGCAGATTCTCTGGAGAGCTGGCAGGATACCTTGGATTACAGGATCGGAAAGGTGGAAGAACTCATAATAACCGAGATGGCACTGGAAACCGCTTTGGAAGGCCACCGTTTTTATGATTTGATGCGTATTGCCCTGCGCCGGAACCAGGAAGCCTATCTAGCCGAAAAAGTGGCTTTGAGAAAAGGCAGCAACCACAGGGATGATGCTTTGTATAACAGCTTGCTTAATAAAAACAACTGGTATCTGAAAATGAAATGATCAATGCTATGAAGTCAAAAAATATCCTCAGAATCTTCAAACCTTCCCTGCTGCTCGTGGTCTTGCTGGCCGGCGTGTTGTTTTCCTGCAAAGACAACAATCCTTTGGACGAAAGCTATCCCGAATGGCTGGGGAGCAGTATCTACGGTTATCTCGAAAAGCAGGGCCATTACAGTGTTTTTCTGCAACTCATCGATGACCTTCAGTACGACCAGGTACTTAAACTCACAGGCAGCAAGACCTTGTTTGTTGCCGACGACGAAGCTTTTGCAGCCTTTTTTGCTCAGAATGCCTGGGGAATCAGCTCATACAACGATTTCAGCCCGGCACAGAAAAAGCTCTTGCTTAATTCGGCCATGATCAATAACGCCTACCTGATAGACAAGCTCTCCAGCGTACCCGGGCCGGAAGAGGGCAAATGCCTGCGCCGCACCACGGCCTTATCGGTTTACGATTCAGTTCCCCTGGTACAAGCACAGGAATTGCCCGACACCAAATACTGGCAGCGTTTCAAAGACAACGATCGTTCTCTCTTGCTGATGAAAGATTTTACAGCAGCACCTATGGTACATTTTCTTCAGGATCAGCTCGAAAACAATAAAATAACCGACGAAGATTTCAGTATTATTTTTAATGGTCTCAGCCGGTTGCAAAGTGATGCCCATATCAACGGAATCAAGGTCATTGACCAAAATGTAGTATGTCAGAATGGCTATGTGCATAAGCTGGAAAAGGTAATGTTGCCTCTTGACAATATGGCCGAAGTGCTCAGGACTCATCCGTCCACCACCAAGTACAGTGAATTGATGGAGCGTTTTTCGGCTCCTTATTACAGTGCAGCAGCAACCAGCAATTATCAACGGCTGTACGGTGGTACCGATTCTGTTTTTGTAAAACGCTTTTTCTCCCAACGCAGTGCCGAAGGCGTAAATGAAACTGATCCCGATGGGTACGCCACCACCGGGGTGTTGAAATTCGATCCGGGATGGAATACCTACTATTCCGAATCGGAAGACGCAGCCATGGAACAAGATATGGCTGCCATGCTGGTACCTTCGAATGCCGCCCTGGATTTCTATTGGGAAAACGACGGACGTGCTCTCAAGGATTATTACAAAGTATGGGACAGTGTGCCCGACAAGGTGCTGGTGAAACTGCTCAACAACAATATGCTCAATTCTTTCAACGCCTCTGTTCCCAGCAAATTCGACAAAGTAACCAACGATGCCAACGATGCCATGGGACTGACCATTGCTGATGTGGATTGTTGCCTCATTGCCAATAACGGAGTCATTTACATCACCAACAAGGTTTTTGGCCCGACCAGTTATATTTCGGTTTCTTTTCCGGCACTGATCAACGAAAGCATGAGCATTATCAACTGGGCGGTGGAGGAATTGGAATTCGATGCATACCTCAATTCCCAGGACAGTTATTACAGCTTTATAATACCGGTGAATGGGGCATTGAAGTATTACATCGACCCGGTTTCTTACGGTAAAAGCAAGACCAAATTGTTTGAATTCTATTACGATCCCACCGAAACCGATGCCGGTAACCGGGTTAAGGCGAATAAATTTACTATAGACCTTACTACCTGGACTAAATCGGATTCCACCTCGGCCACGGCTGCTGAAATTCAAAACCGGCTCGATGATATGGTCGACAATCTCATTGTGATCGGAGACATCGGCGACGGACGCACTTACTATAAAACCAAAGCCGGAGGAACCATCAAGGTTACGGATGCCGACAAAGGCGAGGGTTTTATGAAAATTGCCGGAGGCTATCAGGTGGAACAAGATACTTTTGTGACGGTCAAAACCATTTATGATCAATCGGTTTCGGGCAACGGAAAATCCTATATTCTGGAAACAGCCCCCTTGCTCAGCTCCAAAAAGTCTCTCTACGCTACTTTGAAAGAAAAGTCCGAGTTCAAAGTGTTTTACGATCTGATGGAAGGCAGTGACTTCTTTGTGACTCAAATGAACAAACATTCCTGTGTGGACAGGAACTGCAATTTGTTCAACGCCTTTAACTATACCGTTTACGTGCCTACCAACGAGTCCTTGCAAGCTTTACTGGATAATGGTACTTTACCCACCTGGGAGGAATATGAGCTGGAAACCGATGCCGAAATCAAAAAGGCCATCAAGGATTCCATAGAAAGCTTCCTGAAATACCACATCCAGGATAACTCTGTATACTTGGATAAGGCTTCTGTCAGCGGTAATTTTGAAACTTCGGCCATGAATGACGAAACAGGCCGCTTCTATAAACTAACGGTCGAGGGCGACGGTTTGCAGGGCCTGTTTATCACCGACCTCAAAGGCAACCGGCGCAGGGTATTGCAGAGCGACCCCGCTCTTTTCAACCTGATGGTAAGGGAATATCTGTTCGATACAGCTGATAAAGAAAAAGCGACCAGTATTTTTGCATCCTCCTATGCGGCGGTGCATCAGATAGACGGTCCTTTGTTCTTTAAATAGCTTTTTTGTCAGGTGGTTGAGAAAGGCTTGCAATGTCTGTCAGGAGCTTTGCAAGCCTTTGTTTTATGTCAAATCCCTTTCCCCAGTGCCAAAGGTTTAAATGTGAAAAGCAAAATTTTCAGATCCATCAGCAAGGATTGGTTTTTCAGGTAGATCAGATCGTATTCCAGTCGTTCAACCATTTTCTCTACCGAATCAGCGTAACCGAATTTTACCATACCTAAAGAAGTAATACCGGGTTTGACTCTGTAAACTAAGTAGTAATGTGGAGCCAACTCCACAATGCGTTCCATGTAAAAACGTCTTTCGGGACGCGGGCCGACCAGTGACATGTCTCCTTTAAGTACATTCCAAAGCTGAGGAAGTTCATCCAGCCTGTATTTGCGCAGAAATCGCCCGAAAGGGGTGATGCGTTCGTCGTTTAGTGACGAAAGTAAAGGTCCTTCGGGTTCAGAATGGGCATACATGGTTCTGAATTTAAAAATGGTAAACGCTTTCATTTCTTTTCCCAAACGTTCCTGTCTGTATAGTACTGGACCAGCAGACTCCAGGCGTATGCGCAAGGCTAAAATGAGAAAAAGGGGCGACAACACCAACAGGCCTGACATGGAAACCAGGATATCGACACTGCGTTTTATGTTTTGTTCCCAGGGTTTAAGCTGAACAGGACTCAGGTATTTCAGGGGAACTCCCGGTAATGAATAAAGGGTAATGTTGGAAAAAAGCAGGTCTTGCTTGTGGATAACAGACAAGATATCCAGACGGTACACATAAAGCTGCTTCAGCAGCCCTTCGGTGTAATCGCTGTCTTGCTGGTCTGTGGCCAGAATTAAGGCTTCGATACCCTGATCTTTAATGATTTCTTTGAGTTGATCGGGCTGCCCAAGTATATCCTGTTCGAGAACTTCATTTTCTTTACTGCTTATGCGAATAAAACCTTTCAAAAGATAGGCTGAACTGTTTTTTGTTTGTTGCATCTGGCGGCTCAGTTTTTCGGCCGCTTTTCCGCTTCCTATAATCAGAACATTAATACCCAGTTTCCCTTCGGAGTGTAAATTAAGCAACCTGCATGTTTGCAAAAAACGGATAAACCAGGTACAAAAGAAATGGATAAGAAACAAGCCTGCAAAAACTCTGTAATAAAGCGTGTATTGTTCAGGGTAGTCGTTAATAATGACGGCAAAAAAGATAATCAGTGATCCGGCCAGAGTGCTGAACAGGGTGCTCAATAAATCGGAGGTATGATTTTTTTGACGTGGTTTGGCGTAATAGCCAAAATAGAAATAGACAATCAGCCAGAACAGTGGCAGTCCTGCACTCATCAAAAAGGCCTTTGTATTCAGTAAAAAATCACCAAGACTGCTGAAATAGACTGTGGAACGTACCTCGTAAAAACGATAAATATTAAACAGTTGCCAGGCTGTCAAAGTAGCCAGATAGTCGAGCAAGGCATAGCGAAGTATGTATTTTTTATCTTTTTCCATTATTAAGCTTGATGTCTCTTTTTCAGGGTCTTATTATTTTTATTTCTCCTCCCTTGCCAAGGCTGATAATAGACGAAGGCCTGGCTTTACCTGCAGGTTCATTGCGTCTGTAATCGACCACGTAATCGACTGCTGAAACTATTTCTCCGGAGATATCTTTGAAACAGCCGGGAGCAGGCATGCCCGAGATATTGGCCGAAGTGGATACTATGGCTTTGCGAAAAGCCTTGCATAAGCCCTGGGAAAAAGCTTCCCTGCTGATTCTGATGGCCACGCTGCCGTCTTCGGCTATCAGGTTTGCAGCCAGGTTTTTGGCTCCCTGGTAGATGATGGTTAGTGGTTTTTCGGACAATTCTATCAAATCCCAGGCAAGGCCGGGAAGGTCCTTAACGTATAATTCGAGCTTGCCGGGATTGTCGAGGAGCACAATCATGGCTTTGTTTTCTGCTCTTTGTTTGATTGCGTAGATTTTTTCGACCGCATGGGGATTAGTGGCATCACAACCCAAGCCCCAAATGGTATCGGTAGGGTAGAGTATAACACCTCCCTGTGCCAACACCTCTCTGGCTTTCTTAATTTCCTCCTGCAAACTCATGGTTTTTGGCGTTTTTATTGTATAACGTTATGCACCACAAAGATAGTATCTAAATCTTGTTTATTGAATAAAATTCACATTGAATCCAACCAGAATGATGGAATAAAAACGTATTTTTGTGAGATTATTTTTTAAAGCTGCGGGGAATGTTCCCAGTTTGGTTTTAAAAAATTCCGCGAGAATAAAAGAAAGAAAACAATATATTATCTAATGAACAAATGGAATTTATTAACCTTAACCCCCGAACAAGAAAAGCAGAAAGAACAATTAGCTGAAGAACTTGGTATTAGCCCTATCTTGGCGAAGTTGCTAATACTAAGAGGAATAAGCAGCTTTAGTGAAGCGAAGAGATTTTTTAGACCTCAACTGAGTGATTTGCATGACCCTTTCCTGATGAAGGATATGGACAAGGCTATTGCCAGGTTGAATCTGGCTATGGCTAACAAAGAAAAAATTCTGGTTTACGGGGATTATGATGTAGACGGGGCTACCGCAGTAGCCTTGGTTTATAAATTTTTACGCCAATTCAGTTTAAATATCGAATTTTACCTGCCCGATCGATATGTGGAGGGATATGGTATTTCTTATCAGGGGATCGATTATGCCTTCGAGCATCAAATAAAACTGATCATTGTACTGGATTGCGGCATTAAAGCCGTAGAAAAAGTAGCCTATGCCAAAAGCAAGGGGATAGATATTATTATCTGTGACCATCACAAGCCCGACGAAGTCTTACCTGATGCTGTAGCCGTACTGGATGCCAAACGTCCTGACTGCGAATACCCATATAAGGAATTATCGGGTTGTGGTGTTGGTTTTAAACTGATGCAGGCCTTTGCTCAAAACAACGATATCCCTTTCGAACATTTATTGCCCTTGCTCGACCTGGTAGTAGTAAGCATAGCCTCTGACATTGTCCCCATCACGGGCGAAAACCGTATTCTGGCCTTTCACGGCCTCAAACAGTTGAACACCAATCCCAGTATAGGCCTGAAAGCTATTATTCAAATCAGTGGTTTGACCGATAAAGAAATCACCATCAGCGACATTGTCTTTAAGATTGGTCCCAGGCTTAATGCTTCCGGGCGAATCCAGTCTGCAGGAGAAGCCGTTGAGCTTCTGGTTACCAAAAATCTGCGTTTTGCCAAAGAAAAAAGTTTGCAAATTGACCAATACAATCAAACCCGCAAAGACCTGGACAGGAACATTACCGAAGAAGCCAATGCCGCCCTTCAGGCTTGCGCCAACCTGGAAGACCGCAAAGGAATTGTGGTCTATAACGAGGAATGGCACAAGGGTGTGATAGGTATAGTAGCTTCCAGGCTTTCGGAAGTGTATTATCGTCCTGCCGTTGTTTTGACTCGTTCCGACGATTTGGCCACCGGTTCAGCCCGTTCCGTGCCCGGTTTTGACATTTACAAAGCCATCGATTCCTGTCGTGATTTACTGGAAAATTTTGGCGGTCACACCTATGCGGCAGGCTTATCCATGAAAATGGAGAAAGTAGAGGAGTTTACCCGCCGTTTTGAGCAATATGTGGCTGATACCATTTCACTGGAACAACTTACCCCCACCATTGATATTGATGCCGAAATAAAGTTCCAGGAAATTACGCCCAAATTTTTCAAGGTGCTCAAGCAGTTCAATCCATACGGGCCTGACAACAATAAGCCGGTCTTTTGTACCCGCAGGGTTTTTGATTACGGTACCAGCCGTTTGGTTGGACGCGATCAGGAGCATCTCAAGCTGGAGTTGGTCGACAGCCATTCCGAAAACATAATGAACGGGATTGCTTTTGGTATGCACGCCCATAACGATCATGTCAAGTCGTTCAATCCCTTTGATATTTGTTATAACATCGAAGAAAACAATTACAACGGGAATTCTTCCATTCAGTTGTTTGTCAGGGACATCAAAGCTGTCGAGGAATAAAATACTGTTTTTGTAAATTTGCCTTTCAGGCTGTTTGGAGCTTCAACCTCCGGCGCATCTAAATTCTCCGGATAATGACTATTTATCACGACATTCTGAAACAGTATTGGGGCTACGAGGATTTCAGGGAATTGCAGCTCGAAATCATTGAGTCCGTTGCCAGTGGTAAGGACACCCTGGGCCTGATGCCCACCGGAGGCGGCAAGTCCCTCACTTTTCAGGTGCCTGCTCTTGCAATGGAAGGCATTTGTCTGGTTATCACCCCCTTGATTGCTCTGATGCGCGACCAGGTGGAGAGGCTCAAGTCTATGGACATCCGCGCCGCCTGTTTGCACTCCGGAATGACTCAGCAGGAGATACAGATTGTGTTGGACAACTGCCTGTACGGAGACTTTAAATTCTTATACGTATCCCCCGAAAGACTGGGCAGCGACCTCTTTTTGCAAAGAGCCCTGGGCCTGCCCGTCAACCTGCTGGTAGTAGACGAGGCGCATTGTATTTCGCAATGGGGCTACGACTTCAGACCTTCTTACCTGAATATTGCCCGCGTACGTGAGTACTTTCCCTCCATACCCGTCCTTGCCCTCACGGCCACGGCTACACCCGAAGTTGTGGAAGATATACAGGATAAACTGCATTTCGCCTCACCCAATGTTTTTAAGGTCAGTTTCGAACGTAAAAACCTGGCTTACGTGGTCAGGGAAACCCAGGACAAAGACAAAGCTCTTTTGCAGGTGTTGAAGGGTGTAGAGGGGACCTCTATAGTTTATGTGCGCAACAGGGCCAAGACCAAACAAATTGCAGGTTTTCTGAAAGGAGAGGGGATACAGGCAGCTCATTTTCATGCCGGACTCGACAACCAGACCAAACAGGAACGCCAGGCCGCCTGGAAAAACGGAAGTTGCCGGGTGATTGTTTCGACCAATGCCTTTGGCATGGGTATAGATAAGCCCGATGTACGTACTGTAATTCACATGGATTTGCCCGATTCGCTCGAAGCTTATTTTCAGGAAGCCGGCCGGGCAGGCCGCGACGGACAAAAAGCCTATGCGGTGCTGCTTTATCACAAATCCGACACAAGCCTGCTTAAAAAAAGGCTCAGCGACAACTTTCCCGATAAGAAATACATCCGCAAAGTATACGAAGCGCTGGGCAATTATTATCAGTTGGCTGTGGGTTCAGGTCAGGGAATGACTTTTCCCTTTGATTTGCAGGATTTTTGTGGAAAATTCCATTTGAACATGCTGCAGGCGTACAACGCTTTGAAAATACTGGAACTGGGCACCTATCTGGAATTGACCGATGAACAGGACAGCACCTCCCGTTTGTATTTCCTGAGCAACAGAGATGACTTGTATCATCTTCCAAACTCAGGGGAAAAAACAGACCACATACTGCAAGTATTGTTGCGTTCCTATACCGGCTTGTTTTCCGATTTTGTACGAATACAGGAAGAAGTGCTGGCTTCCAGGCTGCAAATGACCAGGGAAGAAGTCTACGAAGGCTTATTGTATCTGTCCCGTCAGGGAGTGATTCATTACATACCCCGAAAAAAAACACCATTTATCTGCTACACTCAGGCCAGAGAAGAAAGCGAGCGCTTACGCATAGGCCCCGAAGTGTACGAAGAGCGCAAAAAGCGTTATGTGGAAAGAATCCTGGCCATGCAGGCCTATGCAGCCGAAGATCAGCTGTGTCGCAGTAAAAGGCTGCTGCATTATTTTGGCCAGAACCGGGTAACTAATTGCCAGCAATGCGATGTTTGCCTTAAGAAACAGCAGGAAGGTTTACGTCAATACGAATTTGAAGACATCAGCAGGGATATGCTCATGGCGTTGGAGAACAGTCGTCCGGACCTGGAAGAGTTGATAGACAGCCTGCCCTACGACAGCAATAAATGCCTTAAAGTGTTCAGGTTCCTTTGCGACAGGGGGGATATAATTCAGCAGGAACACCGGATATTTCGTAAAACCGATTAATTTTTTTACAAAAAAAAGTCTTTTTCGGTTGGAAATAAAAAAAAGGACTATATTTGCGCCGGATTATTCGAGACATATGGCTACTCAGCTTTTTGCTTACTCTTATTATTTTTACTTTGGCTGGACAAGTTAAGGCGGGATAGTATTATGCAAAAAATCTGAGCAGATAATATAGAATGATAACGATCCCGCCCAAAAAGGCGGGATTTTTTATTTAACAAAGTTCCAAACCATGCAGAAAGAAATTAAACCTGCTAAACGCCTTGAAGGAATAAACGAATATTATTTTTCGTCCAAACTCCGCGAAGTTGCCATGCTCAATGCCCAAGGCAAAAATATTATAAGCCTTGCCATTGGCAGCCCCGATTTAATGCCCCGGGCAGAGGTTATCGAAACCTTGTGTAAAGAAGCCAGGCAAAAGACGGCACACGTTTATCAGCCTAATATTGGCCGCAAAGAGCTGCGTTCGGCTTTTGCCGACTGGTATAAGAAATGGTACGACGTGGAACTGGATCCCGACAGGGAAATTCTTCCCCTGATCGGATCCAAAGAGGGAGTGATGCATGTTTCCATGACTTTCCTGAATCCCGGAGATGCCGTGTTACTGCCCAATCCGGGTTATCCAACTTATAGAGCCGTCTGTAAACTGTTGCAGGCCGAAATACTCGAATACGAACTCGACGAACAAAAAGGCTGGCAACCCGATTTCGAAGCCTTGGAAAAAATGGACCTGAACCGGGTAAAACTCATGTGGGTCAATTACCCCCATATGCCCACGGGAGCGCCTGCTCAAAAAAGCACCTTCGAGAAACTGGTCGATTTTGGCCGCCGTCACGGCATTGTCATCTGCAACGACAATCCCTACAGCTTTATTTTGAACGACAATCCACTGAGTATTTTATCTGTTCCCGGAGCCAAAGACTGTTGCCTGGAAATGAATTCCCTGAGCAAATCGCACAATATGCCCGGCTGGCGTATAGGCATGCTGGCCGGCAATCCGGAATTTATTTCCTGGGTCATCAGGTTAAAGAGCAACGTGGATTCCGGCCAATTCCTGCCCATGCAGCTGGCAGCTGTTCAGGCCCTGCAATCGGATCGGGGCTGGTACGACGAACTGAACAGGCAATATTCTTCGCGCCGGGTCCTTATAGAGGAACTCATGTGCAGTTTGCATTGCACCTTTGATGCCGGGCAGAAAGGGATCTTTTTGTGGGGGCGAATTCCTGATAATTATGCAGACGCTGCAGCATTGTGCGATGAACTTTTATACAAGGCAGGCGTATTTGTGGCTCCGGGCTTTATTTTTGGCAGCAAGGGCAGCCATTACATACGAATTTCGCTGTGCAGCCCCGAAGAACAAATTCGCGAAGCCCGGAAGAGGGTCCGCAATTACTTGCGTAAACAAAAGCGCAGTTCAGCCGGGAAATCAGCCCTGGCTATTTAATGATTATACATTTTATACTTAAATAATATGCAATTCAACAAACAATTATTCCCCGACCTTGACCTGACAAGGCCCATCGTTATTTCCGGCCCTTGCAGTGCCGAAACAGAGGAACAAGTACTGACAACAGCCAGGCAACTGGCCGAAAAAGGCATACGAATTTTCAGAGCAGGTATCTGGAAGCCCCGTACAAGGCCCGGTGCCTTCGAGGGAGTTGGCACCAAAGGGCTGGCCTGGCTCAAACTTGTCAAAGAACAAACAGGTATGTACACCTGCACCGAAGTGGCCTCGGCACAACACGTATACGAAGCGGTTAAGTACGGGGTAGATATGCTCTGGATAGGGGCAAGAAGTACCGTCAATCCTTTTTTGATGCAGGAAATTGCCGATGCCGTTCAGGGACTCGATATTCCGGTATTGGTAAAGAATCCGGTCAATCCCGACCTGGAATTGTGGGTGGGCGCCATTGAGCGGCTTTACAAAGCAGGAATCCGCAAGATGGGTGTTATTCACAGAGGTTTCAGTTCCTGGGACAAACAAATCTACCGCAATACCCCGCATTGGAACCTTCCCATAGAATTGCGCCGGCGTTTCCCCGATTTGTTGATGTTTTGCGATCCCAGCCATATGGGAGGCAAGAGGGAATTGATTTCTCCATTGAGCCAGCAGGCCATGGACCTGAATTACGACGGTTTGTTTATTGAAACGCATTACAAGCCCGAAACAGCCCTGAGTGATTCTTGTCAGCAAATTACCCCCGATGTGTTGCAATACATACTGAAAACACTGGTCGTACGCCAGGGAGGAAAACCAGACGCGGAAAAGCTGTCTGTCTATCGCGCCGAAATTGACGAATACGACGATCAGCTGGTGGAACTAATAAGCAAACGCATGAAAGTATCCAAATTGATAGGACATTACAAAAAAGAAAACAACATACAGGTATTACAGGCCGCCCGTTACAACGAAATTATCGAAGAGAGAGTAAAACAGGCTGCCGGTTTGGGCATTAAGGGCGATTGCATGCAAAAAATACTCGAAGCCATACACGAGGAATCGGTCAGGCTGCAGATTGAAATCATGAATATGGACAATTCAAAAACCACGGAAAAATGAAAATCCTGATATTGGGTGCCGGCAAAATGGGCAGTTTCTTTGCCGATGTCCTTAGTTTTGACCACGAAACGGCCGTATACGACAGAGATCCCCGGAAACTACGTTTTATTTACAACACCTGCCGATTCAAAGATCCCGAAGAAATTCGGGAATTCGCCCCGGAATTACTGATAAATGCTGTAACGGTGAAATACACCATCGAAGCTTTCAAAGCTGTTTTGCCCTTGTTGCCTGCTTCCTGCATCATCAGCGATATTGCCAGTGTCAAAAACGGCCTGAAAGATTTTTATGCCGGCTGCGGTTATCGCTTTGTATCGACTCACCCCATGTTTGGGCCGACCTTTGCCAGCCTGAACAATCTCTCGAGCGAGAATGCCATTATCATTTCCGAAAGCGACCACTTGGGTAAGACCTTTTTCAGGGATTTGTACCGCAAGCTCGGTTTGAATATTTTTGAATATTCCTTCAGGGAGCACGACGAAACCGTTGCTTACTCTCTGTCCATTCCTTTTGTCTCGACACTGGTTTTTTCGGCTGTCATGAAACATCAGGATGCCCCGGGAACTACCTTCAAAAAACACCTGGCCATAGCCCGGGGCCTGATGAACGAGGACGACTTCCTTTTGCAGGAAATACTCTTCAATCCCGAAACACCTGCTCAGGTGGAGCTGATTCGTTCCGAATTGAAACAAATTCTGGAAATAGTCAAAAACAGAGATGCTCAGAGGATGAAAAGCTATTTGGAAAAGATACGCAACAACATTCGCTAAACTCTCCCGGCTAAATTTTTAGACCAGTACTATTTTGGTGCTAAAAGCTGTTTACTGAGGATATTTTTTGTATTTTCGCGCCATCTGTCTGCCCTGACTCAGTAATAAGCCAGGGTGAACTGTGGCGTTTTGTGTTATTATAAAAAGAAAAACAATGAACAGACAGCTTTTAACGAAAACAATCATTATGTGCCTGATTGGCCTGATGACTGGATGTAACGTTCCCAAAGCCCCGGGCTTCGAAATAGGAGACAAACAATTCCTGCTCAATGGAGAAGCCTTTGTGATTAAGGCTGCCGAAATACACTACACTCGTATTCCCAGGCCCTACTGGGAACATCGCATCAAAATGAGTAAAGCTTTGGGCATGAACTCTATATGTTTGTATATTTTTTGGAATATACACGAACAGCAACCCGGAGTTTTCGATTTCGAAGGGCAGAACGATGTGGCTGAATTTTGCCGCATGGCGCAAAAAGAAGGCATGTACGTCATAGTAAGGCCCGGGCCCTATGTTTGTGCAGAATGGGAGATGGGAGGCCTGCCCTGGTGGCTGCTCAAAAAAGAAGGCATAGCCCTGCGTTCGCAAGATCCTTATTACCTGGAAAGGGTGGAAATTTTCATGAACGAAGTGGGCCGTCAGCTGGCCGATCTGCAAATAAACAGGGGTGGTAATATCATCATGGTGCAGGTAGAAAACGAATTCGGATCCTACGGCACCGACAAACCCTATGTGGAGGATATCCGCGATATGGTAAGGGCTGCCGGCTTCACCGATGTGCCTTTGTTTCAGTGCGACTGGAATTCCAATTTTAAAAACAATGCCCTGGACGATTTGTTGTGGACCATCAATTTCGGTACAGGCGCCAACATAGATAATCAATTTCGTGAGCTGAAACGCCTGCGTCCCAATACTCCGCTCATGTGCAGCGAATTCTGGTCAGGCTGGTTCGACCGTTGGGGCAGCCCGCACGAAACCCGCAGCGCCGGAGAATTGGTCAAAGGCATGCAGGAAATGCTCGAAAAAAACATCTCCTTCAGCCTCTATATGGCACACGGGGGAACCACCTTCGGCCACTGGACAGGCGCAAATTCACCTCCTTACGCCTCGTGGTGCAGTTCCTACGATTACGATGCACCCATCAACGAAGCCGGACAGGCCACCGAAAAATTTTACGCGGTACGCGAATTGTTGGCACAATACAGCGACAAAGCTCTGCCCAAAGTGCCCAAAGCCTTGCCGATGATAGAAATTCCGCAATTTGAACTGAATCAGACAGCAGCTTTGTTCCAAAATCTGCCCGAGCCCATACTGACGGAACAGATACGTCCAATGGAATTTTTCGATCAGGGTTACGGCAGCATATTGTACAGGACCACCCTGCCTGCAGGAACTGCAGGCCGTAAACTTATAGTGGAAGAGGTACACGACTGGGCTGTCGTTTATGTGGACGGGAAACGCCTGGGCACCCTCGATCGCCGTAAAGCCGAAAAAATACTGGAATTACCGGCAACCGAAAAGGAAGCCGTACTGGACATTCTGGTCGAGAATATGGGACGGGTCAATTATTCCAAAACCATACACGACTATAAAGGCATTACCCGCCAGGTTTCGGTACAGGAAGGCAATAACCGGCAAGATCTCACCGGCTTCCGGGTGTATCGTATTCCTGTTGAGGATGCCTTATCCGGCAGGCTGCAATTTGTTGAGCGAACCCAAAACTGCGATATGCCAGCCTATTATAAAGGCTCATTCAACCTCGACAAAACCGGTGATGTGTACATCGACATGCAAAACTGGAGCAAAGGCCTGGTCTGGATAAACGGATACGCCATAGGCCGTTTCTGGGAAATAGGGCCTCAACAGACCTTGTTTGTGCCGGGTTGTTGGCTCAACAAAGGCCGGAACGAAATTATTGTGTTCGAGTTGCAGAGCCCCGGCAAGCCTGTTATAAGCGGAATTACAACTCCTGTCCTGGATAAGTTGCGTTCCGACGAAGAAATACTGGAACGCAACAAAGTTGCCAATCCTGACGAGAGTGGTTATTTTTAAATTTTATGAAAGCCGGGAATTTTCTTTTACTGAGCATCCTGCTCTTCGGCCTGTTTAGCTCTTATGCAGCAGACAGCCTGGTCGGTCGTAAACTGGTTTATCAGATCGATTTACGCGATGACGTCAACAGTTTTACCTGGATGCAGATTCAGAAAGGTTTCACTCTGGCCGAAGCCGAAGGGGCGTCTTTGATTCTGCTGAATATGAATACTTATGGCGGAGAAGTTCTGTATGCCGATTCCATACGCACCCGCATTCTGAATACCGAAATACCCGTTTGTGTGTTTATCGATAACAACGCCGCATCGGCCGGAGCCCTGATCTCCATTGCCTGTGATAAAATCTTTATGCGCACCGGAGCTACTATTGGGGCTTCGACGGTAGTGAATCAGAGTGGCGAAGTGGCTCCGGACAAATTTCAGTCCTACATGCGCGGCATCATAAGGGCAACTGCCGAATCTCAGGGCAAGGACACCCTCATAGCCGGGGGTGACACTACCTATGCATGGAAACGTGATCCCAGGATTGCCGAAGCCATGGTAGATCCCGATGTGGAAATTCCCGGTGTAATCGAAAAAGGCAAAGTACTCACTTTTACGGCTACCGAAGCCTTGCAAAATAAGTATTGCGATGCCATAGTCCAAAGCAAGGAGGAAATTCTGGAAACACATTACGGATACAGCGATTACGAACTGAAAGTGTTTCGGGCCAGCCTCAAGGACAAAATATCAGGCCGTCTTATGGGGACTGCCCTGCGGGCGATACTCATCATGATTATTGTAGCGGGCATCTGGTTTGAGCTTCAATCGCCCGGTATAGGTTTTCCCAGCATTGCAGCCGGAGTCGCCGCCATTTTATATTTTGCCCCTCTCTACCTGGACGGCCTGGTGCAGTATTGGGAAATCATACTGTTTGTGGCCGGGGTGATACTGATCTTTTTGGAAATCTTCGTGATTCCCGGTTTCGGTGTAGCAGGCATTTTAGGCATACTGTCAGTGCTGTTGGGCCTGAGTTTTGCCTTGGTCGACAACACCGGCCTGAGTTTCGACTTCAAAGGCCTGGAAATGTTAGACGAAGCCTTGGTGTTAGTAATACTCAGCATGCTGGCCGCTTTTTTTATTTCGCTCTGGTTGACCTCCAGAATAGGTGTAGGCAAGGGCCTTTTCAGACATCTGGCTTTGGAATCGGTGCAGGAAAAAGAAGCCGGTTATGTGGCTGTACCCACCACAGATAAAAGCATCATTGGCAAGACAGGCCTGGCCGCCACCGATCTGAGGCCTTCGGGCAAAGTCCGCATCGGGGACGTATTGTACGATGCCGTCGCTGAATTTGGTTACATCGAAAAGGGAAAAGAAATTAAGGTAACCCGATTAGAGAATGCCCAATTTTATGTGGAGGAACTGAAATGAGATTTTTAGGATTGATTCCGGCCCGTTATGCGTCGAGCCGTTTTCCCGGCAAGCCCCTGGTGCAAATCAAAAACAAACCCATGATACAGTGGGTATATGAGCAGGCTCGTCCCTGGGTGGACGAGCTCTGGGTTTGCACAGACGACGAGCGTATTTTTAGGGCTGTGGAGTCATTTGGCGCCAAAGTCATCATGACTTCTTCTACCCACCGCAGCGGTACCGACCGTTGTGCGGAAGCATCATCCAGGCTGGGAGGTGATTTTGAGGTGGTAATAAACATACAGGGCGATGAACCGTATATTCAGGGGGAACAAATACAAGCCTTGAAGGCCTGTTTCAGCAAACCCGAAACCGAAATAGCTACTTTGGTCAAGGCTTTTAAAACAGAAGACGGCTTGCAAGCTCTCCTGAATCCCAATTCACCCAAAGTGGTACTGAATCCGCAGGGCGAGGCTATTTACTTCAGCCGTTCGGTGATCCCTTACCTTCGGAATTTTCCGCAAAGTCAGTGGCTCGAAAAGAACGTTTTTTACAAACACATAGGCATTTACGCCTACAAAAGAACTGTTTTGGCCAAACTGGCCACGCTCGAAGCTTCTCACCTGGAACAACAGGAATCGCTGGAGCAGCTGCGTTGGCTCGAAAACGGGTACAAAATCAGTACAGCCCTGACTCAGGTCGAAAACCAGGCCATAGATACTCCCGAAGATCTGGAGCGCTTTTTGAAAAATGTAAGATGAACAAGCCGGACGACTTTAGCATCCCGCGCATGGAAAAACAGACTTTTCCGAACGGGATGGATTTATACTATAAGAAAACCGATGCCGAAGGCTTACTTAAGCTGGATTTGATTATACCTGCGGGCATACAATACCAAAAGCGTCCTCTACTGGCCAGGTTGACAAATTCTCTTCTCAAAGAGGGCAGCCGCAATATGACTTCGGCTCAGATTGCAGAGCGGTTTGATTATTACGGCGCTTTTATCTATTTTGCCTGTGGTCTGGAGAATGCTTATGTCAACCTTTTTACGCCCAAAAAATATTTTGGTCCGACTCTGGAACTGCTCAACGAACTTTTGCGTTATCCGGTATTCCCGCAAAAGGAACTGGAAATAAGTCTGGAACGCAACCGCCAACAACACCTGATAGATCTCCAGAAAGTGAAAGTCCTGGCTACTATGGAAATACAAAAATGTTTGTTCGGACCGGAACATCCCTACGCAAAAAAACTGCAGGGAGAAGATTTTGACAGTTTCGACGCTTCGCTGCTTGCCGAATTTCACCGCCGACATTATTGCGCCGGTCGAAGCATTGCATTTCTCAGCGGAGAGTTGAGCCGGGAAGATTGCAGACTCCTGGAGCAAACTTTGGGTACCGAGCCCTGGGGCTTATATGGATCTTTAGCCCCGGAGGAGCCGCCCGTGATACCTCTTGAAGCTCAAAAAATTGTAGTGCCCAAAGCCGACAGCCTGCAGGCTGCCCTGCACTTTTCTATCCCCTTGAAAATGGATAAGCACCACGAAGATTTCAAAAAACTGAGATTTGCAGACACCCTTCTGGGCGGTTACTTTGGCAGCAGACTCATGAGCAGCCTGCGCGAAGAAAAAGGCTATACCTATGGCATCTCTTCCAACATAAATGCACACCAGAAAACGTCTCATCTGGACATTCGCTGCCAGACCGACGTAAAAAATGCAGACGCTGTGGTGCAGGGAGTATACGATGAAATCAAAAAACTGCAGGATCAGGAGGTAAGTGCCCGGGAAATGGAGCTGGTTCGCAATTACCTCAACGGTGACTTTGCACGGCTGATGGACGGACCTTTTTCACTTTCGGAGATTTATGTACACTCCTGTTCGCTGGGCATTGACGTCGGCTTTTACAAAGAGCAGATGGAAATCATTCAGCAAATTGAAGCCCGCGAAGTAATGGAACTGGCGCAACGTTACCTGGTTCCGGAAGAATTCTTCGAAGTGCGGGCCGGAGGCAATATTCAGGCTGAAGAAACGTTGATTCAATAAGCCTGGGAAAGCTTTACAAAAACAGATATATATGCACAACGAAAGTCCAAAATGCCAGTTACTCCAATTCCCGAAAATCGAAGACGAGCGAGGTAATCTCTCCTTTTTGGAAGCCGGAAAACAACTGCCTTTTGAGCTGGCCAGAGCCTATTGGATTTACGACGTGCCCGGAGGCGAAAAGCACGGCGGCCATGCCTATCACAGCCAGGAAGAATGCCTGATTGCCCTGTCGGGGAGTTTTGATGTGCGGGTTCGTTCCGACAGGGGAGAAGAACTTTATTCCCTGAACCGCTCCTACCAGGGCTTATACCTGCCTGCCGGTAACTGGCGTTCGCTGGAAAACTTCTCAACCAATGCCCTGGGGCTGGTGTTGTCATCGGGTGTCTACGATCCGGCTGAATACATTCGGGATTTTGCTGAACTGGAGCAAAGCAGAGCTTTTACAAAAAAGGGAAACTTGTTGCCAACAAACAATAATCCCGGCAAGCAGGTCTTTTTGGTACAGGATTGCCGCCTGGTGGAATTACCCACCCATCACGACAGGGAGGGCAATCTGACCGCAGTCAACGGCGGGCGGGAATTGCCTTTTGCCTTGAAACGCTTGTATTACGTCTACGACATTCCCTACGGCAGTCAAAGGGGAGGGCATGCTCACAAGGAGCTGAAACAATGGGTAATAGCAGCCAGTAGTTGCTTTGATGTACTGCTCGACGACGGCCGGGAACAAAAACGTTTCCGCCTGGACAGGCCCAACCTGGCCCTGGAAATTCCGGCCGGCATCTGGAGGGAAATAAGCGGTTTTGCTTCGGGTGCCGTTGTGTTGGTACTGGCTTCGGCAGAGTTCTCCGAAGCCGACTATATTCGTGATTACGAACAATTCTTAGACTTCAGGTCATGCAATTAGTCCGCTACAATCCAACAATGAAATCCCGGTGGGATAGTTTTGTGGCAGGATCCAAGAACGCCACTTTCTTGTTTTTCAGGGATTACATGGATTATCATGCCGATCGCTTCTGCGATCATTCCCTGTTGTTTTACCAAAAGGATCGTCTGTTGGGTTTGTTACCGGGTAATGTGGAGGCTGGTACTTATTATTCACATGAGGGACTCACTTACGGCGGTTTTTTATTAGCCTCCACTGCAACGGCCGAGCAAGTGATCGAAATGCTCGATTATACAATAGCCTATTTAAAGGATCAGGGAATCAAAAGCATGATTTACAAGAGCATTCCCTGGTTTTATCACAAAATACCTGCCGAAGAAGATTTGTATGCTCTCTATCTCAAAAAGGCTGTATTGGTTTCCCGCAGCCTGTCGTCGACCATACGTTGTGACAGGGCATCAGCTTTTTCGCACGCCCGAAAAGACGGCTTGCGCAAAGCCCGAAAAGCAGGGCTCATCTGTCGGGAAAGCAAGGATTTGTCCTTATTCTGGCCCATACTGGAACAGAATCTGTGGACAAGACATCATTTAAAACCCGTCCATAACCTGGACGAAATCAGGCGACTACATCAGGCTTTTCCCAAAAACATCCGCCTGTTTCTGGCTACAGAAGCAGGAGAGCCTCTGGCCGGCTGCCTGGTGTATGAAACAGAAACGACGGCACATATTCAATATATTTCGTCCAATCAGCGGGGCAAAGCCCTCGGAGCGCTTGATTTATTGTTTGAACACCTCATTTTCGAGTGTTTTAAACACAAAGATTACCTGGATTTTGGTATTTCCACCGACGACGACGGTTTCAAACTCGACAGAGGCCTCTTGTTTCAAAAAGAAGGCTTCGGGGCCAGAGCCAGTGTTTACGATATTTATGCCCTCACTATAGAATAGTAAAAGCCTCTGCTTGATTTACAATGGAAACCCAGGAATCATCCTATAAACAAATTGTCAAGTCTACCGGAATTTTTGGTGGATCACAATTGTTCAATATGTTGATCGGTGTGTTCCGAACCAAAGTGGCTGCCGCCCTGCTGGGGCCTCTGGGTGTGGGGCTGATCAGTATGTATCAGTCCATTATTGACATGATCCGTTCGGTCAGCGACCTGGGCTTGCATTTCAGTTCTGTCAGGGATATGGCTCAGGCTAATGCCGACGGCGACCAACAACAAATTAACACTACTGCTTCGGTACTGACCAGATGGATCGTTTTTACGGCCATTTTGGGAGCTCTGCTTTGTATTGTGTTTTCAAAACAAATCAGTACGCTGGCTTTTGATGACAGCAGCAAAAGCCTTCAAATCTGCCTGTTGTCTTTTTCTGTATTTGCTCTGACCCTGTCTGCAGGCCAAAAGTCTGTATTACAGGGTATGCGAAAGATAGCCTATATGGCAAAAGCTTCTGTCCTGGGCAGCCTGGCCGGTTTTGTGGTCGCTTCGCTCTTGTACCTGATACTGGGGCAGGAGGGCATCGTCCCGGCTCTGTTGGCAGTTGCTTTTCTGAGCCTGCTATTTAGTTGGTGGTACCGACATAAAGTACCCATACAGAAAGTATCTCTGAGCATCAGGGAAACATACCTGCGAGGAAAGAAAATGGTTGTACTGGGCATGTTTACCATGCTGTCGGGGGTAATCAGCACCCTGACCATGTTGTTGCTCAAAAGCCAGATTGGGCGTTGGGCCGACCTCGAAACCGTAGGTTTATTCCAGTCTTCCTGGTCTTTGACGGCCATTTATCTTTCAGCTATACTGAGTGCCATGTCTGCCGATTATTATCCGCGTCTTTGCGAAGTAAGCCGGGATAACGGCAAAATGGTGCGTTATGTGAACGAACAGCTGCGCGTAGTACTTTTGGCAGCTACACCTTTGGTGGTGGGAATGTTGCTCTTTGCTCCCTGGGTGTTGCATCTGTTTTATTCGGCCAAATTCGTGCCCGCCGAAGGTTTATTGCGCTGGCAGATTGCCGGCAGTTTTCTCAAAGTGCTGAGCTGGCCCTTTGGGTATATTTTGCTCAGCCGCTCCAGAGGATTGTTGTTTTTATTGACTGAGCTGCTCTGGCATGGTTCTTACCTGGCTCTCACGTGGCTGCTTTGGGAACCCCTGGGCCTGACCGCTGCCGGTTTGGCCTTTTTGTTGGCCTATGTGTTATACACCCTTTGTTTGCTCCTGTTGGCCCGTCGCATTTGTGGTTTCAGGATGCAAAGCAGGAACCTGTATTT
This sequence comes from uncultured Bacteroidales bacterium, assembly GCA_964575345.1. Lineage (GTDB taxonomy): Bacteria > Bacteroidota > Bacteroidia > Bacteroidales > UBA1402 > UBA1402. The sequence goes on from CAZNQD010000016.1 coordinate 25,363, forward strand.
TTTGGGCTTCTTTCTTTTCTTTGTGCTCTCGGCTTTTTTGCTGGCCCATGTATTCAATCCTGAACCATGGATCAAATGGCCGCTCTCGGCCCTGCTGTTGCTGGCCTGCAGTTACATTTCTTTGCGGGAACTCAACAGAATCTGGCCGCTCAAAGACTTGTGGGCAGGCCTGAAAAAACGCATTTCAAAAGATGGCTAAAGCTTTGGTGTCCATATTGATTTTGGCCTACAATCAGGAAGAATATATCGCTGATTGCCTGGATTCGGCTCTGGCCCAGCAGGGGGACTTCGATTTTGAAATTGTAGTTGCCGAAGATGCTTCTGTTGACGGCACTTTGACGATTTGTAAAGACTATCAGCGACGTTATCCCGATAAAATAGTCCTCTTGAGCAATCAAAGCAACCGGGGAGTGGTTCAGAATTATTTTAATGCCCTGGAACATTGCCGGGGAGAATTTATAGCCGATTGCGGCGGAGACGATTACTGGCCCGATCCTCTGCGTTTGCAAAAACAATGGAAACTTCTTGTCGGGGATCCGGCCATGAGTATGGTTTACGGTCAATGGAAAAACGAACCGGCAGAAAGTACGGAAACCGCACAAGACTCAGAGGCCGGTCCGACAGCTCCTCTGCATTACGATCGCGCTGACTTCGGCCCCCGGACAGCAGCCCGTTTCCTGAATAGGATGTATAAACCGGAGTTGGTGCTCTCAACCGCCATGTACAGAAAAAGTTTTGTACTGGAGGCCTTGCATAAAAACCCCGAAATGTTTTTACACCCCGCTTACCGCACCGAAGACCTTTCGGTGCTGACAGCCTTGTTGTTGCGCGGGCCTGCCTGTTATTTACCGGAGTGTTTCCTGGTTTACCGGGTGCAGGAAAATTCGGTCAGCCATTCCCGGCAGAAGCACAAGTATTATCGTTTTGCCCTGAGCAGCTTCAGACAAAGCCTCGATTGGGCTAAGCATATCGGATTGAACCTCGGGGAAATTCTTCCTTATTTGCAAAGCAGATACAACAATTATATGCACTATGCCTTTATATCCGGTGACAAGCAGCTGGCCCTTACATTAAGAAAGTCCGTCAGAGAGTATGCCTATCGTCCTTCCCTGAAGAACGAAATCAAGTATTACCTCACTCGTTGTTCCCTTAAAAAGTTCAGTGCCCTATGAAAGTATTGTTCCTGCTTCCGGAATATCCTGCTTTGGGCGGGGTGCAGACAGTGACCACCCAGATGGCCAATTATTTTCGGGCTGTCGGCTACGAAGTGAGCATTCTGAGCCTGCCCCCGGGAAAACTTTACGGCCTGCCTGCTTTTTCGTTTCCCCCACAGTCGCCCGCGCCCGGTTCGGGGCCGTCAAAAGTCCGGCCTCCTGAAAAACCTTTGCGAATAGCTCTGGCTCCAGGGGTAAAACAGGCTTATTTGCCCGACTCTTCCGATTACAATTCTAAGCAGAATCTCAAATACATACGCGACTATGTGGAACAAAACCAGATTTCGATTATCATCAACCAGGGTGCCTTTTCCAAAGTCCACCTGCTGTTCCGCAACCATCCGCAGCATAAGGTGATCAATGTACTCAGAGGCTGCCCGGCCTGGGAGCCCGTGCGCAAACGCAAGCTTAATACCCTCAAAAATACAGTATTGTCTGTAGGCGGTATCAGCAAAAGAATACCGGCTTTTTTGCGCTATCTGGCTGTGAAAACGGTACCCGGTCTGGCGAACGCCCTGGCCCGGAAGGAATTATTCAGTAAGATTGTGCATGCCGCCCGTTTTGTGGTACTGGCACCGGGTTATATCGAAGAACTGCATGCCAGCTGGCCGGCAAAGATTGCACCAGGGCAGATATTGGCCATTTCCAATCCCCTGACCGGCCAGGCCAGGGTCTCTGCCCGTAAACCTCAGGTAATTTATGCCGGCCGACTGAGCAGAGAAGACAAAAGGATTGACCGTTTATTGCGCATTTGGAAGCTGATTCAGGATCAGGTGCCCGGCTGGTCTTTTCGGATCATCGGCGAAGGCCCCGAAAAGGAAAACCTCCAAAATTATGCAGGTAAACTGGGCTTAAAAAGGCTGAGTTTTGAATCCCCCCGTATGGACGACAGCCTTTATGCCGAGGCTTCCATTATTTGTTTATCCTCGTCTTACGAAGGATACGGCATGGTCTTGCTCGAAGCCCGCCAGGCCGGCATTGTTCCGGTGGCTTTTGATTGCAGTGCAGGTGTGCGCGATGTCATCACTCATCAGCGTAACGGTTTGCTGGTTCCGGCCTTCGACGAAGAGGCTTTTGCCGCGAGCCTGCTCAGACTTATCAGGGACGACAGCCTTCGCGACAGACTGTCGCAACAAGCCATCGAAGATGCCGGGCAAAACGATATAGAATACATAGGCCCCCTGTGGACAAGTTTGTTTGAGCAACTGCTGCCCCGGGATAATATCTTAGAATCCGAAAGAGCCTCAAACCACAACACGACGACAGAAAAAGCGACTGCCGGCCTGGAGGTTTTGATTTCTACTTATGCTAAGCCTTTGCAGCCAATCCTTGATCGATTGCCCGAATCTTTAGAGGGAATACGCTATCTTATTTCCTGTCAGGGAGCTCAGGCTGCACAGGCAGAGGAATCCCCGGGAACTCAGGCAGCACAGCAAGCTGCTGTTTCCGGAGCTCCGGCCCCGGAGCCTCCTGATTCTCAACGCAGGGATGTTTTAATCAGTTATACCGACAGCAGAGGGATAGCCGCCAACCGCAACAACAGCATCAAAGCTGCAACAGGCAAAATTGTCTGGCTTCTCGACGACGATGTGCGTTTTGCGCAATCCGACCTCCTGCGTATTCTGGAATGCTACGATTCAGTGCCCGACCTTGACCTGGCCTGTTTCCAAATCAGAACCCCCGAAGGCAGGCCTTACAGGTGCTACAAAGAGCAGGCCTTCAGGATGAAGAGCCTGGACGATATCCGCGATGTAAGCTCTATAGAGATTACATTCAGGCTGGCCTCTGTCAGGGCCAAAAGCCTGGCTTTTGACGAACGTTTCGGACTGGGCAGGCAATGGCCTTGCGGCGAAGAGTTCCTGTTTCTGGCTGCCTGCCTCAAAGCAGGTTTACACATTCATTATTTTCCTTACCCGGTGGTGGAGCATCCTTACGAAAGCACCATCAAAAATATGAGCCAGTACAGCCCGGTTCTGCTCGAGAAATCGGGAGCCGTCAATGCGGTGATCTATGGAAGAAAAGCTTATTTGAGAAACCTGCTTTCGCTAATCAAAGCCCGCAAAACCATCAAAAACGAACGTTTGTCTGCCTGTGATTTCCTGCGTCACAAAAACCGTGGTAGTCGTAAACTCCTTAATTCAAAGAGAGATGGAAGGCCCTGAAATCTCGGTTTTTATACCGGTCTACAACGGAGGTGTCTACCTGAAGCCGACTTTGGAGTCTGTCTTGAATCAAAGCTTCAGAGACTTTGAGTTGCTGGTCGTCGATGACAGTTCCACAGACGAAAGTTGGCTCCTGTTGCAGGATTACGCAGAGCGTGAACCACGAATGAGAATACTGCAAAAAGAGCACGGAGGCAATGTGCCCAAATCGTGGAATGTGGTGCGTCCGCTGTTCAGGGGCAAATTTGTGTTTTATCTTTCGCAGGACGATTTGTTGTCGCCCGATTGTTTTGAGCAAATGATCCGCCGTCAGCGGGAATGCAATGCCGATTGCGTTTTGCCCGAGATGCTGCGTTTTACGCAAGATCCTCCGGATGCCAATCAAGAGCAGGCCCTCACAGCACCCGATGCCGGCTACAGCCTGAGACTGGACGGACGCTCCGCTTTTTTACTCAGCCTCGACTGGCGTATTCATGGCTTTATGCTCTGTCGCAGGCAGTTTTATACCGACGAAGAATTTGACGAAAGCACTTTCAACAGCGATGAATACGTCACCCGAAAGATCTTTTTAAAATGCGGGCTGGTGGTTTTCTCCAAAGGACGTTTTTACTACAGAAGAGGCAATGTCAACAGCATCACCGATCCGGGACATCCTTTGCGCTATCAGGTGCTTAGAACCAATCGGCGACTTTTGCAGTTGATGCAGGAACAGGGCTTTAACACGCAAGAACTGTATGCGTATCGCAGACAGGTCTCCGATACCTTTTGTGGCCTGTACCGATTTTTCCTGAACCGTAAGAATAACTACACTTCCATAGAGCAAGCCGGCATTAAGGCTCTTTTTAAAGAGGAATACGAGGCTTTATACAAAGACAGGAAAGTTACGACAGCGGCTTACCGACACTCAGGAATTAAACAAAGAGTCCGGGCGGTTTTAATGCTGAGTTCTTATGGATCATTTGTTTTATTCAACCGATTGTTTACTATTCTTCGCAAAACATGAAACCAAAGCAAATCATTTTACCCCCCGAATGGACAAAACAAGCCTTTGTTCAACTGACCTGGCCACATAAGGATACTGATTGGGCTGAGAATCTGGAAGAGGTGGAAGCTTGTTATGTTGAGATTGCACGGCATATACTTCGCTACGAGGCTCTACTAATTGTTTGCAGCGATACAAACTCGGTGCGTACTAAAATTGCTCCGCAAAACGGGCAAAAGCTTTTTTTGTATGAAATGCCCTGCAACGATACCTGGACCCGCGATTTCGGGCCAATTTCCGTCTACATTGACGGCAAAGCATGCCTGTATGATTTTGGTTTCAATGCCTGGGGTGGAAAATTCGCTTTTGATCTTGACAATAAACTGACTGCCAGACTCCTGGAGGCCGGAGCCTTTGGTTCAGACCGTTGCTGCTACGACCGGCAGTCCTTTGTGCTCGAAGGCGGGAGCATAGAATCTGACGGCGCCGGCAGCTTACTGACCACTGCGGAATGTCTCTTGTCTCCTACGCGCAATCCTGGAATGAACAGAGCTGAGATCGAGCTGTATTTAATACAAGCCTTCGGACTGCACAGGATTCTTTGGGTAGAACATGCCTATTTGCAGGGAGACGATACCGACGGGCATATTGATATGCTGGCCCGTTTTTGCAACAGGGATACCATCGCTTATGTTTCGGCCGGTTTTCCTCAGACACCCGAAGGACATGAACCAAAGCAACTCGAGTCTTTAAGAGCCATGGAAGAAGAACTAAAATTGTTCAGGACAGTTTCAGGACAGCCTTACCGTCTGATTCCCCTGCCTTTGCCCGATGCCGTTTGGTACAAAAATGAATTATTACCGGCCAGTTATGCCAATTTCCTGGTAATTAATGGGGCTGTATTGTTGCCTGTATATGGGCAAGAGAGGGATCAACAAGCTGTGAAACAGCTCGCTAAAGCTTTTCCTGATCGGGAAATCATTCCGGTCAATTGTCTGGCGCTAATCAAACAACATGGTTCCCTACATTGCATAAGCATGCAACATCCGATCTAATAACAGTGGGGAAAATGTGCAAATGTTTGAGATATTTATAACTTTTTAAGGTACATCTTAGGAGACGTTTTAACTTAATACAAGGCTATTTTATAAAAATCATTTAGCTTTGTGTGCCTATACTTTACAAATGACTTCAACGCAACGAAACTTGTTATTTTTCCTGTTACTGAGTCTGTTGATTTCCTGCACAAAAACAACAGAGCAGTACGATTTGATTTACTCCGTAGTCCGCATGGATTTTTCGGACGAATTGGTGCTTGAAGGCAGTGTTGAAGCTACCAATTCCACCTTAATAAATTGTCCCGACGTTTACAACTCCATAGTAGTTTACCTGGTCGAAGACGGAAGTTGGGTTGAAGCCGGCGATACTCTCTGCATACTGGAAAATCAACCATTGATAAATCAACTGGAGACGGTTAAACGACTTTGCGAATTATATCAGGCAGAATACAATAAAGGGGTTGCCGATCTGGAGTTGAATTACGCCTTGCTGCAGGCTCAGGTCAGAAACAACGAAACTCAAATGGCCATCAGCAGTCTGGATTCCCTGCAATTGCAGTATTATACCGAATCCCAGCGAAAAATCGCAGAAATTCGTCTGGAACAGGCCAGGATAGAGTCCCGTAAACTTAAGAAGAAATTAAATGCTTTAGAAACCATCAATCGCTCCGAACTTCGCAGGATGGAGTTGTACATTATGCAAAGCGAGATGCTCTTGCAATCGACAAGGGAATCGCTGGATAAATTGATTTTGCTTGCTCCCAAAGCCGGTATGGCCTTAAGGGGTAATTCCGATATCAGCGACGGCAAACTGCAGGAAGGAGAAGAAGTGTATCCGCAAACACCTTTGGTGATTATTCCCGATTCCGGCCAGCTAAGGATAAAAATACAAGCCACCGAAACTGCATATAAACGTTTGGCTATCGGCCAGAAAGTACAATACACTTTTGACGCTATGCCCGGAAATTTTGCCAAGGGATCTGTTGTAATGAAATCTCCCAGAGGTTATACCCTGAAACGCAATTCCAGAGTGAAATTTTTTGATGTGCTGGCCTCTTTAGACAGCATCCTTCAAACGCCCGCAGCCGGCTTGTCGGCCAATTGCAGGGTCTTTCTGAATTATTTGCCCGATACCGTGGCCGTGCCCATTGTTTCGGTCTTTCAGGAAGACAGCGTCAGTGTGGTATATATAAAAAAAGGCTCCGGTTTTATTCGACAGGAAGTGTCGATAGCTCTCCAATCGTCCAAAGAAGCCGTAATCGCCTGCGGTCTGCAAGGTGGAGAAGAAATTGCCATGTTGCAACCTCCCAAGTCGAAGATCAAAGCCGAGGTTTTTCTGGAGTATGAACAGCGTAATCGCTATAAACCGGCTAAAAACGACAGCTTGCCTGCAGACTTTCTGGAGATGCAGCAAGACATCACGCCACAGGCTGCTCCCGAACAAATGGAGGAGGAGCGTATGTCACAAGAGTATTTCATATTTTAAACAGTCCTAAAGGATGAAAAAGAGTTTATTATTAGTATTATTGCCAGTCGGTCTTTTGTGGGCTGCCTGCAATAAAGAAAAGAAACAGGAAATTCCACTGACTCAGGTCAGACAGGAGACTTTCTATATAGATCTGTACGAGGAGGGAGAAATTCAGGCTACACAGTCTAAGGTGATTACCTCTCCAGAAATTTCCTGGCGTTACGGCGACCTTAAAATTACTTATATAGTGGACGACGGTCAGGAAGTGGAAGCCGGTGATACGGTGGCCATTTTTGATCCCTCCGAAGTGCGCAAAGCCATCGTAGATGCGGAGTCGCGCCTGGAGATTCATTATGCGGAGCTGGAAAAAATGCAGGCTCAGCAGGAATCTGATATGGAAGAAATGATGGCCGATTTCGAAGTGACCAAATTGTCGCTCGATATTTCCCGTCTCGAATACGAATCGGCAGAATACGAAGCCGTAATCAAGAAAAAAGAAATCGAACTCAATCTCGAAAGAGCCACCATTGCTTTGGAACAGGCAAAAAGTCAGATCGAAAACCGCAAAAAAATTCAGAAAGAGGAACTGACCCAAAAAAAACTCATCATCAGTCAGGCTAAGTCTGAACTGGAGGATGCCTACAATACACTGAATTTGTTGTTTGTCACCTCTCCTTCGCCGGGAATCGCCATAGTAAGTGAAAACAACACCACTGAACTTAAATTTCAGGAAGGCGATCAGGTCTGGAAAGGTCAGCCTATGATAGAACTACCCAACCTGAATGAATTAAAAGCGGCCATTAAAATCAACGAAGTGGACATTGCCAAAATCACCAAAGGCCAGCGAGTGATAATACGTCCAGATGCTTTTTCCGATTCTTTGTATTATGGTCACATTCAAACTGTAGCAAATCTGGCGGTTAACAAGGAACGGAATTCCAGGATCAAGGTTTTCCCTGTGGAGGTGCTTATCAACAGTCGTTCAACCGATTTGATGCCGGGCCTTACCGTAAGTTGCCGCATTATTATCGATGAAATTCCCAATGCTGTTTATATTCCTCTGAATGCTCTTTTTAAGGAAGGTATTCAGGATATTGTTTATGTAAAAACAGCCACCGGATTCAGGATTCAGGAAGTCAAAACAGGGCGGTCCAACACAGATTACATTATTATCGAAGAGGGGCTCAAAGCCGGAGAAAATATTGCCATGGTCAATCCTTTCCTGATAGCAGAAGCAGAAAAATCCTCAAAAAAGCAGGCACAATGAAACGCAAACATTTTCCCCTATTGCTGGTTGGCCTGAGTGTGGGTTTATTCCTGTTGCCGGCCTGTGACCAGGCGACACAAGAGAACAACCTGATAAAACGGGGCGATTTCAAGCAAACCTTAACCGAAACAGGTGAGTTATTTACCGTTGATAATCGATCCATAGTGATGCCCCGCTACGGCAGGTACTGGTACAATATGAAGATTGTCGGTCTGGTGGATCACGGTTCCAGGGTAAAAGCCGGAGATTCACTTGTTCAGTTTGATCCTACCGAAGTTAAAAAATTCATCATGGATCGCCAGACTCAACTGGAAAACGAAAAGGCCAATCTGGAAAAAATGCTGGTTCAACAACAAAATAACCTGAACAGCCTGCAGTCCAGCTTGCGCGGTGAGGAAGCCTCTTTTAACCTGCGTAAGCTTACCATGGAATATACCAAGTTTGAATCAGAGCGGGTGCAGGAAATCAAAAGGTTGCAATTTCGTCAGGCCGAAATCAATTTTGAAAAAGTAAAAAGGCGGATAGAACTCACAAAAGTAATGGCGGCCAACGATCTGAAAATACAAAAGATCCGGGTGGCGCAAATAGAAAATGAAATTATAATGGCTCAGGAGGCTCTGCCTCTGCTCACTATGCGTGCACCTATTTCAGGCATATTCCAGGTAGCCCGCAAACGGCGTTCACGCGACAATATAGCCGTCGGTGATGATATACGATTCGGGACTATGGTGGGCAGTGTGCCCGATCTTACCTGGATGAAGGTTCAGACAACAGTCAACGAAGTGGACCGGGCTAAAATCAAACAGGGCCAGCCTGTTGTTGTGCGTCTGGATGCTTTGCCCAATGTGGCTTTCGATGCCCAGGTATCGTTCATTAGTGTCTTATGCAGGGCTTACGACAACAACGACAGGAGAAAGGTTTTTGATGTGGAAGTAAAACTTCTGGAATCAGACGAAAGGCTAAAACCCGGGATGACCGTCAGCTGTGAGTTTATTGCAAACGACCTCAAGGACGTGTTATATGTACCCAACAGCTGTTTGCTGAAAGAGGGCGGACGTTACTGGCTCTTTTTGCCCAAAGTGACCGGATACGATAAAATAGCGGTGGATTTTCATACCCGCAACAACACCCATTCCGTCATCAGTGGCAATATTTCCGAAGGCCAGGAGGTGATTCCTGTTGCCGGAATAACAGATCAAGAATAAAGACTATGCAATTCGATGAAATAATACGTGTGGCTCTGCACGCTTTGATGGATCACAAGTTCCGATCTTTCCTGACCATGTTGGGTATCATTTTTGGCGTGGCATCGGTTATTGCAATGCTTTCTATTGGCGAAGGCGCCAAAAGAGAAGCCATCGCCAAGTATCAGGATTTGGGAGTGAATAATATCATTGTCCGTGAAAAAAAATTATCCAGCACTGAACTCGAAGAGGCCCGGGCCAGATTTTCTCCCGGTTTGTCCATTAACGATGCCAAGGTGATCAGAGAAATTGTGCCCGAGGTTGTACAGGTGGCTCCTCAGGCTGAAAAAGAATCCGAAGTAAAAATGGGCGATATGTCTGCCAAATCGACGGTGATAGGAATTACGCCGGCCTTTGTGGAAATATTGAATTACGAAACCGAAGAAGGCAGCTTTATTACCACAGACCATTACAACAACAGCCTGAAAGTTTGTGTGCTGGGAGCCGGTTTGGCTAAGTCTTTTTTCCCTAATCAAAGTGCTTTGGGCAAAATGGTCAAAGTCGACGATCAATGGCTCGAAGTGGTGGGTGTAATGAAATCCAAGGCCGTTTTTACGGAAACAGTAGGAGAACTGGCCTCCCGCGATTTGAACAACGACGTCTATGTGCCTCTGACCACCTTTAACAAGCGCTTTGCCAAAGAAAACCTGCTCGAGAGCGAAATCAAACAAATCACCATCAAGGTAAACAGTTCCGGCAAACTAATGGAAAGCGCTGCCCTGATCAGAAGTATTCTCGACCGTCATCATTTCAATAACCAGGATTACAGCATTGTGATTCCTTATGAGCTCTTGAAGCAGGAAGAAAAAGAACGTCAGATCTACAATATTCTGTTGGGTGCCATCGCTGCCATTTCGTTGGTAGTAGGAGGGATAGGCATCATGAACATTATGTTGGCCACGGTGATGGAACGAACCCGCGAAATCGGAATCCGCCGGGCTATCGGTGCCCGCAAAAAGGACATTATGAGTCAGTTTGTGGTCGAAGCTGTTGCCATCAGTATTACGGGAGGCCTCATCGGAGTAGTGTTGGGTGTGGTTTTGTCACTTTCCATTTCTTTGTTTACCGATGTAACTACTTTCATACGAGTGTATTCCATTTTTATTGCTTTCTTCTTTTCCGTACTGGTCGGTATCAGTTTTGGTTACCTGCCGGCCAAGAATGCAGCCAACCTTAAACCCATCGAGTCGATACGCTACGAATAACGAAAACGCTTTATGCTGATTGAAATAAAGAATTTAGTAAAGAACTACGTCATAGGCGACATTCTGGTGCCGGCCCTTAAGAACATCAATCTGACCATAGACCGCAACGAATATGTGGCCATTATGGGGCCTTCGGGATCGGGGAAGTCTACGCTGATGAATATTTTGGGTTGCCTTGATACACCCAGTGACGGCCGGTATTTGTTTGACAATGTAGATGTCAGCACCCTCAGCGACGATGCCTTGTCGATGATGCGCAACCGGGAGATTGGTTTTATTTTTCAGAATTTCAACCTTCTGCCCAAGATGAACTCCTTGCAAAATGTGGAGTTGCCCTTGATGTACGCCGGTGTACCTAAAGCCTTACGCAGGAAAAGAGCTATGGAAGCGCTCGAAAGAGTCGGCCTGGCCGACCGTATGGACCACAAGCCTGCTGAACTCAGCGGAGGTCAACGTCAACGTGTTGCCGTAGCCAGAGCCTTAGTGACCAGGCCCGGCATCTTGTTGGCAGACGAACCCACCGGTGCTCTCGATTCCAAAACAGGAGTAGAAATCATGGCCTTGTTCGACGAATTGCATCGTGAGGGCAATACCCTGATTTTGATTACTCACGAAAGGGAGATAGCCGAATACAGTCACAGAATTATTCATATTCGCGATGGCCTGATTTTTTCGGATGAAAAAAACATTCGTTCCGACGATGTAGAACAAAAGATTTACAAAACCAGAGGATAAATTATTGACAATGAAAACAAAAATAGTTATTTGCACACTGCTTTTCAGTCTGATTTGCATTGTTAAACCCAAGGCTGAAACCTATCATCTGGACCTGGATCAAAGCATTCTCATTGCCAAAAACAAAAGCATTGAGATGCTCAGTTTGCTGCAGGACATCAAAATTGCCGAATACAACCTCAAGTCAACCACCAGCGGATTAAAGACTCACGTGGATCTGAACCTGACCTTGCCCGAATACACCGAAACCATCCGTCAGTTTGAAGATACTTCGGGCATCGCCTTTTATTCGGTGCGCCAACTCAATTACAACGGATCTCTGCGTATCAATCAGCCTTTGCCCACCGACGGAAGTATCTATCTGCAAACCAGCCTCACCAATACCGACGACCTGAACAACGCCAAGCGCCTGATGAACCTCAATACACGTCTGGGACTGACCCAGCCGCTGGACGCCATTTATGGTTACAACAACATCCGTGCTCAGCTAATTCAGGCTAAACTGGCTTACGAACAGTCGCAAAAGCAGCTCAAACGTGCAGATCTCGATCTGGTTTACAACGTTACCAGTGTATTTTACAATTTATTGTCGGTTCAGAAAAGACAGGAACTGGCCCTAATGAACCTCGAAAGGCAAAAAGAGGCCTACGAAATTGCCAAAAACAAATTCGCGGCCGGTTTGATTAAAGAGGTGGAGGCCTTGCAGATGGAAGTGGATTTGGCCGAGGCTCAGAACAATCTTGACCTGGCCATTATGGATCAGAGTTCGGCAGCCAACCGCTTTAAAGAATTGATAGGTATTGACATCAAGGACAGCGTGGTTTTAAATTCTGTGCTTGAATACGAAGTGGTGCTTATTGATCCTCAAAAAGCCGTGGAGCTGGCTTTGCAAAACCGCCTTGAAATCCGCGAACAGGAGATTCAGATCGAACTCGGCGAAATGAGCATCAAACGTCAAAAAGCCGAAGGTATGGTCAAGAGCAGCCTGACGGCATACTACCAAAAGGTGGGTGTCAGCGAACTGGGTACCGACAAAGGCTTTTTAAATTCACTCGATCATTCTGCCTCCGACTTTATGGCCAGGCCTCAGAATTTCGGGGTGGGACTAACAGTCAGCGTGCCCATCATCGATTGGGGCCAAAACAAAGCCTTGGTTCGCTCTGCTGAATCGCGTCTTCAGAAAAGCCTTTATCGCCAGGAAGAAGTTCGTCGCAGCATAGAACGCGAAGTGCTTGACCTTTCCAACGAAGTCATCAGCAGCCTGAAACGCTTGCAATTGCTCGAAAAGAACCTGGTGATTGCCGAAAAGAGTTTCGAGATTACCCTAGCCCGTTTCTCCAACGGCGACATCGCCAGCCAGGAACTGGCTCTGGAGCGTGAGAGGCTCAACAATGCCTACACCTCGCACCTGTCGGCTTACATCAACTATCAGTTGCGTATGGCCGATTTGATGCGAAAAACCTTTTACGACTTCCAGAACGATAAGCCGATACTTTAGGCTATTTTTTCAGTTTCCCCAGGCGGGCTGTAGCTTTGACTGTGATTTCTCTGTAGATTAAACCTACCAGGCCAAAGCGTTTGACTTTGGTTTCGAATTGCGGGTAAATTACGACGTCGTAACCGGGATTTTCTTCCATCAATTTATAAATAGCTTTATCGCCCAACGGAGGTAAAAAGCCTCCCAATACCGGTACTGCCGGAGATATATAACCGGTTTTGCTGTTGAACAGGGCTTCCCAGTCGACGCCGAGGATTTGTACCCGGGTGGCAGTGGCAGTAACCTGATCGGAGAGTTTAAAATCATCGATGTTTAATTCCAGCACCGGAGTGCTTTCTTTCATCAGATAAGCTTGTGATTTACAGCTGCTGAACAGCAGCAGGCCAGCGACCAGAACGACAAAAAAGATGTTTTTTTTCATGGAGAGTAGTCAATTAGTTGATTAGTACTATTTTGATTAAGAAGTTTAGTGGCAACTGCCCGGATTTTTTCGAATATAGTCTTTCCAGCTTTTGTAGGGTTTTTCGGAAAAGGGGCGGTTGGTTTGCAAATAATGACAAAAGGCAGCCGCCAGTCCGTCGGTGGCATCCAGCTGAGGCAAAAGCTGATCGGACGAAATACTAAGAAAGCGTTGCAACAAATCTGCGACTTGCTCTTTGGAGGCTCTGCCGTTGCCGCTGATGGCCATTTTTATTTTTAAGGGGGCGTATTCAAAAATGGGAATATCTCTGGACAAGGCTGCAGCAATGGCAGTGCCCTGAGCTCTTCCCAGTTTGAGCATGGATTGTACGTTCTTTCCGAAAAAGGGGGCTTCGATGGCTAGTTCGTCGGGCAGGTATTCGTCGATCAATCCTATACAACGTTCAAAGATTTTTTTGAGCCTCAGGTAGTGGTCTTCGTATTTGTTGAGTTGCAAAACGCCCATGCTGACAAACTCGGGTTTGTTGTTGAGCACTCTGATGACGCCATAGCCC
>CAZNQD010000017.1:0-35266 GCA_964575345.1 uncultured Bacteroidales bacterium
GGGAGAGCGCAACCTACTGGACGAAGAAACACTAAGACGCAATCAAGAGGGAATAGGCCGGCAGTTGGCCAAATTCCTCGATTTTAAAAGCACTGCCCCCAATGCAGCAGAATTGGTAAACAATTACGACTGGATGAAAGGGTACAGTTTTTTGAATTTTATCCGGGATATAGGCAAACACCTTACCGTAAATTATATGATGGCCAAAGATTCCGTCAAAAAAAGACTGAGTGCCGACTCCAACGTGGGCATGTCTTTTACGGAATTTTCGTACCAACTTTTGCAGGGCTACGATTTTCTATACCTCAACGAGCACAAAAATTGTAAGTTACAAATGGGCGGCTCCGATCAATGGGGTAATATTACCACAGGGACAGAATTAATACGACGCAAAAACGGGGGAGAAGCTTTTGCCCTGACCTGTCCTTTGATTACCAAGGCCGACGGAGGCAAATTTGGTAAGACCGAATCGGGCAATGTCTGGCTCGATCCGCGTTACACCACTCCATATAAATTTGTGCAATTTTGGTTGAATGTGAGCGATGCCGATGCCGAAAAATACATAAAGATATTTACCTTCCTCAGCCGCGAAGAAATCGATAATCTCAGTGTAGAACATTCTAAGGCTCCACATTTGAGATTGTTGCAAAAAAGACTGGCCGAAGAAGTCACCTGTATGGTTCATTCCAGAGAAGAATACGAGGCAGCTATGGAAGCGGCAGCCATACTTTTTGGCTCCTCTTCGGCCGAACAATTGCTCCGTCTGGACGAAAAAACCTTTTTAGATGTTTTCGAAGGAATCCCGGGTTTTCGGGTAAACCATGATTTATTTAAACAGGGTGTAAAAGCTGTTGATCTGCTGGCTGAACATTCCGCTGTTTTCCCATCGAAAGCCGAGATGCGCAAGATGGTACAAAATGGCGGCTTGTCTATAAACAAGAACAGGTGCCAGCAGTTTGATCAGCTTTTGGATGCTTCGTCCCTCTTGCATGGCCGCTACCTTCTGATACAGAAAGGCAAAAAAAATTATTTTTTAATAACTGCAGCTTCCGAAAATTAATAAAAATACTTGGCTTGTAACATAAAAAATACCTATCTTTGCGGCGCTTTTTCAGAAAGCTAAACAGGATTGTCTCATGGTGTAATGGTAGCACTGCAGATTTTGGTTCTGCCTGTCGAAGTTCGAATCTTCGTGAGACAACCACAAAGCCCCCGGTTCAATTAGGAGCCGGGGGTTTTTTAATTGTGAAAAAATCTTAAATCTTAGTACTATGTATTGCATAGTACTATATGTGATATTATCTTTGCTCCCGAATACCGGATTCTGACGTTAGAACCGGACTAAATCAAATAATAAAACTCATGAAAAAAGTTGTTTCAAAAGGGATTGGGGGCTATTCTTTCCAAATGGAAGAAGATGCCTGGCGCATTTTGCAGGATTACATTGAACAATTTAAGACCAAGCTGGGAGAAGCCGAAGATGTCTCAGAAATCATGGACGATATCGAGGCCCGCATTGCCGAAATTCTTCGGGAAGAAATCAGTTCTCCCAATCAGGTTGTGGGTGAAGGACTGATACGACAAGTAGTGGCACGAATGGGTATGCCGGACGGCAGCAATGATTTTACCGAATATCACGTGCCCTATACTTCGAACAAAAGAGGAGCCTCGCGCAGGCTCTTCCGTAATCCCGATGACCGTAAGATCGGCGGAGTTTGCGGAGGTCTGGGAGCCTATTTGGGTGTAGATGCCACTCTGTTGAGGATTTTGTTTTTACTGGGCCTTATTATGGGATTCTTGACGTTTTGGATATACATTATTTTATGGATCTGTGTGCAAGACGCAAGGACACCGGCCCAAAAACTGCAAATGCAGGGACTTCCGGTGACGGCAGAAAATTTATTGCGTTATTCAGTTAAACAATCAGAGAAATGAACCAGGAAATAAATACAGACAATGTTAAGGCTCAGATGAGAAAGGGGATCCTGGAATACAGTATTTTATCCATCTTGTCCAAGGGGGATGAATACGCCTCTTCCCTGATCAAAATTCTAAAAGACGCCCGGATGATTGTGGTGGAGGGGACCTTGTATCCTCTGCTTACCAGGCAAAAGAACCAGGGTTTACTCAATTATCGTTGGGAGGAATCGCCTCAGGGGCCTCCCCGTAAGTATTACAGCATCACGGACAAGGGCAGGGAAATGCTCTCGGAACTTGATGTGACCTGGAAGGAAATTATTGATAGTATAGAAATAATACGTAATACCCCAAATCAATGAAAAATGTAATTAAAGTGAGCATTGGCCGCTGGGCCTTTACCTTGAACGAGGAGGCCTATGCTTTGCTGGAAAACTTTTTGGACCAGCTCAAGGCCTATTATGAAAAGGAAGCTGATGCAGATCAGCGGGTTCAGGACATCGAAAGCCGCATAGGGGAGTACTTGTCGGATTGTATCAAGTCAATCGATCAGGTGGTGGACGAGAAACAGATCCGGCAGGCCATTGAGTCGCTGAATTTGCCCGATTTCGGAGAACAGGCTGCTTCGGCAGGCAGTAGCACTTCAACTGAAAGCAGTAATTACACACGGAGTCCCAAACGGCTGTATCGTAGCGCAGAACGCAAGGTGCTGGGGGGAGTCTTCAGCGGCATGGGCGAATATTTTGGAATAGATCCTGTTGGCCTGAGGCTTTTGTATGTGGTTTTTGTTGTGATCGGATTGTTTAGTTTCCGCTTTAATATAGGCGACCATGCTCATTTCCGCCTGTTTGGCATGGGAGGTATTACTACTTTTCTTCTGATTATGTATATAGTTATGTGGATTGTAGTGCCTTTGGCCCGAACACCCCAGGAGAAAAGAGCTATGAGGGGAGGACGAAGTTCAGCCCGCAGGGTTGTTCATGATTTGGGAACTCAGCCCGACAGCAATTACCGCGAGAGCAGGAATTCCAGCCTGGGCAGTTTTTTGATCAGCTTTATCCGGATTTTTGTAAGTGTTGTTTTAATTCTGATTGGAGCCTCCGGCTTGCTGGTCTTGCCTATGTTATTGTATTTTTGGGATATACCCGCCGATTGGTTTGGTTATCTGGAATTATTGCCTTTGCATCCCGGCTTGCTCTGGTTCAAGGTATTAACATTAATTGCTGTTTTTGTGCCATTACTGTTGTTCTTGTACGAAGGAATAGTCCTGTTGTTTAAACTGCGAGTGCGTAAATTAAACCTGGGAGTTATCTTTCTCACCATTTGGATATTATCTCTTTTTATACTTGCTTTCAGCAGTTTGCTTGCCAGCCGTGCGTTTTGGGCTGAGGGAAAATATCAGAATACAGAAGCTCTGCCTCTGCCCTCGGATACCTTATATCTAGAGATGACTGCCGATTTTTCTTCGCCTGAACAATTTATCTGTACTTGCGAAGATGAATTCTTTGTTTATTGCAACAAAAGCAGCTCCGATAACAAATTTATCTATATTCTCCCCCAAATCCGCCTGAGCAGCGGGGATACACCCGAAATAACCCAAAAAGTGAATTTAAGGGCCAAAAACAACTTTATTGCTCAAATGAAGGCCGAAGATGCCATTGATTTTGTAAAACTGGAAGGAAACAAAATTAAAGTCAGCCCTTTATATTTTGACAAAGAGAAACCCTGGACCTTCGAACAAATGAGCCTGCATTTGAATTTACCCGAAAATTGTATCCTATACGTACAGGGGAAAAAGGGTAAATGGCAGGAAATGAAGCCTGACAGAAGCTCGTTTTATCCTTTTGTGGGTTATACCAACGAAAATAAAGGCTTTATAATTAATAAGTTATTCTAAGTAAAGCACCATCATTCAGATCAGTTTACCAATCCTCCGGAACTTGCTTTTGCTTCCGGAGGATTTTTTTGATAAAGTCCGATATTCAAAAAGTTGAAACTATTATTCCTTCAAAAGTTTATCTATAATCCTTGGATAATGCAGGTATTCCAGTTCGTGTACACGCTGCGCAAGCTCCGAAGGTGTATCCGAAGCCAGTACCTGACAGCTGGTCTGAAAAATAATGTTTCCCCGGTCGTAGTGTTCGTTTACGTAGTGGATGGTAATGCCGGATTCCTTTTCGCCTGCCTGTATAACCGCTTCGTGCACCCGTTCGCCATACATGCCTTTGCCTCCGAATTTGGGCAATAGTGCGGGATGAATGTTTACTATTTTGTTGGGGTAGGCCTGAATAATTTCAGAGGGAATTTTTTGAAGATAACCTGCCAGAACAATAAAATTAATTTGATTTTCCTGCAACAGTTGCATTATGTTTCCCTCTTCCATGTCTGTTTTTTCAAAGGCATAGGAGGCAATATGGAGCTTTTTCCCCCTCTCGAGCACGTAGGCATTTTTTTTGTTGGACAGGAATAAAACAATTTCCACGTCTTCCCTTCCGGCGAAATAACGGGCAATATTTTCGGCGTTGGAGCCGGAACCGGAGGCAAAAATGGCCAGACGATGCTTTTGGAGATAGTTCATAATTTACAGATATTCAGTAATCTATTGAAATGTGAAAAGAGTTTTTAGAATATTTACAGCACAAAATTAGCGTTTGTTTGAAATATTTCATTCCTTTGTCGTCTCAATTTTTTTTGAGATGAACCTATTTATTCACTAAAAAATTAACTGTTATGTCTGAAACTGCAGATAAAGTTAAATCGATTATTGCGGAAAAACTGGGCATCGAGCTTTCGCAAGTTACTCCTGCTGCAAGCTTTACCAATGATCTTGGTGCTGACTCTCTCGACACAGTAGAGTTGATTATGAGTTTCGAATCAGAATTTGGCATTAGTATTCCTGATGAAGAGGCCGAAAAGATCACAACAGTGAGTGATGCAATCGATTACGTTGAAAAAACTCTGAACAAATAATTCCGTACAGGGAGTTCCCGGTATATAAGAGGAAAACCGAGCACGGAACTTCTTGAACAATTCCTAAAAAATGGAATTAAAGAGAGTTGTCGTAACAGGCCTTGGAGCTATTACCCCCTTGGGTAATTCCGTATCAGAATACTGGACGGGATTACTCGACGGAGTAAGTGGTTCCGGGCCTATTTCACGTTTTGATACTACGTATTTTAAAACAAAATTTGCCTGCGAGGTAAAAAATTATAATTCAGAAGATTTTTTCGACCGCAAGGAAGTTCGCAAGTACGACCTTTTTGCACAATATGCCATAATTGCGGCTAAAGAAGCCATTTCCGATTCTTGCCTGATACCGGAGAAGGAGGATTTAGATAGAATCGGGGTAATCTGGGGTGCCGGTATCGGCGGTATTCAGAGTTTTGAGAACGAAGTGGCCGGTTTTGCCACCGGAGACGGAAAACCCAGATTCAGTCCTTTTTTTGTTCCCCGAATGATTGCCGATCTGTCGGCAGGACATATTTCAATTATGTACGGCTTCAGGGGGCCTAATTATTGCACTGTATCAGCTTGCGCCTCTTCGAATAATGCTTTTTTTGACGCATTTAATTATATCCGCCTGGGCAAAGCCAATGCTATTGTTTGCGGAGGTTCCGAAGCAGCCATTACCCCTTGTGGAATAGGAGGATTCAACGCCATGCACGCCATTTCTACACGCAACGAAGATTACGCCACCGCCAGCAGGCCCTTCAGCAAAAGCCGCGACGGTTTTGTGCTGGGCGAAGGAGGAGCTTGTCTGATCTTCGAAGAACTGGAACACGCACTGGCCCGCAAGGCCCGTATTTATGCCGAGGTAGCCGGTTGTGGATTATCGGCCGATGCTTACCACATTACAGCCCCTCATCCCGATGGCCTGGGTGCCACCAAAGTAATGGCAAATGCACTGGAAGATGCCGGGATGCAGCCCCAGGATATTGATTACATTAATGTGCACGGCACTTCGACTCCTTTGGGTGATATTGCCGAAGTAAAGGCTATCCAACGAATTTTTGGTGAACACGCCTACAAATTAAACGTCAGTTCCACCAAATCAATGACCGGCCACCTGCTGGGTGCAGCCGGAGCGATAGAATCTGTTGCCTGCATCAAGGCCATACAGGAAAACATCATTCCTCCCACCATCAATTTTACCGAAGGAGACGAAGATCCCGAAATCGATTACGGTATTAACTTTACTTTTGGAAAAGCCTGTAAACGCGAAGTTCGTGCCGCTTTGTCCAATACTTTCGGATTTGGAGGGCATAATGCCAGCATTATTTTCAAGAAGTGGAACAAAGGCGTATAACTTTTCCTTTTTTTTTCAGCAAAGCTTTTTATAAAAAGAAAAACAGGGAATCGTATTCTGTTTTCAGAAAGATTCTTGGATTTTATCCCCGTGATCTGGCTTTGTATGAATTGGCTTTTCGACACAAATCGGCCTCGATAAGGGGACGCGATGGCGTTTTACTCAATAATGAACGTCTTGAATTTCTTGGAGATGCCGTATTGAATGTGTTGGTGACCGATTTGCTCTTCAGCCATTTTCAAAGCGAAGGAGAAGGATTCCTCACCAACACCCGATCAAAAATTGTACAGCGGGAAACCTTAAACAACATAGCTCTGGAACTGGGTTTGGATAAATGGGTACTCAAGGCCGAACATGCTTCATCTCCCAGGCAATCCATTTTCGGGAACACTCTCGAAGCTCTTATAGGAGCCATCTATCTGGATAAAGGCTACCGCAGTTGCAAGCGTTTTCTCAAGAAGAAAATCATACAGCGATTCATTGATATTGAACATATTGCCAATCAGGAAATTAACTTCAAATCAAAAATTATTGAGTGGAGCCAGCATCAAAAAGTCAAATTGAATTTTGAACTTATTGAGCTGCCTGTTGAGGAAAAATCACCGCTCAATTTCGAAGCCCGTCTTTATTTAAACGGCATTTATGTAGCTTGCGGCAAAGGCTACACCAAAAAGCAGGCCCAGCAAAAAGCAGCTCAGGATGCGATTGTCGTTGTTGAAAGCCGGCAAAGTCTGTATGCCGACATTATGGCTGCCGGCATCTAGCGAAAAATACAGGAAAATTATTTTTGAAATTTTATTCCCGGCTTGAATGCTGTTGAAAAATGCATTACTTTTGAAGCTGATATTCAAGCCCCCTGTGCTATGAGTGATTTTTTTACGGACATTGCCCAGTTATCATTCAAAACCAGACTGGAAGAATTGAAAGATTACGCCCATGAGTCTTTTGATATTCAGAATGAGCAGCTGTTCAACTTGCTGAACGACGCTCAGGGCTGTTTTTATGGGCAAAAACACGACTTTAGGAGCATTTTCAGCTATCAGGATTTTCGCGAAAGACTTCCCATTACGCAAAACTCCGATTTACAACCCTATTTGCGCAAGATGATTGCCGGCAAACCTAACATCTTATGGCCGGGCATCTGCAAACATTTTGTAAAAGCTCCTCAAAACGGGAGTCAAAAATCCGGAAACAACAAACACTTTCTGCCTGTCAGCGATCAGATGATAAGCGAAAATTTTTTTCAGGGCATCAACGATTGCTATGCTCTGTATTTGAAGGATCACCCCGAGAGCCGTCTTTTCGCGGCTTTTTCTGTATGGCTGGGGGTGGACAGCAAAGAGGAATATTCGGGGAATATTTCGGCTGTTTTGCGTAAAAACATGCCTTTTGTTTTGAGTTTACTTACCTTTCCCAACGAACTTCCCGAAGATCAGACTGCCAATGAGCAACTGGCGGAGGAAATTCTGAAGAAATGTCAGCAGGATAAAATATCCAATTTCCAGGGGACGCCTTCGCTGTTTAAGGCCTTTTTGGACAAAGCATGTGTTTTTTTCGACAAAAAGAACATACAGGAAATCTGCCCCTCGGCCGAGGCATTCTTTCACAGGGGCAGCCCCGTCCCCTCTCAGATGGAACAGGGCGTAGAAGGATTGAATTACCAGGCTTCGTATTGCAGTGCCGAAGGCTTTTTTGGCATTCAGGACCAGCCCGGCCAAGCCGCCCTTTTGCTGATGCTCGATTTAAGTATTTTCTACGAATTTATACCGGTCAACGCCGCGCTTGAACCTAAAAATGCTGTTCCTCTGGAAGAAGTCGTCCTGGGCCAGGACTACAGAATGATTGTTACCACTTGTTCCGGATTGTGGAGATATTGCTCCGAAGGCCCGGCTATTCGGTTTGTTTCGGAGAAGCCCTACAAATTTGTATTATGCAACAACTGAGTATTTACAATACATTAAGCCGGCAAAAAGAAATTTTCAAACCCTTACACGAAGGCCGTGTGGGGCTTTATGTATGCGGCCCCACGGTTTACGGCGATCCGCATCTGGGTCATGCCCGTCCGGCGATAACTTTCGATATACTGTTTCGTTACCTAAGCCGGCTGGGCTATAAAGTGCGCTACGTCCGTAATATTACCGATGTAGGCCATCTTGAAAACGATGCGGACGAAGGAGAGGATAAAATTGCCAAAAAAGCCCGGCTTGAAGAGCTCGAACCTATGGAAGTGGTTCAGTATTATTCAAACCGCTACCACAAAGCCATGGATGCGCTTCGGGTTTTGCCTCCCAGTATTGAGCCTCAGGCCTCGGGGCATATTATTGAGCAGATACAAATGGTGCAGAAAATCCTCGATCACGGTTATGCATACCTGAGCGAGGGTTCTGTATATTTTGACGTTGAAAAATACAACAAGAACCATCATTACGGCAAATTGTCGGGACGCAACATCGAAGATATGCTCAGTACCACCCGCCGCCTCGATGGGCAGGACGAAAAGAAAAACAGCATTGACTTTGCCTTGTGGAAGAAAGCATCGCCCGAACATATAATGCGATGGCCATCGCCCTGGAGCGAAGGTTTCCCCGGCTGGCATATGGAATGTACCGCCATGGGCACCCGCTATCTGGGGGAAGAATTCGATATTCACGGTGGCGGAATGGATTTGCTTTTTCCTCACCACGAATGCGAGATAGCCCAATCGGTGGCAGCCCTCAACAAAGAAAGCGTCCGCTACTGGATGCACAACAATATGATTACCATCAATGGCCAGAAAATGGGCAAGTCGCTCGGAAATTTCATTACCCTGGAGGAATTTTTCAAGGGCAGCCATCCCTCGCTGACACAGGCCTATGCTCCCATGACCATCCGCTTTTTTATCTTACAGGCTCATTATCGCAGCACGGTGGACTTCAGCAACGAGGCCTTGCAGGCTTCCGAAAAAGGCTACAGCCGCCTGATGGATAGTTTTAAGCGATTGCAGGAACTTAAACCGGCAGAGACTTCTACCTTTAACCTCAGTGATTTAAGGCAGAAATGCTTCGATGCCATGAACGACGACCTGAATACGCCTGTGGTCATCTCACATCTCTTTGAAGCAGGCAAGGCCATCAACAGCATCTTTGATGGCAATGCCGGTATTTCGGCCGGCGATCTGAAAGAACTCCGCGAGGTTTTTGCGCTCTTTGTCAGCGAAATACTAGGCCTGGATCCAATAACAGGCCCGCAGGACAATGCAAAAATGCAGGCAGAGCAGGCAGCCTACAGGGCCGCTGTAGATCTTTTGCTGGAGCTCCGTCTCGAAGCCAAAGCCAACAAAGACTGGGAACAAGCCGACAAGATACGCAACCAGCTGGCGACGCTCGGCTTTGAAGTAATGGACAGAAAAGAGGGTTCCGATTGGAAATGGTCTGCTCCCTGATTGACTGAAATCCTTGTTTTTTAATTTAAATCTTCCTGAGGATGTCGTAAATTTTCGGCCTGTTCGAAGACGGCTTTCACCGAACCAACGCGGATAGGCGATTCTATTTGCAACGGCAGGCGGTTGAGGTCGTTGCCCAGCCAAAGTTTTAGCACATCTCCTTTTTTAAAGATAGTGCCTTCGATAAGGCTCAGTTCGAAATAATGGGCGTAACGGGTGTTGCCCCGGTGCAGTTTTATGAGTGCTTTGCCTTTGTAGCTTAGCCGGACATCGTACTGGCCGTCATCAAGCCTCACCGGTAGATGAATAGGCTGTCCCGAGAAAAGCAGGGAATCGGGAATGTTGCGCATGCGGTAAATGCTGCTGATTATGTCGAAACCGCAATCTTTGGTGTGGTTGAACGTGGGATTCTTCCAAACTTCCCGGCGTTTCAACTGGGTACGAATATTCCAACCCTCACTGGTATCGGAGGGCTGGAACAGAAAATTGTCCTGGCCGTGCCACTTACCTTCGTGTGTGTATTTTTTGCTTTCGTAGGGAACAAGACTGAAGGGATCGACATATGACTCCAGGGTGTCTCTGACTGTAAAAAAAGCATCGTAGGCTCTATGGGTAACACCCGTGGCTTTGAGATGCAGGGCAGGGTGGCTGTTCAATGCTGCAGGGCTTTTGTTTCCGGTTGCAGGGACGCTTTGGGCGGTCCTTGCTTTTGCTGTCCAGGGAGTCATCTTCGTTTCAAAATCACAGATTCCTGCAGGGATCCAGATAAAGCCGATGTTGTAATAAACCTGATAGCGGATTTTTTCGCCGGCGGCAAAACTGTTATTTTGCAGTGAACAAAGTTCTTTGCCGGATAGATTCTGAGCTGTAATAAGCCCTGTAATGAATAAACAAAGGATAGAAGGAATCTTCATACCGCCGTTTTATCTGCTTTTGGGTTCTGCCGGTTTCAGGTCTTTAGGTTTTTGCTCCGTCAAGGGCAGAGCCCGGACATCCCAGCTTTCCTTGATTTCCCAGTTAGCCTTGAGGTTGAACAGTTTGTTGTTGTAAAAAACCTCTTCGGGTTGGCGTTTCGATGCATAATGGCCTGTATCCCAAAGATAATTGCCGTTTGCATCATCCACAGCCCTTAGATAATAATCGCCTGGTTTAATAAACAGAAAATCGGCCACTCCTTCTTCCAGTCTTGCTTTACGCACTACATTGTCGCTCTTGTCGAGTAATTCGGCAAAAGCCGGATTGGTAAAACCGCTTATGTTTACCGTAAGGCGCGAATAGTCTTTTTCGGCCCGTATGTTGAAACTTTGGCTGAATTTTGCGTTCGTTTTGCCGTACCATCCTTCTACGCAGCCCGAATCGATTTCTACCTTGTATTGGGCTTCGAAATCCCAGAGGGCATCCAACACGTAGGTCCTCAATTTTTCCGGATGAGGCTCCAGGGTGAAATCGTTGGTTTCTATCCAGAGTGTATCTTTTTTGCGGTACAATCTGAAAGGATTCCCATGACTATTTTTTATCGGTGTTTCCCAGGTAAAAAACAGTGTTGAGTAAATTTCCAGAGTCGGCTTAATGTTCGTTTCCAGCTTGAGATGATCGACCGGTACGACTTGTTCAACAGTGTCTTGTTCCTTGTTGCCTCTGCGGCCACGTTCGCGGTCAGGCAGGTTTCTTCCGGAAGCAAGACTTGCTTTTCGTGTAAACAGCCTCAGCGTATCGGTGGCCGGTGATGGTAAATTGTTGGAATCTGTTTTAAAATATTCTATTATGACATGTAAGGTGTCGCAGCGGTAGATGCTGCTGTCTTTGATCCAATATATCAGGCTGTCGTTGGTTGGATTGCTTTCGCAGATAAACCAGTTTAGGCTGTCTGTATGTTCGCCGAAATCTTCGGGAACAGGTTTGAGCAGTTTTAACCCTGGCAGGCTGTCAGATTTGTAACCGAAAGTCAGCGAAAATTGTTCTTTGGCCGGACGTTCCGATTTGACCAGATACTGCCTTCCAAAATCTTCCTGGTACAATTTCAAAATCAGGTTGTCGGGCTTGTAGCAAATATAATCGACCAATTGTATGGTGTCGATGGTAAGGCTGTCGATCCAGGTAGTGTCGTAGCGTTGACAAATATCGGTCCACAGGCTCACTGCCGAATCGGGAAAGGCCAGGGCTTCGCCGGGCTGATCAAAACGGTAATCGCGGTTTTTATCGTCGAGGGCAAAAATTTTGTATGGCCCGGGCTTAAGATTCTTAATACAGAAACGCCCCTGGGCGTCGGTTTTGGAAATTCTCAAAAAGGGCTCTTTAATCAAGGTGCTGTCGCTTAAATCCAGGTGAGCTCCAACCAAAATACTTTTTACGGGATTGAGGTTGTCTGCTTTCAGTACTACACCCGAAACCCTCAGGGTATCGATATCGGGGCCGGTAGAGAAAGCAAAAGCGTAATCGCCGTAGGGATTTCTTTCGTTCAAATCAACGATGGAATTGGTAAAATCGATGGTATACGTTTCGTTCGTTTTTAAACTGTCCTGCAGTTCTACCACGATTTTTTTCATAACGGCGTTAACCTGCGGAGGGTTTTTTTGCGGCGGAGAAACTATTACTTTTTCGGAGGCATTCTCTACAGATACAAGCTCGTCAAAATGGATTTCCAGCTTTTTTTTGGTAAAATTGCGGATGTTGTTTTCGGGAAGGGTTTTAACTAAAGCAGGGGGTGTTTCGTCTTTGGGGCCTCCACCGGGGGATCCGATGCTGGCACAGGACACCAATTGCAGGCAAAGCAAACAGAGTGGAATACGAATAAACAGGCTGCGAAAACTTCTCATCTGAAATTAGAACACAGGGTTGGAAGATCTTAGAGTTCAGGGCAAATGTACGAGTATTTTTTCAATCCATCTTCCGGCATTTAAAAATAATCCAGTACCTTTGCCGTTTATGTAAAATACAGCATTATGAAGATAGTTTTGATCGGTTATGGCAAAATGGGGCACGAAATAGAACGGATAGCTTTGGAAAGAGGCCATAGTATTGCCTGTGCCATAGATGTTAACAATCTGGAACTATTTGAATCGGACGATTTCCGCAAAGCCGACCTTGCCATTGAATTTACCGGTCCTTCTACCGCCCTGCAGAATTACCGCCGCTGTTTTGCGGCAGGTTTGCCTGTGGTTTCGGGAACTACCGGCTGGCTGGAGCATATGGACGAAATCCGTCAGGCCTGCGAGCAGGGGCAATGCTTCTTTTACGCCTCCAATTTTAGTCTGGGAGTCAATTTATTTTTTGTACTGAACAAGATGCTGGCCGAAAAAATGAATGCTTTCCCGCAATACGAAGTCAGTCTGAAGGAAATTCATCACGCCCAGAAACTGGATGCTCCCAGTGGTACTGCAATAAGCCTGGCAGAAGATATCCTGAAAAACCTCGAACGGAAAAAAACCTGGGTAAATTACGAAAGTAAAAAATCCGAGGAGCTGAGTATCGTTTCCGAACGTACAGGAAGTGTGCCCGGTTATCACGAAGTTTGCTACGAGTCGGAGGTGGACAGCCTCAAAATTATACACGATGCCAAAAACAGGGCAGGATTAGCCTTGGGGGCAGTATTGGCTGCCGAATATACCTTAGGCAGAAAAGGTTTGCTGGGCATGCACGATTTACTTGGATTCTAATCATAAAAATATGAGCAATACAGAAAAAAAATACCGGTTTTCTGCTTCCAAAGGTAAGTGGATACGTTTTGGCCTGTGGACTCTGGTCTTTATCTTTTTTGTTGTCTGGACGGGCAGTTGGTGGTGGCTGTTACCCATTCCTTTTGCTTTTGATTTGTTTATCAGCCGCTATCTTCCCTGGTCTTTCTGGAAAAAATCCAGGAATAAGACCTTCAGAGTAATTATGGATTGGGTGGACGCCATTGTGTTTGCACTGGTGGCGGTGTATTTTGTCTTTTTGTTCTTTTTTCAAAATTATCAGATACCCAGTCCTTCGCTCGAAAAATCGCTGCTGGTGGGTGATTATTTATTTGTCAGCAAGCTCAGCTACGGCCCCCGCATGCCCAATACCCCCTTGTCGTTTCCCCTGGCCCAGCATACCTTGCCCATAGTAAACAGCAAATCCTATTTTGAAAAACCCCAGTGGCCCTACAAACGATTAAAAGGCCTGGGCGAGATTCAACGCAAGGATATAGTGGTATTTAATTTCCCTGCCGGCGATACGGTTGCCCTGGAAATGCAGAACACCGATTTTTACAGCATTTGTTATTTTATTACACGCGAAACAGGTGTAAGTATGCAAGAGGCAGGCCGCATTGTCCGCGCAGACCCCAACACCTATGGTGAAGTTGTGTATCGTCCTGTCGACCGGCGTGAGAATTACGTTAAACGATGCGTCGGCTTGCCCGGAGACAGTTTACAAATCATCAATAATCAGGTATATATCAATGGCAAAGCCCTCGAGGACGAAGCCGGCACCCAATACAATTACTTTGTGCAAACCAAGGGCTCTTATTTTAGCGAAGCTCAGTTCAGACAATGGAACATCAGTAAAGAAGATCGTTTGCTCTTTCCAAATTCATCTACCTTGCCGGAATTGCTGGGTTTTGAGCCCGATGCGCAAGGCAACAAACTACCGGTGTATCATTTCCCGGCCACCAAAGAGGTGATTGAAAAAATCAAAAAGAATCCCATTGTGAATGCAGTTCGTATAGAGCCGGCGCAAGTTGGCCCTTACGATCTGGGTGGGCCTGTTTTTACTTTAAGCGATGAAATTTCATGGACCCGCGATAACTTCGGCCCTCTGTGGATACCCCGCAAAGGCGCAGTAATTGAACTGAATCCTGTTAACGTGCTGCTTTACGGCAGGGTAATTCGTGCCTACGAGCGCCACAGCCTCGAAGAACGCCAGGGCCGTTATTTTATTGACGGAGAGCCGGCAGCGCATTACACTTTCGAAATGGATTATTATTGGATGATGGGTGATAATCGCCATAATTCGGCCGATTCCAGGGCCTGGGGCTTTGTGCCCGAAGACCATGTGGTGGGCAAACCCATGCGCGTATGGCTGTCGCTGGACAAAGACCGCGATTGGTTTCAGGGTAAAATACGCTGGAAGCGTTTTATGAAAAAAGCCTTTTAAAAACTCCAATGTCTGTAGTCTTGTTGTCAACGGCCTATCTGGCGCCGGTATCTTATTATGTTTTGCTGGCAGGAGCCGAAAAGGTCACGATAGAACAGCACGAAAACTATCAAAAGCAAAGCTACCGCAACCGCTGCCTGATTGCTGCCGCCAACGGGCCTCTGGTGTTGAGTATTCCCGTGCAAAAACCCTTGCCCGGCAGGAATTCAATCCGCGACATACAACTGTCCGGGCACGGGAATTGGCAACACATGCATTGGAACAGTCTGGTTTCGGCCTATCGTTCCAGTCCTTATTTTGATTTTTACCGGGACGATATTCGCCCTTTTTACGAAAAGAAATACAAGTATTTGTTTGATTTTAACGAGGCTTTGAGAGAAGAAATTTGCAGCTTGATCAACCTGGAAACCGAAATTGAGTACAGCAAATCCTATATAACGGAAACAGAGGTGCCGAAAACAGAGATCCTCGATTACAGAGAGCTTTTACACCCCAAAAAAGAAAGACTTGCGGAATTATTGCCCGCACCTTATGTACAGGTCTTTGCCCGGAAATTTGGCTTCATACCCGATTTGTCGGTACTTGACCTTTTGTTCAACACCGGCCCGGAAGCCTGTTTATTTTTAATGCATAAGCAATGAACCACGACATCTATACCCTGCCCAACCAGATACGTGTAATTCGCAAAAATTGCGAAGCCGATGTCTCTTGTTGCGGATTTACCATTGCTGCAGGTTCCCGCGACGAAGAAGATAAAGAACAGGGGTTGGCACATTTTACGGAGCATTTATTATTCAAAGGCACACAAAAACGCAAAGCCTTTCATGTACTCAACCGCCTGAATGCCGTGGGCGGAGAGTTGAATGCCAGCACCGGTAAGGAAGATACTTTTGTTTACGGCCTTTTTCTCAAAAACGACTATGAAAGGGCACTGGAGCTTTTGTGCGACATGCTTTTTAACTCCACTTTCCCTCAAAGAGAAGTGGAAAAGGAAAGAGAAGTAGTGCTTGACGAAATCAACAGCTACGAAGATTCACCCTCGGAGCTCATTTTCGATGATTTTGAGCGTTGCCTGTTTGAACATCACCCTTTTGGCCGGAATATCCTGGGTATACCGGAATGCCTGCAGTCATTCGGATCTTCCGATTTCAGGGCTTTTACCCGGCGCTGTTATACCACCGACCGCCTGGTCTTTTTTTCACTGTCTTCGCTGGAAAATAAAAAAACAGATGCTCTGGTACAAAAGTACCTGGGCCAAATTCCCGACAATTCTGCCGATTCGGTTCTTAATCTTCGCAGCAGCCCTATAAGGGTGAAGTCTTTCAAAAAGCATTTCCCCAGGAACACCCATCAGACTCATGTTTTATACGGTAATACAGCCTATTCCATGTTCGACGAAAAACGTTATGCTTTGTTTTTGCTGAACAACCTGCTGGGCGGCCCGGGCATGAACAGCCGGCTGAACACTCTGCTTAGGGAGCATGGCGGCCTGGTGTATACCGTCGAATCGGGGCTCAGTTTTTATACCGATACCGGCTTGTGTTCCATCTATTTTGGCAGTGACCCCAAAAACACAGATCGTTGTATCTCGCTCATTGATAAAGAATTGAAGAATCTGCGTGAGCAACCTCTGAGTTCGTCCAAATTGCATTACGCCAAAAAACAGCTTTTGGGCCAGCTGAGCATAGCCTCCGAAAACAAGGAAAGCAGGGCTTTGAATATGGCGAAAAGCCTGCTTTATTACAACAAATACCAGCCGCTGGGCGATTTTATGGCCAACATTGAGGCCGTCGATGCCATGCAACTTTGTGAAGTGGCATCCGAAGTTTTTAATCCATCTGAACTGTCTTTGCTGATTTACTCCTGAACTGCTTAATTTATTCCTGAATTTGAACTTCCCGGCCGGGGAATGTAGTTTTCGTACGATTGGCAGACCTTTGCCGAGAAATCTATGCCCAGAGCAATAATCTTTTCCCAGTCGCGTTGATTGAGCAAGGCTAAGTCTTTACGGCGAATATCGGACTGCATAAGTCCGAAAAGTATACCTGCATTGAATGAGTCGCCGGCGCCCACCGTGCTGAGGGTTGGAATCTTTTTGACAGGGAGGTTTGCCGTAAATCGCGGACAATGAAATTCCACATTTTTGTCGGCTGCCGTAAAAATAAAGTTGTCGCAATATGGAGCAATTTTTTCGCGATAGATATCGCCGGCGTGCTGTTTCTGATACAAAGCTCTGAAGTCGTCTTCCGATCCCCTGATGATGTCGGCGTAGCGGAAATTTTCCATCAATACGGGATTCAAGGCTTTGGCCTGATAGCTGTGTGATTTTCTGAAATTGATGTCGTAATAGATCAAGGCCGATTTTTGCACCGCTTTTTCCAAAAAAGTTTTCACCCGTTTGCGCAGCAGAGGATTCAAGGCATAATAAGAACCAAAAACAACTATATCGTCGGGATTGATGGGAGGAAAATTTCCCTGTAGGCCCTTAACTGTATAATCTTTGTAAAAAGTATAATTAGCGTCGTTGTTTTCGTTCAGAAAAGCCAGGGCAACTGCGGTATTGGTGTCGGGATGCAGATTCATAAATTTTGAAGACAAGCCGTTGTTTTCCATGAAATCGGTGATAAACTTTCCTACCTGGTCCTGGCCTATATCGCTGATAAAATACACCGGAAGGCCCAGCCTTCCGAGCGAAATCAGCCCGTTGAATACAGAGCCGCCGGGAGTGGCCGACACAGGTTGCCTGTTTTTGAATACAATATCAAGGATGCTTTCTCCTATGCCAATTATTTTACGCATAATTTTTGACTGAATGAACAAACAAAGATACCAAAGTTCTTCGATAGAAAAATATTAGTCGGAGTTAAGGATTAATACTTTTATTTTGCCTTAAAATTCAATTATTTATACTACCTTTGCGCCCGCTTCTGACGATAGAAGCCTGGAGGAGTTCCTCTTGTATAAAACACAGTTAATGAAGACATTCGAACAATTGGGCCTGATCCGCGAATTATTGCAGGCCATCACGGAGTTGGGTTTTGAGCACCCGATGCCCGTTCAGGAAGAGGTAATCCCTTATTTACTTGGAGAAGAAAACGATATCATAGCCCTGGCTCAGACGGGCACAGGCAAAACAGCCGCATTCGGACTGCCGGTGCTGCAAAAAATCAATCTGGAACTCAGACAGCCTCAGGCTCTGGTGCTTTGCCCCACCAGAGAACTTTGTCTGCAGATAGCTGACGATCTGAATGATTATTCGAAATACCTCAGCAGCTTAAAAGTGTTGCCCGTGTATGGCGGATCCAGTATAGACAGCCAGATCAAGACTTTAAAAAAAGGCGTTCATGTGGTCGTAGCCACTCCCGGCCGTTTGCTTGACCTTATGAACAGACGTTGTGTAAATCTTTCTGCCATCGTGAATGTGATACTGGACGAAGCTGACGAGATGTTGAATATGGGATTTTCCGAAAGCATAGACGCCATTTTGGCCGAAGTGCCCGAAAACCGAAACACCTTGTTGTTTTCGGCTACCATGCCCGACGAAATTGCCCGTATCTCCAAAAAATACATGTCACAGCCCCACGAAATTGTAATTGGCAACCGAAACGAGAGCACGGCCAATGTTAAGCATCTGTATTATATGGTGCAGGCCAAGGATAAGTATTTAACCCTTAAGCGTATAGCCGATTTTTACCCCAATATTTACGGAATCGTTTTTTGCCGTACCCGCAAAGATACCCAGGAAATTGCCGACAAACTGATACAGGACGGCTACAATGCCGATGCCTTGCATGGAGATCTTTCTCAGGCCCAGCGCGATTATGTGATGCAAAAGTTTCGTGTGCGCAACATACAATTACTGGTGGCTACCGATGTGGCAGCCAGAGGCCTGGATGTAAACGACCTGAGCCATATTATCAATTACAGCCTGCCCGACGAAAGCGAAGCATATACCCATCGCAGCGGCAGGACCGGCAGGGCCGGTAAAACAGGCATATCCATCTCTATTATCAACCTCAAGGAAAAGCACAAAATAAGGGAGATTGAGAAAAAAATAAACAAGACCTTCACGGCGGCTGCCATGCCCAGTGGAAAGGACATTTGTGCCAAGCAGGTGTTCAACCTGATGGACCGCATCGAAAAAGTGAAGGTAAGCGAAAAAGAAATTGGCGACTTGTTGCCTCAGGTTTACCGTAAATTGGAATGGCTCGAAAAAGAAGACCTGATTAAACGCATTGTTTCGCTCGAATTCAACCGACTAATCGATTATTATCAGGATGCAGAAGACATTCAGACCATAGATGAAACGGCTGCCGGCAAGCGGGAGCGTGCAAAAAATCCTCAGGCTTCGCGTGATATCAGCGGTGCCGAACCAGGTTTTACCAAAATCTTTATCGGTTTGGGCCGGATGGACGGCATCAATCCTAAAAACATCCTGGGTTTGGTGAATGATCATGTAGACAGAAAAATTCAGGTAGGGAGGATCGATTTTTTCACGCGCTACTCCTTATTTGACGTGGAAGAAAAATCGGCCAGAGAAGTAGTTCATGCCCTCAGGGATCTTGATTTTCTGGGCCGCAACGTAAGGGTCGACCTGGCCACTCCCGAGCAGATGAGCCGCGCTTCGAAAGAACGAAAAGCGTACGCACCCGAAAACAAATTTGCCCGTAACAGAAAGCCTTCGTACAAAAGAGCCGGCGAAGAAAGAGATTTCCCCGGAGGCTATTATCGTGAATCCAATGCCGGCCAGGGACGCAAAGCGTTTAAAAGCAGAAATGTGGGTTCGCGCAAGAAATGATATTTTTTTGTAGAGCGGATGCTCAGAAATAGAAATAATTGTGTTACCTTTGCGGCCACATTTTCTAATTACTTAAATTACAACAGAATGTATTTGACGAAAGAAAAAAAGCAAGAAATCTTCGAAAAATACGGGACGTCCAACACGGATACTGGCTCCACCGAGTCCCAGATCGCCTTGTTTTCATACCGTATTTCTCATTTGACTGAACATTTAAAGTCAAATCGTAAAGATTATAGCACCGAACGCTCCCTTAAGATGTTGGTAGGCAAACGTCGCCGTTTGCTCGATTACCTCAAGGAAAAAGATATTGAAAAATATCGTGCGTTGATCAAAGATCTGGGTATCAGACGTTAAAAACCTGATCCACACCAAAGACCGGTCTTGAAAGTTTTGGAATATCCCTGGCTTTTGAGACCGGTCTTTTTAGTACCATTGCATTAAGTTCGTTCCTGCACGACTGAGCAGTTTTTATCCATTCGGCCATGAATATCCGTTTTAGTATCCATTACCAAACCTATCCGGGGCAAGAGCTGCTTTTTTGCGGGTCTCAGGAAACAACAGCCTGGTTGCGTGACGAACAGGCAAGGCTGATGACTTATCAGCCCGGAGGATATTGGTCGCTGGATTTACCCGTGCGGCAGGAATCTTTGTTTGTGTACCGCTACCTTGTCAGAGAAAATGGGCACATCACTCGCCGGGAATGGGGGTGTCACCAATTGGCTGTCAGTCACCTTACCGAACAGTGTGTTGAAATCCGGGATGCCTGGCAGACCGAGCCGGCTAAAATCGCCGGAACCGCGATTCCTGTTTTTTCGCTCCGTAGCGAAAAAGACTGGGGTATAGGTGATTTTGGCGATCTGTTCCCGATGGTCGACTGGCTGGAACAAAGCGGACAAAAAATTCTGCAGCTTTTGCCTGTCCACGATACGACCAACAGTTTTTCCTGGTATGATTCATATCCTTACAGCGTTATTTCGGTCTTTGCCCTGCATCCCGTTTATGCAGCCCCTTCTTTGTTGCCGGCACTTGAGGATAGAAACAGCTTCGAAGTCTTCGAAAAGCGGGGCAGGTTATTGAACCTGAACGAGAATTTGCAATACGAAGAGGTGTTGTCGCTCAAATGGGATTATTTTCGCCTGCTTTTTGATCAGGAGCAGGAGCGAATAAACCAATCGGCCGGATATAAGTATTTTGTAAAAGAAAACAGCTACTGGCTGCAGCCCTATGCCGCCTACTGTTATTTATTGCGTAAGCTGAATAATCCCAATCCCGGGGCCTGGGGAGAATATTCCAATTACGACAGCGATAGCATTTCTAAGCTTTGTGATCCCAAACAAGCCTGGCATAAAGACATTGCTATTCATTATTATGTTCAGTTTCATCTCCATCGGCAACTGAAACAGGTGCATGACTATGCCGCACAAAAAGGCATATTGCTCAAGGGTGATATTCCAATAGGAGTCAATCGCTTTAGCGTGGAGACCTGGCAACACAAGAGCTTGTTTCGAAGGGATTTGCAAACAGGCGCTCCACCTGACGAGTTCTCCGATCAGGGCCAGAATTGGGGTTTTCCGGTCTGCGACTGGGAAGAAATGCAGCGTCAGCAATACGACTGGTGGCGTAAGCGTATGCAACATATGGCTAAGTATTTCGATGCTTATCGTATAGATCATATTCTGGGCTTTTTTCGCATCTGGAGTATTCCAGCCGGCTCGGTGTCGGGTTTATTGGGTTATTTCAGGCCTGCTTTGCCCTACACTCAGGAAGAAATCAGGGCTTTTGGCCTGGATTTTGACCCGCAAACAATGAGCAGGCCCTTAGTTGACGAAGTCCTGCTCGGAGAATATCCCGGTCGGGAGATTTTCTCCTATTTGAGATCGACGGGTAATCAAAAGTATTCGTTGAAAGAAGAATTGGATACTCAGTCAAAAGTCAGGGCTTATTTCGGTGATTCTGCTCAAAAAGAAGTCATCCGGCTGCGGGAGGCCTTATGCCGTATGTGTACCGAAGTCCTTTTTGTCGAAGACAGAGACAAAGCAGGTTGTTACCACCCCAGGATTCTCGGGAATCAGACAGCTGCCTATCGTTGCCTTAGTGCAAAACAACAAAATGCCTTCGACCGTCTTTATGAACATTTTTATTTCGAAAGACACAACGCATTCTGGAAAGAGCAGGCCATGAAAAGTTTGCCCGAATTGCTTTCGTCAAGCAGCATGATCGCCTGTGGCGAAGATTTGGGCATGATACCGGCCTGTGTGCCCGAAGTTATGGAGCAACTCTGTATGCTGAGCCTCGAGCTGGAACGTATGCCCAAAAGTTTTGGTGTTGAATTTGAAGCGCTGGATCGTATTCCTTATTTATCGGTATGTACAAGTTCCACGCACGATATGTCGCCTTTGAGGGCCTGGTGGGAAGAAAATCCTCTACAGGCCGGACGTTACTGGCAACAGGTTTTGCATGAACAACGTGATGCGCCTCCCGAATGCAGTGCCGATCTGGCTTACAGAATACTGAAACATCAGCTTGCTTCTTCTGCCATGTGGGTTATACTTCCCTGGCAGGATTGGTTGGCGCTGCATGCCGATTTGAGAAAAACCCAGGCCGGAACGGAGCGTATCAATGTCCCGGAAAACTCAAAACATTGTTGGAATTACAGAATACATCTTACTATTGACGAGTTCCTGAATTCTGCCACGCTAAATAACACTATTCGTCAAATGATTGCCGATTCCGGCCGTTAATTCCTCCAGGCTTGCCAATTACTCTGGCAATTCAAGGATACCGTTGAAGTGAATGTGCTGACGGTCGGGATCCTGGACTGAGAGGCTGCAGTTGCCTCCGGGAAAGGCTGAGAGATACAATACATAGCTTTTACCGGCAACATCTTTTGGCTTAATGATAATATCCAGCCTGCCGTTTCTCCCTTCTTTAATCTGATAATCAAAGTCGAAGGAGCTGAATTTCACCCCGCTTTCATCCGGGCTGAGCGGAGCTTTGTAAGCCCTTCCGTAATAGGG
This sequence comes from uncultured Bacteroidales bacterium, assembly GCA_964575345.1. Taxonomy (GTDB): domain Bacteria; phylum Bacteroidota; class Bacteroidia; order Bacteroidales; family UBA1402; genus UBA1402. The sequence goes on from CAZNQD010000017.1 coordinate 22,581, forward strand.
AAGGTAAGCCTTGATATTTTCCGGACTTACTGTAAGGTGGAATCCGTAATCCAGATTTACGCTTTTCCAGGCCATTGGATGCGCCGTTTGTGCCCGAAAAACAAACTGCCGGCTTTCGATGGCAGTTTTGAAAACCCGGGCTTCTTCAGAGGATGTTGTTGATTCAGATCCCTCTAAAGCGTAGGCTTGATTCAGATACAAACAGCAGAAAAGCAAAACCGGAAATAGTGATTTAAAGACTGTCATGGGGAAATGATTTTGCAGGTAAAAATACAGATAAAAGGCAATATCCTCTATTTTTTGAACAGAAAAATAAACTGCGCAACGCTAAAAAACCAAAACAATAGATATAATAAGCAATAAAAAATTCCTACATAATACAAATAGTTGACTTGTAACACTTAAGGATAAAATTATATAAAATTAACTATTGTAGCTGGGTGTTAAACTATAATGTATAAAAAAATCTCTTACATTTGCATGTCTTAACCATAGAAAGCACTATATTCACAGACCTTAAGCACAATATATATGCATTTAATTTTCGTTATGGTCCTCTACTTTATTTAATCATATTTTCAATTAACCTTAATTATCAACAATCAAAACACGTATTATGAATCTTGTATCATTTTTCAAACGAGCATTCGTAACCTCCTTTCTGGCTGCGACTTGCTTGTTTGCATTTGCGCAGGAGCAAATGGTGCGCGGTGTTGTCAAAGACGCCGCGGGTGAACCGCTGGTCGGTGTAAATGTGGCCGCAGGAGACAGAGGCACTGTTACGAATATTGACGGTGCTTATTCTCTCTCGGTGGCTGCCGATGGCCAACTCCTTTTTTCTTACATTGGTTATTTACCTCAGACTATTGCCGTCAACGGCCGGTCTGTGATTAACGTTACCATGGAAGAAGATGTCAAGGAACTGGAAGCGGTAGTAAAAATCGGTTACGGCACGGTCCGCAAAAGAGACATTACAGGGGCAGTAGCCTCCATTCCCGGCAAAGAAATTGCCGCCATTCCGGTTGCTAATGCCGCTCAGGCATTGCAAGGAAAACTGCCCGGTGTCAACGTGGTTTCACAAGACGGCAGGCCTGATGCAAGCATCTCCATCCGTGTACGGGGAGGAGGATCCATTTCGCAGAGTAATGAACCCTTGTATGTGGTGGACGGTTTCCCTGTGAGCAGTATCAGTGATATCCCCGCGGAACAGATCGAAAGCATTGATGTGCTCAAGGATGCATCATCTACTGCTATTTATGGTGCCCGTGGTGCCAACGGCGTTATTATTGTAACCACCAAATCGGCCGCGGAAGGGAAAACCAGTATCACCTACAGTGGCTATGTACAAAGCAAGGTGCCCACAAAATATTTCGAAACTATGGGTGCCTACGATTACGTAGCATACAACTGGGCTTATGCCGATGCCATTGGAGCGGCTTATCGGGATGCCTGGGAAATGTTATGGGCCATCGGACCTTATGCTGCCACCTATAGCAATGCTTCCGGAATAGATTATTACAAGGATGTAGTTGCCCAAAACTACCAGCATCAGGTCTACGGTGAAGCTTTTTCACATAACCACAACCTGAACATCACGGGCGGTAACGACAAAACACATTTCCTGGTTGCGTTTAACCACATTAATGACGAAGGTCTGAAGGTAAATTCCTGGTATAAAAGGACCAATGCTTCTATTAAGCTGGATCATAAGCTCTATAAGAATTTAACCTTGTCGTTGGATACCAGATATACGCAAACAAGTGGTGTAGGTAACGAAAGCACAGCCAATGGTCAGGGCTCCATTTTGTCCAGTTCTTATTTCTTCCGTCCCATTGCCAGTCAGTATGTTATGGGAGAATTAGACCCTATGGTAAACAGTTCACTGGGCATGTACGATAACCTGCTTCAGGACGAATTCAATCCGGTGGCCAGAATTAAGGATTATACTCCCGAAAGAAACAATCGCGGCCTGAGAGCCAACACGGCCTTAAACTGGGAAATAGTCAAAGGATTGGTTGCCCGCACAGAATTGGGTTTGAATACTTATTGGAACAAAACCCATACCTGGTCGGGTGCTATTTTTAACGACTATTACGATGCCAACGGCAATAAAACATTTAGCGGTAATGCCAGCATTTCCCGTTCCGAAGGTTGGAATATGCGCTGGGCCAATATTTTGAGCTACGAAATTCAAAATTTGGGAGAAACCCATGATGCCAGTATAATGCTGGGTCAGGAAATAATGGATTCAAATTCCGAAAGTATGTCCATCTCGGGTAGTCGTTATCCCGCGTCATATAGCCCGGAACGCGCTTTTGCCATGATGGATCAGTACGATACCGGCAACCTGGCTTATCATTCTCTGTCCGGATCGATTGGAACGCCTTCCCGATTGATGTCTTATTTTGCCAGGGTTAATTATGGCCTGTTAGACCGTTACCTTCTCACAGCCACTTTCCGTGCGGATGGTTCTTCCCGTTTTGCTCCCACCAATCGCTGGGGTTATTTCCCTGCCGGAGCTATTGCCTGGCGTGCCAATGAAGAGGACTTTATCAAAGAACTGGGCTGGGTGGACAACCTGAAACTGCGTTTCTCCCTGGGTTCTGTAGGTAACGACGGAATCAGTGCGGATCTTTGGAAAATGAACTGGACTACAGGAGGATTGGTAAACTACTCTATCAACGAAGAAAGGCAAGTCATCTATCAACCTGGTTCCGATGTCATGGCCAATCCTAATCTTAAATGGGAAACGACCATTACCCGTGACCTTGGTTTGGATTTTGGCTTCCTGGACAACAGGATATTCGGGTCATTGGATTTGTATTACAATACCACCAAGGATCTGCTGATGCTAACTCCCATTTCAGATATCACCGGATTTTCTTTTACTTACGATAATGTAGGAAGTACAAGCAACAGAGGTATTGAAATCCTTCTCGGTGGAGAAATCGTAAAGACAGACGACTTTAACCTTACCGCCAGCCTGAATTTAAACATCAACCGGGGCAGGGTAGAAGAACTGGCCGAAGGTATTGACGGACTTTATAAAACGGAATGGGGTTCCTCCATGACCAGACCCAATACCGGAGATTATATTTTGGAAGAAGGCCAACCGGTCGGTATGGTCCGTGGTTATACCTACGAAGGTTGGTATACCACCAGTGATTTTGACTATGATCCGATCACAGATATTTACACCCTTAAAGCTGGTGTGCCCGATATAGCTGCCGGCGTAATAGGAACTGTTTATGGAACGGAAAACAACAAGCCCGGATCTCAGACAGCCTATCCCGGTGTAATCAAATACGCCGATATCAGTGGCCCCGACGATGTGCCCGATGGTATAGTCGATGAATACGACGTTGAGATTATTGGAAATATGAACCCCAAGCATACCGGAGGTTTTAACCTGAGTGCTTCTTACAAAGGTTTGGATCTGGGGCTGTTCTTCAACTGGAGCTATGGCAATCAAATTTACAATGCCAATTACCTGGCCACCATATACGGAAGCAAAAACGACGGTTTGTATCGTAACCGGATGGATTATATAGCAGGAGCCTATAAGATTTACGACATCCAGAGCGGAAATCTGGTTAAAGTAACCGATCCGACAGCTTTGGACGCTTTGAACGCCGATGCTACTCTTTTCCTTCCTTATCACGAAAACGCGGTTGTTTCCACGCTCGGAATAGAAGACGGTTCATTCCTGCGTCTGAACACAGCCACTCTGGGTTATACTATGCCCAAAAACATGATCAGAAAGATTGGTTTGGTCAATGCCCGTCTGTATGCCAGTGTCTATAATTTATTCACCCTGACAAACTATTCAGGCCTGGATCCTGAAGTCAACACCAATACCAGCCAGGGTGGCGCACGTTATCCTACCACCGGTTTGGATTGGGGAGCCTATCCTCGTGCGCGCTCCTTTACTTTTGGAGTCAATCTGGAGTTCTAACTATTAATGTCATATAACAATGAAAAAATATATTTATATTCTTTTAGGTGTCTTTATGCTGACTATAGGCACTACATCATGCGGAGAGGAATTCCTGGAAGTGTCTTCTCCTTCGCAGGTGGACGAGGACTTTGTCTTCTCCACGCCTGACGAAGCCTATAAGGTTTTGATGGGCTGTTACGAGATTTTCCGCGGCAGGTCTTATGTACATTCCAACGGACTTTTTTACGACCTGATCATTGGCGGTTCTGATTCAGAATGTCATCCGGAGCTCTATTCCGCTCAGCAGAGGCATGTGCCCGAAGGTTTGTATGCTGTCGAAGACTTTTCCATCGATTTCAGTGATTTTCAAACCGCCTGGAGGTATTGCTATCAAATGGCCAACCGCCTGGCCATAGTTATTGCACAAATTGAAAGCAAGCCCGCCTTTCAGGCAGCATGGGATGCACAGGAAGTTTCTGAATGGACACAACTCTATGGTGAGGCTGTCACTCTTCGTGCCATTGCCTACCAAGAACTGGTTCGTTTCTTTGGAGACATACCCTATTTTGACGTGCCCATCTACACTCAGGATCAATCGGATGTAGGTTGTACATCAAGGTTTGCCATCTACGACGATTTGCTCGACGATCTTAAACGGGTTGAACCTTTTATGTACAGGTTGGGAGAATCTGGCGTGAATGCTGAACGTATTACCGGAACTTTTGTACAGGGGCTTATAGGAAGAATTGCTCTTTATGCCGGAGGTTATCAACTCTATCGTAACGATTTTGATTATGGGGTAACTCTGGAGAAACATCCCGACATTAGTGGAGAGAAATGGAATGCCATTTATGCCCGCCATCCCCAATACCTGGATTATTACAGGACCGCCGAGCAATATCTCGAAGATTGTGTAACAGAAGGTAAAGCCACTTTAATAACCGCAGACGAACGCGGTTTTGGCAATCCTTTCCAGCGCAATTTTCAGTATATGATGGATTTACAGGTGAGTCCCGAATCATTGTTTGAGATAGCCGAAACACAGGGCTTCCAGACAGAGCGGCCTTATGCTTTCGGTCGTCCTTCCAAAGGAGGCGGATCCAACAACTTCCCCTGTAAGTCTTATGGACAAAGCCGTATTTATGCTTCGTTCTATTACGGTGATTTCGATCCTTTGGATTTGCGTCGTGATGCCACTGTGGCAGTTACCTGCAACCAGCATCCCTGTACAGAAGTATTATTGTTGTTCGATCCCGGTTCACAGAACAAAGGTGGTTTGGCCAACAACAAATGGGACGAAAGCCGCATGTCCAATCCATTTACTGCCAAGCAACGTCAATCGGGCATCAATACCTGTTACATGCGTATGGCCGATGTAATACTGATGTTGTCCGAGGTCTATGCTGAATTGGGCAAAGAAGGCCCTGCCAAAACAGAACTCTCCAAAGTCAGGGAAAGAGCTTTCCCCGCTACAGCCAAAGCCACCAAGGTTGATGCTTATATTGCTGCTTTAAGTGGTGATGCACTCAAAGAAGCCATCGCCCAGGAACGTAAACTTGAGTTCGCCGGCGAAGGATTACGTCGTTACGACTTGATTCGTACCGGTAAATTGCCCGAAAAGATAGTTGAACTCCGTGATGCTCAGGAAGACATGATAAATGGGTTGAAAACCAGCGGTTATTATACCTTTGCCAACGGCAACACCATCTCTAACTATATTTATACCAAGCGTGTAAACACCGCTGATCTTGGGATGGCTTATATGTTGACCAAGCAGTGCGATGTCTTGCCGGGAGATCCCACTTATCCGGTAAAATTCCCGAGTTGGAGAGGCCAACACGATGGCTGGGATACTTACGATAATACCACCGGCACCCGTAATCTGGCCATTCAGGGTTTATTTGAATTCATAGACTCAGCCGGTGTACAGGGTAAGGCCTTAATTGCTGCCGGTTATGAAGTAGTTCCCTGGGGTAGTACCATTGTTGCCAACGAAGACCAATACCTGAACGATATCTTCAAGGGTTATACGGATGCTGACTATGCCGCCAAAACACCTCCCCGTTATATCTGTCCGATGTCATCGACTACGGTGTCAAAATCCAACGGTAAAATCACCAACGGGTATGGCTTCCCTCAGGAATAACACATAGTGATTTCTTGCTTGGTTGTTAAGCGAAAATCTTATAACTCACGGGCGGGATTCATGTAAATGAATCCCGCTTTTTTTACACACAGAGCCGAATTTTTCTTACCTTTGCCCTTTAATCCGACAAGCTGCAACTAAGTAGAAGCAATATGGAAAATACGCTATTGAACCAAATTCAGGAAGGAGTATATCAGGATGAAAGCATCGTTACCCTCGATTGGAGAGAGCATATACGGCTGAGGCCTGGCATGTATATCGGCAAATTGGGAGACGGCACCAATCCCGACGATGGTATATATGTTTTACTGAAAGAAGTCCTGGATAATAGTGTGGATGAATATATGATGGGTTACGGCAAAACCATCGAAGTCAACATCAACGAAGGTTTTGTTTCCGTCAGGGACTACGGCAGAGGAGTCCCCCTGAACAAGGTGGTGGATGTTTCTTCCAAAATGAATACCGGCGCCAAGTATGATTCAATAGCTTTTAAAAAATCGGTTGGGCTCAATGGTGTGGGTATCAAGGCTGTGAATGCCCTGTCTTCTTTTTTTCGCATTCAGAGCATACGCGATCGCCAAAGTAAAACCGTCGATTTTGAACGTGGCCTGATAATCAGAGATCAAGCCCTGGAAGCATGCGAAAAAGGTAACGGCACCCTGATTGAGTTCACTCCAGATGCCACCCTGTTCAAGAATTACGAATACAAAGACATACACATAGAGCGACTGATTAAGAACTATGTTTTCCTGAATTCCGGGCTCAGCATTGTTTACAACGGCCAAAAATTCTTTTCCAAAAACGGCTTGCTGGATTTGCTCAACGAGAACATGACTTCTGAGAGCATGTATCCAATTATACATTTAAGCGGCGACGACATCGAAATAGCCCTGACCCATGGCAACCAATACGGAGAAGAATATTATTCCTTTGTCAACGGGCAGCACACCACTCAGGGCGGTACGCATCAGACGGCTTTCAGAGAGGCTGTCACTCGCACCATTAAGGAATACTACAACAAAAATCACGACTACGCCGATATTCGCATGGGCATTATTGCCGCTGTCAGCATCAAGGTAGAAGAACCGGTGTTTGAATCCCAGACCAAAACCAAGCTGGGTTCGCGTGATATAGGCCCCAAAGGCCCTTCAATAAGCAAATTTATCGGGGATTTTCTCAAGAAAGAGTTGGATAATTATTTGCATAAGAATCCCGAGACTTCGGATATTTTACTCAAAAAGATTGCTGACTCCGAAAAAGAGCGTAAAGCCATATCCAACGTGACCAAACTGGCCCGTGAGCGAGCTAAAAAATCGAATCTGCACAACAAAAAATTGCGTGATTGCCGTTTTCATTTTAACGACAGTAAGGGACAAAACCTCGAAGAGACCAGTCTTTTTATTACCGAGGGCGATTCGGCCAGTGGTTCCATTACCAAAAGCCGTGATGTGAATTATCAGGCCGTCTTTAGTTTAAGAGGGAAACCCCTCAACAGCTACGGCATGACCAAAAAAGTGGTTTACGAAAACGAAGAATTCAACCTCTTGCAGGCAGCCCTGAATATTGAAGACGGATTGGAAGATCTGCGTTACAACAAAGTTATTGTTGCTACCGATGCCGATGTGGACGGTATGCATATACGTCTGCTGCTGATGACTTTCTTTTTACAATTTTTCCCCGATTTGATCAAAAAAGGCCATGTATATATTTTGCAAACCCCTTTGTTCAGAGTCAGAAACAAAAAAGAGGTCCGTTATTGCTATACCGACGAGGAACGTATCGAAGCCATTGAAGCCCTGGGGCCCAATCCCGAGATCACCCGCTTTAAGGGCCTGGGCGAAATATCCCCCGATGAGTTTAAGTATTTTATAGGTAAAGACATGAGGCTGGATAAGGTGGATTTACGCAAAGAAGACCTGGTCAAAGAACTACTCGAATTTTACATGGGTAAGAACACCTCTGAACGCCAGAATTTTATTATTGATAACCTTGTCATAGAAGCAGAGGTATGAGAACAGTACTTTTTCCGGGCACTTTCGATCCTTTTACTCTGGGACACGAGTCCATCGTAAAACGAGGCAGGCAGTTTTTTGATCGGATTATTATTGCCATTGGTATCAACGATCAAAAGAAGCCGTATTTCCCGCTCGAAAAACGTCTGGAACAAATAGCCGCCTGTTTTCCTGAGCAAAGCAATATAGAAATTACCCATTACACAGGCCTTACGGGAGATTTTGCCCGGCAAAAAAACTGTCAGGCTATTCTGCGGGGGGTGCGTTCCGTGGCCGATTACGAATACGAAAAGACATTGGCCGATTTCAACGACAAGGTCTTTGGGCTGGAAACCTTTTTATTGTATTCCAAACCTGAATTATCCATGGTTAATTCGGCCATGGTCAGGGAATTGCTCCGACACGGCAAGGACGTAAGCACCTTTGTGCCGGCAGCCCTGATACCTCTGCTTAACCCTTAATTAAAAATTGATGAAAAAATCCTTGTTGACCTTTAGCTTAGTATTGCTCTGGACCTCCTTGCAGGCCCAGGATTATTTAGCCCCCATGCGAAAAATTCAGACCGCTTTTTTCGCCCTGAATTCTTTTTATGTAGACAGTGTTGACAACGAAAAGCTGATTAACGAGGCCATGCAATCCATGGTCAAGAGTCTGGATCCGCACTCGGAATATATGAGCAAAGAAGAGGTCTCTGAAATGAATGAACCCCTGCAGGGGGGCTTTGACGGCATAGGTATATCGTTCAATATGATGAACGATACCCTTTTTATTGTGGAAGTGATTACGGGAGGCCCTTCCGAAAAAGTAGGCCTCCTGGCCGGTGACCGCATTCTGAGCGTAGACGACGAGACAATCGCCGGCGTAAAAATGTCCAACAAAGAAGTTATGAAGCGCCTGAAAGGGCCGAAAGGCACTTTGGTGAGAGTGGGGGTGAAAAGAAGAGGAGAGCCGGAGCTGCTCGAATTCAGGATAATTCGCGATAAAATACCGCTCTACAGCCTGGATGCAGCCTTTATGGCAGAAAAGAATACCGGGTATATCCGTCTGAGCCGCTTTAGCGCCACCACCATGAAAGAATACAAGGAAGCCTTCGAAGAACTCCGGAAGCAAGGTATGGAACAATTGATACTGGATTTGCAGTCCAATGGCGGCGGTTATATGAATACGGCCGTGGAGCTGGCGGACGAGTTTTTGCCCAAAGGACGCAGCGTGGTTTATACCGAAGGAATTAACAGCCCCCGTACTCAGGCAGATGCAGGCGAGCAAGGCTCTTTTGAACAAGGTAATTTGATAGTGCTGATAGACGAATATTCTGCCTCTTCCAGCGAGATTGTCGCCGGTGCCGTGCAGGACTGGGACAGGGGCTTGATTATTGGCCGGCGCAGTTTCGGCAAAGGCCTGGTTCAGCGCATTTTCTCTCTGGGTGACGGAACGGCGTTGAAATTAACCGTATCGCGCTATTATACTCCCAGCGGGCGTTGCATACAAAAACCCTACGAAGACGGAGTGGAAGCTTATGGACGCGACTTGATAGAGCGTTATAACCGGGGCGAGATGAGCAGTGCCGACAGCATTCATTTCCCCGATTCCCTGCGTTATTCCACTATGCTCAAAAAACGTACGGTCTACGGAGGCGGCGGTATTATGCCGGATGTTTTCGTTCCTGTCGATACCACCCGTTATACCGATTTGCACAGGGAGCTGGTCAACAAGGGTATTTTAAATCGCTTTACCTTGACCTATGTGGATGACAACCGTCAGGCTTTGTTGGATAAATATAAGAACTCGCAGGAATTTATCCGGCAATTCCAATTCGATGACGAACTGCTCGAGGAGCTGTTTAAACTGGCCATCAAAGACAATGTGAATATTACCGAAGAACGCCGGCAGGAAGATCTATCTTTGCTCAGGCTGCAATGCAAGGCATACATAGCCCGTGACCTCTTTAAGTCGGCAGACTATTACAAAGTAATGGCCCCTATGAACGAGTCGCTGCAAGAAGCCCTGCGCATTCTGGGCGACAAAAAGCTCAGAGCCCGTTACGGCTTGCTATGAAGTTTGTTAGAGAATGAAATTAGCTTCACTTGAATTGCCTGAGGAAGCGCTTTTGCTTGCTCCTATGGAAGATGTCACAGATCCGGCTTTTCGCCTGATGTGTAAGCAATTCGGAGCAGACATGGTTTATACGGAATTTGTTTCTTCCGACGCCTTGATCCGCAATGTGAGCAAAACCAATCAAAAATTGCGCATTTCAGACGCAGAGCGTCCGGTAGCCATCCAAATCTATGGCAAGGATCCTGCCACCATGGCCGAGGCTGCCAGCATTTGCGAAGAAGCCGGGCCCGACATCCTGGACATCAATTTTGGCTGCCCGGTACGCAAGATAGCAGGCAAAGGAGCCGGGGCCGGATTGTTGAACAACATTCCACTAATGCTCGAAATTACCCGTGCCGTGGTGGATGCCGTAAAAATTCCGGTGACAGTCAAAACACGCCTGGGCTGGGACGAGCAATCCAAGATTATCGTAGATCTGGCCGAGCGACTGCAGGATTGCGGTATTGCAGCCCTCAGTATCCACGGGCGTACCCGCAGCCAGATGTATACGGGCAAAGCCGACTGGACACTGATTACCGAAGTCTGCAACAACCCCAGGATGCATATTCCCATCATAGGCAATGGCGACATTAACTCAGGAGAAATCTGCCGCCGGCGTTTCGACGAAAGCGGAGTTGCTGCAGTGATGGTGGGCAGAGCCTGCATAGGACGTCCCTGGATCTTCAAAGAAATCAAGCATTACCTGGCTACCGGTACAGAGCCCGAATTGGACAACAAGTGGAAACTGGATGTGCTAAAGCAACAAATTTTGAATAGTGTCAATCTGTTGGACGAACGCAGAGGTATTTTGCATATTCGACGGCATTTGGCAGCTACGCCTTTGTTTAAAGGCATTCCAAATTTTAGGGAAACCCGGATAGCTATGCTAAGGGCTGAGCATCTCTCCGAATTGTTCCAACTATTAGATAGTATTGAGCTATGAAGCCTGAATTAATGGCCCCTGTGGGCTCGTACGAGTCGCTGACCGCAGCTGCCCAGGCCGGAGCCGACTCGGTTTATTTCGGTGTGGAGGCTTTGAATATGCGTTCAAATTCCTCGCAAAATTTCAGACTGGACGATCTGGAAAAGATTGTTGCCTTTTGCAAAGAAAAGGGCATGAAGTCCTATCTCACGATCAATATAGTGTTGTATGATCAGGATCTTAGTTTGATGAGATCGCTGGTCGATGTTGCCGCTCAGGTCGGGGTAGATGCCATTATTGCTTCGGACGTGGCAGTGATGCAATACGCAAACCTTAAGGGAGTTGAAGTGCATTTATCCACTCAGTTGAATATTTCCAACATCGAAGCGTTGAGATTTTACGCCCAATTTGCCGACGTGGTGGTGCTGGCCAGGGAATTGAACCTGGATCAGGTCAAAGCCATACATCAACAAATAAAAGCAGAAAATATTTGCGGCCCGGGCGGTCAGCCTGTGCGTATAGAAATGTTTTGTCACGGGGCTTTGTGTATGGCTGTTTCGGGTAAATGCTATTTGAGTCTGCACGAAATGAATGCTTCGGCTAACCGGGGAGCCTGTATGCAAATTTGCCGCCGGGCTTACAAGGTGCAAGACATCGAAACGGGCAGTGACATAGAGTTGACGGTGGACAATCAATATATTATGTCGCCCGCGGATTTAAAGACGATTCATTTCCTCAATAAGATGCTGGATGCCGGCGTGGAGGTTTTCAAAATAGAGGGCAGGGCCCGGGGGCCGGAATACGTGCACACGGTGGTGTCCTGCTATCGTGAAGCTCTGGCGGCCTGTCAGGATCAGACTTTTACCGAAGATAAAATCAAGAGTTGGGATCAGCGCCTGGCCGGAGTGTTTAACCGGGGATTCTGGGATGGTTATTATTTGGGACAAAGGCTGGGCGAATGGTCGCATCGCTACGGCTCTTCGGCAACAACCCGCAAAGTTCGCACAGGCCGGGGGATCAATTATTTTTCCAAATCGGGCGTGGCGGAATTTCAAATAGAAAGCGGCGAACTGAACACAGGAGACGAAATTCTGATAACCGGGCCCACTACAGGTGTAATCGAAAGCCGTGTAGAAGAAATTCGGATTGACGACAGTCCGGTGGAAAAGGCTGTAAAAGGTCAGCGAATCTCCATCCCTTTGACCACTAAGATCAGGCCTTCGGACACTTTATTCAAAATAGTTCAATTCAAACCGGACAAAGCGAAGTAATTCACTTCCTCGTGTTTGAATCAGCGTTAAGATAAAACCGTCCTTAGATAAATCTCAAATTTATTGTTCGCTCCGGTCTTCAGGTACCAGTATCAGCATGAGGATATAGAGCAAGAGTCCCGGAAAGCCGGCCGTAAATAAACTTAAGGCACAATAGAGTACTCTGACCAAAACAGAATCAATATTCAGGTATGCTGCCAATCCACCGAGTACGCCGCCTAACATGCGGTCTGTGCGTGAGCGTGTCAATTTTCTTTCCATAGAGTAATGTAAATTAAAATAAGTAAATTTGTGCGCAAAACTA
>CAZNQD010000018.1:0-1908 GCA_964575345.1 uncultured Bacteroidales bacterium
AAAGATGCCCTCAATATTAATGCCGGCAACCTGACAATTGCCGGACAAACGGCTCCCGGTGACGGCATTTGTATAGCCGGCTTTCCTGTCCACATCAATTCGAGCAATATTATAATCCGTTTTCTTCGTTTCCGCATGGGCGACCTCGATCCCAACACCGAAGACGATGCATTGGGGGGAAGAGGTATCAAAAACATCATGATAGACCACTGCTCCTGTTCCTGGAGTGTAGATGAATGTGTTTCTTTTTACGGAGACGAGAATCTCACGCTGCAATGGTGTATTATCAGCGAAAGCTTGCGTCATTCCAATCACGAAAAAGGCGATCACGGCTACGGAGGCATCTGGGGAGGAGCCAACACTTCGTTTCATCACAACCTGCTTGCCCATCACAGCAGCCGCACACCCAGACTGGGAGCAGCAGACAATACGGACGGTCGCGACAATGTAGATCTTCGTAACAATGTTATTTACAATTACGGCATGGTAGTGGGATGTTACGGAGCAGAAGGCATGAACGCCAACATCGTTAATTGCTATTACAAACCCGGACCCTCCACCAAAACAAATCACAACCGCCGAAGCATGATAATAGGCATCGGGCCTAACACCACCGATGATGCCCGGCCAAAATGGGGGAAATACTACATCGCCGGCAATTGGTGTTCTTCCCTGAGCGATACTTATAAAACGCCCACCAACAGCTACGAACGCAATACATGTCAGAATAACTGGAATTACGGAGTATACAATAATATTTCAGCAACTATCAGCAACGACGAAAAAACGGCGATGAAACTAAGCACACCCAACAATCCGGGCCTGGTTACCACTCATACCGCTCAGGTCGCTTTCGAAAAAGTATTGGGTACTGCGGGTTGTTCATTGCAGCGGGATGAAATTGATCAACGCATTATTAGCGAAACCCGACAGGGCATTGCCAATTTCAAAGGCAGCTACACTGCTGTGGGCGGCATCATCGACAGCCAGAACGATCTTAAACCGGCCGATGCAGGCAGCGACTGGAGTGCCTGGCCCGCTTTGAACAGCACAGAAAGCCCCAAAGACACAGACCAGGACGGCATGCCAGACGCATGGGAAGAAGCCCGGGGCTTAAATCCCAAGTATCCGCTCGATCGCAATACCATTGCCGAAAACGGCTATACTAACTTAGAGAACTACCTGAACAGTTTAGTCGAAGAAATTGTACGCCAGGAACTTTCGGACTACGAATACATTACCGGCTCCGGTCAAAACGATCTGCCTACGGCTTTAACTCCCCCTTTGGTCGCCAAACAAAAAAAAGAGAACAACGACATTTGGTATAACCTGAACGGCCAACAAATCGAGTCGCCAAACGCAAGAGGATTTTATATACGTCAGGGAGAAAAAATGTTCATTCGATAATCTACACCAGAACCCCCAAAAACATACTTATTAAACCATGAAAATCAGGGCATTCCACAGAAAAAGAAGCATATGGCTGTTAGCGGTATTCATCGCTGTGGTCATGAGCAGCTGCAATGACCACATGTCGGAATATTATGCTCGTCCTGACTGGATCAAAGGAAACTGCTACGAAGTCCTCGAAATGGATGGCAATTATACCATTTTTCTGAAAGGAATAGACAGGGCGGGTTTTCACGATATGGTAGACGGCAAAAGCATAGTAACAGTAATGGCACCGAACGATTCGGCCTTTAACCTGTATTTGGCAGAACAGGGACTGAACAGTCTGGAAGAAATGGATTCTTCCAGCTTGGAGAAACTCATAGGTTTCCATTTAATGTATTATGCCTACAGTGCAGATAAGCTTATAAACTTTCGTCCCGAAGAAGGCGACGACGTTACGGACGAAGAGAAGAAAATTAACGCAGGCATGTACTACAAGCATCGCACCAAAAGCAA
>CAZNQD010000018.1:2008-34115 GCA_964575345.1 uncultured Bacteroidales bacterium
ATTAAACCCCTGAATACTATTTATACTGAATTGAAAAACGACAGCAATTTCAGTCAGTTTCTAAGCCTGTACAAAAAGAAAGAAAGTTTCGCCTTCAACTCGGAACTGAGCCTGGAATATGGCAACGGAGAACGTTTGTACGAACACCTGTTCTCTGAGCCCCTGCCAAATATTGCCAGTGAATGGCCTACGAACGATTACTCAAAACTGACGGATCTGTCTTCGGTTGGCTACAGTATTTTTGCACCTACCAACGCTGCTCTGGATAAATTCTTCGATAATTACTGGGCCAAAGGCGGCTACGCAAAACTGGACGATGTCAGCCGGGAATCGGTCGAGAAGCTGCTCTATAATTGCGTTTACCAGGGAGCTCTCAAAAGCAACAGCAACTCTTACGACGGCAATCTGGCTTTCCCCGAAGAAATTCGTCGCGGAGACATCATTAACAGTTACGGTGCCGTTATCAATGTGGCTCTTGACGCTGTTCCCCAAAAGTACCGCATACTCTGTGAAAACGGACTGCTCTACGGCTGCGAGGAGTTGGCTGTCCCCACCATGTTTGCCGCCGTTACCGGCCCGGCCTATCAATACAAAATTTTCAGTCATTACCTCATGATGCTCACTTCAATAGGTGACATCCAAAACACCCTTTGGAGCGACGAGACTCAATTGCTTTCGCTGATGCCCGACAATACTCAGGTAGAAGCCATGGGCATCACCTACGACAGTCGCAACAATTACCTGGTTCGCAATGCTAAAGCCTTAGGAAATGATTTTAAAACCAGTACAACCTATGCCCACCTGGTTGATCTTTCGGCAAGCACCTGCAGCGATATGAAACTCGATGCAACAACCATGGGTAAACAACAAGTATTCAGAGCTTTTTCGCCCGACTATATTTTCTACTGGTATGTATTGGACGGCAAATTGACCAACAGTTTTCGTTTCAACGAACGCATCTATCCGCAGCTTAAGTCTGACCAGGAGGTGTTTGTCTCTTTCAGCGAACTGCAATCCTACAAAGAGGACGGCAGCTGGAGCAACGGAAAATCCTATGCCTACGAAGGATCCATGTTTGTCGGTATGCCTTCGGAAACCACCTACAAATCATTTCAGCAAATGATACAGAACAACAAAGTAGACTCCCTGCTCCCCTATTATGGCTTTGTAAACTTACTGAGTATAGCCGGCATGTACGATGGGGCAAAGTTTAATTTTGTTCAGGAGGGCGAAAGCCATTTAATGCTCATCCCTGCAAACTCCGCCGTGTTCGGCGCCATCGAAAGCTCAGCCATACCCGGACTGAGTTTCGATTCGGCAGCTTACAGCACAGGAAGTCCTATTCTCGATTGTTGCTCGGTGGCTGACGACAGTTCAAGATATATACTGCAAATGTATTTGAAAGACTACTTCGTTCCACTTTCCACAGCGGGCATCAGCAACTATCCCTACCTGGGCTGGAAAGAAGACACCTCCAAAGGCATGGAGTCCTTGAATGTCATTGAAATTTACGATGAAAACACCAGTCGGGTCACCTATCAGTCGGTAAAGATTGTAGTCGAAGACAAAGGGGATAAACTCACTGTCCGACTGCTTGATAACGACAAAGAGATTGAGGTGTCGGGAGATTATCACTATCTGCCCTTCGTATTTGAAGATGGTTGTGTTCATTTTATTAACGGCATGTTCTGAATTGTATGAAAAAGATAGTTATCATTTTGATTTTATGCTTGCTGCTGATTGGCACAAGCTCAGCTCAAAAAATGCTGACAGGACGTGTCTACGAAAACTTTGGAAGCAAAAAAGAGCTTGCCATAGGCGTGAATGTCTTCCTTAACAACAGTCAAAACCGTATGGTCGAGGGAACAGTCTCCAACAACAATGGCGAATACAGCCTGCGCGTTCCATCGGGAGGAGGTCCGTATACTGTTGTCTTCTCCTATATAGGGATGAAAACCCAGAGTATCCCCTATAACGGACAATCTTCACTGGAGGTGGTGCTTGAAGAAGACACCAAAACACTGGACGAAGTAGTAGTAGCGGCCAAAAAGGAAATAAAGAATGAGATGGGCATCACTCTGAGAGAACAAACGGCCGCCACCGAACGCATACAACTAAGCGAAATTATTGAGTATACTCCCGTCACTTCGGTCGAAGAAGCATTACAAGGCCGTCTGGCCGGTGTTGATATTTTGACCGGGGGCGATCCGGGAGCCAGGAATTCCATTCGTATTCGCGGTACTGCCACACTCAATACCAGCGCAGACCCTCTGATTGTCATCAACGGTGTTCCTTATTCTACCGACATTGACGATTCCTTCAATTTTGCTACTGCCAATAACGAAGACTACGCTGCCATGTTGAACTTGTCGCCTTACGACATCGAAAGCATCGAAGTATTGAAAGATGCCGCCTCTACAGCCATTTACGGCACGGCAGGTGCCAGTGGCGTGCTGTTGATAACAACCAAAACAGGCTCAAAAGGCAAGCCGCGTTTTACTCTATCCTCCAAGTTCTCGGCTAAATTCGAGCCGGAATCGATTCCTATGCTCAACGGCAAGGAATACGTATCTTTTATCGAAGATGCCATCTGGAATACGGCCAATGCCAAAGGCGTTTCGACCAGTGCCGCCCTGCTTGAGCTGCTGTACGATACGCCGGAAATTAACTTCAACAAGGATTGGCGCTATTTCAACGAATACAACACCAACACCGACTGGCTTGCCGCGGTGGTACAGGATGCCTATACCACGGACAACAACTTTTCGATGAGCGGCGGAGGCGAAAAGGCCACCTATCGTTTCAGCCTCTCTTATGCCGACGAAGACGGCACTACCATCGGCACCAACATGAACCGCTTTTCCAGTACACTGAACATCGGCTACCGCTTCAACGACAAATTAAGTGTAGAGGCTGACTTTTCGTATGCCGAAACAGACAAAGAAGCAAACTGGACCGACAATGTCCGTTCGGAAGCCATGTTGAAGATGCCCAACAAAAGTCCCTATTGGATAGACGACATCACGCTGGAACCCACCGATCGTTACTTTAATCGTCAAAATGCAGAGGAATTTCAGGGAGCTTTTACCGGGTCCAAAAATTTCCACCCCATTGCCATGGCCAACGAAAGTTACAACAACAGCCTGCAACAGGAAGAGAAAATGAACTTTCGTTTAAACTACGATATTTTACCTGGACTTATCTACACGGGATATGTATCGATGAAGTTCAAAACCATCAAAAACAGAGCCTTTTTACCCCAGAGTGCCACAGGAGTCACCATGGACAATACTTACGCCAACCGAAGCAGCGATGCTTACAGCGACAACCTGGCACTGCAGACCGAAAACAAATTGATTTACCGTCACAACTGGAACGGTATTCACAATCTTGTTGCCACTGCCCTGTGGCGTACCAGCGACAGCCAAAGCAGCAGCTATTCCAGTACCATTTACGGCGTGGCTTCCAAGCATGCCTCCGATCCCTCCACCAACGGAGCCATAGTAGAAAGAGGTTCCGGCGATTCACAAGTTCGCTCGGTCAGCGGCATCGGCGGCATAAATTACACTTTTCTCAACCGCTACATTCTTTCAGGAACTATAAACTACGAAGGCAAATCATCGCTGGGTAAAACCAACCGCTGGGGTTTATTTCCTTCCCTGGGCCTTGCCTGGCATATCAAAGAAGAAGATTTCCTGCAAAACGCCGAATGGCTGAGTTCTCTGAAATTACGTTGCAGTTACGGCCAGAGCGGTGCCGCTCCTTCGGGAACGGCTCCTTACATGGGAACCTATTCAGCTCTGGGTGAAGGTTACCGCGACAATCCTGCCATCGTGCCCGTATCGGTGCAATTAAATAAACTGAAATGGCAAACGGCCAGCGAATACGATGCCGGTTTTGATGCCGGTTTTCTGGATCAAAGGTTGACAGCCACTTTCGACATCTATTACAAATACATCACCGATTTGCTTCAGAGAAGAATTGCTATTCCCACCACCAGTGGTTACAATTCTCAGGGCAACACCATTGCCTATTACAATTCGGGAGAAATGAGCAATACCGGCTGGGAGTTTAGAATAGATTACACGGCTCTTCAAAACAGCGACTGGCGTATCACACTCAATTACAACATAGCCCGCAACATCAACCGCATCGAAGAGTTACCCGAAAACCTGCCTGAAAGTACTTACAGTTTGAGAAACGGCACTTACGCACAACGTGTCATCGTAGGTGCTCCCGTCGGCAGCTTCTTCGGTTACCGATACCTGGGAGTTTACGACACCACCACGGAAACATATGCTCTTGATGCCCGGGGAGCTGTCATGACCGACCTGGACGGAAAACCCATAGTAATGAAAAACGGCACCTACACCTGTTTTCCCGGAGATGCTAAATACGAAGACATTAACCACGATGGCGTTATCAATCAAAACGACATTGTGTACATAGGCAACGCAAATCCGGTTGTCACCGGTGGTGGAGGTTTTAGTGTCAAATACAAACAACTGACCTTAACCACCTTTTTACATTATCGTTTGGGACAGAAGATTGTCAATCAGGCACGTATGAACAGCGAGGCTATGTACGGCACCGACAATCAGAGCTTGTCGGTATTAAGACGCTGGCGCAGTCCCGGTGACGACACCGACATACCGAGAGCCCTCTGGCAATACGGCTACAACTACCTGGGCAGTGACCGTTTTGTGGAAGATTGCTCTTTTCTGCGCTTAAAAACCATTTCGCTTTCCTATGGTTTGCCGAAAAACTTCTGCCAGAAAATCAAGGTCAACTCAATCAACGCCTTTATTACAGCATACGACCTGCTCACCTGGACCAGATACACCGGACAAGACCCGGAAGTGACTCTGCCCTCGAACGTGACCGATATTGCCATGGACAGGGCTCAGACCCCTCCCGCTAAGCGAGTTTCGGGTGGTTTAATCATTAATTTCTAAAGGGAGGCTCATTATGAAAAGAAGTAAACATTTAATCACCCTAATCCTTGTCATGACATTGGCCTTTACTTATACCGCTTGCTCCGAATGGCTCGAAGTCTATCCCCAAAACAACCAGGTAAGCGACTATTACTGGTCCAGCAAAGAAGAAGTGGAGGCCATGCTCAATGGTTGTTATCACTATTATCGCGATATGGTTAGCTCCCAACTGATTCCCCTGGGTGAACTAAGGGCCGGGCAACTCTTTAGCCGCAGCGGTAATACCAACCTGCAGGAATTTCGCGTCAAAGAAACAGACAACATCAGCAACTGGGGGCCCTTTTACGAAGTCATCAACGTAGCCAACGGTGTTATTATAAATGCCGAAAAAGTATTGAGCAGAGACGACACTTACGATATAAACAGGCTGAATGCCCACAAAGCAGAAGCGTATTTCCTTCGGGCTTTGAGTTATTTTTACCTGGTCAGAAACTGGAAAGAAGTACCGCTGGTGCTGTTTCCCTACGAAGACGATTCTCAAAATTATCAGATCGTGCAGTCTGACGAAGCCAAAGTGATTGCTCAAATAAAGAAAGACCTGCTCACTGCTTTGGAATCGGGAGCAGCCAAAGAATATTACGTCAAGGCCTGGGAAAACAAAGGCCGTGCCACCAAATGGGCAATATGCGCTTTGCTGGCCGATGTCTCTTTGTGGAGCGAAAGCTATGCGGACGCTGAATTGTATTGCGACCTGATTCTAAATTCAAACTCTGCTTACGCCCCCAGTTTCCTGTCGTCCCCTTCGCATTCTTCCTGGTTCTCTATTTTCAATCCCGGCAACAGCAACGAATCCATCCTGGAGCTTCAATGGAACGAAGAAGATAAACAGCTCAATAATCTGCCCTATTTGTTCGATCCCTCCAGCTCCAGTCGGGTTTACGCCTACTCCAAAAAAATGACGGAGCTGTTTGTCGAGGAATACACCTACACCCAACAACATATGACAGAGTCCGTTCGCAGCATGTACGGCGGATTCTACTGTAATCCGCCCACGGCTTATCTGGCAGCAGAAACAGGCTTTGTCTGGAAATATTTCGGCTCCGAAGTGCTGACCGAAAAACGTACCCCAGAACACTACGATCCCAATTTTATACTTTACCGCACAACCGAAGTATTATTAATGAAAGCAGAAGCCCTTATTATCCAAGGGCCGGAGCGTTATTCAGAAGCTCTCGCATTGATAGACAAAGTCCGTGAACGTTCCAATCTGGGTTCGACAGGAATTGATCCGCTCAATACCAATGAATTGGAATTACTCGAATGTTTACTCAATGAACGTGCTACCGAACTGGCCGGCGAAGGCAAAGCCTGGTACGACATGCTGCGTTTTGGTCGTCGCAACAACTACCAATACAAAGAAACCTTCATCACGGCCCGTTTACTGGAATTCAACAAACAGGCCAGCACCAGCTGGTTCCGCTCTGTGCTCTCGGACAACAATGCGCTCTTCCTGCCTGTTTGGGAGCAGGAATTGGAGAACAATCCTCTTCTTGTGCAAAATCCATATTACGAATAATGAATTCAAGGACTAAGGTTTATGAAAAAGATACATTCCAAACATACAGTACCACCAATGCGACTGCCCGCGTTTAGCCTTACTTTCGTTGCTCTTATTATTGCAATGGGAGCTTGTCAGGATCCATATATGGGTCAACTATTTGAATTGGACGAAGGCGACGAAACCAAAATTACCAACATTGCTTTCATGGAAAAATACCCCGAAGACTATGCGCTGTTTCTGGATTTTCTGAAAGCTGCCGATTATTACAACGCCCTGAACGACGCCAGTTCAACAGTTACCATTTTTGCCCCCGACAATGCAGCCATGGATTCTTTTATGAAAATGAAAGACATCTCTTCTTTTGAACAACTCGATTCGGCGTATGCACGTCAGGTGATCCAGGTTCACATGCTGAGGGGAGGGTTGAATGAAGCTTCGTTTATCCAGTATCTCAACGAGGGTAGCATCGGTATCCCTACCCTTTTCGGAGATTACCTGACTTTAAGTTACGGTTTCACCAATCAGGATATCGACGATGCAGACCGGGCCGAAAGTAAGCCCGAAGACACTTTGTCGATTTACATCAACAACATGGCCAGCGTCAGGGAAATGGCTCACCAAACCGTTAACGGTATGGTCTACAAGCTGGGAGGAGTAGTTCGCCCCCTCATCGAAACGGTAGTGGAAAAAATGCACGATTACGGAGAATACAGCCTTTTTCTGGAAGCTCTTGAACAAGCAGGAATGACAGACTTACTGAATATCACCAGCGATACGGTTCAGCAACCGATGGGCGGATATACGGTCAATCCCGTCAATTACACCATACTGGCTGTTTCAGACGAGACGTTCAGGTCAGCAGGCATTCAAAGTGTGGATGATCTGGAGAATTACCTGGCAGGAAAAGACCCCGCCGGTCAGAGCGGTATTGCCCGAAACGACAGCAACAGCGTGGTCCGTCGCTATGTTTCCTACCATATTTTGGCAGGAGCCAACACCAAAAGTTCACTCACTTACAGTTCTACTCCTGACGAGATGAAGGTTTTCGACACTTTTGAACCTCACGAAATCATCACCATCCAGACTCTGGTCGGGCAAACATTTATCAACGGAGGCAGCCAGGATGTCTGCGGCTTTGTACGTTCCGACATCAAGGCCAGCAACGGTTATATCCACAAAATCGACGGCATTTTGCCTGTCTGGTGTCCGGAGCCCTCTGTTGTTGTCTGGGATTTTTGCAACAGCACCGATATCGTTTCCATCGCTAACAGCTACGGAGCCGCCAATAACCTGGGCAATCTTTACAGCACGCCCTGCGATGCCGTTGAATATAAGATAGATATAACCAAAAGCAATCCCTACGGAACCATACATTCTTTCGATTATAAACTGGCTTCCACCAAAGGAACCTGGCTCAAAGTAGGTTATTGGAAATGCAAAGCCAATACAGACGCTACGGTAGATTACGAAAACGAATTCGACGCGTATCTGAACAATCTGCTCATACTCAATCTGGGCTACACCGGCTGGATTGAATTCACTACCCCTACCATTGTAAAAGGCACTTATCGGGTAGAATTGTACTATGCAGGAGCCAAAGCGCTGGCCAAAAAATTCTATGGAGGAGGCAGTGCCGTCAAATTCACGCTGGACGACTTCCTGAAACAGCATTACCTCTGGAAAGGCTGGGAATCGACTCAACAGGCAGTACAGGGGGAGGTTTTGTTCCCAAGTATCACTTTTCAGACTACGCAAAGCCACACCTTCAAAGCTGTACTGATGGATGCCAACGCTTCTACTGTTTCCACCTACCGACAGATGTGGGATTACGTAAAATTCATTCCTTTAGCCGAAGAATAAGCTATGTACGCAAAAAGAAAGACAGATATGAAAAAACATCAATCCATACTTATCTTCAGCCTTGCAAGCCTGATGCTTTTATTTACTGCTTGCAGCGATGCCTGGGATAATCATTACAGCAAACAGAAGCTGGTTACCGACGGTAATGTGGAAATGTTTCAGGGCGACCTGGAAAAGTTTCTTGCCTCCAGTCCTGAATACAGCACACAGCATGCACTATTCGTCCAGGCAGGCATTTACGACAAGATGCTCCCGGGACAGGAATACACCATTTTGCTGTATCCGGACAATATCCTGGATACTTCTGCCTATGCTCAGGACAGCAGCTACGCTGCCTACTGTGTATGTGACATCGCTCTGGCTCCTGCCGATATGAAAGAGGGCATGGGCATCAATACCTGGTACGGCAAAAACCTCTGGATCAACTTGCAGGATGAACAGATAAAAATCAATAACTGCCTGGTCGAAGCAATTACCCGCACCAACAACGCCTTCGTTTATCAGATCAACGAAAAGGTAATTCCCGTCAGGCTATCGGTCTACGACGTCATCAACAGTCTGGACGATGCCCGGTATTCTAAATTCAAGTCTCTGATACGCCTGTATGAACGCCGTTATTTTGACCCCGCCAAATGCACGCCGGCAGGCACCAACGAACAGGGTAATACCATCTACTCCGACTCTGTCAAAGGCTGGTCAACAAAAAATATCCTTATGGACCGATATACCAAAGACGGCCAGGAAAGGTGGAACATGCGCAACGAATACTACAACAGCACCGTTTTTGTACCCGACAACGACATCATTCAGGCAGCCGTCGATACCGCTTTGGCCCGTGTACCTCTTTGGTTGGGGCGCACAGCCACTATAGCCGACAGACGCAAATTCGAAAAATGGATAGTCAGAGCCTGCTTTACAGACCGGCTGCTCAATGCCGAACAGGTAAGCGGGAACGAAGACATCGATTGTGTGGGAGGTTATCAAAAAGACAGCCTGGAAGGTAAAACTGTATTCCAGGCAGATGTGGCCATGTGGCGCCCCTGGGTTCAAAAGGTCCGGACCAACGACATGATTTCTGCCAGTAACGGAAACCTCTACTTTGTCGATTGGCTCAAAATCCCTAACAACGTAATCATTTACCGTCTGAAAAGCCGTTTCTACGAACTCTGGAACAACATGAACCAGGAACAACGCAACAAGTATTTCCGCTGGGATCACTGGATTGACCCGATGGTTCTGAACGATGCCCAGGGCTCCTTTACATTGAGCGCAACCCTACCCACCATGTATTATCATGTTCTGACGGCTATACCCGACAAGGATGCCCGTCGCGATTCGCTGATCTGCAGTGTTACTTATGATGGCGTTTTGTTTAACGAGAACAACCCCCGGGGTAGCCAGATACGGGAATGTTTTATTCCGGCCGGCGAATACTACCTTCGGATGGGCTTCAAACACAGTTTACTTTACTCACTCAGTATTCAGTTTTGCGACACACTGTTGGCCAAAGACATGGTTATGTATGCCCAGGGATCGAATTTTCACTTCGACCGCGGATCGGTCTCGGTGGTTGACAATTACGGAGAATCATCCATCGGTTATCCCGAAGGGTACAACTGGCACGATTGGTCATCGCTGAGCGAAAAGGCTCAGGCCTACGATACCGACGGCTATCCGGTCGGCATAGTAAATATGAAAGAAGACGGCAATTTTACCATTACAATTTCTTCTTCCGACATGAGTTACCTCTATACTTACGGAGCCGACCGAAATACCTCCAATGTGTCACAACTGATGATGTATCACTGGTGCTTACGTCCTACGAAAAACAACTATTAATATGAAAAGAGTTCTTTCAATTAGCGCCGTATTAGTCTTGTGCCTTTCAACCGTACTGGGACAGGGCAATGTTATATACACAAAAGACATGGGACAGGCTTATGACATAGATCAAGCGATTAAGGGAAAGATTCCGGGCCTGCAGGTTGTCGGCAAAAGCGGCATGCCCGGAGAAGGTGCCTATTTAAATTCCGGAGGTATCCATTCTCTGTATGCAGCCAATACACCCTTGATTGTAGTAAATGGCGTTCCATACATGTACGACTCCAAACTATCGACCGCTATCAACGGGTACAGCCGTGGTTTGTTTGCAGCCCTTAATATTAATGATATCCGCAGCATCACCTTATTAACCGGCTCAGAGGCAGCCAAATATGGATCTCTGGGTTCGAACGGGGTGCTTCTTATCGAAACAGAACAGGCTACCAGTGATAACCTGAATACACGTATCTCTCTTTATACACAATACGGACTGCATCTCAAAGGCCGTACTGTTGACGTACTCGATGCCGGCGGATATAAGAATTATCTTCGTTCGGCAGGCCTGTCGCGCTACGGACAAATGGGGCCGCTTACCGCCGATTATCCTTTTCTGCAAACTTCGTCCGACTACCCGAGTGCTTATATCTTCGACAACAACACCGACTGGCAGTCCGAAATATACCGTCCGGCTTTGGTCACCAACAATGTTTTCCGGGTAGAGGGTGGCGACGAGATTGCCAAATACAATATGAGCGTAGGCTACTCTTCGGACGGTGGCATGCTTTACGGCACCAGGACTGATCGTTACCATACATTAATCAACTCCAACATAATGGTCAGCCGCAAAACCGATATTTTCAGTTCAGTCGGACTTTCTTACATGCGCAGCCGCTTGCAGGAACAGGGTATGAGCATGGAAACCAATCCCCTGTTGGCAGCCTGGTTCAACATGCCTGTACTCAATCCGTATTTTGCCGGCAGCGACGGAGAGCTGACGGGAATTTACGCTCCCTACAATTTTTCGAACATCAACGAATACCCACAATATCCCTAC
This sequence comes from uncultured Bacteroidales bacterium, assembly GCA_964575345.1. Taxonomy (GTDB): domain Bacteria; phylum Bacteroidota; class Bacteroidia; order Bacteroidales; family UBA1402; genus UBA1402. The sequence goes on from CAZNQD010000018.1 coordinate 13,239, forward strand.
GAAAACGTCAGTAATCCTACTGCCATTGTAAATACACTGGAAGCCAACGACAAAGTCTACGATGTCAACATCCTGTTTGGACTTAATTACCACCTGACCAACAATATTAAACTCACGGCACAATACAACCGGCAATATCGTTATACCGAAGAAGACCTGTTTATACCAGGCACAAACAACCAGGCTATTTATCCCCAATATTACGGAATCGGACGCAATACCGTACGCAAGGCAGTAGCCGAAAACCGAAACAGCTTCTACAACCTGAATGCCTCTTACCGGAATATCCTGGATCAGGTGCACGAATTGGAGATTGATGCCGGAGGCCGCATTATGACTACCTCTGCCGAATACGATATGTCGTCGGGCTACAACACGGCTAACGATTTCTACAAAACCCTCGACATGACCACAGACGAAGAATATTCCGACGGGTATATCAGCCAGTGGCTCTGGGCCAACTACTACCTCAATACCGGATATACCTGGAAAAAATGGCTGGCAGCCGATCTGAACTTTTCTGTGGACGGATCTTCGGCAAGTGGTATTGATGCACCACGTTACTATGTCTATCCGGCAGGGGCACTAAAATTTATGGCTGCCAATCTCCCGGTTTTTCCCGAATGGTTTGACCAACTCGATCTTAATGTCGGTTATGCCATGACGGGTAACAGCCGTTTTTCGAGTAACTACGCCAAAAATTACTACAATAGCTCCAATTTCTTCGCAATGGGATCTATTATCCGCGGCGATATTCCCAATACCCTGCTGGAACCCGAGAAACAAAACCAACTCAAAGCCGGAATCGACATGAGCCTGTTGAACAGACGCGTTCAACTGAGCGCAGCCGTTTTCAATTCCTACGCTTATGATTTGATTATTCCTCAGAATATTTCCAGCATCTACGCTGCAGATAATTACTACGAGAACTCAGCAGCCGTTTCGACCGATGGCCTCATACTGAGTGCTCGCTTTATACCTGTTGAAACCAACAATTTCAGCTGGGTACTGGGCGGAAACCTTACAACGAACAAAAGTATAGTCAAAGATTTGGGTGAACAGACGTATATGGATATATACTACACTCAATTCTCCGGAGCAGAAGACGCCGTAGTGAGACTAAAAGTAGGTGAAACACCCTATCAGTTTTACGGATACAAGACGGATGGTATTTACCTGACAAGCACGGAAGCTCAGGCAGACAACTACACCTCTGTTTACGGCAGTAAATACCAGGCCGGAGATGTCCGCTTTGTCGACCTGCATGCAGACGGAATCATTAATGAACAAGATAAACAGTTGCTGGGCAGTACCAGCCCCGATTGTTTCGGTTCGTTTTTCACCCAACTGCGCTTCCGGCAAATCAGTTTAAACGCTCAGTTTAATTACCGTATCGGAGGTAAAATTTACAATGCCGTCAGGCGCCAACTGGAATCGATGGATAATTTTCACAACCAATCGGTAGCTGTGCTCAACCGCTGGCAGACAGAAGGGCAGGAAACCACCATGCCCCGTGTCGCCTACGGTGATCCCAGTGGAAATAATGTCTTTTCCGATCGCTGGATCGAAGATGGCTCTTATATTAAACTCGGCAGCCTCAGCCTGAGTTATACTATTGATCAACCTATAGGCAAGCTGTTCCGTTCCGGTACCATCTGGATAAGCGGAGAAAACCTGCTGACCTTTACCAATTATCTTGGCAACGACCCTGAATTGGCCTACAGCTACGACGAAGCTCTTTACGGTATAGATTTCGCCAAAGTGGCCAATCCTGTTACTCTTAAAATCGGATTCAACCTGAACTTCTAAGTCTTATGAAAAAATACCTGACCATCATAGCTCTGGCCGCCATTTTAGGCCTGACATCCTGCGAAGAAATGTTTATCACCGACCCCGATGATATCATCAACGTAGACGACTATATCAGCGAAGACGACGAAATGTACAAAGGATTTCTCGGCATTATGACACGTATGCAACAGGCGGCCGACCATTCTATCATTCTGACAGATACCAGGGGAGATTATTTTGAGGTCACCTCGAATGCTCCGCTGGAATTGCAAAAAATTTACAGTTACGAACCGACAGCAGACAATTCCTATGCCGACCCGGCTCCCTATTATGCAGTGGTCATAGCCTGCAACGACTACATCGACAAAATGCACGACTACCGCGAAAAAGCCGGCGAAAACATGGACGATAATTCCTCAAAGAACTTCAAAGCGCTTATCAGCAGCGCCATACGTCTAAAAGTCTGGGCCTATCTTAAACTAGGTTCCATTTATGGCGAAGCGATTTGGTTTGACAATCCGCTCGAGGAAAAGATAGATTTATCCGACCATACCGTATTCAGCCGCTGCGACATAAACCAACTCGTCGATCGTTGTCTGAATCTACTGGACAGCGGCCTGGTAGTCTACAAAAACGAAGTGATTTCTTCCAGATTAATCATGGATTGGGCCTCCTGGATAAACGAAGAAAGAGTGACCGACAATTATATGCACTGGCAATTTATGATTCCCGAATACCTGCCCTTACGCTGCGAATTGCTGCTCTGGCGGGGACAGGAAGAGGATTTCAGGTGGGTCAGAGACAACGTGATGGACTACCTGTTCAAAGTCCACATGGGAACCATCAACGACGGTGTTGACGTAGCCTATACCGATTGGCGCTATGCCTGTAACATTCCCATCCGGACCGGGGCAGACAACCTTTATGCTACCGAATATTACCGGATGTTCTACAACGAGCTTTACAATGCCAGCAACTTTACTAATTTTTACCAGGTGATTACCGGCATCATGTACGATTACAAAAACCACCAAACCAACCGCATCGTTGAATATTTTTGCCCGCGCAGTCCCGGGAAGTATTATTTGCGCCCTTCCTCTTACGCAGTGGCGAAGTATCCCGAATCAGACATCAGAGGCATAGTACAACGTAACAATATTGATGTAATTGACGGTGATACTTGTTTCTGCAAGTATTATTATCACCGGGGCGAATGGCTTCGCACACGCATTGTGGAAATTCATCCGGTCATTCCTTTGTTTAGAGGTCACGATTACCATTTCTACCTGGCCGAAGCCGAAAACCACCTACATCAGTGGCATCAGGCCGAAGTGATAATGAATGCCGGCGTCACCAATGAATTTGCCGACAAGACCCTGCCCAATTACTGGAACAGCAATTACTCCACCTGGTTCTCTCCTGCCGGGGGTTACGGGGATATCGGCGTTGCGGGTTGTGTCTACGGAAATATGCGCGATTACCCGGCCCGTAATCTCGTAAAAACCGACAAAACTTCCGACGGATCAGGCCCGTTTTACAACAGCAAAAACGAAGTTTTTGACGAAGAGGCCCGGATGCGCGAATACGACCTGCTCATTATGGACGAAGCCCTGGCAGAATACGCCGGAGAAGGCAAAGCCTACGCTTTTGTATGTCGTATGGCTGAACGTTACGGCGCCGATGCGGTGGTAAATCGCATCGCAGACAAGTACAAAGGTGGCCCCTATTACGACCAGGTACGTAACGCTATTCTCGGCGGCGACTACTGGGTCAGATGGGATCTTAAAGCAGATGATCTGAACTGATTTTTGTGAACCCGGGCACAAAGGTTGTCCGCAATAATATAGGTATGAAAAGACTTATCATTTACACAACATTTATCCTGTTGTTTTGTTTTTGTGTTCAGGCCGAACTAACCGTAAGCAGGGCCATACCCCCCGACGGCAGTACCGGAGTCGACATTAATAGCCGTGTGATGCTTATTTTCGATCAGAACATTGCCGAAGGACAGGGCGTTTGCAGCTTAAACGGAAAGGCTATTGCACCTGTTGTTTCTTCTAAAATGGCCACCTTCACTCTTCCCTGCATGGATTATTCCGTCAGCTACGAGTTCTATGCCCCTGCAGGAGCTTTTACCGAAAAAGACAATCCTGCCAATCTTTCTCCTGAAATCAGGCTGACATTTACCACCAAAGACAGGCCTCAACCCGAAGCCAGGCTGTTCGATGCCATCGTTTCTCCAGACAGCACCGGCGATTATATCAGTGTGCAGACAGCCATCGATGCCGCTCCCGAAAAACGCTCCAAACCCTGGCTGATTTTCGTTCGCAACGGAGTATATAACGAAGTGATCAGAGTGCCTGAATCCAAACCATACATACATCTTATAGGCGAAAGTACAGACAGTACCATTATTCAGAAAAAAATCTGCTGTAACTTTTTAGTGAACGGAGGCTATACGGGGCCTTTGGAAGAAGCGGAGGCCTTTGGGGCCTATGCTGCCCAATTCAGTGCCGGCTATGTCAAGGGTTCATTCGGAATTGATGCCATGGCCTACATCGATGCCAAAAATTTTTATTCCGAAAACATCTCCTACATCAATCTCTGGGGCTATGAGGAACGCAATTATCCCCAGGCTCTGGCCGTTTGGTGTACCAAAGACCGTACCGCCTTTTACAACTGCAAAGCCCTGAGTTATCAGGACACCTGGCGTACACCCTCCAGCGGCGGTTACCGCCAATACCTCAAGAATTGCCTGATCGAAGGAAACGTCGATTTCATCTACGACAACGGCGATGTCTTTTTTGATTCCTGCCGGATCAATATTGTCAAAAACGATAAATTTACCGAAGAAGCCGGCTGGATTGTGGCACCTTCTCACAGCGGGACCAAATGGGGCTATGTGTTCAAAGATTGCAGTCTGAGTGCCGAAAAGAAGGGCGATTCCATTTATCTGGGACGTGCCTGGATAGCCCAACCCAAAACCGTATTTATCAATTTGCAACTCGACGATAAAATTGTGTTGCGGCCCAAAGGCTGGGACAGTCATTTCGGCCAGGCCATTCCCCTTATTTTTGCCGACTGGGGAACGCGTAACCCAGACGGCAGCCCGGTTGATCTGAGCCAACGCAACAACTGGTATTGGTACCTGAACGGGAACGACACCGTTCAGGGCTATAGCCAGCAATACCTGAGCGATGAGCAAGCCGGCGCCTACACCTTCCACAACGTTATTCCGGGCTCCGACGGCTGGCGGCCCGACCTGATGGCAGAGCGCCTGCCGGCCCCCCATCTGAGGTCAGAGTCTGATTTGCTGATTTGGAACAGCGTTCCTTTTGCCATCTGTTACGAAATTCGCTGCAAGGGAAAATTTGTCTGTTTCACAACAGAGAATAGCTGGCAGCCGGTAAACCCGGCCACAGACTATCAGGTTTGCGCGGTAAACGAATGGGGAGGACGTGGCCTTTTGTCGGACTATGCCACAGGGCTGAAATCGATATTCCCGGGCGCTGCAAAAATAGTCCGTACCGAATATTTTGACCTTATGGGCAGGAGGATCCCCGAAAATAACATTTCCACCGGGAAACAGCTCATCTTACGTAAAATGAGCTATTCCGATGGAAATGTAGTGGTAGTTAAGGAAATAAGATAATCCTTTATTCTTCGGGAACGACCAGTTTATACCCTTTACCGTGAATATTCATAATCTGAATCGCGGGATCGGCTTTGAGGTGTTTACGCAATTTGGTTATGTAAACGTCCATGCTGCGGGCATTGAAATAGGTGTTTTCGCCCCAGATGGTCATCAAAGCATAATTGCGTTCCAGAATCTGGTTTTGGTGGCTGCACAAAAGGGTGAGCAACTCGCATTCTTTGGTGGTCAGACGGGTTTGTTTATCGTCGATGGCCAAAATTTGCTTAGGCGTGTCAAAAGTAAATTTACCAATGTGGTAGAGAGTTACTTCTTTGGCTTTTTTGCCCTTTACGCGCCTGATAATGGCTTCGATGCGGAACAAGAGCTCTTCCATACTGAAGGGCTTGGTCAGATAATCGTCTGCACCCAGTTTAAATCCGGTCAGAATGTCTTCTTTCATGTTTTTGGCGGTCAAAAACACAATAGGGGTATCGGCATTCATCATGCGAATGTCCTGCGCCAGGGTAAATCCGTCTTTTTTAGGCATCATTACGTCCAACACACAAAGGTCGTACTTTGTTTTCTGGAAAGCCTTGTAACCTTGCTCTCCGTCCAACAAAAGGTCAACGACATATCCCTTGGCCTGCAAATACTCGCAGAGCAGAGATCCTAAATTTCCATCGTCTTCGCACAGCATTATGTGCATCTTTTCTTCTGTCATAGCTTCTTTTTTATTAAGGGTAAATGAATGGTGAAAGTTGTTCCTGCATTGAGTTCACTTTCGGCGGTGATGCTGCCTTTGTGGTCGTTGATTATTTTTTTGACGTAGGCCAGCCCCAGGCCGAAACCTTTAACGTTATGAATATTGCCGCTGGGGGCACGATAAAAGCGTTCAAACACTTTTTTGAGGTATTCTTTTTTGATACCGATACCGTTATCCCTGATTTTTATTATCAGATGATCCTTGACTTGTCTGCTCTCGACATCCAGCATCAATGGCCTTTCGTCACGGTATTTCAAGGCATTGTCCAATAAATTGAATACCACGTTGGTCAGATGCATTTCATCGGCGATGACCAGGGCTTCCCCTTCGGAAATATCCTCACGGATCTTTCCGCCTATGCTTTCGACCTTGAGTTTAAATGTAGATACCACATTTTGCAGTACTTTATTCACATCTACTTCTTTGAAACTCAGGGTTGATTTGTCGCGTTCAAACAGGGATACCTGCAACACTTTGTCCACCTGAAAACCCAGGCGTTTGGTTTCGTCGGCAATGATGCCCGAAATGTTTTTCATTACCGCAGGCGTCTTGCCCACATCGGCATCACGCAGCATCTGAGAGGCCAGCGAGATGGTCGAAATGGGTGTTTTAAACTCATGGGTCATATTGTTTATAAAGTCGTTCTTCATATCGCTGAGCTTCTTTTGACGGAAGATAACAATAATCACAAAGGCAAAAACAGCCAGCACGACTGCAGTAAACAAAATTGAAGGCACAAAGACCCATAAAGGGTCACGAATGTATTTTGCCCTGGTGGGAAAATATAAATGCACTTTACCGGCTATCAGGCCGGGATCGTTGGGAAACAACACTTGTACATAATCTGCTTTTTGATCTCCAAAAAGATCGTTGCAACGATACACTTCCTGCTCTTTTTTATCGGTCACCTTGAAGTGGAAGGGTACGTTATGCAAACCGTTTTTTTCGAATTCTTTGGCTAAATAGTGTTCCAGTTTGTTAAAGTCAATGCGCTGGGCTATCGGCAGATTATTCGATTCATAGAGAATACGCAGTATTACTTCTTCCAGCAAGGTTTGTTGATGGAGGTATCTGTCTTTGAGAACATCCTGCATGTTTTCGAAGGAATCGGCCATGCTACCCTGCTGCTCCAGACCCGAAGCAATGCTCTTGCCTTTTTTCCAGTAATTTAGAATGGCAGGATCCTCTTCCATCTTCATACTTTCCAGCTTACTGGGCGGCAGGGGGACGGGGCTGATTTTGGAGGTGATGGACGAGCGAAGGTTCAGGGCTTCGCGGTCACGTTCTTCAAGTTCGTTTTCGAGATAACGGCGTGTTTCGTCCTGTTCCAGTATGTTTACCACCTGAGAAAGGCCGCGCCGGACGGCTCCGTCAAATTCATCGGTCTGCATCTTTACCAGCGACTGGATGTACATAATCTGCAAGGCTATGAGCGCAGCAAAGGTCATCGCCATTACACCAATTACCAACCAGATGACAGACTTCTTCATAAATAATAATTAGAATGAACAAAAATACGTTACGAAGTTAACACATTTCAATGATTAAAAAACATTAACGCGCATAAAAACTTAAATTAACAACATAATTCTAAGCCCTTGAAAATGTAACAGCCCGGAACAGTATTGTCGAAAATCACTGTGCCGGGCTGTGCCAATTATTTGTTTAAGTTTTATTCCTTTTCCTGCTGCTGTGCTTCGTATTCTTTGAGCAATTTATCCTGTACATCGGCAGGTACCAGTTCGTAACTGGCAAAGTGCATCGTAAAAGAGGCCCTGCCTCCGGTGAGTGAACTCAGCGAAGTGGAATAATTCGACATCTCTTTCAAAGGTACTTTGACCGAAAGCTTTTCCAAGCCTTTTTCGCTTTGCATACCCATGATGATGGCGCGACGGCCCTGAAGGTCACCCATTACGTCTCCCATACGATCGCCTGGCACCAGAATTTCCACGTCGTAGATGGGTTCCAGAATCTTGGGAGCAGCTTCTTTAAAGGCTGTACTGAAAGCATTGCGGCCGGCCAGCATGAACGAAATTTCGTTGGAATCGACCGGGTGCATTTTGCCGTCGTACACAATAACCCGAACATCGCGGGCGTATGAGCCGGTCAGAGGGCCCTGTTCCATGCGTCCCATGATTCCCTTGAGAATGGCCGGTAAAAAACGGGCGTCGATGGAACCACCCACAATACTGTTTACAAACACCAGTTTGCCGCCCCATTCCAAATCGTATTCCTGGGTATCCCGATTGGTAATTTTATATTCCTGGCCTCCAAACCTGAACATCTCGGGAGCCGGCATACCTTCGGAATAAGGCTCTACAATCAGGTGCACTTCGCCAAACTGGCCTGCTCCACCGGATTGTTTTTTGTGCCTGTAGTCGGCCCGGGCCGATTTAGTGATGGTTTCGCGATATGGAATCCTGGGTTCTGCAAAAGCGATGGGTAATTTGTCCAGGTTCTCAATGGCCCATTTCAGCGTACGGAGGTGAAATTCTCCCTGTCCGTGTATAATGGTTTGCCTTAATTCTTTGGATTGTTCAATGACATAGGTAGGATCTTCTTCGCGCATACGGTTCAGGATGGTCATCATCTTTTCCATATCGGCCTCATTGACAGGTTTAACCGCACGGCGATATTTGGGATCGGGAAATTTAATGAGGTTAAATTTGTTATCTAAACCTTTCGCATTGAGCGTATTGCCTGTTCTTACGTCTTTCAATTTTACGGTAGCGCCAATGTCTCCTGCCTGCAGTTCCTCGGCTTTAATCCTGTTGGATCCGGCTACGCAAAACAGCTGGGAAATACGTTCCTTGGAGCTGCGGCTGGTATTCTGCAAATCGTCGCCTTCTTTGACTTTGCCACTCATTACTTTGAAATAGCAAACTTCGCCAATATGAGGTTCAACTGATGTTTTGAAGAAATACAAACTACAGGGGGCATTGGTGTCGGGAGCGACTTCCCGGCCTTCACTGTTTTTGGGTGCCTGTACATCCAAAACACCGGGAGCTGTATCTTTAATGAAATCCAATAAATGACTGACTCCTGCACCATTGGCACCGCAGGCACATACAACAGGGAAAATTCCTCTGGCAGCCAGGCCCAATTGTATTCCTTTGCGGGTTTCTTCGTTGCTCAGACTGCCTTCTTCGAAGAATTTCTCCATCAAAGCTTCGTCGTTTTCGGCAGCAGCTTCAATTAAAGTAGCGTAATAAGCTTCGGCTTTGTTTTTGAGGTTGGCCGGAATTTCTTCGACCTGAGGTTCTGTTCCTTCGGCCTTCCATGTATAGAGTTTTTGCTCCAGCACATCCACTATGGCGTTGAAACCGGGGCCGCTTTCCACCGGGAACTGAACGGGCATAACTTTAGAGCCGAAAGCTTCTTTTAATTGATCCAGGGCTCTGTCGAATTCGGCTTTTTCGTGATCCAGCTGATTCAAGACGAAAACGATTGGTTTATGGTACTTGTCAGCCAGACGATAACTGTTTTGCGTACCCACTTCTATACCGTATTGCGTATTCAGAACCAGCAAAGCAGCATCTGCCACGTTCAGGGCAGTTACGGCTCCGCCAACGAAATCGTCCGATCCGGGACAATCTATCAAATTGAGTTTCTTACCTTTCCATTCAACATGAAAAACCGTTGAATAGACAGAATAACCATACTCGTGCTCTACGGGAAAATAATCACATACTGTACTGTGTGCGTTGATGTTCCCTTTGCGTTTGACTAATCCACCCTCGAAAAGCATAGCTTCGGCGAGAGTGGTTTTTCCGGATCCGGCGTTTCCAATGATAGCCAGATTTTTGATTTCGTTCGTCTGATAAATTTTCATATTTGTTTCTCTGTGTTAAGGTTCAAAAAAGTGGCGCAAGATAGAAATAATTCTAAAAAGAAACAACAGCACGGACGAATTTGAACTAACTTTGTCTCAGCCTATTTTCTATTTATGCCCGGCAATTTTGGTCTTTACATACATGTTCCTTTTTGCAAAAGCAAATGTGCTTACTGTGATTTCTATTCCCTTTGCGGTACAAGCGATAAAGCTGTTTTCCTGGACTGTCTGTCGAGGGAATCGGCTTACGAAAAGCAATATATCAACGGAAATCAACCATCGACGATTTACTTTGGAGGCGGCACTCCTTCGTTGCTGAGTGCAGGCGATTACAAACTTCTTTTCGAAGGCATCAGCAAGGAATACGACCTCAGCCATTGTACCGAGATTACGCTGGAAGCCAATCCCGACGACCTTAGTCCCGCCTACCTGAACTCTTTTTCGGGCCTGCCCTTCAACAGAATCAGTATGGGCATTCAAAGTTTCCGGGATAAGGAGCTCCGGGCTCTGGGCCGCAGGCACGATGCCAGGCAGGCCATCGAGGCAGTCAGTCGTTGCCGTGAAGTCGGTCTGACCAACATCAGCATCGACCTGATGTTTGGCATTCCCGAACAGAACGAACTCAGTCTGCAAAGCAACATTGAACAAGCGCTAAAACTTGAGGTTCCACATATTTCGGTCTATATGCTCAGCCTGGAACCCGGGAGCCGGCTTTATAAAGACTGGCAGCAGGGAAGCTTTACCGAAATCTCCGACGAACAGGCCGAAAAAAGCTATTTTCTTATCAGCGATCAACTAAAGCAGGCCGGCTACGATCATTACGAAATTTCCAACTTTGCCCGGCCGGGCTTCAGAGCCATTCACAACGCCTCCTATTGGAGCGGCCGGCCTTATCTCGGTTTGGGGCCTTCGGCACATTCCTTCAACGGCCGTACCCGCCGCTGGAACCCCGCTTCGCTGAAGGATTACATCCAGGGCATACAAAACCGGAACTTAGTTAGAGAAGAAGAAAACCTGGACCTTTATACCCGATACAACGAATTGATTATGACTCGTTTAAGAACCAGCGAAGGATTCAGTACCGAAGAACTGCGGGCCCTATACGGCCCCGACTTATATAACTATTGCCTTGAACAGGCCGGGCCTTTGCTGGCCGGCGGAATACTGGAGAATACCGATGGCAGGCTAAAACTGGCTTGCCGGGCCTATTTTGTTTCGGACTCCGTAGTAAGAGCCTTGTTTTGGGATGGCGGCAAGACCGACAGGCATAAATAAATTCTTCTGACAGCCCAGGCATCCAAAGCCGCGTATTGCTGCTGGGCGGCATTGAGTTGTTCTGCATCCCAGTTTGAAAGCCGCTGAGACTTGGAAATCCTCTCCCCAAACAAAATAGCATAAATCTTGAGCAAACTCATATCTTCGATGCCGTATTGCTTTACAAAACTTTGCAATTCCACCACATTTTGGGGCTCAAATTCAGCAGAACTGGCCCGCAGCATATGGAAATCGTCTTTGGACGACAGGCCGACCTTGACAACACGGGGATTGGCAAAAAAAGACAACAATTCGGGAGCCAGGCCCGAAGGCTTCAGGCGAAATAAAAAACATTCGTCCCGGCAGGCAAGCTGCATCAGTGATACTTTGTTTTTGCGGCCTTTTACAAAGGCAGGCTTGGTTTCTGTATCGAAACCCACTACCTGTTGAGCATTCAGTTTTTGTATCACCCATTCGGGGATAGCTGTATCCTGAAATAAATGTATCTTACCCCGAAATTCAGCCTGGGGATATAGCTGTATTTCTTCTTTGGTGATGGTTGATTTAAACTTGGTCATTCTGTAGTGTTACTTACCGGCCCGGGCAATGAGAAATGCAAAAATAAGGCTTTATTTGTAAAAATCCCTGCGGCTCAGTAAGAAATTCTGTATATTTGCCTTTTAATTCCACAGAGGGAATAATTTGCTTTATGGCAGTTAAAAAGAAAGCTTCAAAAGAATATTTGTCGGGGATTCGTGATTCGGGTTTTATCCGCTTCTGGACCAATGAACAGACTCGTTTTATCAGCGGCTTGCTGTTGCTGATGGCCGTTATTTACCTTAGCATCCTGCTGGTTTCATTCTTTTTTACGGGAGCTGCCGACCAGAGCCTGGTCAAAGACCTGCCTTTTAAAGAGCTCGGAGGAGTCAGGGGTGTCGGAAACTGGGCCGGGACGTTCGGTGCCTGGCTGTCAAACATCATCATGACCAAATGGATGGGTACTTCTTCGCTGTTTATTGCCGCCTTTGGCCTGATGGCTGCGTTAAAGCTGATGCGGGTACGCACCCCCGACCTGGGCAAAGCTTTTCTTGTGTGTTGTTTCGCAGTCATCTGGCTCTCCTTGTTTTTTGGTTTCTTTTTTATCCGCGAAGAGAGCAGCCAGTTTTTGTTTCTGGGAGGAGCTCACGGCTATTACATCAGCCTCTGGCTTCAGGAAAGCATCGGCTGGATAGGCACATTCCTGTTGCTTTTGCTTAGTCTGATCGTCTTTTTAATATTCACCAGCAAAAAAACCATTCCTCTGCTGCGCTCCCTGTTTAAAATGGAATATTTAAAGAAAAAGCAGGCTGAACTGGCCGACGCCATGGGAGAAGAGGAAGAGACTGATACAGAGGGCCCGACAGACTTAGGCTATACCAGGCCAGCCTTTGCCGACGATCCCCAAACCGAAGAAAACGGAGAATTGCCTTTTGTCGGTAAGGAAGAAGAAAAATCGCCCGAACAGAGAACCCGGACCGAAAAGGACATTGATATGGATATCATAGTCCCCAAAGGCGACGAAAATATCAAAGCCGACGAAGAAACCGATGACGAGGAACTGGAACAACTCCGAAAAAAGAAAAACGAGGAATACGATGCCCTGGCCGAATTGGGCGAATACGACCCTAAAGCCGAACTGAGCAAATTCAAAAATCCGCCGCTGGAAATTTTAAGGCAATACGACGACCGCACGGTCGTAAACCACCAGGAACAGACCGAAAACAAACGCAAAATTGTCGACGTGCTCGAAAGTTTCGGCATACGGATTTCCAGTATTCAGGCCACGGTGGGGCCAACCGTCACCTTGTACGAAATCGTACCGGAACCGGGCATTCGCATCACCAAAATCAAAGGGCTCGAGAACGATATTGCTCTGAACCTGGCGGCACTGGGCATCCGCATCATCGCGCCCATTCCGGGCAAAGGCACCATAGGTATAGAGGTACCCAACCGCGATCCCAAACTGGTGTCGATGCTCAGCCTGGTGCAATCGCGCAAATTTCAGGAGACCAAATACGACCTGCCCGTGGTGCTGGGTAAAACCATTATGAACGAGGTGTTCATGTTTGACCTCTGTAAAATGCCGCATATCCTGATTGCCGGAGCCACCGGGCAGGGAAAATCGGTGGGGCTGAACGCACTGATTGCTTCCCTCTTGTACAAAAAACATCCCGGAGAGCTCAAGTTTGTCATGGTCGATCCCAAGATGGTGGAATTCAGCATTTATTCTCCCATCGAAAAGCATTACCTGGCCAAACTGCCCGGTGACGAAAACAAGTCCATCATCACCGACTATACCAAAGTTATCCAGACCCTGCACTCGCTGACCATCGAGATGGACGACCGTTATAAACTCCTGAATATGGCTCATACCCGAAACATCAAGGAGTATAACGCCAAATTTACAGCCCGCCGGCTCAATCCCGAAAAAGGCCATAAATACATGCCTTACATTGTCATCATCATTGACGAGTTCGGAGACCTGATTATGACAGCCGGCAAAGAGATTGAACTCCCCATTGCCCGTATTGCCCAAAAAGCCCGGGCTGTTGGTATTCATATGGTGATTGCCACGCAGCGCCCCACGACCAATATTATTACCGGTACCATCAAGGCCAACTTCCCTGCCAGATTGGCATACAAAGTGTCTTCTGCCACCGACTCCAGAACCATCCTGGACGCCAACGGGGCTAATCAGCTCATCGGCAAGGGTGACTCCCTGTTTTCGCAGGGCAACGATATGACGCGCATCCAGTGCGCCTTTGTTGATACGCCCGAAGTTATCGAGATAGTGGAATACATCAGCAGCCAGCGCGCTTATCCCACCGCCTTTGAACTGCCCGAATACGTCGACGAAAACGGCGGTGGCGGCCTGAGCGATGTAGACCTCAGCCTGCGCGACCCCCTTTTCGAAGAAGCCGCCCGCCTGATCGTGATTCACCAGCAGGGATCGACTTCGCTGATTCAGCGCAAATTTTCGATAGGCTACAACCGGGCCGGACGCATCGTGGATCAACTGGAAGCTGCAGGCATCATAGGCCCCAGCGAAGGCAGCAAGGCCCGGCAGGTGCTGGTGGACGATGAACACCATCTGGATCTGCTCTTATCCAATTTAAATCCTTAAAACATGTCAGCACTAAAGAATACCTTGGCCGGCTTGTTGATTTTATTCCTGGGATTACCGGCTATCCAGGCTCAGAACCAGGCCCTTGCCCTTCTGGAAAAAGCCGGCGAAACCTACAATAAAACCAGCGGTGTACATGCCGAATTCAGCATAGAAGTGTTTGAATTTGGCGGAGAAAGTGCTGCCCAAATTCAAGGCCAGATTCAGCTAAAAGGCGATAAATTCAAACTGGACGTGGGTGAAATGATTACCTGGTTCGACGGCAAGAATCAATGGTTTTATCTGGTGAACATTCAGGAAGTTAACCTAAGCAATCCTGCTCCCAAAGACCTGGTGATGATCAATCCTGTCATGGTGTTTCAGTTGTATAAATACGGCTTTGATGCCCATTATGCAGGAGAAATAAAGCTTGGCACGAAAATTGCTCAACAGGTGGAGCTGATTCCACAGGAAGTACATTCGGATATTCAGCGTATTGAGGTCTGCTTTGACAAGCAAACATTCAGGCCTCTGCGCATTCGTATCCGTAACAAAGACCTGTCGGGATCCTTGATTAATATTGATAAATACATAACCGACCAGGAATACCCGGACGCCATGTTTGTCTTTCAGCAAAAAGCCTATCCCGGTGCCGTGGTCATAGATTTGAGGTAAAATTATGGAACATGTACGTTGCCTGATCATTGGATCGGGTCCAGCCGGCTATACAGCCGGAATTTACGCCGGCCGGGCCGGACTTAAGCCCGTATTGTACGAGGGCATACAAATTGGCGGACAATTGACCACCACCACCGAAGTCGAAAACTTTCCGGGCTATCCCCAGGGAGTGAGCGGTTTTCAACTGATGGAAGACCTGCGCAATCAGGCTCAGCGCTTCGATTGTGATATCAGAAGCGGAATGGCAACGGCGGCCGACCTGTCGCAACGCCCCTACGTACTTACCATAGACGATGAAACTAAAATTTCCTGCGACAGCCTGATCATAGCTACCGGAGCCACGGCCAAATACCTGGGCCTGGCCGACGAACAAAAATACGCGGGTATGGGTGTTTCGGCCTGTGCCACCTGCGACGGTTTCTTTTATCGTCAAAAAACGGTGGCCGTGGTAGGCGGAGGAGATACTGCCTGCGAAGAAGCCCTCTACCTTTCGAGCCTGGCCTCCAAGGTGTACGTAGTGGTGCGCAAGAATTACCTGAGAGCCTCCAAAATAATGCGGGAAAGAACCCTGAACAATCCCAAAATCAGCGTTTTATTCGAACACGAAGTGGTCGGTCTTTACGGCGACAACGGCGTGGAAGGTGCTCACATGCTCAAAAAACGGGGACAAGCCGACGAAAGCCGTTTTGATCTGCCCATAGACGGTTTGTTTTTGGCCATTGGCCATAAACCTCATTCCGATATTTTTGCCCCTTACCTAAAAGTGGACGAAGTCGGTTATATTATCACCGAACCCAATACACCTAAAACCGGCCTGCCCGGTGTTTTTGCCGCCGGCGACGTGGCCGATTCCGTTTATCGGCAGGCCGTCACGGCTGCAGCTTCGGGTTGCAAGGCTGCCATCGAAGCCGAACGTTATTTGAATGAGCTGTAAAATATTTTAAGTTTAAACTTGGCAGAATTAAAAAAAAGAGCTACTTTTGCGGCTCGATTTCGTGCAAGGTAACAAAGAGGCGCTGCCCTGGCATCCCACCTTCCGAAGAATAACTTGTAAATTAGTTAGTTAATGTATGCAATTGTAGAAATTGCGGGGCAACAGTTCAAGGCCGAAGCGGGCCGCAGGCTGTATGTGCATCGCCTGGAAGCAGAACAAGGTTCTGTGGTAGAGTTTGACAAGGTTCTTTTGATCGACAACGAAGGAACCGTACAGGTGGGAACACCTGCCGTTGAAGGCGCCAAAGTGGTAGCCGAAGTGCTTTCTCACCTCAAGGGAGAGAAAGTGATAGTCTTCAAGAAGAAAAGAAGAAAAGGCTACAGAAAGAAAAACGGTCACCGTCAATACCTGACCGAAGTGAAAATCAACGAAATTGTAGTCGCTTAATCCTTTAAATTTTACAGATTATGGCACATAAAAAAGGAGTCGGTAGTTCCAAGAACGGCCGTGAATCGGAAAGCAAACGATTGGGCGTTAAGATCTTTGGCGGTCAGTTTGCCAAAGCAGGAAATATTTTGGTTCGTCAGCGCGGCACGGTACATCATCCGGGCGATAACGTCGGTATCGGCAAAGACCATACCCTCTTTGCTCTGATAGACGGCACTGTAGCTTTCAGACGCAAAAAAGACGATCGTTCTTTTGTTTCTGTTCTTCCCGGAGAAGAAGCATAAGGGTTTTAATCCATAATATCACTTAAAGCGGGTAAATTATTGCCCGCTTTTTTGTGTTGTTTCATTCGCTTGCTTATATTTGTAGTTCGTTTGAACGACTGTATCGATTTGTATAACAATTAAATTAAGAGATATGACTTCTGCATTGAGTTTTAAAGCCCTGAATCTGAGCTTTGCCAATTATCGCACTTATTTGTTTGGGGCTGCCTTTGTGGCCGGCAACCTGCTTTTACCTCAACTTTGCCATTTGATACCCGGCGGTGGTTTGATCTGGCTGCCCATTTATTTCTTCACGCTGATAGCTGCCTATAAGTTTGGCCTGAAGATTGGTTTGCTCACAGCTGTTTTGTCGCCTCTGGCCAATTATTTGCTCTTTGGTATGCCGGTTCCGGGCATGTTGCCCATCATTCTGATCAAATCGGGTTTGCTGGCTTTTGCCGCTGCCCTGGTTGCCTCCAAAACCAATAAGCTTTCGTTGCTGCATTTGCTGGTGGTGATTCTGGCTTATCAGCTGCTTGGCGGCCTGGCCGAATGGGGCCTGACCGGCAGTTTTGCCGCCGCGCTGCAGGATTTCAGACTGGGACTGCCCGGCCTGCTGGTTCAGCTCTTCGGGGGCTGGCTGCTGCTGAAGGCTTTGGCCAAGTATGAGCTGAAATAAAAAAGCATTAACTGGAACAATAAGTACGAGCTGAAATAATCGGCTTGTTAACATAGGGAATTAAAAGTGGCTGTCGGTTTGATGGCCATTTTTTTATCAGCGCTCCCCGCCGGGCTTTCGCTGCGGTACGCTTTTGCTTAGTCCAGTGTTTGCGGGAGCTTGTGTTTTAAAATTTCCTACAAGTCTTTTTTAAGATATATCATATCCACAAGTTGAACGTCGCCGTCAAACATCGGGTGGTCGTAATTGTCTGTAAAAAAATTCTTTACCCGATGCGACTGCTCAAATCCACAACTTTTGTAAAAGGCCAGTATCCACGGCGTTTCGCCTGTGCCGACCAGCATGGTTTTGTAGTCGTTTTTGTAGAAATCAGCAATGAACTTTATCAATGCGCTGCCGTAGCCTTTGCCCTGGTATTTCTCGTATGTAGCTATGTTTTTCAACTCGCAGCTTTCGCTGTCGACAGGCAGCACGACGCAAACACTTTTCAAATCATCGTCGTATAGAGCAAACAAATCGCCGTCGGGCAAATACTTGTCAATCATATTTTCCTGCTCGTCTGCCAACAGCAGCAAGTCAAGGAACTGCTTTTTGTTTTCGATGATTTTTTCAATTTTCACTATACTTCTGCTTTTACATCTCTAATTGTTGCTGCTGTCCGTTCAAGTCGTATATTTTATCGTCTTTGACAATTACAATCCGTCCATTCAGAAACCGTTTGACAGGCGCAGGCTGTTTTATTTCTATTAGTTCTTTCAGGCCGGAAGGCGTGGTGCAATAGAGGGAAATGATCAGGCAGCATTGCTTGGAACCAAGCCTGAAACGGAGCGTGCCGGTAGCAGGATTTGACGCAAGGTCAAAGGTATGTGTTGCGAAGCTTGCCGTACCGTCAATTTTGGCCGGGAAAACATAGTCTGTAGATGCATACGAAACACCGTTCAGTTGACTGAGGTAAGCGTCCACATCGTAATTATCGTAGCCATAGAAGGTGATTTTCACGACCGACAGGCCCTGAGGGATAGCAATGGTGTAGTCTACATTCGCTGAATACTTCACCGTGTTGGAGCTGCCGGTTGCGTAGTTTTTCCCTCCTGTGTTTGAGATGCTGAAACCGTCTTTAAAGGTATAGCTTGTGGTCTCGCTCGATTCGTAGGTGACCGAAGACAGCTCGTACAGAGTCGCGTCACCGGCTTCATTCTGAGCATCAATCTTCTGTTTCCAGGCAGGGTATTCTGCGTTGATGACATTCAGGCCCCAACTTCCGAGATACTGGTAGCTCCTGCGGTTTTCGGCCATTAGCGAGGTGGCAACGGGGAGTCCTTTGCTGTCGACAACAGGGGGACTGTCTTCGTAGTTATAGAGGAAACGGTAAAAAAGATGCGCGTAATCGTTGGAGTAGATGGCAAAAATGGGCTCATACGCTTTGTCTTCCCGGTAGGATGTCGTGGCGATTTCGTATTCTTTGTAGGTGTAAACCACTCCACCATAGGTGTAACTGCGGCTCTTGTTGGTACTCTGTAGCTTGTTGAAAAATTTGGTGTACACCTGATTGGCTTTGTCACCGCCCAACTGGATGAAGCGGCCCCAGATCGCGCTGCCGGCCCTGTCGACGATACGGCGGTCGGCAATACCGTCACCATTGGTATAGTCTTCGATGGCTTTGCCTTCGATTTTATGTGCGTCAAGCCAGGTGACTCCCGCCGTGATGGCCTCTTGCAATTCGGGGGAAGGCTTGGGAATCGTCATCAGAAACGAGAGCAGGGCGGCCGACTCGCAGCCACTGACGGAGGGAAGTTCATGAGGACGCCCTTCTGTCGGCAGGAAGTCTACAGGATCGTGTTGGGCACACCAGGCAGCCTTGGTACCGTTGTCGTCTATCTGGCATTTTAAAATCACTTCAAGGCCTTTGTTGAACGATGCCAGACAACGTTCGCGGGTAGTTTCATCAATGATGTCCTTGAAATCACCGGTATTGCTGTGAACATCACGCAGCAGCTTCATAACGTTGGTCATCAGGTCATCGTTAAAGGTGATGTAGTCGTGGTAACTGCCGTTGCCGGACAGAGGCAGGTATTGCGACCAGCCACCATTGCTCTTCTCGGCGGTAAAAATCAGTTGCAGAGCATGGCCAAAGGCCGTACGATACTTCTCTATTTTACAGGCCTGGTAAACTTTGGCCAGGAAACGCATTTCCTGAGTTGTTGCGTAGTTGTCGAGACAGGAACGCCCATTGCGATCGGCTTGCAGCGTGGCCAATTCCGAGGCCGAAAGTTTGTGCAGCTGGTCGTTTTTCATCCAGCCACCGTTTGTTTTCTGCACACTAAGTACAATGTCGGCAATTGCCTGAGCCTCTGCCGAGCCATACCACTCGGAGCCCATTTGGCCGGAGCAGACCTGGCTCCAGGTCAAAGTTGATACATCTGCGGCCTTTACACCGAAGCATATTCCAAGCGAGGCAATCACCCACAGTAAGATTCTTTTTGTCATGTCTTTCGTGCTTTATCTTAAACAATTTGGAAGCATTTCTAAAAATCCCAGACAGTTGTCGTAATTCAATTCGTAATAATTTACGCCTGGATT
This sequence comes from uncultured Bacteroidales bacterium, assembly GCA_964575345.1. GTDB lineage: Bacteria > Bacteroidota > Bacteroidia > Bacteroidales > UBA1402 > UBA1402. Next base: position 33,236 of record CAZNQD010000018.1, read on the forward strand.
TATTGTCTCATAGTATCTGGCTTGGTTTACCTTATAATATTCCTCTGAGGATATTTTCCAAAAATCACGTCCCAGTTTCTCCGTGATAAACCACTTTTCAATTAATCTTGCCGCTCTTCCGTTTCCATCTCGAAAAGGATGGATATGTGCAAATCTTAAATGAATCAACGAAGCAAAATAAAAAACTTCTTTTTCGCTTAGGTTCGAAGAAATTAATTCTTCAATATCCATGAAGTATGTTTTCATTTCCTGCTCAACAAATTCAGGTTCAATTGCCATATAAGCTAATCCTGATTTGCCGTAAACTCCAACTTGCTCAATCCTGTATTTTCCTCTTTTGCTTTTGATCAGTAAAGTCTCTGAGAAAATTTTATGACAAGTCAATAAATTAGCCTCATTCAAATTGTTTTTTTGGGCAAATTCGTATGCCTCAATTAAATCCTCAATTTCCTTTATCTCTTTTCCAAGCTTGAATTTATCTTTGTTCAATTCATAGTTCATATAAGAGTTCAAATCAATACTATTTCCTTCAATATTAGAAGAATAAACAGCAGATGATTTTGTCAAATAGTCAAAATTTCTATTGTTTTCAGAAAAATCAAAATGCTGAATTAATCTTGGAATTTCATGTCCAATTGTCTGAATATAAGTATCTAAATATTTTCTTTCAGTTATTCTCATTTAATCAGATTATTTAAACACAAATATACTCATATTTATCGTCAAATCATTATGGCAGTGCAGTTTCCGAGCATGAAGCACAACGGTGAGCCAGAGTTCGGGCGCCCCATTGCGAAGCATGGGGTGGCTGTGCTTTGGCTATTGTTAGGCCGCGTGTGTTTTTATTTATCGTAATGATATCTACAGCTATAAATTAGAA
>CAZNQD010000019.1:0-33703 GCA_964575345.1 uncultured Bacteroidales bacterium
CTGTCTGAAGCCCACTTTCAACGCGCCCTGCTGCACCAAAAAAACAAGCACCCCGACGAGGCCAGACTTGACCTGGAGGCTGCCGCCAGCCTGGGGCACCAGGAAGCACTGAAGCGGCTGTCGAAAGAGTAAGCTGAAAAAACTCCATTTTGCACGATTATTTTTCCTGCTTGATTTTATCAAACAGCCTGGCAATGGTTTGATCTTCTTGTATATATCCCTCTCTCACCAAAAGGTCATAATCAGGACTGCCGATGACACGGTCGTATTCTTGTTCCAGTTTCCCTTGCTTATACAATTCGTAGAAATAACGCCAATGACGTCCGCCATGTTTGCCGGAATGTTGTTCGTATTGCTTTCCTCCGTTCATCATTTTTTTTAGAAAAGCCTCTTTTCCACGTATGTTGTAATGATAAACTAAAATATTGCTTTTTGCGTTCCTCCGGGGGAACATGGCCACTTTATGATTTCCCATGGCTATTTGCACATATCCTGCAGCACGGTGAAGTACTTTATTTCTCTGTTTATTGAATATGGAATATTTTGACAAATCGTATTTTTCGGGATTGTCAATGCATCTCACCACCTTGGTCCAGCTCCGGAATGGCTTGTTTTGTTCGGGATACACACTTTTAAGCTCACATTTCAGCACATTGGCCCGGGTATGCGACAATTCCTTTTTTAAATTGCCCGACGGAGTATACCATAATTCGTCAGCGTCGGCATTTATGACCCAATCGGCATGATAAACGGTTTTCGCTTTCCATATCATACGATCCACCCATTCTTTTTGATTGTAATTTGTTCCCTTTTCGTTGATACACTCCAACACCCATGCCTGCTTTTTGTATTTCTCGATAATTTCGGGGCTGCGATCGGTAGAATTATTATCCGTAACGATAAAACCATCCACTCCCATCGATTTGTGAAAGAGCATATTTTCTTCAAGAATATCTTCTTCGTCCTTGACTAACAAAGTCATAATGAGCTTAGGAGAGGAGGTGATACTGAAAGCCTTGTAACTTTCGGCTATAGCTAAAAGAACTTTCTTAAAAAGATTTTTGCTCATGCAATAATAATTAAAAGCCCAAAATTACAAATAAAATAGGATTGTCTTCATATCTGGCAAAACACCACTAATATCCCTTGTTACTATTCACGAATTTGTTATAAAAAGGGACGATATTAGCAGAAATCCGTTTTTGGGGCCAAGATATTATCTCTAATTTTGACAGCGGGGAAATTTATCCCTCTTTTTTTATTTGATAATGATCCAGATTTCTTTTTTTACTCGATAATAACCATGCGAATTCCCGGACTTATTCTTGGCTTTTGTGTTTTATTCACCACCAGCTTAGTGGCTCAAAACGGCGATCAGATTTTGGACGGTATAGGAGAAACCGGCTTAATTGCCCGATATACTTTTAAAAGCGACGCCAACGACTGGTCGCGCAACAATTTACACGGCAGTATCAAAGGAGCCGGCTATCGTTTTACGACAGATTCCCTTTTTGGCAGTGTGTTATCCTTATCGGGAGAGGCAGAAAGCTATGTGATTGTACCCGGAGAATCCGTTTCGGGCGAAGAATCACTCAGTATCAGCGCCTGGATCTGTCCGCGTTCGGCCGGGGAAGGACAGGTGTTTTTTGATTTCGGCAAAAACAGGGGGGCACATCTTCTGGCAGCTCTGACAGGCAACGGAGAACAAACAACCATCGTGACTCAGGTGCAGACGGCTGCCGAAACATACCAACTGAGTTCAGAAGCTCTGGCTTTAAATAACTGGCATCATCTGGCCCTGGTCATCGACCAGCCATCAAAAAGCTTGAGCATGTTTATCAATGGCAGAATGGTCAAACAGATACAGAATGCAGAACTCTGTCTGGCGGATTTGTTCGATATGGAAACAGGAAAAGAAAATACACTCCTGATCGGAAAATCGCAATCTTCAGGTAATAATAGCCCCCTGAAAGCTGCTTTGCACGATTTTCGTCTTTACCGTATTCCGTTGAATGAATGGCAGATAGCCTGGATATATGGCATTGCCCTGAACAAAGAAGAACCGGTGGCCAGAAGAAGAAGGAGGACAGAACCCAATCGTGAACTACCGGTATTTTCCCCCACTACCTCCCAGTTGTACAATGCCTTCTTAACTGCCGTGCCCGACATCAAAGTAGAGACAGTGGCCGGGCAACTGCCTCGCTTACCTCGTTTTGTAAAAGGAGTTTACGAAAACGGTATGGAAGGACCCGATGTCAGAGTAATCTGGCCCTCACCAACAGATAATTCACAGGTACTTACGCCCGGCATGTACGAAGTGACCGGTAAAGTATCGGGCACGGATCTTCAGCCCAAAGCCCTGGTTACCGTAAAGACGGCCAAAAAACAAAACAGCCCTCAACGCGGACTGGAAGCTTTTAAACTTGACCAGGTAACGCTGAATACAGATTGTCACAACCATAATACCAAATTCATCGAGAACCGCGATAAATTTTTCAAGGGTCTGGCCGCTACCAATCCGGACAATTTTCTCTTTATGTTTCGCAACGCCTTCGGCCAACAACAACCCGTGGGCGCTGAACCTATGGGAGTATGGGACAGCCAGCAAACCAAGCTGCGCGGCCACGCCACGGGCCATTACCTTACAGCACTGGCTCAGGCCTACGCAGGCAGCGCTTACGATAAGGACTTACAGGCTGACTTCGCTCAAAAAACAGACTACATGGTCAATACCCTTTATGAACTGGCTCAACTGTCGGGAAAGCCCCAAAGCCCCGGAGGAGCCTGTGTCGCCGATCCCTGTCAGGTACCCCCTGCTGCCGGAAAGGCAGGCTATGACTCCGATTTAAGCGAAGAAGGCATACGTACCGACTGTTGGAACTGGGGCAAAGGCTTTATAAGCGCTTATCCGCCCGATCAGTTTATCCTCCTGGAGCAGGGAGCCACCTACGGAGGCTCCAACACTCAGGTGTGGGCACCTTACTACACCCTGCATAAAATCCTTGTCGGTTTGATGGACATTTATGAACTCTGCGGCAACAAAAAAGCCCTTGATGTTGTGAAAGGCATGGGCGACTGGGTACATGCCCGTTTGAGCAAATTACCCGAAGAAACTCTTATAAGCATGTGGAACAGATACATAGCCGGCGAATTTGGAGGCATGAACGAAGCCATGGCCAGGTTGTCGCGCCTCACAGGCGAAAAGTCGTATCTGGAAACCGCCCGCCTGTTTGATAATATAAATCTGTTTTACGGTAACTCAGGACACGCACACGGTCTGGCCAAAAACGTAGACAGCTTCAGGGGTTTGCACGCCAACCAACACATACCCCAGATTGTAGGAGTGCTGGAAATCTACCGCGATTCACACGCTTCGGAATACTTCTGCATTGCCGATAATTTCTGGAACATGGTCACCGGCGATTACATGTACAGTATCGGAGGCGTAGCCGGAGCACGCAACCCCAATAACGCAGAATGTTTTACTGCCCAACCTGCTTCGCTCTACGAAAACGGTTTTGCCGCCGGCGGTCAGAATGAAACCTGTGCCACCTATAATATGCTCAAACTAACCCGTGGCCTGTTTATGTTCGATCAACGGGCAGAATTGATGGATTACTATGAACGCGGCCTTTATAACCACATTTTGGCTTCGGTGGCCGAGCATAGCCCGGCCAATACCTATCACGTGCCTTTGAGGCCCGGCTCCGTTAAGCAATTTGGCAATCCGCAGATGGACGGATTTACCTGTTGCAACGGCACCGCACTCGAGAGCAGCACCAAGTTGCAAAACTCCATTTATTTCAGGAGTGCCGACAACAAAACCCTGTATGTAAATCTTTACGTGGCATCTACCCTGCAATGGAAAGAGCGTAATATCACTATCACACAAAGCACCGCTTATCCCAACGAAGACCAAACCAGGCTTACTATACAGGGCAAAGGCAGGTTTGAACTGAAGGTAAGGGTGCCGCGTTGGGCAAACAAAGGCTTCTTTGTAAAAATCAACGATAAGGAAATCAAGGTCGATGCTCAACCGGGTACTTACCTGAGCCTTAACCGCAAGTGGAAAAAAGGAGACGTCGTAGAATTACGAATGCCTTTTAGCTTTTATCTGGAACCCGTGATGGATCAGCAAAACATTGCCAGTTTATTTTACGGTCCTGTCCTGCTGGCCGCCCAGGAACAAGAAGCCCGTACCGACTGGCGCAAAATCACTTTAGACGCGCGAGACATCAGCAAATCAATTACAGGCGATCCTGCCAGTTTGGAATTTCGGATTGACAGTGTATTGTTCAAACCCTTTTACAACACTTACGGACGTCATTCGGTTTATCTGGATGTTAACTTAAAATAGCCTTTCTCGGTGTCAGGCCGTTAAATATTGCTCAAAAACAAGTTCTAAATTTCTTTGGACCTTGCTTTTGGCCTTGTTGCTGCTGGATTTTCAAAATACATTAATGGAAAACAGCTAAATCACTCTTTTTTTTTTGATACAATATAGGGCTGTTCGCTTTTTTTTGTATTATTGCAGCCTATTTGTTATTTGTGTTGTAATTTTCAAAAAGATTGTTTAAGGGGTCCGGATTAATTTTAATACCATACGAAAATGAAAACGCCTATTCTAAGTATAATGCTGTTTGTCTGCATGAGTTTACAGGTACAATCTCAAAGTTTCGAGGAATACATCCGCCAGGAACAGGAAAAAATGAAACAATTTGAACAAGAGCAAATTGAAGGAATGGAGCGCCTGCGCAAGGAATATGCGGCCTATGTAGCCAAGCGTGACCAGGAATGGGCCGATTACCTGAAAAAAGAATGGGAAAACTACTCGGCCTTTGCCGCCAAAGAATTACCTGCCAAACCCAAACCCAAAACCAGCCCGGTGTTTGACACGAACAGCCAGATTGAAAGTAAGACCATATCTGCCGCCCGTACCGAAAATCTAAAGCCGGAGCCACTGCCTACTGTAGTGGAACCGGTTCGCAAACCGGCCGAGACAGCCACCAATTTCAGAACCGCCAGCCTTAATTTCTACAACCGGAGCCTGGCCATTCCCTACGATCCGGCTATGAGAGCTTTTGTGTTGCAAGGTATCAGCCAGGAAAGCATAGGCGCGTTTTGGGGAAAAATTTCCGAGAGCAATTACACACCGGCCGTCGAGAGTCTGCTCGAAGCAAAAAAGGAGCTCAACATCAACGACTATGCCTACATGTTGCTTTGTCAGTATTTTTCAAAAAGCCTCTACCCGGCCAACACCAATGCGGCCAGGCTGATGACCTGGTTTGTGATGCTGCGTTCTGGTTATTCCCTGCGCGTTGGATTCAACGATGAGGCCATTGCCCTGCTTGTTCCCACTCAGGACCAGGTCTATCAAAAAGCCTATTTAAACCTTGATGGCATCAATTATTATATTTTCTCCGACCTGGAAAATAATTCGCTTTATACCTACGACGAAGATTACCGCAGCGGCAAACCGGTAAGCTTTGGTATCAATTCGCCCATGAATCTGGGAGGAAAAACAGCCGAAAGACAGGTTAAGTTTGAATTCGAAGGCAAAACCTACGACATTAAGCTCAGTTACGACCCAGACCTGATCGACTTTTTCCAATATTATCCCCTGCTGGCTTTTGAAACCTATTTCAATGCCCCCATGTCGGTACAATCGAGGGAAGCTCTCTACACAGCCCTCCAGCCCGTGGTCAGCGAAATGGACGAAGTTCAGGCCGTCAATTTTATCCTGCGCTTTGTTCAGACGGCTTTTGCCTATAAAACCGACCCCGAGCAATTCGGCCGCGAAAAGTATTTCTTTGCCGAAGAAGTCTTGCATTATCCCTATTGCGATTGCGAAGACCGTTCGGTCTTGTTTTCTTACCTGGTGCGCGAATTGCTGGGGCTCAACGTAGTCGGCCTGGAATATCCCGGACATATGGCAACCGCCGTAGCCTTTAAATCCCCGTATAGCGGCGACCATCTCGTTTACAACAACCAGCGTTATGTTGTAGCAGACCCTACTTTTATCAATGCACCTGTAGGCGTGGCTATGCCCGAATACAGCAATGCGACACCCGTAATTCACGAAATAGCCAACCTTCAGGCTAAGGCCTTGTCTCTGTCGGGACTTTGGGATAAATTTTCGGAAAAAGGTTGCTACAAAGGCAGTTTCCGCAAGAATGCCAAACTCCTGCCTGACGGATCCGCCCTGCTGACCGGCTATTTTTCCGAAGCAGTACAATTGGAAGGTATTCATTTATCAGGCAACAACGAAGCACACAATTGCTTTGTGGCTAAACTCAACCCCGAAGGCAAAGTATTGTGGGCCAACAAGCTGAGTTCCTCAGGCAATGCCGTCGGAATGTCGGTCGACTGCCAGGCTTCGGGCAGCATTGTAGTAGCCGGAGTATTCACCGGTGAACTACAGGCAGGGAGTTACAAATTGCTTGCACCCGAAGGCAAATCCGACCTCTTTATAGCCGCTTATTCCCCCGAAGGCCGCCTGCTCTGGCTGAGCAAAGCAGGACTGGATGAACTGCCTCAAACCATGCATACAGCTTTTACGGCAGTATTCTCGCCCGATGGCAACAAATTGTCCACCAAACACGCCGGAGAACAACTCGAAGAATCGCAGCAGGGCTTGTTCATTGCTCCCGACGGACAAGTTTTGTATTCAGGCATGATCAACAACGCCCTGGCAGTAGCAGGCAATCAGCAGCCGGTGGCCTTTGCATCGGAGGCTACGCTTGATATTCCCGGTTTGTTCAAGGCTGAATCGGCCAAATTTATTGATCAAAAAACCGATCCTGCCATGGCCGGCTTGTTTGCCGCCTGCAAAATGGTTAAGGATATGGGTATCAGCCTCACCGGTAAGTCTGTACAAGAAACCCTCGACAAAAACAACCCGGGTTTCAAAACATCCTGCCCCAATATTTATAAAAATTTCGGAGCCATCAATTTCGTCCGCAACGCCCAGGGCATTATATCCATCCTGACCGTGGACAAAAAGAGCATTTCCTTTGACAAAGTTAAGATTTCCAACAACAGCACTATATCCATTACTCAGATTCCTGGCAACAATTACCGTATTGAGGCACTTTCGGGTGTTAAAGTCGGAATGGCTGTAGTATGGTTCGATTTGAATTTTATAAAACTGATGGCCTCCAACGGAGATATGGTCTTTGATTACTCATCCGACCACTCACAGGTTTCAGTCAATTTACAAAAAGACATCTTAGAATAATTGCAATCACTTTTTTTATCAACCATTAAATTAAAAAATTATGAAAACCTCAATCTTGAAAGTATTAGGACTCGGTGTTATTGCCGGCATGATGTTTTATTCCTGCGGTTCCTCCAAAAAAATTACACCCAAAAACGATGGCGAAATCGAAATTGTTTCTTATTGCTCCGGTCCCGAATACCAAAGCACCAACAAGGCCTTCCGTTATACGGGCATCGGCGAAAGCATGAACCAGATGACCGCCAAGAACATGGCCATGAGCCAGGCTCGTGCCGGATTGGCCGCCACCATCAACACCACCATCAAGACTGTTACCGACAATTATGTAAAATCAGGGAATTTCAACAACAAAGAAGAATTACTGAACAACTACGAAGGTATGACCCGCGAAGTAGTCAACCAAACCCTGAGCGGAGCCGTTGTAATTTGCGAAAAGATGACCAAAACCCAGCAAGGCAACTACAAATCCTATATTTGCATGGAATATGGTGCCAGCGATGTATTGCAAAACATCAACAACCGTGCTACCAGCCAGGAAATTCTGAAAGTTGACTACAACTACGAGAAATTCAAAAGCACCTTCGAAGAGGAAATGAGCAAATTCTGATTTTTTCTTACTTCGACCTCTAAACAATTGAATTCAGAGGATATACTCAGTTGACGGGCACTAAACAGCCTGCCAACTGAGTTGTATATCAAACAGCTATCCAAACCAAAATTGTTCAGGAACCCCCTACTATGAAAACCAGATACAGTTATATATTTTTGCTGCTGCTCACAGCATGCCTGTCACCGGCCCAAGGCCAGGACCAGGGAGAGATGCTTCCCGAAGAGCGCTATACCCGCAATTCGGCCAGTATTATCCGTATGGAATACGGGGATTCTTTCGATGCCAGGGTCGCTGCTCACATCAACAACACCAGTTTGGGCGGCCGCTTCGACATCAATGAAATTGCATTGCAGGCTTTGAAGATTAGTGAATCGCGTAATTACTACCCCATGGGTAGCAGCCTGCCCACAGCACCCGACCGCACTGAACTTATCAGCACCATGTTGAATGAACAACAGGCGGGCCAACAAATTGTGGCTTATGTTTTCAACCGGCAGTCGGACGGCAACATGAATCTGGACCGGGTGTTTGAACGGGGGGAATACAGCGCCCACGACGTGGATATGCGCCTGAGCGGCACCCTCAAGGTGGAGACCGTCCGCGATGCCGGCAGCCAGCTGATCGGCCGGAGTTATCTGATGGTCTACGATGTCACCAACCTGCGCCAGGAATATTCGGGTGAGGGCGACAGCCGGGAACTCTATTGGAAAGCCACTGCTGCCCTGTATTTATACAAGCTCAACTGGGACGAACAAGACCTGGATACTTTCTACGATAAGTACTGGCTGGACGACAATACGCCGGCCGAAGAAAAACAAGCCAAAAAAGCCGCCTTTGAAGCCTGGAACATACCGGTGGAATTAATCAGCCGGATCAGCCTCTTCGATAAAAGCGTTTCCACGGGCATAGAGGCCAATAAAAGGCTGGGTGTGCTGGGAGACAAGAAAAAAACAGACGAACAACGCCTTTCGGACGCTTTCGCCGAACTGCACAAACAAATTTGCAGCGACCTGAATTATAAAATTGAGAAACAGCACGAAGACTTCGTGGTCACTACTCCCATTACCAGCCTGCGACCCATCAGAGCCAAAATCGGCACCAAAGAAGACGTCAAACACGGCCTGCGGTTCTATGCCTACGGCTTCAAGGGTAACAGCGACGGCAGCATCAAACTGGTACGCAAAGGTATTTTACGGGCCACCAAAAACGTGGCAGACAACCGCATAGTAGCTACCGGCGAAAGCCCTGAATCGGAATTCACCAAAATAGCCGGTTACGGAAGGGTGGTCGAAGGGCTTACCCTGGTAGAGAAAAAAGACCTGAATCTTTCACTTGGAGTGGGATTCAACAGTATTCCGCAAGGAGGACCCGTCAATGGAGGATTTCACCTGGATCTTTCTTACGAAAACCACACCCGAAAAGGATTCTGTGCATATGCTACAGCCACTCTCAACCTTGATGGCGACGCCATGAATTACCTTTTGAGTTACGGTTACGGCCTGCGCATACCCAATTTTGAAATCTATCCTTTTGCCGGTGTCGGTATAGATGCCTACAGTTTTGATGGCGACGACGCTTACGAAAGTTCCGATTTGAACGCCTACTTGGTGCAAGGCGGTTTACGGGCACAGCTCAATATCTTTTATCCCGTATACCTGTTCTGGAATGTGAGCTTCAATAGGGTTTTTGGTAAAGGATACAAATACGAAGAATTGGAAGGCACATCCGACAGCAACGGCAATTACCGCGATATGAACGGGACTCAGACAGCGCTGGGTGTCCGCTACTGTTTTTAAATTTACCTTTTAAAATATCCATCATTAGACCAACAAGATTATGAAAACCAAGTATCTATTTGCTGTGATGTTGACCGCTCTGTTTTGTCTGGCCGTATTCCGGCTGGAGGCTCAAAGCGCCCGGGCTGTCAACAAAGGAATGTTTAAGAGCGCTGCCAGTTACGAAGTTCAGGTGTTGGGAGTTGGCCAGGATGGCACCAAGGTGTTCAGGATCTGGGCTTACGACAAGACAGTGGAAGCGGCCATCAACAAGGCCAAAAGAGACGCCGTGGCTGCCTGCCTCTTTTCGGGCTTGCCCGGCAGCGGAAATACCAACCAGACTCCGGCCATTTGTAAACTTAGTGACGAAGAAACCCACGAGGCCTTTTTCCAGGAATTTTTTGCCTATCCCGACAAAAAAGGCAATGGAGGAGCCTACCTGCGTTTTGTTAACCGCACCACTGACGAACCACCCTCGGGAAAATACCGCGTTCAGATGAAAGGCGGCTACAAAATCGCCATAGACGTACAGGTTATGTACAACAACCTGCGTAGCTACATGGAAGAAAAAGGCATAGTCAAAAAATTAGGCCAAGGTTTTTAACTTAATAATCCATCCCATATGCGTAACCTATTACTATGTTTTGCACTGGCCGCCACGATACTGAGTGTTTCGGGGCAGGCCAAAAAACCCATACTGATGGTTGTCCCCAGCGACAGCTATTGCGACCGCAATGCCTTCACACAGGAATACACCGACGAGGCAGGCAATACCAGGAGCATTTCCGATTACAACAAAGCATTCAAAAGCGCTGAAAGCGAAGAACTCAGGCTGGTTATTTCGGAACTCTCCAAAATTATGGCAGACCGGGGATTCCCGCTGAAAGACCTGGAACAGACCCTGAAATCGATAGCTCAGTCCAATGTGGAATTATCCATGCTGCAAAGCAGCAGCTCGGGAAGTGCCGTCAAAGAATCGCCCATTGATGTACTGAAACGTACAGCCCAGGCCGATATCATTATGGATATCGACTTTTCGGTGAAGATAAAAGGTCCTCAACGCTTCATCACCTATAACCTGCGGGCGGTTGACGCTTACACCAATAAGGTGATTACAGCGGTCGCCGGCGACGGCAAACCTTCGGGTTCCGCCTCCATAGGGCTCCTGCTCGAAGAAGCGGTACTCAATTACATGGACGACTACACCACTGCTCTGCAGAATCACTTCGACGACATTTTTACCAATGGACGCGAAGTAGTGGTGGTGCTCAGGGTCTGGGACAACGCCGATGTGAACTTTGAAACCGATTTTGAATACAAGGGCGAAACCGGTATGCTGGGCGACATTATGGATGTCTGGATGGACGACAATACCGTGAACAGCCGCTTTTCAAGGGTATCTGGCACCGAAAACACCATACGTTACGAACAAGTGCGTATCCCTTTGTTTAAAATGTCTTTCGGCAAGGAACGTGCCATCGACGCACGCGGCTTTATCAACGGCCTGGGCTCCATGCTCAAAGCCGAACCTTTCAATATCCAAAGCAAGGTATACGAAAGGGGTTTAGGAGAAGTTTGGTTGATATTGGGAGAAAAATAATATGAAAAAGATATGCACCCTTTTGCTTGGCCTGATCTTGCCTTTTGTGGTAAGTGTTGCCCAGGAAATAAACGAAGCAAGCCGTATTGCCATCAAGGTGGAAATACCTCAGAACATCGATCTTAAGACCGATGCCTCAAACATCTTATTCAACAGGCTCAACCAGGCGGTCGCTCTGAACGGCCTGGGAGCTGCCTCGGGCAAGTTTTTACTGGTGCCCAGAGTAACGCTGCTTTCCAAAGACGTCACCACTACCATTCCTCAACAATTTGTAGTAGAGATGGAAGTGTTTTTGTTTATCGTGGATGTTACCCAAAAGACCATTTTGCAGCAAGAATCCATAGTTATCAAAGGCATTGCCGAAAACGAAAGCAAGGCGGTATTGAAAGCTGTCAGCTCCCTGCAGGCCAGAAATCCCAGTCTGAAAAATCTCATAGTCAGGGGTAAGGACAAAATTGTTGCCTACTACAATACCGAATGCGATGTCTTACTCAAAAAAGCCGAATCGCTCATTGCCCGTAAAATGTATTACGATGCCGTGGTCGAACTGGAATCGGTGCCTCTGCTCAACAACAACGTGTCCTGCTTCGAAAAATCACTCCAGATGCTCGAACAAATCGATCAAAGCATACGGCTCGAAGCAAAAGATAAAATGGAACAAGGCGAGCACAACCTCGACTGGCTGGCTGAATAAAAAAATAGTTTTATGAAAAATATCCTCATTACAATTCTGCTGCTCTGCACCCTGCCGGGTGTGGCACAGAAAGTGGAAGAAAAAAGCCACAAATCCAAACCCGCCTGGGTGAACGGTGCAGAGATGGGCTATCTGGTGGTTTCGGCCGAAGCCTCCGATATTGAAAGTGCCAAAACCATGATCCTGAGCCAGCTCAAAGCTCAGGTGGCGGGATCGGTCGCCTCCAGGGTATTGTCGGAATCTACCATCCGGACCAGGGAAACCAGTGTAAACGACTCACACAGGGAACGCAGCGAAGAATACGAATCCTATATCAACACCAAAGCGGCTAATATCCCCTTTATCAACGAGATATCCCTGTCCAGGGCCAGCGATTATTACTGGGAAAAGATCTACGACAAAAAAAGCAAAAGCAGTACTTACCACTACCACGTTAAATATCCCTTCTCCGATTTGGAACTCAAACGTATGGTGGAAGCTTTTCTGGCGCACGAAGCCGAACTGGATGCCCGTATCAAACAATACGCCGACGACCTGAATACCATTCCCAGCGTTGAATTCATCGACAAAACCCTGAATGAACTCAGAGCTTTCCTGCAGGAATTCACCCAGGACGATCCCCGTTACGCCCAGGTAGAACAACTGAGCAACAACTACCGCAAAGCCTACAAAAATATCATCGTCGAAGAGGTGGGCAACAAAGCCGGCGAGGTCAGTGTGCGGCTGGTTCTTAATCAGCGCAGCATTACCACCTCGCAACAGGCCAGAATTTCGTCCAATTGTGCCGACCAGTTCAATCCCGTCTATCAGGGCGATCTGCTGGTGGTTAAATTCAACGATTTCAATTGCTACCAAGACGACAGCAACTACATTGATATCCGCTTTAAATTCGGCAACGACTTTGTTTCCAAAAAAATCTATTATAAAAAAAACTAGCCCTATGAAAAAAATACTATTCAGCCTGGCCGCAATCTTAATTGCCTGTACAAGCTTTGCACAGAACGACGATCCCTTCAGAACAGGCGAAAATTCAGGCAGCCTCAAGGTGCAGGAAGATGGCAATCAACCTTTCGAAACCACCGTGCAGCGGAAAAAAACACAAACGCCCAAAGAAACGCCCAAAGAGGAAGAAAAACCTGCAGTTACTGTCAGCAATCCCTCGAAAGACATCAAAGTGGAATTTGTTTCCTGCATAGGCAACAGGGCAGCACAAACTTTTGAATTAACCATCAAGGTGACCAACTTCCAGGTGAACCAACAGATTTACCTCAACACCCTCCTGGCCTACGACAACCAGGGAGACGAAAATTATGCCTACGGCAGCAGCTGGGAAGGCCTCACCGATGTCACTGTCAAACAGGTATATGCCTTTAGAAACAAAGTGCTACCCGCTAAGGTTGACAAATTGTCGGTTATCAAACTGCCTTTTGCTAAATTTGGCTCTGTGGAATTTCGCAATGTCACCATAGACTGGAGATAAGCCTTCAATTTCTTTCATTACTCTAATAACCAATTAAAAACACAAACAATGTCAAAACAAGACGAAGAACCCAAAAAGGGACAAACCATGAAAACGGGCTACACGCCATTCAGTAAAGAAGACATTAAACAGGGAGACAACGTAAATGAAAAAGCGGAGCAGCTCTTCCTGGAATTGCTTGATATTCCCAAGCGGGCTGCCAAGAAAAAGAAAAAAGGCAAAGAAATCGAAGACGACGACTTTTATCCCACCAGCATGGACGAGACCCTCAGAATGGAAGCCTTGCTCGACCAGGTGGACTCAGCCATCGAAGACCGCTCAGATACCGAGTTCACCGGCCACGTCGATTGGATGCGCAATGTGTTGAATTGGTCCAAAACCCGTCACTGGGAATTTGCCTGGTGGATAGTAATTTGTGTGTTTGTTGTTTCTATTTTCTTCTTTGTACAGGCCAACAAAGAAAAAGACGATATGCTCAAGGTCAAGAACTGGACCGAGGATCAAATAAAATCCACCCAAAACGCCAGCATTGCCTCCTACGAAAAAAGCATCAGCTACTATCAGGAAAAATTGGCTATTGATACCCTGAGCAAAGATGTCAGAAAGGGCTATGAAGAAAGCCTCAAAAAAGTCAACAGGAATCTGGAATCGGTTCAAAAGATGAGCCTAAAAGAATTCCACAAAGATCAGATCAGAGAGGCGGCAAAAGACGTTCGCAGTAAACGTGCCTCGGCCATCTGGTGCCTGATCTGGATAGGCCTGTATATTCTGGCCCTGCGTCCCTATGGTTACATGATTTCAAAACGCAGAGTAGAAGCCAACATATACAGCGGCTTGAAATACGCTCTTTTTACCGTGGCAGGAGCTTTGCTGGGTGCAGCCGCCTCGATGCAGGTGACAACCTATATCACTAAATGGAGCGACGGCAGTACCACCAGAGACAACGACGCCATCGGTGTTTTGGCCATTCAACTTGTATTTATTTTATTAGCTGTGGCACTGGTGCTTGTTATTGCCCGTATTGTGATTGTAGTGGCGGCCATTTCGGGCTTTATCCGCAATTACGATTTGATTGCCCTTGCCAAAAAGCTATTTAACAAAACAGAACAAGCCGTCAAGCAAATAAAATAAGCCCGGAGATTAAACAGAATGAATCGTAATCAAAGCCTTTTTTTATCGCTGCTGTTGATTGCTTTACCTGCCCGGGGCCAGCCCATCCCCGACTGGTGGAAACAACTCCATCAATACGACGAAAAGCTCGATTGGGCAGACTACATGACCTATACCCCGGCTTTTTTCGGGCCCAACGCCCTGCCGGTACCGGAGCTTTACGACGGAATTATCGGTGACAATCATCAACTGGAATTCTCGGGCAGCCTGTTTTGGGGGCCGGGAGAACAAACCCAAAGCCTTGCCACCCGTTTGGCTTATGTCTTTGTTCCGGGCCGCTTATCGCTGAGCGCCTGGGGAGTGCTGGGCGAACATTATCGTACCAGCCGGGAAATTCGCGACCAACGGGCCTCGCTCATCGAAGAGGCCGAAGAACTTGTTTTTATCGGAGATTTTTACCTGGCTACGCAATTTCGCGTTCTGGAAGAGAAGCGCTACGCACCCGAAATTTTAGGCGAAATTGTACTGAAAACAGCTTCGAGCAGCAGAAGCAGAGGCGCCCGCTTTTTTGATACCCCCGGCTATTACTTCGATCTGAGTTTTGCCAAAGACCTTTATAATTCGCAGGCCGGCCTGCTCAAAAACATCCGCCTGGTAGCTATGGGAGGCTTTCTGTGTTACCAGATGAACAACAACTACCAAAACGATGCGCCGGTGTATGCGGCCAAATTAAAACTGGATTTTGGCGCTTTGAGCTGGGAAAACGGAATGGGCGGTTATTGGGGCTGGACAGGAAAAGGAGATTGCCCTCTGGTGCTAAGAAGCCGCCTGGATTTCAAAACCGGCAAAAACAACGCTTTTGTACAATACCAGGCCGGCCTGAACGATTACATTGCGCATTGCCTGCAGGCAGGCTGGGTGTTTACTTTCGGCCGATAAGAGCTACCGCCATGGCAGCCATGCCTTCTTCGCGTCCCACAAAACCCATTTTTTCGGAAGTAGTGGCCTTGATGGAAATGATCTCTTTATCGACCTGAGCCAGTTCGGCCAGACACGCCTGCATCTGTGGAATGTAAGGATTAATTTTGGGCCTCTCGGCCAGGAGGGTGGCATCGATGTTGACCACTTCCCATTGCTTTTTGGCCAGCAGGTCTGTGGTCTGTTTAAACAAAATCTTGCTGTCGATGTTTTTGTATTCGGGGGCATTGTCCGGAAAATGGAAACCAATATCCCTCAGGCCGGCAGCTCCCAACAAAGCATCGCAGATGGCATGTATGAGCACATCGGCATCGGAATGTCCCAAAAGGCCTTTTTCGAAGGGGATGAGAATTCCGCCCAGCCACAATTCGCGGCCGGGTACCAGACGATGCACGTCGTATCCTTGTCCAACCCGTAATTGCATTTTATCGGCCTATCAGATTTCGTATACCTTCTATGTCAAAACCTAATGTAAAGCGCAGCGTCTGATCCAGTGGATTGGTTTGAGCCTGGGAAACCAAATACGAAGCGTCAATGCTGAACATACTCATCTTGAATCCCACGCCGAAGGTGAAATACTTACGGTTGCCTTTGTATTTATCCTCGAAATGATAACCCATTCTTACAAAAAATTGTTCGTCGTAGGCATATTCCAGCCCGATTCCCCAGTTGATTTCGCTCAATTCCTCGGCCAGGCCTCCGGGTGCGTCGCCAAAAGACTGGAAGATGCCTACCATAGAGGAGATATCGGTGGTGTTTTCGGTAGAGTCCTGAGGGGTGGGCACCAATAATTTATTCACGTCAGCGGCCACGGTAATAGCATTGTAGCTGTTAAAGGGATATTTCATGCTGGCTCCCAGACGAAGGTTGGTGGGAATAAAATAAGAAGTGTTGTAGGCGTCGTAAGATATTTTGGTACCGATGTTGGACACATCAAAGCCGAAGGCCCAGAAGCCCTGTTCGCGGCCAAAATATACCGGCCTGCGATAAAAACCACTGATATCGGCGGCAAAAGCATTGCCGGCCGGATCATCGCTGCTCATCAGGTCGGAATAGATATAGCGCAGGGCAACCGACATAGAATAATACTGCGAAAGCATACGGGAGTAGGCTGCATCCAGCGCCATTTCGTAAGGTTGTATGGAATAGCCCTGATCGCCCAGAGATTGCCTCAGGATAACCTCGCCCAGGGAAAAATAGCGCAGGGAAGCACTCACCGATTGCAGCTCGCCGATTTTCATATAGCCCGTCAGGTTGGTCAGATTGATGTCGTTTACCAACTGACTGAGCCAGGGAGTGAACGAGAGGGCAAAGCCTGCAGGGCTTTCCATCTGCGCATACTTGGAGGCATTCCAATACTGTGAATTCACGTTTGGCTCGGTGGCAGCACCCACATCTCCCAAACCCGTGGCATGTGCGTCGGGAGCAATACTCAAAGAAGGTACCGAAGTGATAATGGGATTGTATTTTTCTTCTGCACTAAGACCGATTGAAAAAAACAACAATGCTGCCGTTACTAATACCCTGATCGGGCCAACATATTTTATCATCTTGTTTACTTTGTAAATTATTACTCTTTAACTCTGCAAGGGCCCTTTTTATTGCAGGCCTACCATTATTTTTTTGGCGGCAACCGCCTGTTCATTATCATCGCTTACGACGAATAACCTGCAAATATACACCCCATTTTCGACTCTTCGGCCATTTTCGCCCACATAATTCCATTCCAGCTCCTGACTATTGTTGTCGGAATTCATCATATTGACTTGCTTTCGCCATTGCAGCCTGCCCCAAATATCGTAGACCCTGAACTCTGCCTGCATCCAGGTTGCCGGGCGGTCGTGACGGAAGGCAAACCAGGCTTTTTCACTGTTTTGATAAAAATTCAGGTCCTGCAGCCGCGGGCTCAGATCATTGACCACCCGAAAATCGATGGAGGCCACCGAAGAATTGTTTTGCAAATCCCAGGCTCTAAGGCTAAGGCTGTGCAAGCCCGTTTCCAGCTCAGGCAGTTTGTAAATGATACGCCCCGAATTGCCGGAGCCTAAATCGGATTCGTAATAATTGTTCAGGATGTGACGATCTGTGCCGTCGATGGTCAACACCAGGTCGTGGCCGAAACTGCTGCCGCTCATGTTGATGCCGCTTTCGTCCTGCAACAAAGCAATCAGGCCGGGCCTGCTGTTTACTTTGCCTCCGTCAACATAGTTGGTGTCGTTCAAAAATAACCTGATCACCGGTCCTGTGCTGTCGGGCAAGGCTGCGCCGTTGGTGCCGCCAAGCAGGAATTGTTTAAAGACGCCCTGTGCTTCGATATCTCCCCCGGTGTTGTGTGCATATAAATTGATCATGCCCGCTTTGTAGGAATAACTCTGGTCTTTGGGCACTATAAAGCGGAAATCGAATGTACCATTGCTGACTTGCTCTTTGCCGGCAAAGAGTACTTTACTGCGGTCGTAATACCTAAAAACATCGTTACCGCTGTTGCCCAAAGTCTCTATCAAATCTTCCGCATCGTAGACGACAGGATACACAAGCCCGTCGAAATCGTCGGCAAAACTTCCGTCGTATCGCAGCACCCTGCCGCCGAATTCGGCTGTGCCCAGCGCACTGAGCGTATCGTACACACCTGCCTGCAGTTCCCTGCCATTGATACGGGTTATTTCCAGCTTATATTCGGGGTAACTCAGTTTAAGGGCCGGATCGCCTATCAGCGCAAAATTCAGCTTATTGCGGTCGTATTTGAGCGATTCAGACTGTTTGGTCCGGCACATCACTTCGCCCAGGCTCAGGCGCCGGCCGTTTTCGGTGGCAAAAATATGGTCAATAAAACTTTTATTGATGGTATAATTAGGCCCTGAATACACCACTCTGGAAGTAGTAAACAAAGCGATACCGCCACCCTTCTCGTTGAGGAAAATATATTCCCCGCCCGAAGTAAGGGCATCGTCGTAACGGCAAAAATCGCAGGTGGCCGTTACCCAGAGAGGTAAACGATTGTTTTGCATTTCCCTGATCTCCCCTATGGTAAGTAATTGCTCGCTGGCCCAGGTAGTGGTGGAACCGTGACCGCTGTAATTGAGCAGCAGCAGTCCGGAATTCATCAATTCGGCCAGGCGTTTGTTGGCTCCCGGTACCGTAGTGCCTGCAGAACTGGTTTCGCGCTGATAGGCATCTACATAAATTTTGTGTGCCATAAACTCCGGATTAATGCTTTTGACGGATTCGGCCAGTTTATCGGCATGGGATACATGGGTATTGTTGTCTCCGTCGTCGCCAATAAAGCAAAGTTGGTTTTTCCAGCTGCCTTTGTCCCTGTTGTTGATGTAAGACAGCGTTTTGTCGACGACTATCCTGGCTTCGGCTTTGCTGCGCACAGGGAAACGACCTATGCCGATATCCATTTTGTCGTAAGGCAGATTGACTCCTTCGTTGTCGTCCAAGAAACCGAAATAATCGTCGGTTACGAAAGAAGAGGTGCCTTCGAGGCTTTCTTTGGACTGAAAGGTCAGAATTTTGTTGGGACTCGAACTCCCCGAGGAGAAGGCGGCCGTCACCAGGCGATTATCGTACACTCCGTCTCCAAAGAGCAAGAGAGATTGGGGAATATCCTCTGCACTTGTTGCCCTGTCGTAAAACATCTTCAAAAAGCGGCGATAAGCACCGGCATCGGGAGTGCCCGATGAAAACTCGTTGTAAACCTGTTCGGTAGTGACCACCAGTACACTAAGCTGATCGTAATCACGGTGTGCCTGAGCCAACTCCTGAGCTTCGGCAATAAAATCGGAATGTGTAAGGATTATGAATTCCGGAGCCGGCAAGGTATGCAAATTTTGATTAGGAACCTGCCCTTCAATGACCGGTTTAGGAAAATTGCCTTTGAGGTTTACTGCCACAAATTCCCGCAAACTGTCGGTAGAAACGACGAATTGGTATTCTGTTCCTATACGTTCCCCGGTCACTTGCTTCATACTGCCTGTTTTTCCTATTTCGAACACGCGGGTAGAAGCGTCGGCAGACTCAAGGCAAAAACGGCTGATTTTGCCGGCGCCCAGACTTAGGGGATCTCTGAAAGCCAGAGAGGCTGAGTTTAACACCAGACGGCAACGCGCATTGATCGCCACATAATTGAGATGAGCATTTTTGGGTATTACCCCATTGCTGTTATATTGCAGCCTCACAGTGATAGCATTGCCCTGAGGCAAAAAAGTTTTGGTCAGACTGCTGCCACGGGCGTAGGTGTAAGAATCCGAGGAAGAAACGGCCGAATAATTCATCGATCCAAGGAAGCTGTTATCGACGTAAAGGCGGGTGGATCCCGACAAGGTACTGCGGGCGGCCGTTTCTACCACAATACTTGCCTGCTCTCCGCTCAGTATATCTTCAAAATTGAAGCTCAGACTCAGATCGGGATTACTTATTAAATCTTCGCCATAACATTCTCTGCCTGTAGCACCGAGATTGTAAAGATCCCTTTCGTGCAGTTCAACAGCGGTATATGCCCTGACCTCGGAGTCGGGTTCCCGGGAAGGTGCGGGCAGTTCATCTATCGGTTTGGTGCCTTCGGAACGTTCCCCTACAAAATAATAGCCTTTGGTGGAATAATGGTTGTTCAGGCGGGTAAACAGCCCTTTTGAGGCTTCGTAATTCCAGGATAAAGGCCCCAGTCCGTAAAACAGCAGGTAGCCTTGCTCCTCGTCTTTGTAAAACGAAAGTTCGGGCAAATCGTCAATATAGGGCTGAGTATAATCCTCGGGCAACAACTGCCCTCCGTAACCGTAAAGCTGCACCTTGGCCGGATCTATGCCCATTTTGCGCAAGTCATCGAAACTGAGCTTGTAGATGCCCGTGTTTTCGACACTGATTTTCACGAATTTTCCGCTGCTCAGCCTGGAATTTTCGGCATAGCGCAGCCCCGGCGATACCGAGGCCGGTTGCCCCGAAAACAAGGAAACGTAACGGGGAGTATCCTCTTGGCGATCGTTATTCAGCAGACCGGCAGCAGCTTCCCTGATATAAGCCCATTCAAAAGAAAGCAACCTGTAGTAACGTCCGTTCTTGTGCAGGAATGGATAAAAATATAAATCCCAGACAGCCTCTTTGCGCTGAATGCCTTTGTTGATATGCAGTTCGAGGCTGTCGGGAAACTTATCCAAAAGAGACTTATAAGCCTGTAAGTCTTTGCCTTTGATTTCTTCCCACACCGGAAATCTAAGCTCCGGCCTTTGTACGTCTCCACCGGGCCGAAAAGTTTCGGAATAAAGCGGCAGGCTCTCCTCTTCAAGCTGCACAGCCCCCTCAAAGGACCAGAGCCTGCCGCCCTGGGCAGGAACACTGTAATGCCAGTCGAGGCTGTGTGCATAAGAAGCCGTAAGAATACAGCTCAGGAATAAGCTCCAAATCGCCTTATATAGTTTCATGTGGTTTCGACGCTATCCAACAGAGAAGAAACGGAAATTCAGTCACTCTATTGTCATTTCACCCTTAAATGCAACATCTTTTCACCTTCGAGCCAGGCCTCCAAATGATCTTCTTTGTGTAAAGGCCCCACTCCGCAGGGAGTACCCGTAAAAAACAGATCGCCGGTTTTCAGGGTAAAAAAACGACTGGCGTAGGCTATAATCCGATCCACCCCAAACAACATTTCGGCGGTATAGCCCTGTTGCACTGTTTTTCCGTTCAGATCGAGCCTGAAATGCAATTGCTGTATATCTTCAAAACGATCCCTGGGGATAAAACGTCCCACTACAGCCGACTGGTCAAATCCTTTGCTGATTTCCCAGGGCAAGCCCCGGGCCCTCAGGTTTCTTTGCAAATCGCGGGCTGTCAGATCCAGGCCCAGGCTGATTTCTTCGTAATAGCGATGGGCGAATTTTTCGGCTATGTTTTTGCCTAACTTGCCAATTTTTACCACCAGTTCGGTTTCGTAATGAATTTCCTGCGAAAAATCGGGCAGAAAAAATGGTTGCTTATCGGAACAGAGAGCTGAATCTGGTTTTAGGAAAAGAACCGGCTCCCCGGGCCTTTCCGAGTTTAGTTCTTGAATGTGAGGGAGATAATTCATCCCGACAGCAATAATCTTCATACCTTCTCAGAGCTTGTTTTCCATCCGGTTGAACATTACTGCCAGATGGGCATAAATGGAAGTATTTTGTATGACAATATCTTCGGGGATGTGAATCCTGAAAGGAGTAAAATTCCAGATGGCCCGAATGCCCCCTTGTACTATTTCTTCGGCCACTTCCTGGGCTTTTTGCACAGGGACGGTCAAAATACCAATAGAAGCATTGGTCGTTGTTTGAATGGCGGGGTAATCACTGATGTGGTAGACAGGTATGCCCTGTATGGCGGTACCTACCACCCAGGGATTAACATCGAAGCCGGCCAGAATCTCCAGACCGTACTGCGACAATCCTTTGTCGTGCAGCAGTGCAGCCCCCAGGTTGCCCACACCAAACAAAAAGGCTTTATGCACCTTGGTAAAGCCCAGGTATTGCTCCAGCACGGAAATCAACAACTGTACATCGTAACCGATTCGGGTCTTGCCGCTTATTTCGAGACAGGAAAGATCTTTGGCGATCTGGGGAGCACTTACATTGATGGCTCTGGATATCTGAGTGGACGACATTTGGGTTTCACCCCGGGCTGCTGCCATTTTAAGAAAAGCCAGGTACCAGGGCAGTCGCCTGAGCGTCGGTTCAGGAACAGTTAATCCCTTTTTTACTTCGTTCATACTCAATGCTAAGTGTAGATTTGATGCAAAAATAATAAATAATTTTAATGATATCACAAAATTTTGTGAGTTCACA
Source organism: uncultured Bacteroidales bacterium (assembly GCA_964575345.1). Classification (GTDB taxonomy): domain Bacteria; phylum Bacteroidota; class Bacteroidia; order Bacteroidales; family UBA1402; genus UBA1402. The sequence continues at coordinate 22,294 of CAZNQD010000019.1, forward strand.
AATGCAGTTTACTTTTGTCCAAAGTCCGTCATGACCGCGTAGATAGTAATAACTTAACCATCAAGCCCTATGCCCGCACAAGATTGGAAAGAACGACTGGCTGCCCTGGCCAAAAGCTCAGAAGCGCAAGCAGTAAACACTGAAACATCAGGTTTTGAATCGGCCCCCACTCCCGCTCCGGTCAAAAAAGGACAGCTCTGCGTCCGTTTCGAAAAACGCAACGGCAAGCCCACTACCATTATCAGTGAATTCAAGGGCAGCCAACAGGAACTCACAGAGCTGGCCAGTCAATTGAAAAGCACTTTGGGCATCGGCGGTTCGGCCAAAGACGATGAAATTTTGCTTCAGGGCGACCTGCGCGACAAAATCCTGCCTTACTTACAGAAATTGGGGTATTCGCTCAAAGGCGATTATAAAAAGAATGGTCCCCGATAGTCAACCGGAAACCATTCAAATATAAAATTAGACATACTAATTCCTGATCCAATTACTCCTGATTCAGGGTAATACGTTTGAAAGCAACGGGAGCCAGGTCTTTGTCTACACTTTTGAGGTATTGGGCTATCGAAATCTTAGCGTCTTTGATAAAAGCTTGTTCCAACAAAGTAGATTCCTGATAAAATTTATTCAGACGGCCCAGGGCGATCTTATCGAGCATGTTTTCGGGCTTGCCTTCCTGGCGGGCTTTTTCACGGCCGATTTCGAGTTCCTGTTCTACGATTTTGGCAGGTACAGAAGCTCTGTCGAGCGAAACCGGACTCATGGCAGCTATTTGCATGGCCACGTCTCGGGCTGCCTGATATTCGGCTTCTTTGTTGAAACCTACTATGGTTGCCAACTTATTTCCGGGATGTATGTAGTGCATCACGGAAGCCGCTTTCACACATTCGTAGTAACCCAATTCCATTTTTTCGCCTGTAATACCACTGCGTTCAGTAACCAGGTCGGCCACTGTTCTGCCATCCATAGTGCTCTTCTGCAGGGCTTCGATGTTTTCGACCTTTGCAGCCAGGGCTAAATCAAGGATAGACTTGGTAAGAGCAATAAAATCCTGGTTTTTAGCCACAAAATCGGTTTCGCATTTCAGGGCTACGATGGCGGCAAATCCATCTTTGCAGCCAGCCAGGACGCAACCTTCGGAAGCTTCCCTGTCGCTGCGCTTTGCCGCAATTGCCTGACCTCTTTTGCGAATGATTTCAATCGCTTTTTCCATATCGTTGTTCGCTTCGTTAAGCGCATTCTTACAATCCATCATCCCGGCTCCGGTCATAGTGCGAAGCTTCGAGATATCTGCCATAGTTACTGCCATAATTCTTCTTTTTTTTGTAATAAATCTTCGTTACCGGCTCAATCCCGTAACACGATCCGACTATTCGTCGTCGTCTTTCATAAACTTCGAGGCCACTCTTGCTTTCAGTGCTTCCTCGTCTTCTTTTTGGATACGTTCCCGACGGGTTGCTTTGGAACGACGTTCCCTGCGGCTTGCATTTTCGTTGCTCTCCTCTTCATCGGCAACGGCAGCTGCAGCGTCGGCATCAGCTTTGTCGATTTTGCGTTCTTCGAGGCCTTCGGCAATGGCGGCACAAACCGTCGACATTACAATCTCGATGGATTTGGTGGCGTCGTCGTTGGCGGGAATGACAAAATCGATGTTGGAAGGATCGGAATTGGTATCGACCATGGCAAAGACGGGAATACCCAGACGATTGGCTTCGTGAACAGCGATTTGTTCTTTCATGACATCAATCACAAACAAAGCCGAAGGCAATCTGTTCAGATCGGCAATACTGCCCAGGTTCTTTTCCAGTTTGGCTCTTTTGCGGGCAATCTGCAAACGTTCCCTTTTGGACAAATTGCTATAAGTACCGTCCGTAGACATTTTGTCGATGGTGGACATTTTCTTTACAGCCTTGCGGATGGTGGGGAAATTGGTGAGCATTCCTCCGGGCCAACGCTCGATAACATAAGGCATACTGACGGATCCGGCTATTTGGGCAACGATGTCTTTGGCTTGTTTTTTGGTGGCTACAAAGAGAATTTTCTTTCCCGAGCGGGCAAAATTTTTCATTGACTCGGCAGCTTCGTCCAGTTTGACAACTGTTTTGTGCAGGTCTATAATATGGATGCCGTTACGTTCCATAAAGATGTACGGAGCCATGGCGGGGTTCCATTTTCTCTTAAGGTGTCCGAAATGCACTCCGGCTTCCAGTAATTGATCAAAATTAGTTCTTGACATGATGGTTAATTAATTTCGTTTACATTCTTTTGGGGCTCATTCAATCGTCCGGTAGTTCTCGGCCTAAGCCGGAAGTCCTGACCATTTAGATACTAAACGCTACATTTTTATTATTGAGCAGTGGTATCAAAATATTAACGCTTGCTGAACTGGAATCTCTTCCTTGCTTTGGGACGACCCGGTTTTTTGCGTTCTACAATGCGGGAATCGCGGGTCATAAACCCTTCGGCTCTCAGAGCAGGCTTGTCTTCGGGATTGATTTTGACAAGGGCGCGGGAAATGGCCAGGCGCAAAGCCTCAGCTTGTCCTTTGAAACCGCCTCCTCTGAGGCTTACGCTGATGTCGTATTTTCCGTCAACCTCCAGTTTATTGAGCGGTTGTTTAACCACATACTGAAGAATACCGGAGGGGAAATACACCGACAGGTCCTTTTTGTTGATACTGATGGTTCCGTTTCCTTCAGTAACGAATACACGGGCAATCGCTGCCTTTCTTCTTCCTATTGCATTTACTACTTCCATAATTATTTAAGTGAGTTTAAATCGATTGCCTTCGGATTTTGTGCCTGATGAGGATGTTCGCTTCCTGCATACACATACAAATTGTTGATAACAGCTTCGCCCAAACGGTTTTTGGGAAGCATACCCTTAATCACTTTCCGGTATAAACTTAACGGATCCTTGGCCATTAATTTTGCCGGGGTAAACTCTCTTTGCCCACCCGGATATCCCGTGTGGCGCAAATAAATGCGATCATTCCATTTTGAACCGGTAAGCCTGACTTTATCCGCATTGATAATGATGACATTGTCACCACAATCCACATGGGGTGTAAAGCTTGGTTTGTACTTACCTCTCAGCAACTTGGTAACCTTCGTCCCCAAACGTCCCAACACCTGATCGGTTGCATCAACTACAACCCATTCTTTTTGTGCCGTTGCCTTGTTAACAGAAATGGTCTTGTAACTCAAACTGTCCACTGCTTCTTTGGATTTTAATTGTTAATTAATTATCGTATAAAATAAACAAATCCCAAGGTCTTCGAACTTAATTCCTTATGAACTAAAATCTTATAAAAAACCATAGAGAATTGGCCTGCAAAAGTACGGCGAATTTTCGGATCTCACAAAAGAATCTACGTTTTTTTTTGACTACCTTTGCGCCTACACTTTGTACTATACTTATGAGACCTTTGTTTTTGATTTCGAACGACGATGGTATTCTCGCTCAGGGAATACGCTGCCTGATTGATGTATTGCGACCTCTGGGAGATTTGTTGGTAATGGCCCCCGAAACCGAACGTTCCGGTATGTCTACGGCTTTTACCCTTAAAGAGCCCCTCACCTGCAAGCTGGTATCAAAAGAAGAAGGCCTGATCCAATACTCGAGCAACGGCACACCGGTAGATTGCATCAAACTGGCCCTGAATCTGCTGACGGACGAGCGTAAACCCGATCTGATTATTGCCGGCATCAACCACGGCTTTAACGGCTCCATAGCCATCCATTATTCCGGAACCATGGGAGCCGTGCTCGAAGGCTGCATGGCCGGCTACCCATCGATAGGTTTTTCCATAGACGACCACAAAGCGGAAGCCAATTTTGAGCCTGCCCTGCCCCACATTCGCAACATCGTGCAGGCGGTGCTCGACAAAGGCCTGCCTTACGGCGTCTGCCTCAACGTGAACATTCCCAACCACAACGAAATCAAAGGAACCAAAATATGCCGCCAGGGCAAGGGGCGCTGGGTCGAAGAGTTTATCCCATGTTCGCATCCCAACAATGCCAAACGTTACTGGCTCACCGGCAAATTCCTCAACCTCGAAGAAGATGCCGGCGACAACGACCTGTCGGCCATGCGCCAGGGTTATATTTCGGTAGTACCCTCCTGTATTGATGCAACCAGCCATTCCCTTATCAGCCAACTGCAAACCTGGGGGCTTTAAGCCGGTGAAGTTTTGAGCTATTGAATCTTTGAGCCCATGAAATACTATCTGATTGCCGGTGAAGCTTCGGGCGACATGCACGCCGCCAACCTGATGGCAGCCTTAGTCGAAAAAGACCCTAAGGCCCAATTTCGCTTTTTGGGAGGAGACAAAATGGCCGCCCTGGGAGGAGTGCCGCTGATTCATTACAAAAAGATGGCCTATATGGGCATCCTGCCGGTTATCCTGCATGCCCGGAGCCTGCTCCGCAACTTGAGAGTCTGCAAAAAAGACATCCTGAGCTGGCAGCCCGATGTACTCATACTGATCGATTATCCGGGCTTCAACCTGAATATTGCCGCTTACATCAAAAAAAAGCAGCCCGGCCTACCCATACATTATTATATATCGCCCAAGCTCTGGGCCTGGAAAGGCTACCGCATACGTAACATCCGCCGCGACATCGACCGGCTGTATTCCATACTCCCTTTCGAAAAAGCCTATTTTGACCGGCAACATTACCAGGCCTTTTATGTGGGGAATCCCAGCCTGGACAGTGTGGAAGCTTTTAAAAACAGCAAGCCAGACTTAAAAAGCTGGCGCGAAAAGCATCAGCTGGCTCAGAAACCCATCATCGCTTTGCTGGCGGGCAGCCGGCGCCAGGAAATCAAAGCCAACCTGCCCCTGATGCTCAGGGTGGGCGCCGCTTATCCCGATCATCAGCTTGTAGTGGCCGGCGCTCCGGGCATAGACAAAGATTTTTACGCTTCCTACATCGAAAACTACGATTGCCGGCTGGTCTACGACGAAACTTATTCTTTGCTTGCTCAAAGCAGGGCAGCCCTGGTGGTTTCGGGCACGGCCACTCTGGAAACAGCTTTGTTCGGTGTGCCACAGGTGGTTTGCTACGCCCTGAGAATAGGAGGTCTTTTGAATAAAATTGGGCGTAAATACCTGATTCGTACCCCTTTTATTTCGCTGGTCAACCTGATCGCCGATAAGGAGGTGGTGGTGGAATTGGTGGCCAACGAATACAACTGCGAGCGGCTCAAAAAAGAATTGGATAAAATTTTGTCGGACCAGGCCTGTATCACGGAAATGCAAGAGGCTTACGGCTTTATGCGCAAAAAACTGGGCGAGCCGGGAGCTGCCGCCCGAACAGCAGAGCTGATCTACAACTACTTAACATAAAGCAACCTAATGGAAAGCGGCACGGATTTTACGCAGAGAAAAAGACAGAGACAATTATTTTTTCTATCTTTGCACTTTCAAAAAATCCGGTTCGGTTTATGGGGAAAATTATAGCATTAGCCAATCAAAAAGGCGGTGTAGGCAAAACCACCACCGCCATCAACCTGGCAGCCTCGCTGGCTGTACAGGAAAAAAAGGTTTTGCTGATTGATGCAGACCCTCAGGCCAATGCTTCATCGGGCCTGGGCATAGACATCAGGCAGGTCAGCACCAGCATTTACGAATGCATGATTGACGGGGCAAACCCTGCCGAAGGCATACAGAAAACCGCCATCGAATACCTCGATGTTTTGCCCTCTCACATCGACCTGGTGGGAGCCGAACTGGAAATGATCAACATCGAAAACCGGGAAAAGATTTTGTCCGCTGTGTTGCAGCCTCTAAAAAGTTCTTACGATTATATTCTGGTCGACTGTTCTCCCTCGCTGGGCCTTATCACGGTCAACTGCCTGACCGCTGCCGACTCGGTGCTGATCCCCGTACAATGCGAATACTTCGCCCTGGAGGGCATCAGTAAATTACTCAATACCATCAAGATAATCAAGAGCCGGCTGAACACCGGCCTGGAAATCGAGGGTTTTTTGCTGACCATGTACGACCAGCGCCTGCGTTCGGCCAAACAGGTGGCCGACGAGGTCCGCCGGCATTTTCAGGGCCTGGTATTCAAAACAGTCATTCAACGCAACGTTACCCTGAGTGTGGCTCCCAGCCACGGACAGCCGGTGATGCTCTACGATGCCGACTCCAAGGGGGCCATAGACCACATTCAACTGGCCCTGGAAATTATTCGCAAAAACAAGTAAGCTCATTACGCTATGGCAATAAAAAACAAACTGGGAAGAGGACTGGATGCCCTGATCAGCACCGACGACATACAAACCGTAGGCTCATCGTCCATCAGCGAAGTTGAGCTGGAGCTTATCAGGCCCAACCCGGAACAACCCAGAACCGATTTCGAACCCGAAGCCCTCGAGGAGTTGGCTGTTTCCATCCGGGAAATCGGCATTATTCAGCCCGTCACCCTGCGCAAAATGGACGACGGCTATTACCAGATTATCTCGGGCGAACGCCGGGTGCGCGCTTCCAAATCCATAGGACTCAAAAAAATCCCGGCCTACATAAAAACCGCCGAGGACGATTCGATGATGGAAATGGCCCTGATCGAAAACATTCAGCGCGAAGACCTCAATGCCATCGAAATCGCCCTGGCCTACCAGAAACTGGCCGAAGTCTACAAGCTGACCCAGGAAAAACTCAGTGAGCGCATAGGCAAAAAAAGAACCACCATCAGCAATTACATGCGTTTGCTCAAATTGCCGGCCGAGATTCAGATGGGGCTCAAAAACAAAACCATCGACATGGGGCATGCCCGCGCACTGATCAATGTACAAAGCCCGGAATTGCAACTGTCTCTTTACGAACAAATTTTAAAACAAGGCTTGTCGGTGCGCAAGGTCGAGGAATTGGTCCGCGACGAAGAGAGCGGCAAATCGCAAAACTTCAAAAAGCCTCTCCCCCGCAAGACTTCCGAAGAGTACCGGGACCTGCAAAAGCAACTTAGCCTGAAACTGGGCACCAAAGTACGCTTCAGCATCAACGAACAGGGCAAAGGCAGTATCAGCATACCTTTTTCCTCAGAAAAAAAGCTGGAAGAAATATTACTCCGTCTCGACCAATTATTTAGCTGAGCACTCAAGACCTCTGAACCCGATCGATAAAAAGAAGATGGGCCATTTCGCCAAAATCATACTACTGCTGCTGTTTTGTTGCCTGGCTTGCCGGTCAGCAGCTCAGGACAGCACGGTCATCGTCACGGACAGTCTTTCTTCGGTGCCTGCCAGGGATCCTTCACGCAGCAGGCCAAACGAGCTCCTTGTTTTGGACAGCCTCTCTTTGAGGCCCGACATGGAAAGCTTTATGAATACCGACACCGCTGTGCAGAGACGAAAACTGTTTAAGCCCCTTCCCTCCAAAGCCCTGTGGTACGCAGCCCTTTGCCCGGGGCTGGGACAGTTCTACAACCGAAAATACTGGAAACTGCCCATAGTGGCCGGTGGCGCCGTAGGCCTGGCTTATGCCATCGACTGGAACGGCAAATACTACGTGGCCTATACCAACGCCTACAGGGACATCAGCGACAACAACCCCGACACCAACAGTTTTTTGGACTTGCTGCCGCCTGGCTATTCCTATACCGAGTCGCAGTTGCGGACGGTGCTCAAAAACCGCCAGCAAACCTTTCGCCGGCAACGCGATTTGAGCATCATCGGGGCCGTGGGCTTTTATCTGATTTGCATCCTGGATGCCTATGTCGATGCCGAATTGTTCGATTTTAACGTAAGTCCCGACCTGAGTATTCAGCTGCAACCGGTCAGAACCTTCCCCGGAGGCGGCCACGCAATGGAAGTATCCTGCTTGTTCAGGTTTTAATAATAACGACAAAAACACATGAAAAGAATCGTCTACCTGCTGCTTGTTTCAGGCTTGTTTACACTACCTGTGTCCGGACAATTTTTCAAGAATATTTTCACAAAAAAAACCTTGACTGAACAAACAAAGGACCACCCGAAACAATCACTAACAGGCAATCAAGGGCAGTTAACAGACGATACGACTGAGCAATCGGACAGATTGCCCGACCCCGGAACGGCCAAACAGGACAGCCTGTTGGCAGAAGAGGGCGTATCAGCCTCTGAAATAAATCCCGATTCAATAGAAAACAGCCTCTTCAGCGAAGGGCTGAAGATACTGGTCGAAATGGATTCCAGCCATTATTTCGACGATCCCGGCCTGGATCCCACTTTTCATTTCGACGCCAACACCGACAGCCTCATTTACGAATGGCAACGGCAGGCCCTGCTTATTTTTGACGAAAACTGCCGGCCCAGCCTAAAAGACAGTTCTGCCACACCTGAATTGACCTACATTCAACGGCTCACGGATTTACCCAACATCATCGAGATGCCCTACAACAGGATAGTAAGACGTTTCATCGACCTCTACCTGAACGAACGAAGAATGCAGGTAGAAGCCATGCTGGGAGCCGGAGTGTATTATTTTCCACTCTTTGAACAGGCACTCGACCAGAGCGGCTTGCCCGTGGAGCTCAAGTATTTGCCCGTCATTGAATCGGCCCTGAATCCCCGGGCTGTTTCCAGAGTCGGCGCTACCGGTTTATGGCAATTTATGTACGCCACCGGCAAGATGTACGGGCTGCAAATCAACAGCCTTACCGACGAAAGGCGGGATCCGGTAAAATCGACCTATGCCGCCACCAAATACCTGAAAAGCCTCTATTCCATGTTTGGCGACTGGAACCTGGCCATAGCAGCCTACAACTGCGGCCCGGGCAACGTGAACAAAGCCATACGCCGCTCAGGCGGAAAACGCGGTTTTTGGGAAATCTACTACTACCTGCCCAGAGAAACCCGCAGCTATGTGCCCCTGTTCATTGCCGCCAATTATGTAATGACCTATTACTCCGAACACGGTATTTGTCCGGCTCAAAACAATTTTCCTCCGGTGATTGATACCTTTATGATTCATCAAAACATGCACTTCCAGCAAATTGCCGAAGTCTGCGGGATTCCTATGCAGGAAATAAAATTATTGAATCCCCATTTCAGAAACGATATTGCTCACGGCACCGCCTCCAGGGCCGGCATACTCTATCTGCCCATGGAATATTCGCCGGTATTTACAGAATTGCAGGACAGCATTCCCCGCTACAAAGAGCAGGAATTGCTGGCTTCGAGGCTGGTTTCGGTTCAATCGGGACAGGCCGCGCCGGGCGATGCCATTGTTTACAGAGTGAAGCGGGGCGACAACCTCTCGGTGATTGCTTCGAGGCATAACGTGACCGTTCAAAAGCTTAAAAACTGGAATAACCTCAGGAGCACTACGTTGCAAATCGGGCAACGCCTGCTTATTTATTGATCTTTAATTTAGGGAGTTTGTGCAAGACAGTCTGTTTTTTATTAATTTCGCATAAATCTTTACTCTGAGGCTGACTATGAATAGTATACAGGCAACAACTCCTGAAGAAGAAAAAATCATAGAGCAATTTCAGCTTTTGCTCAACGATTACCTGAATTCAAACCACCGCAAAAAAGTGGATTTGATTACCAAGGCTTTTAAGTTTGCCTATAATGCCCACAGAGGTATCAAACGCCGCTCGGGAGAACCTTATGTAATGCATCCTCTGGCCGTGGCCCGCATCTGTTGTTCCGAAATAGGCCTGGGTTCCACCTCTATCTGTTCGGCTCTTTTGCACGACGTGATCGAAGACACAGAGTTTACCGTCGAAGACATCCGCAACAACTTCAACGACAAAATTGCCTCCATAGTGGAAGGGTTGACCAAGATCTCGGGAGGAATCTTCGGAGAGAATGCTTCCACTCAAACCGAAAATTTCAGACGTTTACTCCTGACCATGTCCGAAGACATCCGGGTAATCCTGATCAAAATGGCCGACCGCCTGCACAACATGAGGACCCTGAGCGCCCTGTCGCCGGGCAAACAATACAAAATTGCCGGCGAAACCATGTACTTATACGCTCCCCTGGCTCACCGTTTGGGATTGAACCGGATCAAAACCGAACTCGAAGAACTGAGTTTCAAATACGAACATCCCGAAGCTTACGGGCAAATCACCCAGAAACTGGCCCTCACGGCCGAAACGCGAAAGGAACTTTACCATTCCTTTATTGAACCCATCCGACACGAACTGGATAAACTGGGCTTGAAATACTACATCAAGGAAAGGGTAAAAACAGCCTATTCCATCTGGAACAAGATGAACACCAAAAACATCCAGTTCGAAGAAATCTACGACCTTCTGGCTGTCCGTGTCATTTTCGACGCCCCCGAGCATCTTGAGAACGAAAAGGACATGCTCGCCCTCGAAAAGAAACAATGCTGGGATATTTATTCCACCATCACCAATATTTACAAGCCCCACCCCGACCGTTTGCGCGACTGGGTAAACAATCCCAAGGCCAACGGTTATCAGGCCCTGCACACCACGGTTATGGGCTTTACCGGCGACTGGATCGAAGTCCAGATTCGCAGTTCCAGAATGAACAGCATTGCCGAAAGAGGTTTTGCCGCCCACTGGAAATACAAACTGGGCGAAATCGAAGAAGACAACGAGCTCAACCATTGGATACTCACCATCAAGGAAATTTTGGAAAGCCCCGAACCCAACACTCTCGATGTGCTGAATACCATCAAGATGAACCTGTTTTCGTCCGAGATCTTTGTCTTTACCCCCAAGGGAGATATCAAAACCCTGGCTCAGGGAGCCACCGCCCTGGATTTTGCCTTTGAACTGCACAGCGAGCTGGGCTACCATTGCATCGGCGCCAAAGTCAACCATCAGCTGGTACCCATGAGCCATGTGCTCAAAAGCGGCGACCAGGTGGAAATTCTCACCTCCGACAGCCAAAGCCCTCAATACGAATGGCTGAAATTTGTCACCACCGGCAAGGCTCATTCCAAAATCAAAGCCCGTTTTCGCAAAGACAACCGGGAGAGCATCAAAAAAGGCGAAGAGCTGCTCAATGAGTTCTTCAACAAGCTTCGTTTACCGACCGACGCTGACAACATTCAAGTTTTGCTGACTAACTGCAACTGCCTCGACAAAGAAGAACTCTTGCTGAAACTGGGCACCGGCGAACTGGAGCTAAACGATTCCGAAGCCGAACTCTTCAAAAAAGACAGCCGGAACCTGCTGGTCAAATACTGGAAACTCACCTTTGGCTCCAAAACCAAGCCGGAGAAGGAAACTAAAAAAGTCGACCTAAAAACTACCCACCAACTTACCGAAGAATCGGTTCAAAGTGACTATCACCTCTCTGATTGCTGTCAACCCATCCCGGGAGACGCGGTATTGGGTTACGTGGCCCAAAACGGCTTTATTTATGTGCACAAAAGGCAATGCCCCATTGCCATGCGCCTGAAGAGCAGCGACGGAGACCGCATCGTTTCGGCTGAATGGGC
>CAZNQD010000020.1:0-16124 GCA_964575345.1 uncultured Bacteroidales bacterium
GTTTTCCCGAATTTCTTCAATAACTGACCGAATGTTCAGGCAAAGCCGCCGAATATTCATTGACTGAAAATTTTCATTTCTTTTGCACTATACTTGTCCTTAATTATTAGGCTAAAACCAGCCCGTGTTATGGACTCAAGTGTTGTAAAACCAAAAATCAAAATCTCCAACGGCGATTCGATTCATCTGCTCGATCCGGACAGTATTCTGTTTTTCCGGGCCGAGGGCCAGGGCTGCACAGCCCTGTATCAATCGGGTAGAGAGATCGCCCTGAACCTAAAGCTTGATATGCTCGAAAAAAAGGTGAGCAGTTTTTTCCGGATCAACGCCGATTGCCTGGTCAATTTGTTTTACCTGAGTGATGTATCCCTGGCCGATAAGGCCTGTGTCGTTATTGGCAACCAATACAGTTTTCCGATAGACCCCTACAAAAAGCAAGTTTTGCTCGAGGCCTTGAGTAATTTTTCCGATTAGAATCTTCTCAAACAATTTTTTATTACTCACTTTTTTAAACCCCCTTTCTTATGAAAACACTACTTTCTCTTTTTTTCTCTCTGGCTTTTGTGGTTAGCTTGAGCGCACAAGGCCTTATTGTGGTACAAAACGATACCAGTACCAAGACCTTCTATACCATACCTGAGGCCGTTGCTGCTGCGGTAGACGGCGATTATGTGTACATTCCGGGGGGAACCTTTCAGGTTTCCGGTTTGGTTATTAATAAGACTTTGAACATAATTGGAGCCGGTCACGTACCCGAAGCCTCTGCAGCCACCGGAAGAACGGTTATCAACGGAAACATCCATTTTATGGGTGGTTCAGATTTTAGTCTTCTGCAGGGAATCTTTCATGACGGAGAAATCTGGATTGGAGAGGGAACTACCTCAGATGGGATAACTGTGTCGAATATTCTTTTAAGTCGTTGTAATCTTGATATATTGTATTTAAGTGCCAGTTCCTATAATGCCAGCTCTTCTTCCGCTCAAAATATCATGGCTAAGGATTGTATTTTTAGAGCGAATGTAGTTTGCCAAAATAACAACCGGGGGCATTTATTCAGTAATTGTATTTTTCAGGGGCAGCTTAATTATATAAGCGGCGGAATAACCATTAACAATAGCATCTTCCTGCACAACTCTCCCTTGTATGTTGTTACTTCGGCTTTACTTAACAATTGTATTTTTTCAGTCGAATCGACTCCCATTTTTAGTGGCGGAGGAGCCAAAAGCACCTTCAACAATTGCATTTTTGGAATGACTGCCTTTCCAACCAATGAATCTTCTTCGGATTTCCATTATTACAATAACTGTCTGGCCTATGGTGCCAACGTCATCGGCCTGTTTGAAAATGTGATCGAAGCCAGGTTTGATTATATGTTTGATTTCCATCTGGCTTCGGGCTCTGCGGCTTCGGGCGCCGGACTGGAAGGAACCGATTGCGGTATTTACGGAGGCGCTGAGCCTTACAAAGAAGGCGCCATACCTATCAACCCGCATATTCAGTCGATCTACATCCCCGGCACCACCGACGGCCAGGGCAAATTGAATATTTCGGTCACCGTAGAGGCACAGGACAATTAATTCCGGCGCTATGAGAAAATTTTATCTGATCTTGCTAAGCCTGTGTGCTGTGTACACAGGAATAGCGCAAAACAAGATAGCCGGCTATCAGTACTGGTTCAATCAGGCCGCTGACAAAACCGTGGTGACGATTGATCCGGTCAGCCAGGTGGATCTCCTGTTGGAGATTGATCCCGGCGGTCTGAAAACGGGCATCAACATTTTGCATCTGCAAATGTTCGACCAGGATAGCCTTTTCAGTGCGCCTGTGCAGGGATTCTTTTTCAATCAACCTGCCACGGCCGACCTGATTTCGGGTTATCGCTACTGGTTCAACAACCAGGCCGAAGAGGCCGTCGATGTAAGTATTACACCCGGTCAGTTTGTAGATTTTACCGGAGCCATAGACGCCAGCTCGCTGGTGGATGGGCTTAATACCCTGCATCTGGCCTTTTACAGCGATCTCAATAACCTGATCAGCCCCTACTCGCATTATTTCTACAAGCGATCGGGCAGTTATGCCGAGCCCAGGATCAAAGCCTGTCAATATTGGTTTGATGACAACTATGCCAAAGCTCTTACGGAAGAAGTGGAACTGGCCGCCAGCTCTTATGTAACGGCAGCCATTAGCACAGAAAGCCTCTGCAAAGGGGTGCACCGTTTCAATATCCGCTTTAAGGACGAAAACGATGTATGGACCCAGACAACGAGTTCCATTTTCTTCAAACCCAGCGATAAAACTGCCGATATTCAGGCAATCACAGCCTATGAGTATTGGCTGGACGATGGAAATCGCACTACGGTAGAGCTGGATACTCTGGTCAATCCCATGGATCTGGGCCTGACTCTGGATCTGACTGCCGAAGAAATTGCCAGTCATCAATTCCATTTCCGCAGCCGGGATGCTTACGGCCAATGGAGTGTGGTAAGCAGTCGTGAATTCTATCGCGACAGTGTTCACTTGTTCGAAGCGGACATGCCTCAGCTTTGCGATTCGGGCATGGTTTACTTCTTCAATTACGTCGATACCAGCCAATATACCTACGAATGGCGCTTCGAGGACGGTAGTCTTTCTACGGAATTCGAACCCATGCGTTTCTACCACGCCAAGGGCTGCTATCCCGTCAACCTGAGGATAACCGACAGAGTCACTTTGCAGGATACTTCCGAAACGCGCTTTGTAACAGTGGGCAGCAGCTTCATGCAAATTGATGCCCTGTGGACAGAATTGGGTGATTCCGTTGAATGGAGAGGCCAGTATTACAAAGAGGAAGGCGTCTACCACGAATTCTTTACCACCGAATTGGGCTGCGACAGCATTTATGTAATGGAACTGATGCTGACCGACAGCTTATTGTCGGCACCCAAAGACATCCTGCTGACGCCCGATACTATCCGGGAAAACGCTCCTCCGGGAACTTTGGTCGGCTATTTGAGTGCTCTTGACTACGACATGTACGATGCACATCAGTTCAGGCTGGTTGCCGGAGACAGTACAGCCCATAACGCCTTTTTCGAAATTGTGGATACTGCCCTGTACACCAAAGCCAGCTTCGATTTCGAACTGCAAAACAGCTATGTAATTCTGGTCGAAGCAGAAGACAAGCAAGGCTATACTCTGCAGGAATTAGTCGAAATATGGGTAATGGATGTGAACGAAACGCCTCTTGAACTGAGCTTGTCGGATACCATTGTTTATGAAGATAGTCCTGTCGGCAGCTACGTTGGTGGATTTGATGTGGTGGATCCTGATAATTTTGATCACTTCCGTTTCAGACTGGTAGCCGGCCAGGGCGACAACGACAACGCCAAATTCAGGATAGATGGAAACAATCTGTATACCAAAGCTCTGTTCGACTTCGAAAAACAAGCCGAATTGTCCATTCGGGTTGAAGTGCTTGACCAGGGCAATGCCAGTTTGATCAAAGTCTTTAGAATTGCCGTGTTGGATGTAAACGAAGCTCCTACCGCTATACTTTTGTCCAAACACACCATTCTCGAAAATCAGCCTGTCAACACCTTGGTCGGCCGATTCTCTGCCATTGATCCCGATGCCGGAAACAGCTTTAATTACCTCTTTGCCATGGGCGAGAACGACATCGACAACGCCAGCTTTAATATTCGTGGCGACAGCCTGATTACGGACGCAGTGTTTGATTTCGAAAAGAAATCCACCTACTTTATCCGTATCATGGCCATAGACCAGAATGGTGAAATGTTTGAGCGTGGCTTTACCATAGTGATAGAGGATGTTGACGAAAATCCCAAAGCTATTACAGATATCCGTCTGAGCAAACAGGAAGTGCCCGAAAACGAAACCGTTCCGGCTTTTGTGGGTAAACTGAGTACTATAGGCGGTATACCTGAATTCAGCTACGATTTTGTAATTGGTGACGGAGACTACGACAACAATCGCTTTATGATTTCGAACGACACGCTCTATGCTTTGGTTAGCTTTGACTTCGAAAACCGCTCGCTCTACTTTGTCCGTATTCAGACCACCGATATCATGGGTGAAAGCATGAGCAAACTGATGTTGATCCTGGCCGAAGATGTGAACGAAAGTCCCTATGCCCTGAACTTGTTTAACAATGTGATTGATGAGCAACAACCGGCCTACAGTCTGGTAAGCAAAATAATGAGTTTCGATCAGGACAAGGGAGATACGCACAACTATAGTCTGGTGGAAGGCGAAGGCGACACCGATAATGCTCATTTCATTGTCAGAGGCGACAGCCTGCTTACGGCCGATGTCTTGTACTTTGACCAAAAACCGGCCTACAGCATTCGACTGCAAACTACCGACCTGGGAGGCATGAGCTACAGCACCAATACCACGGTGATTTTGAATAAACTGAGCGGACTGGGGCAAAACACAAGCAATGCCCTGAATGCGCTACTCGGCGAAAACGAACTCATCGTACACGCTGTTGAATTTGGAGGGAAAAGGGTCGTGCTGCACAACCTGCTGGGCCAGCTTGTTTTGTCTGAGGAATTGCACAGCCCTATGAGCAATTTCAAACTGAACAGCTTGCCCAGGGGCGTCTATTTGTTGAGTATTTACGACAAGGATGTTTTGATTCAAAAGATTAAGATATCCAGAAATTGACAGCACGACAGTTAAAAGCTCAATTTGAGAAACTTGAGTAAAAAAAGGGCGCCTCAGATTTATTATTTCTGGGGCGCCTGATTTTTAAAAATGGAGGACAATGCAAAAAGCGTTCATGGATCTGAGATCCCTGAACGCTTTTGTCAGTCGGGGTGACTAGATTCGAACTAGCGACCACTCGCCCCCCAGACGAGTACTCTAAACCGGACTGAGCTACACCCCGAAAACGGCCGCAAATGTAAAACGATTTTTTGGATTGAACAAACTCCAACCCTTTTTTATTTATGACAAATTAGTCGAATAGTATAACACAATCGGCTTATAATGTTTGTTAATGCTTGGTGATACCATGCATTTTAGTTATTTTTGCAGGCTAAATTAAATGCCATAAAAACAAATGCTAAAGGCACTTGAGGATATATTAAACCGGTTCTCCCCCATTTTGCTTGAAGAAATGGAAACAGTGAAATTAATGAACCGTATCGACACGAAACATATTGCAAATGTTGACCTGCTGATTCCTCTGCTTGAAAAGATGACAACAGAATATTACATTCAGGAGATCAACGGTAAACGTATTGCGCAATACCACACACTTTACATGGATACACCCGATACCGAAATGTACCTGGCTCATCACAACGGACGTAAAGTAAGGCAAAAAATACGCATCCGCGATTACGAAGAATCCAACCTCAGTTTTTTTGAAATTAAAAACAAGAACAACAAAGGAAGAACTAAGAAGAAAAGGGTAAAACTCGAAAACGCTGATTTCTATCACAACGGACAGGTGATGGAGTTAATGGATAAATACGCAAAATATAAGATTGACGGCCTGATTCCGCAACTGGAGAATTTTTTCAACCGCATCACCCTGGTCAACAAAGACAAAACGGAACGTTTGACCATAGACCTGGATTTGAGGTTTCATCATTTGAATACCAAGGCCTGGAGCGACTTATCAAAGGTCATGATAATTGAGCTGAAACAAGACGGAAATTTCAGTTCACACGCCAAGGAAATACTATCTTCCCTGCGTATTCATCCCAACAACATCAGCAAGTATTGCATAGGTTCGGTACTGACCAATCCGGAATTAAAAAACAACAGGTTCAAATTACAACTCACCCTAATAAACAAAATCATCAACAACTAGTATGGAAGAATTTGCAAAAATATTACAAGCGGAAGAATTGCTGGAGACCCAGGCTTTGGCTACCCCTATTTTAAATGCTCACGATTTGTGGGAATTGCTGTTCCGCTTCTTTTTTAACTTTGTTGTAATAGGAATTATTATTCATTTTTTCTACTACAAAAAAAGCCGGAGGGTAGATTATTACTTTACCTTTATTATCATTAGTGTCAGCATGTTCTTCCTGATCTACCTCTTAGGCAGCGTCAAGCTGAAGATCGGATTCGCCTTGGGTATTTTTGCCATTTTCGGCATTATACGCTATCGCACCGAACAAGTACCGATACGGGAGATGACCTATTTGTTTACCATCACTGCCATTTCTGTTATTAATGCCTTGTCCGTACAGATGAGTTATACACAAATGGTGGCCACTAATGTTATCATTATTCTGGTTATTTGGGGGCTGGAAACCTCGCGTTGGCTCAAACATACCAATAGCAAGATGGTCCTTTACGACAAAATTCAGCTGATTCTGCCCGAAAAGGAAAAAGAACTGGTTGATGATTTAAAAAAGCGCACCGGACTTGATATTACCAGAGTAGAAGTGGGGCATATCGACTTTTCGCGCGATATTGCATATATAAAAGTGTATTACGAATCAAAACGGGTAGAAATCAATGCTACCGATCAGATTACCCGTTTCCCGAAATGGTCTAACGAATAAAGGCATTCAGATGAATAGCAAAAGAATCTTCGCGGCACTTATTGCCTTTTGCTGCCTGCTTTCCCTTCAGGCTCAGAACAATACAGACGATTGGGGCGGCCAGGTATCTGTAGAACTTTCGAAAAAGATACTAAGCAAAGTAACGCTAAGCTTCGAAGAGGAATTCCGGCTGCACAAGAATTTCAGCCGGGCCGAACGTTTTTCGCACGGCCTGGACCTCACTTACAAACCATTTAAATTTTTGAAAGGTGGCGTAAGCTATAATTTATTGAATTACTACGACCTTCAGGACGGCTGGGATTACAGGCACCGTTACAATATTCACCTGACAGGCGACAACTCTTTCGGACGTTTCAATGTATCTTTGCGCGAACGCCTGCAAGGTACCTACCGGCCTCAGATACCCTCCGATCACAATCCCAAATGGTACCTGCGCAGCAGGATCGAAGTAGAATACGACATCAAGGGCTCTCATTTTGAACCCTTTGTTTCTGCAGAAATGTACTACAGCCTGAACGACCCCGATCCGGCCAACAGGAACATCAACCGCTGGCGCTTTGTTGCAGGCAGCAAATACAACATAAACAAAAAGAACGCCTTGCAACTGTATTACCGCTACACCAATTACGCCGATCAGGACGACGATAACGGACATGCTGTCTGTATAGGGTATTCCGTCGATTTATAAACAGAAAATAATGAAAAAAACCTCGACTTTCGGCTTGCTTATTTTATTGTTTTTTTGGATGGCCTGTTGCAAACCCGATGGGCCTGATCTCCCCGATAATCCCGATAACCCCGATAATCCGGACAATCCCATAGATACCGTGGATACAGATACTTTGGTGATCGACTCCACAGCTGTGTTGATCTTCTATACCGATACGGCCGTGATTATTACCAATCCTCTGGAAAACGAAATACTTATCCAACAAAACAACGGACATGTCAGCGTTCAGTCGCAGGCTGCCGGTATGAAATTTGTGTTATCGGGAGCCCGTCAGGACGCCTCGTTCAGTATTGCCAGCGACAGCAGCTTCAGCCTGATCCTCGATAGTCTGAACCTGACTTCTCAGATTGGCCCGGCAATTTATATTCAAAGCTCAGAAAGAACCCTGGTTTATCTTAACGACAGTACAGAAAATTTCCTGACGGATGCTCAGCTTTATTCTGAACTCTTCAACACGACGCGAGCTTGTTTCTTCGCCGAAGGTGGCCTTATCTTTGCCGGAAAAGGGAAACTTACTCTACAAAGCAAAAGCCAGCACGCCCTTTGTTCCGATAGATTTATACGGATACAAGACGGTGAACTGAATATTGAAACAGCAGCCCGAGACGGCATTCACTCCGGCGATTATTTTGTTATGGACCAGGGCCTGCTGCAAATTAACGGCCTGAGCGACGGTATTGAATGCGATTCCGGTTTTGTCCTTATAAACGGAGGTGAACTTATAATCAACTCCGGCGACGAAGGCATCGTGACTTCCTACTTAGGACAAGATACGGCTATAAACGCCAGTATTCTGATTGAACAGGGAGAAATAACTATAAAGACCACAGGCGAAAAGAGCATGGGTATCGATGCTGCCCGCGATCTGGCCGTTTACGGCGGCACTGTAAAAATAGAATTGGACGGCGATGCTTCCAAAGCGTTGAGAAGTAAGAGGAACACCTTCCTCCGTGGAGGCAACTTTGAATTAACAGTCGAAGGGGACGCAGCCTGGGACGACGAAGATGCCGACTTGTCTTCGGCAGCCGGTATCAAATGCGATGGCAGCCTGCAGATTTCGGGAGCCGAAACCAACGTAAACATTCTCTGCACCGGCACCGGGGGCAAGGGGATCAATGTAACAGGGCAAGTTCTTATTGAAGAAGGCACCCTTCAGGTCAAAACTACCGGCAATCAACATGTATACGGCGTGTATATCTCCAACGCCAAGGGCATCAAATGCGATGCCGACCTGGGCATTTCCGGCGGTAAAATCAAAGTGGAAAGCACCGGAGGTGCCGGCAGCGACGGCATCGATACCGACGGCAGCCTCAACATCAACGGCGGCGAAATTGAAGTGCTGTCCTACGACGACTGCATCAAATCGCTCCGTAACATGACCTTGAACAACGGCAACATTTATTGCTACAGCACACACAACGATGCACTGGATACCAAAGCCTCGTTAACAGTGAACGGAGGTTTTATTATAGCTTCGGGAGCCGTGGGCAGCAAGAACGGAGTGAACTGCGACGGAATTTTCAAAATCAACGGAGGCAGCCTGCTGGCTACCGGTGGCAAAAACACCAATCCCAGCAGCACTTCTGCTCAAAACATCATTATATACAACGGCCTGTTCAATTCGGGAGAATACATTCATCTGCAGACCGCCGAAGGCAGCCCGGTGATGACCTACCAATTCCCCCGCAGTTATTCGGTGTTGAAACTGATATACAGCGCTTCGGATCTAGCCAAAGGAAAAAGCTACTCACTCTATAAGGGAGGAGAAGTCGCAGGAGGCGAAAATGTGCATGGCTTTGTGCTGGGTGGCAGCTATACGCCCGGAACCTGGTTGAAGGATTTCAACATAACTTATACAGTTACTACAGTTAACTGATCTTTATTGCTTGATTAGTTTAAAGACTTGTCCATCCATTTTGAGAATATAGAGTCCGGGCTGCAAACCCGACACCACAATAGTTTCCACCGGGTCAACACAGAATCCGGCATAGACCCGCCTGCCTGCGGAGTCGAAGAGGCTCAGCTGCAAACCCTGGGCATTCCTGACGCTAATGCTGCTTTTCATCAGGCTGGGATAAACTTCTATTTCCCTGCCCTGTATTTTGGATTTCAGGCCTGCCATCAGGTTGGAAGCGGCAAAACTGGGCTCTTGAATTTCCCAGACACTGCCGCCGTCGGGAACACGAGAATAACTTATGTTACGGTCCAGAGGCGGATAACTTACCGAATCGATCAGCATCAGGCGGCCAAACTCGTCCTTTTTGGATAATAACAGGCTTTCACCCAGGGCATCGAGTTTAAAATTCAGATGCAGTGGGCCTTGCTCCGGATCTCCGTCGGCCCACAGGCAAAGCCATGACTTGGCCGGCAACAGGGTTTGGCTCGAATCTGAAGCCGCTATCCTGCCCAAAGCCGGGTATATGGGGAGGTCGCTCAAATACCAGCCGGCGAGGTTCAATTCCTCCTCTCCGTAATTGTACAGTTCAATATAATCATCTGTTTCGCCGTATTCGTCGGCAATCTGATTATTACTGGCCACCATTTCGTTGATCACCACTGTGGGAAGAAGGTCCTGTGTGTTTGAATCTTCCTCATAAATTGCCCTGAGCGACAATTCGGAATCAAAGGTTCCGCTGTAGACTTCGTCTGTGACTGTCCGGACGTTTCCGTTTATATCCTGACAAGTCATTGCAAGATCAAAGATCAGGTCAGAGCTGTTGGCTGTGGCCTGATGTACTTCTACAGCAATCAGGTTGCTGCCTTCGTTCAACATACCGGGCGGAATGTCGTAATCGGCGTTCAGGCCGTTGTTGGCCGAAGAAGCAAAGGTGTTGTACGTGATGGTGCCCGCAGGCATATTGAGTCTGGCCAGCTCCTGGCCGTTTATGTATACAACAGCTCCGTCGTCGGCAAAAATACTGAGGCGAAAACTGTTTTTGTTAGCCAGATCACTGACTTGAATTTCTTTTCTGAAATACGCAGTGGTGTATTTATTATTGTAATTGCCGTAATCCAGGACAGTGACTTCTCCTTTGTCGCCGTAGCCAAATTGGGCAGTCCCCTGAGGCCAGGACAAATCGCTGTAAGTCGGGCTGTTCCAGGCTGCGTCTGCCGTATTGCTGCTGTAGTAATAACGCCAGTTCGCCCCCATGGCAATCAATTGATTAATGCTGCCTCC
This sequence comes from uncultured Bacteroidales bacterium, assembly GCA_964575345.1. Classification (GTDB taxonomy): domain Bacteria; phylum Bacteroidota; class Bacteroidia; order Bacteroidales; family UBA1402; genus UBA1402. The sequence continues at coordinate 10,433 of CAZNQD010000020.1, forward strand.
CTGGTTGACTTCCCAATGCGAAAATTGCATACCCGGCACGCGGGCAGCCCTGATAGTTATCTGTTGTTGCAGAAAATACCTCAGGTCAATTTCGGCATCCTGTATATAAGCATTATTAAAATAAAAGCTCGCCCGGGGATGGTTGGCGCTTAATTTGATCAGAGCGTTGGAAGCGCCGCCCAAATATCTGCTGCCAAGTTGGCTTAGTATATTATTCGGGCGTTCCCGGGCAAAAGAACGCATCGATTCCAGATCGTTTTCAAAATTGGCCGAAGAGCCCCAACGCTGTTTATGATAAACGATTTCATTGGCAATTTTGGGAGCCATGCTGTCCAGAATGGCAATAACACGTTCAGGTTCAAATGTTTTTGACAGTTCCACGCAAAAATTGTCTATAAAACGCTGACGGAATTCTGTATTTAACATTAAGCGCCTGAACATCATTGTAGACCATTGTCCCCAGGAATTACCTTCGCCCAGGGCATAGGCCAGGGTATTATGCGAAGGCCCGTTTGCTCCGTTAAATCCAAAATCGAGGTCATACACTATCCAGCGCCATTTGCCGTCTACTTTGCGTTTCCATAACTTAAAGTTGTTGTGTGGCCAGTCGGTGTTGGCCACATAAATCTCAAAGAGCTGGTAGTGGAGGTAATTTTCCATATCGATACGCCGGCAGACGGCCCGAAAGGCGGTATCGGATTCCATATCCAATTCTTCGATAAATTGATGCAATTCTGCGTATTCCGGTGTCAGCGGGAAAAGATCCACATCGGGCACCCCGTCGAGTATTATGTCTTCTTCTTCCAGGCCGTAATTACTATAAATCAAGTCTTTGTTGCTTCTTTCTCTGAGGTTCTCTATACCATAATACTTCCCGTTAATAAACAATACGGCAGGTTCATAAGCCAGGTATTCCAAATCAATTCTGTTTTGGAGAATAGAAACAATGAATCCGTCTCGCATTTGAGTACGGCCGTTGTCGTTGCCCGAATTCCGCAACATGATGTCTTTGTACAAATGGCCGGGTTTGCTGACAGGGAAAAAGTCGTAATCCAGGTGATTGTTGCCGAATTTTGACCTGGGTTGAATTTTCAGGGATTTGAGTCCGTTGGCTCTGGTCCAGCCACCGGCAATAGCGATATCGAGCTCCTGATTGAGTTGCGGCACTCCGCTGGTATCGATCAATTCAAAATTGGCAGGCCTTGACCAATCCTGATTGTAGTTTTTGGGCTGACTTTGCCCGTTACCCGGAATGCCGTTGATGCCGTCAACGTATATGCCGTACATATTATCCCAAAGATGCAGGGGGTCGGCCACCAGTGACACCACAGGCAAATCAAAATTTCTCTCGCCTATAAAATAGGTGGCTGTCAGCAAATCACTTGGCAGGCAACCTTCTGCCAGACAGACGGCCCTCAGAACCGTGGTCTTAGAAATATACACCGAAGCGCCTGACTGATATTTTGTTGAGTTTATACCCGGCTCGGAACCATCCAATGTATAATAAATGTTGCCTCTCGAGGGAGTTTTGAAACCAAAATAGCGTGGCCCTTCATAAAACCCACTGCTGAGTTTACATTCGGGGTTGGGGCAACGAGTTATGGCAGCAGTTCCTTCGGAATTGGAGGCACCAGGAGAAGCTGTGGTAAAAAAACTCCAGCTGTCGTCCCCATCCGGGTCGCGGCCGTATGAGACATTCCGGTATTGCGGAGGATAATAAACTTCGTCAACCACCAGGCCGTTGCGATTGAATAAATAGAGTACGCCACCCTCGGGTTGCAGTTTAAAACTGGCGTGTCCGCTGCGGTCTTCTCTTTCGAACCAAAGCAGAGCAAATCCTCCGGCGGGTATTGTCTGAGCATCGGGATTCCATTTACGGGGAGACTCAGGATTGTCGCTGAAAAAATAACCGGCCAGTTCCACCTCTCTCTCCGAGGCATTATACAGTTCAACCCACATACTGTAATTGGTAAACGCATCTCTGACAGCCGAAATATTCTTAGGCATCAACTCATTGATTTTTAGCTGTGCCGGTACTGTAAAATAAAACAGCAGACAAAGAAAAAGTATAAGATTTCTTTTCATGCACAAGAGGTTTTTCTTAGGGTATTACAGATCTTTAAGAAATACAACAATACTTTGGATATTTATACGAAACTTGCAAAGATACATATTTTCAGGCGGTTTGTAGTGCTTAGAAAGAGAGAATCGTCTCCCGTAAAAAGGCTTTCCTGGTCTGAACAAGATAACTGAAAAAAGTAACAATATTCTTTTATTTATATATTATTTGTATATTTGGGCGATATTTGTTACTACTATGAATAAGAAAGAACAACTGGATCGGGCTGCCTGGAATTTGTTTTGGAAACATGGATTTCGAAAAGTAAGCATTACTGAAATTTGTCAAAAAGCCAGGTTGAGTCGTAAGACTTTTTATGCTTACTACAAAGACAAAACCACGCTGATTATACATTTACTGGAAGATTGGAACGAAACTCTGATGCAATCTTACCGAAGCATCATTGAAAGCGAGCAGCCATTTGCTGCTAAAATGCAGGAACTGCTAGCTCTTAAATACGAAATGAGCAGCAACTTTTCGATGGAATTTGTGTCCGACTTTTTCAATCCCCAGGCAGCCGGCATTCTGGAACAATTCAGCAAATTGACGAGCGACTCTCTGGAAACAACTCAACATTTTTTTATTCAAGCTCAGAAAAAGGGAGAAATGAATCCAAACATTCAAGTAGACTTTTTGATGTGGATGATACAGAAACAATTGGAATTGCTACAAAGCGAAGATATCCTACATTTGTTTCCGGATGCTGAGACCCTGGCCAGGCAATTTTCTGAATCGTTAATTTATGGCATACTGCCTCATAATGATAAATGAAGACAAACACAAGCCTCTTGGTCTTGATTCTATTGCTGCTCAACAGCGGCAGGGGGAGAGCCGACAGCTGGCAGGCTGAACTTAATCTGGAAGGACAGACGACAGCCTGGGCCCTGGCCGGTTTTGAGCAAACCCGCTTGTTGCAAAGCGGAGGCCGTTTTATACCCACACTGAAAGGCAAGCTGAGTTTTAGACCTCAGAAGAGTTCTTTTCAGCTGGAAGCCTCAATGCATATGTATGGGAAGCTGGATTTCAGCAATGGCCGATATCAGGGAGCTTCCGGTAAGATCAAAGCCTATCGGCTATGGCTGGCATACCATCGGGAACAGCTTGAATTGAGAGCCGGCCTCCAAAAAATCAACTTCGGCCAGGCCAAAATATTCCGCCCCCTGATGTGGTTTGATGCTTTGGACATAAGGGATCCTCTGCAATTGACCGATGGCGTGTACGGATTACTGGGAAAATATTATTTCGAAAACAACAGCAATGTATGGTTCTGGTGTCTCCTGGGCAACGACCAAAACAAAGGCTGGGAAATTACAGGATCTGAAACCTGGATTCCGGAACTGGGAGGCCGTTTTGAAATGCCGGCCGGTCAGGGAGAAATGGCTCTTAGTACCCATTACAGAAAACTCCGCAAAGAAAGCAGCCTTAGCGGTACAGACTATCCGGGAGAATTTCGCTGGGGCCTGGACGGCAAATGGGACCTGGGCGTCGGCCTCTGGTTCGAAGCCAGTTCCTGCATCAGCTCTGACAAAGCCTTGTTGATTCCGCGTTTTCAGGATATGTTAAACCTGGGCATGGATTATACTTTTGCACTGGGGAACGGCCTGGGTATCACGCTGGAATATTTATATTACCACGGTGGAAGCCGGTTCTTGTTTGGTGACACCCGGCTACATTTACTGGGGAGTATGTGGAGCTACGCTCCCTCCATTCTGGACAATCTGAACGCCTTGGTTTTTTATCTGCCCTCAAATAACAAGTTTTTTAATTACCTGAGTTGGGGCAGAGTCTACGATGATTGGAGTTTTCACCTAATCGCTTACCTGAATCCTGCCGGCATACAGATGCCCGGGCCCGGGCAAAACTCAGAATCTTCCGGACTTTATTTGGGTAAAGGTTTGCAGGTGATGGCCAGCTATTATTTTTAAAAACAATTATTCCCTTATTTAACACCCTATGATAGTAGAAGTTAAACATTTGACTAAGAACTTTCCGGTAGGAAAAGGTTATTTTACAGCCTTAGATGACGTGAATCTCAGCTTTGCCGAAGCTGAATTTACCGGTTTGGTAGGGCCCAGCGGTTCGGGCAAAACCACTTTGCTCAATATTATCGGATCGCTCGATGTACCCAGCAAAGGCGAAGTGATAGTGTTGGGCAAATCCGTCGGCCGTCTCAGTCCGCCCGAAGCTGCTCTGCTGCGCAAACAGGAACTGGGTTTTATTTTTCAGAATTACAACCTGTTACCGGTTTATACTGTATTCGAAAATGTGGAGTTTCCACTTTTATTGCTGGATATGCCGGCCCGTGAACGTAAAAAAAGAGTACTTGAGAGCCTCAGCTGGCTGGGTTTGAGCGATAAAGTACATTCTCGTCCCGCACAGCTTTCGGGAGGCGAATGTCAGCGGGTAGCCATAGCCAGAGCCATGGTGAAGCGCCCGCGACTGGTACTGGCCGACGAGCCCACAGCCAACCTTGACTCGGCCAATTCTCACAATATACTACAAGCTATGCTTAAGCTCAACCAGGAGCTGAAAACCAGTTTTATTTTTGCGACTCACGACGAAAAAGTGATAGGCTACCTGAAACGAATCATTCAGCTCGAAGACGGGCGCGTGGCCGAAGACCGCCTGGTTTAAATAAATAACTGCTGTTTACATCAATTACACCATTATGAAATTGTTTAAAACTGCTTTAAAAAGCCTGCTTGGAAATGGCCTCAAAACCTGGCTGACGATGTTTGTGCTGTCTGTTTCCTTTGTGCTTATCATTTTTATGCAAGGCTTGCTCGAAGGCTGGAGCCGACAGGCGGTGAGCGATGCCATTGCCTGGGAAATAGCCGGAGGCCAGTATTGGAGCGATGGCTACGATCCCTACGATCCCTTCTCGCTCGATTCCTGTGTCCGTGTCATTCCGGATCAAATGAAACCCGAAATTGAATCGGGCCAACTCGAAGCGGTACTGATCGGCCAGGGCAGTATTTATCCCCAGGGACGTATGCAGGGAGTCCTGCTTAAAGGCATCAATCCTGAACAACAATTGCTGAAACTACCCACTCAGCTTCTGGCAGGCGAAGGGCCGGAAATCCCGGTAATTATTGGAGCCCAAATGGCCAAACAAACTCACCTGAAAGAAAACGACCTGGTAAGCCTGCGATGGAGAGACGCCAACGGCACTTTCGAAGCAACCGACCTTAGAATAGCCGGAATTTTCGTTACCACCGTACCAACCATTGACAACGGGCAAATCTGGCTTGCGCTGGACAAACTGCAAGGTATGATGCTCAGAGAAAATCAGGCAAGTATACTAATTGCTTCACCCGATTACGAAGCCCAACAGCAGAAAGGCTGGCTTTTTAAGGACGTCGAACAACTAAGCAGCAGCACCATTGCTATGGTCAAAGCAAAATCAGTTGGCATGGCCATTTTTTATCTTATCTTTTTGCTGCTGGCCCTCTTAGCTATTTTTGATACTCAAACCCTGGCTATTTTCAGGCGCCAACGCGAAATCGGGACGCTGGTGGCTTTGGGAATGACCCGCAGACAGGTGCAACGACTGTTCACTCTCGAAGGCAGCCT
>CAZNQD010000020.1:16224-31542 GCA_964575345.1 uncultured Bacteroidales bacterium
CCCGGGCTTATCAGGAAAATATGTCCCAAACCCCCAACGACTACGCCCTGACAGACGTGGACATCCTGCAGCCGCAGCTCGAAAAGGATTACCCCGGATTAAGTTGGGCTCCCCGTATCCAGTTTGGCGGCTTACTGGATGTTCCCGACGAAAACGGATTGACCAGAGCTCAGGGCAATGTAAAAGGTATGGGCCTGGAGCTGCTGAATTCATCGGAAGAAATTGAACGCATGCACTTAAACGACTACCTCAGCAGCGGTGACTTTCCTCAACAAGCAGGAGAAATACTGCTTAGCCGGGAATTGTTCAATCAGATGGGACTTACACTCGGAGACGAAGTCACCCTGATTTCAAGCGGCATGTGGGGCGACATGGCCATGTACAATTTCAAGGTCTGCGGAACCCTTCAATTCGGAATCAACAGCCTGGACCGTGGTTTTATGATAGCCGACATAGAAGATCTTCGCCTGGCACTGAATATGGAAAACTCTGCCAGCGAAATACTTGGTTTTTTAAAGGAAGGCTATTATATAAACAAAGAAGCTCAAAACTTATCCGGGAGTTTCAATCAAAAACAGACCAAGACTCAGGATAAATTTTCGCTCCTGATGCTCCCTTTGAGCGATATGAACGGCATGCAGTTTTTTGTGGCCTATGCTCAGCAAATGCAATACCTGATCGTTTTGGTTTTTGTAATGGCCATGTCTCTGGTATTGTGGAATGCCGGCTTATTGGGCGGCCTAAGGCGTTACGGTGAATTTGGTCTGCGTCTGGCCATAGGCGAAAACAAACACGAACTTTATCGTTCACTGATGGGCGAAGCAGTGATGATCGGACTGTTGGGATCGATTATCGGGGTGGCCTTCGGACTACTGTTTTCGTGGCTTATGCAAAAGTATGGCCTGGACATAGGTGACATGTTGAAAGATTCCACTATTATGATGCCTACGGTTATGCGCGCCAGAATTACGAGCACTACTTACTATATCGGTTTTCTGCCCGGTATTCTGTCCACCCTGATCGGAGCCATGTTGTCCGGTATAGGTATCTACAAAAGACAAACTGCCAGCTTATTCAAAGAACTCGAAAATTAAAATCAATCATAAATCAGCTATACTATGAAACCGTATATAACAACGTTGCTTATTCTACCGTTTAGCTTACTAATCCTTGCGCAGAATTATCCTTCGGGCAAAAGCATTCTCGACCGGGTAGACCAAAACATGAACGCCAAAAGCCGAATCGTCCATTCTACCATGGAAATTCAAGGCAACCGGGGCAGCAGAACACTGGAGGTTAAAACATGGAGCGAAGGCGAAGATAAGGCCTTCAGCGAATACCTGGCCCCGGCCCGCGAAAAAGGAACCAAAATGCTTAAGCTCGATGATCAGTTGTGGATATACTCCCCCTCGACCGACCGTATAATTCAGATTTCGGGACATATGCTGCGTCAGTCGGTTATGGGCAGTGACCTCTCGTACGAGGATATGATGGAAGACGCCCCCCTTCTGGAGCGCTACCGGGCGGAAGTGACAGGAGAAGAAGAAATCAGCAGCCGCCCATGCTGGATACTTGTATTGACAGCCATAGTTCCCGAGGTGAACTACTACAAACAAGTGCTCAGTATAGACCAGGAACGCTATATCCCGCTCAAAGCCGACTATTATTCAAAAAGCGACAAACTACTCAAAAGAATCAGTTTTGATAATGTTGAAAAAATCGACGGACGCTGGTATCCTAAAACCATGCTCTACAAAGACATGCTCAAAGAAGGCAAGGGCACTTTAATGAACATCCTCTCTCTGGAAATGGATAAGACCATTCCTTCCACTGTTTTTAACAAGGGGAATTTAAGATAAATTAAACCACACCGAAGAAGTTAATTATAAGTAATAATTTAGCATAAAATTTGTTTCTGTGGCGCAATGGCTGGCCTGTTTTGAGTACATTCGCATACTTAATAATAATTATAAACTCATGACCAGGACAATCAAGAGTATAAGCTTAATACTCATAGCATTGCTTATTGTCGGATTGATTTTTCTTCCCGGTATCAAACGTTTAACAGGGCTGGATTCGGATAAATCTCAAACCGAAGTTCCGTCCAGAGTTTTACCCGGACAAAGACAACTCAATGTCAATGCTGAGCTGGTGAAAACTCATACAATGACAGACAAAACCATTACTACCGGTAATATTATTCCATCGGAAGAAGTTGATTTATCGTTTGAGGCCTCGGGCAAGGTGGTGGCCATCTACTTTAAGGAAGGAGAATATGTACGCAAGGGTGACTTGCTGGCCAAGATAAACGACAAGCCCCTGCAGGCTCAGCTCAAAAAACTTGAGTCTCAGGTTCAACTGGCTAAAGACAGGGTATATCGTCAGGAAACGCTGCTCAAAAAGAATGCCGTCAGCCAGGAAGCCTACGAGTCGGTAGTGACCGAATACGACAAACTGATGGCCGACATTGAACTGGTCAAGTCAACTATAACTCAAACAGAACTGTATGCTCCCTTCGACGGCATAGTAGGTTTACGCGAGCTGAGCGAAGGGGCCTTTGTTTCTCCATCGACAAAAATGGCCAAACTCACTCAGGTTAATCCCCTCAAAATTGATTTTTCCATACCCGAAAGTTATGCCTCCGAAGTTAGAGACGGCACCAAAATCACATTCAGCCTCGAAGACAACGAAGGTATTATGCGTCAATACCAAGCCAGGGTATATGCCATTGAATCCATTATTGATATCAATACCCGTACACTCAGGGTCAGGGCGCTTTACGACAATCCGGACAGATCTTTGATGCCCGGGCGTTTTGCTTCGGTCGAAATTACCCGCCGCGAAATAGACAATGCTTTATCGGTGCCGGCCGAAGCCATCATACCCGAAATGGGACGTAATCTGGTCTACCTTTACCGCAACGGCCAGGCGCAGCCTGTGGAAATCGTCAGCGGTATTCGTACCGAAGCCAGAGTTCAGGCCCTCAGCGGCATACAGGCGGGTGACACCCTTATTGTTTCGGGGGTAATGCAGTTGCGTACCGGTACTAAGGTGAAAATTGATCAAATCAGGTAATTACAATGAACATTTCTGAACTTAGTATACGACGTCCGGTTTTGGCATCCGTAGGCATGCTGATTATCCTGATCTTCGGCTTTATCAGTTTTACTTTTTTGGGCGTGAGGGAATATCCCAGCGTTGACAATCCCATTATTTCGGTTAGCGTCAGTTATCCCGGAGCCAATGCAGACGTCATTCTGAACCAGATTACCGAACCTCTGGAACAAAACATCAACGGAATTCCGGGCATACGTTCACTCTCGAGTACCAGCAGCCAGGGTTCCTGTCGTATCACTGTAGAATTTGAATTGAGTGTCGATCTGGAAACGGCGGCCAACGATGTCCGTGACAAAGTGTCCAGAGCTCAGCGTTTCCTGCCCAGGGACTGCGACCCGCCTACCGTATCCAAAGCCGATGCTGATGCCACACCTATTATGAATATCAGCATACAAAGCGAAAAACGCTCTCTTATGGAACTGAGCGAAATCGCCGAGCTCACGGTTAAGGAACGACTGCAGACCATTCCCGATGTGAGTGGCGTCAGTATTTGGGGAGAAAAACGCTATTCCATGCGCATGTGGCTCGACCCGGTCCGTATGGCCGGTTACGGCGTCACTCCCATGGACGTCAAAAATGCACTGGACAAAGAAAATGTGGAACTACCTTCGGGCAGTATCGAAGGCAATACCATCGACCTCTCTCTCCGAACACTGGGCTTAATGCAGACAGCCAGGGAATTCAACGATGTCATCATTAAAAGATCCGGCGACAAAATAGTACGCTTCAGCGACGTGGGTTATGCCGAACTGGCCCCCGAAGATATGCGCAGCGCCATGCGTAAAAACAGAATTCCCACCGTAACGACGGTTGTTATTCCTCAGCCCGGAGCCAATCACATTGACATTGCAGACGAAGCATACAAGCGCGTTAATCAACTTAAAAAAGACCTGCCCGAAGACGTAAGTATCGACATCACCTTCGACAATACCCGCTTTATTCGCGCCTCTATCAACGAGGTTCGGGATACTATTTTTATAGCCTTTGCCCTTGTGGTGTTTATTATCTTCTTTTTCCTGCGTGACTGGAGGGTAACCCTGATACCTGTGGTGGTGATTCCCATTTCGCTGATAGGTGCCTTTTTTATTATGTTCCTGGCCGGCTTTTCCATTAACGTGCTCACGATGCTGGCTATTGTGCTTTCTATCGGGCTGGTGGTTGACGACGCCATTGTGGTGACCGAAAACATTTATGTGCGCATCGAACGGGGTATGCAACCCCGTCAGGCCGGCATCGAAGGATCCAAAGAAATCTTTTTTGCCGTTGTTTCCACCACCATTACCCTGATTGCGGTTTTTCTGCCTATTGTATTTATGCAGGGGATTACCGGCCGCTTGTTCAAAGAATTCAGCATTGTGATTTCCGGTTCGGTAGCCATTTCATCGCTGGCTGCTTTGTCTTTTGCCCCTATGTTGGCCACCAAGATGCTCAAACGCCGCGAACGCAAAAATTGGTTATATACCAAAACCGAACCCATGTTTGAAAAGCTCAACTCAGCCTATTCCAAGGGGCTGAGATCTTTCTTAAAACACAAGTGGGTGGCTTTTCCTGTAATCGCCCTGTTTTTGGCATCCATTTTTTATTTCTGGAATAAAATCCCCTCTGAATTATCTCCTCTCGAAGACCGCTCTTCCATTTCGGTACGCATCAGCGGACAGGAAGGCAGCACCTTTGAATATATACGCGATTTTGCCGATCGCATAGCCGACATTACCGACTCTGTAGCCCCCGAAAGACAATCCACACTGGCCCGTTCCTGGAGCGGAGGCGGCTTTATCAATCTGATTCTGCCCGACATCAGCGAACGCGAACGCAGCCAGATGGAAATAGCCGAAGAGCTGACCAAAGCCGTCAGCAAGGAAAGCATGGCCAGGGTCTTCGTCCAGCAGCAATCCACCTTTGGCGGACGCAGGGGAGGCATGCCCATAAATTATGTCCTGCAAGCCCCTACCCTGGAAAAACTCAAGGAATACATTCCCCTGTTTATGGAAGAAGTCGATGCCAGCCCGGTGTTTAGAATGGCCGATGTAGACCTGAAATTCACTAAACCGGAGATTCGCATCGAGATCAATCGGGACAAAGCCAACCTACTGGGTATCAACACCATTAATATTGCCCAAACCTTACAGTATGCCTTGAGCGGCCAGCGTATGGGTTATTTTTACATGAACGGCAAGCAATATCAGATACTGGGAGAAATCAACCGCCAGCAACGCAACGAACCTTTGGATCTCAAATCCATCTATGTAAGAAACAACGACGGACACATGATTTCCCTGGACAACCTGGTAAGTTTCCACGAAAGTGTTGCCCCGCCTCAGATATATCGCTACAATCGTTTTGTTTCTGCCACGGTATCTTCGGGGCTGGAAAAGGGTTATACTCTTGGCGACGGCCTGGATGAAATGGATCGTATTGCCGCCAAAGTGCTGGACGACAGTTTTCGTACCGCTCTCAAGGGAGAATCGAAAGAATTCAGAGAAAGCTCTTCCAGTCTGATGTTTGCCATGATTCTGGCTTTGATTATGATTTTCCTGGTTTTGGCCGCTCAGTTCGAAAGTTTCAAGGATCCTTTTGTGATTATGATCACTGTGCCTCTGGCCCTGGCCGGTGCCCTGTTGTTTATGCATTTCGGGGGCGTATCTATGAACATTTTCAGCCAGATTGGTATGATTATGCTTATAGGCCTGGTGGCCAAAAACGGCATTCTGATTGTAGAATTCGCCAACCAGCGGCAGGCAGGTGGCATGAACAGGCACGAAGCCATTTATTCGGCTTCGGTACAACGCCTGCGGCCGATTCTGATGACCAGCATTTCGACCATATTAGGGCTGCTGCCTTTGGTGTTTGCCGGCGGAGAAGGAGCTTACGGACGAATTGCCATGGGAATGGCCGTAGTGGGAGGTATGTTGATTTCCACCTTGATGACTTTGTTTGTGGTGCCGGCCGTTTACGATTTTATTTCAACCGATATGAGTAAGAAAAAGATACTACCCGTTTTGCTGGCCTTTTTCCTGATCAGCCCCTCCATTTCTCAGGCACAGGATACCCTGAGCCTGGAGCGTTGCCTGCATATTGGGCTGGAATCCAATTACGATCTGCAACTGGTGAGCAACCAGGCCAGAATCTCGGCCAACAACGCCAGCAGGGGCAATGCCGGCCAGCTGCCCGACCTCAGCCTGGGCGCAGCCTACAGCGGCAGCATCAACGATAACCAAACCCAATACAGCGACGACAGCAGCAACTTTCAGAATAATTACGGCAGCAGCAACCTCAATCTGGGACTAAACCTAAACTGGAGCATTTTTGAAGGATTCAGCATCAGAACCACTTATGCCAGGCTACAGGAACTGAAAGCCATGGGTGAACTCAATGTCAGGCTCAGCCTGGAAGATTTCACGGCCAATCTTAGTGCAGAGTATCAAAACCTGATTCGTCAAAAAATAAAACTGGCCAACCTTAAAACTTCGCTTGATCTGTCGCTCGACCGCCTCTACATCGTTGAAGCCAGTTATGGTATCGGTGCTGCCTCGGGACTGGATTATCAACAGGCACAGGTAGACTACAACGCCGACAATTCCGCTTATATTGCCCAACAGGAAGTGGTAGAAAGGACACGGCTCAACCTGAACCGCCTGATGGCGCTGGAAGACGTTGAGCACTATTACGATATTGCCGACAGCCTCATCGTTTTCGACACCGGCCTGGACAAGGCCGGGCTCTGGGAAGATGCCATGAACCACAATACCCAATTGATGCTGGCTCTGAAAAACAAAACGATTTCCGAACTGGACTATCGCAAGGCCCAAAGCCGCAATTATCCTTACCTTCGGTTGAATGCCGGCTACGGCTATCGCTACAACTGGTACGACAACAGCAGCACCCTGAACCAAAGTCAGCTGGGGCCCAATTTCGGACTCAGCGCCGGCATCACCTTGTTTGACGGCATGAACCGCCGGCGGGAACAACGCAATGCCCTGATCGAAATCGAAAACAGGGATTTGATGCTGGAACAATTCAAAACCGGCCTGAAAGCCGATCTGGCCAATCTCTGGACATCCTACACCAACAACATCAAATTGTGGGAAATCGAAAAGAACAACCAGGTGGTGGCTCAAAGCAATTTTGAAATCGCCATGGAACGTTACCGGCTTAGGGAATTATCGGGCATTGAATTGCGCGAAGCCCAGGTGAGCCTGCTCACAGCTGAGGAGCGCCTGCTTACGACCGAATACAACATCAAACTTTGCGAGATTTCGCTCTTACAGCTGAGCGGCAGGTTGCTGGAATATTATCTGCCTTAAGGATTGGAACGGACACAACGTATCGGGGTAGTGATGTAATTGCGCTCAGCAGTTGTTAATCTTGAAGAAAGGGTGGAGTTCGTATTGATGGTTGCTCCGTGCCAAATACCTATATTGTTGTTGTTATCGTGATAAACGTCCATAATATAGAAACTGCCACTGTAATTACTCAATAAATAAATACCACTGGTATAGCAATAATTGTTTACATCGGGTGCCGTAGCCAGTATATGTATAGTTGACAAAATACCGTTTTCTCCGTAACGAAAACCGGCAGTGGGCAAAAAGAAGATATTATTTACCACACCATTAACTTCATTCACATACAATAAACCGGGGCTTGAACGTTCTGTGGAGCGATTCACATATCCAAAAAACATATGGTTGAAACCTTGTTTGCCTACTATTTCGCTGTTGCCGACATTGTTATAACTGATTTCAGTAGCCAGACCGTTGCTGGCATCCAAATTGGGCAGGGTATAGCCCGATGGACAAGGCTGCACAGACCAATTGCTGGCTGTGGAATAAGCATTACTGTAATTGTAGCCTGAACCTCCGTTGGTATACGGCTCTCCCCAGGAAGGATTATGCGCATCAAAATAGACCGAACCGTCTCCCCTTTTATAGAAAGAGCCCGGATCGTCGGGACTTGGGGCAAAGGTCCGATATTCAAAAGTATTACGGGCAGCCCAGATAGAACCTCCAATAGTTACGTCTCTAAATCCCTGAGCAACATAAACAACATGCGAAGCCAGGCGCCCTCCAAAAGCCAACTCAATTTTTCCATACCGGTTGACACCACTGGTGTTTTGTTCCAGACTATAGGCAAAACGAACTTCTCTATCCCCGGTTAACAGAGAATCGGGTGATGAATAATCGCCATTGGGATAAATGTTGATCCAATCGGCACCCTGGGTCACTCTCAATTCCCAGCTTTCTTCTGTATCAACCAAAGATAAGGGATAAATAGAGTTGTCGTTGTCGTCCCGGTATATACCCACTACTCCGTTACCCACTACTCCGTCCCAATATTTTGATTGTTTTATAACTACAGTATCGGTCAAAAAACCTTCGGCAGAAACAATGACTTGGGTGGTACGATATATGGAACCTTCGTACATGCCGTAATATCCCACATTGGTTACTAAATCAAACGTAAGTTCTTTTACCGAAGCATTCGGTATCTCTTCAACACCTGTCCCTACTATTGACATAAAAGCATTAGCTCCATCGTGCAGTGAAATGTTTACTGTCACAGGATAAGTTTTGGCTTCTTCTACTTCTACCGTCAAAACCACTTGATTGCCAAGTTCCCAACCAACATAAAGAACATCTGGCAAAGAAAATTTAAAAAAATTACTTTGATAAATTTCTATAGAACGCCTCAAATTGCCTACCTGGACTTTGACATCTGCAGTTCTGACTATGGTGGAATCGTATTGTTGCACATAAGACCAGAGTTCACCCCCGGCACTCAGATATATGGTATCTCCTGCCTCATAGGGACTCATATCGGCTTTGAGCAGTAAATTGTTTTCGTTGCTTTCTACTATACAGTAGGCATCTTCTATGCCCGGATTGACCCCTCCTGCTCCACCACCTTCCACATCACTGACGTAAATATTGGCAATCTTAATATAGGTAATCAGAGAGGGTTGTTCGTACAAATTAAATTCCGATCGGGATATTCCCAACTTATATTGCCCGTTGGTCACTTCGTCCTGCACGTCAGCGTTACTGCTTACGGTTTCGTAAGTAATGTTGTTTGAAGGGGGCCTCATCAGAGCCTCTTCCAAAGTAGGGTAACCCCTGCCGGCTATACTCTGAAGAGTAACTTCGTACTGAGTGTTGCGCAAAATTTCGTAGGGCGAAAAACGAGCATCCGGATCACTTTCTTCGGGATGGTATTCGGCCAGAATGATCTTGTAATAAGAATAGTCATCGGAGGCATCATCGCTGTAAATGCCTTTAAGTATAATAAAACAGGCATCCTCCGAAGCCATGCTTAAACTTTCTACCCTGCGTTCAAAAGCATAAAAAACGGCTGAATAATTATTTGCCAAAGTTATGTTAACGGTATCCAAGGTTTTGATTTTTGGTTCGGTCGCCCTTATCCAGTCAACAGGATCTGTGGAAAAGGAGCCAGGAGCCAATTGTCCGGTTTCCAAAGTATTGTACAATACGACTTCGTCCAGGCTGAGTTGATGCCGAACTTCGAGAGGTATATTAATAGTTACTTTGGCCACATCACGCAATACCGATACATCTGGAATATCCGTGTCGTCTTCGATCAGAGGAAGGGTGGTTATACCCCACATTTGCATTAAATGATTGTCGTCATCGTTGTATCGGGTGTCATCCACGATATATGACATGGCCTCTCCCATGTGCATTCCGGCGAAAAACGAAGCGGTAAAAGAGGTTTCGTCAAAAGGATAGTTGACTATATAGCTTAAAATGCGTTTTTTATTAGTTGTTGTAAAAACACAACGATATTCAGAAATACCGGCGGCAGATGATACCAATTCGGCACGGCTCCACTCAACAAAGGTACTGTCTTCGTCAAAAAGCATCACATCAATACGTCCAATGCTCGTTTCGCTCACAGATCTGGTCATTACCGTATTGCCGAGATGGATTAACCTGCCGTTTAGAACAACCTTTTCTCCGGTGGATTTGTCTTTTTTACCAAAATTAAATGCCTCTTCCTGACAGGCTGTAATCAGAAAGGCCATCAAAAACGAGACAGTATATATCAAGCCTTTACTCATAATTCTTCCGTAATTGCCCTGACACAACGCACATAGGCGCTTGCACCGGTGGTGAGTACTACTTCTGTCCCCGAAGGAAAGCTTATGGCATAAACATTGTTTGACGTTCCCTGGCCTTCAGCGGCCGACTTTGCCGTCCAGTAATTAACATTGACCGGAAATGACGAAGCCTTGTAAAAAGGATCGTTGGCATTTTTTGTCAGTGCAGCTGCACGGGCTACCAACACCAACTTCATTTCGGCCATGGTAGGCACCCTCCAGTCATCGTATCCGTCCTGGATGTAATTGCTGCAATAGAAACGGGCTCCGGCATGATTGTCGTAATTGATGCAGGTAGCAATGGTATCGGCAATCTGAATGCTGTAATTTACCGCCAGATTGGCCGATTCAGTATTACTGGTAATACCTTCTTCGGTGGCCGGCCCCAACAACATAAAAGGCGGTTCGGCTACTGGGGTCATCAAAATATGATTGTGAATAACACTGTCTTGGTCCATATAAAAATAGGAAGCGGGGTAACAGTAAAATTCAATAGATTTTTTGAGGATTCCTGCCTGAATATCTATCCTTAAAGTATCGTAATCCCGAAAACGTTCCAAGGTGTCAATGATGTTTACGTAAATTTTATTTCTGTTGGCCAGTACGTAATTCGTATAACTTATTATAGCATCGTCTTGTTCGGGTATAGCAGCTGCAGGCAAAAAATAAGCCCTGAAAGTCGGTGTTCGGCTGGAACTCATTCTAAAATAACCCGAAGCTCCAAACATATCAATTCTGGTAGAAGAAACCCAAATGTGATCGGATTGCTGATAAATATCAATACTGGCTGTATCCCAATTTTGAACCACGGCTACCCTGGCTTGGGGCAATACCACGGGTTCAGTTACTATGGGCGATCCCACCAGTTTAATCGTGGCCAGTATATCAAAAAAATCATTTCTGCGCATCTCCTCCACATTGAGACGAATCTTGTAATAATTACTGTCAACCTTAACTCCCTGATTGTTATAAAATGGAACGGACAAACGCAAAAAAGTCTCGTTTACGTTATTTTGAATCCATTCGTTCTCAAGCGTATATAAAACCGATTCATCCGTACTGTCAATTTCGTTGTAATTAAAAGCTTTGTATTCTGTGCTGATAAAATCTCTCTCGTTTGGATTACAAAGATTTCCTGTATTTACCAAACGACAAGCTGAAGAAGCTCTGACCAGGTTGTAAGTAACATCTTCTCCGGCCCAGCGATTGAAATAAGGATCGGGCACACCTGCAGTTATTTCAGGTTGATCGAGTATCAATTTTATTCTGATCTTTACAGCCAGACGGCTAAGTGTAAGCGACACAAAAGGATAACGATTGGGATTCATCAAGACCTCATTATGAGCTTCCATTAAAAAAGGCCGGGCATTGGCAGCATTGGCCGGCTGATAATACGTACCTGACAGGGTCAGATGCCTTTCATATTCGTAATTGTCTAACACACTCTTTATGTCCTCTGCGGTGGAACAGGCTTGTAAAGCATTACGCTGGGCGGCCACAGAAGTGTTGGCGATCACAAACACTATTATTGAATCTGTTTCGCTATAGGTGTTAAGGGTACTCGCAGCAATGCTTACCATACCACCGACCCAATTAGGATTACCGGCAGTAACATAAATATCACTGGTACGCAGACGTTCTTGCCTGGTTTTATTGTACATGATTATGTACAAAGACTCCAGCAAATTTTCTTTCAGGCTGTCCACTCCGGCTATAGGGAATCCTTTGGTAGCAGGAACCAGGTCGTTGTTTGCAATATTGATGTAAATATACTCCTCTTCCTCCGGAGCAATGGGAGGATTAATCAGGTTGCAGCCTTGCAGCACGATCATGAAGTATATAATCAATCGTGTTTTCATCGCCTTGGGTTTACTCAACTTGTGTCAGGCGATATTTGCCGCTTTCAACAATAACGTCATCAACAAGTACACGAATCTCAGTATTTCTAAGCAGAGTTGATTCATAGGGGAAAACCGGCATCACACCAAATTTAATATAGGTTGTCCCTCCATCGCGGGTGGTAGTTCCGGCAGTTTGAGAATCGTCTGTAAATTGGAAAGAAAAACCATCAGAAAGGGTAACCCGCCAGGGTTTCCCTATCGGGCCAACCATCTTGAGCCCGAAATACAAGGGGCTGCCGTAGCGCACCGTACCACTGTGTTGTTCTCCCTGCGGTGTACCAAAAGCATTTACCGTAAATTCATCCAGCCAATAACCCCAATCGTAATTGACCGGAGCCATTTCTATATCGATGCTTTCCTGATTCCAATGCTGAACGCCGGCCTTAACCTTTAAGGCATCAGCCGTCCAGGAACCCAAACTGGCATTCACTATGTACTCGTGGTTTCGGGGAATTGTATACGAAGCTGATTCCTGCCCAGAATATTGAGTGTACAACGGTGTGGTATAGGTCCGTGTACTCGACAAGGTTTGAGGTGCATCCATTGTATAAGCGGTCCTTCCACTTGAGGCGTAATTACTATACACTGTTGCACCGGAAGGATAGGAAGGCTCTTCGTAAGACAAACGGCTGAGCTTGAAAGACAAAATAAGCGCATCCTGTTCGTTGTTCGGATTTTGAGCCTGGTATTCAGGAATATAAAAAGTAGCTGTGCAATGAAGTACTGTATCGAAAGAAAAGCTCAGGCTATAAGGAGTAGCTGTGTTCCAGCTGTTGTTGGAACGATATTGTCGCCGCCCAAAGATCCATGAACCCGATATGGAAGTAGTTGAGGGCTCGTAAGTTGAGTAATCAAAACTTTGATTGGCGTGTACTTCATTATTAATTAAATAATACTTTTGAGGTACCTGAAGAGAGATCTCATCTATAGTTATGAAAGCCGGAGCACTGCCCTTGGTATAATAATAGGTTCTTCTGCTGGGAGATGTAACCACTGCTGATGGTGAAGCGGCATTTACTACCGGTTGTAGAATAGCGTCGTCTACAATAAAATTAACACTTACCTTGGAGTAGGTTCTTATTAATTCCACAAGCAAGTCACTGGTGGTATAGGGCTTGATGGTTAATCCCAAAACCTGGCCAGTCATAAGAAAAGGAGTTTGGCCGTCAACAATCACATTAGGATTGTAAGTTGCTGTCAAGCCAAGAAAGACGCTACGGGTAAGCGTGTTGGAGTTTAATGCAGTTGCCAGTTGGGGATCGCTGTCTTCGTTGGCAACAAAATAGATGTTTCGCGTACCCGGGGCGGTGTTCAGAATAAGCTCTATATCCTGCTCGTCGGAAAAACTGCCGGATTCCGGAAAACGTTGATTATTAACTTTTATGCCGTCTACATCGCTATATCTTACCAATTGACCTGTGACAGCATCAAAAATAAGGATTCTGAGTGTCTTGACCCGATTCAGCATGTTTCCATCGTTTGCTGCTGCACGGGTAAAAACCAAACTGGAGCTGCCTTCTTCGACTTCGCCTATAGTGCCTTCCTGAATTTTTGGTTCATAATCAGTAAAAAGCTCATACTGACAGGCAGTGAGTAACAAAAACAAGCATAGAAAGACAAGTGCATTTTTATGCATTAGCCCATAAGCATTCCTATGTTTGTTTTGTTTTTTCACAATCGCACTTCGACTTACCATTGAATTTCCTGATCCACTCCCGTATCCCAATCGCCAATACTTACTTCCATTCTTAAACTTGCGGTTTCGCCGCTGCCCACTCCTATCAAGGTAACATTCAAGGATTTGTTGGCGGCAATGCGATCGTTCTCTAATACATGACTATCTACAAGGAGGCTATCTTTATAAATATCCAAAATAAGTGTATCGTTTTCGCAACTTTCCAACGTATTAAAGAATCTGGTCGAAACCACCGACTGGCCGGTAATGTCCAGTCCGCTGCTGACTCCGGGAACATATTGTACAAAATTCGTGCCAATAATGTCTGCACGGGTTTTTCCATAAAAATCCAAGCTCTCGCTTTTGTGCTTAAAGGCAAAAGAAAACACGCCGTCCTCGTATACCTTTTCCAGTGATTTTCCTGTAATCTTCACATTACCAACCCGTCGGTTGATATCAATTCGCTGTATGGTATCTGCTCCGTCATCGTATATACCGAAAAAATAAATATCTTTTTCTCCGTAAAAAATATCAGAGGGAGAGAAAACTATGTTTTCCTTAATCTTTTGCAGACTGATAAGGCCCTCCTCACGGCTCATTCCTTCCTGAAAATCCGACAAAATCTGACTCCCCTTGCCGTTTCCTATTACCACCAGGGTCAGAGAGTCCCTGTCTTGATGTTTCAGAGGAAAAGACTTTCTTGTTTGTATATCTTCGGCAGTAATACTGTCTATGCTTTCCAAAAAAATCCCGTTTCGGTCAAATAAATAAGCGACAGCCTCATTCACGGGGAAATCGTCACTTTTGGTACCTATCTCAACATCAACGGCTATTTCCACATTGATGTATATACTGAACCGGGCCGTATAAGTCCGATAAATTTCCTGGTCGCAACCCTCGTAGGTGTCGCTGATGCAAGAAGTAAAAAACAAAAATAAGAGTCCGGGCAATACAAAAAATATTGCTCCCGGTCTTTTTATGTTGTACAAAAACTTCATTGCATACCATACTATGAGTCAAACATCTGTTGAATCCTGCCTATTAAATAAATGGCAGGATTCAACAAATTCGAACAAGATAACTTTTACAATTGTCAGAATTCAACCGTCTGACCAATAATGGCATCCCAGCCACCAACAGTCATATTAACATTCAGGGAAGAAACTTCTCCTGTCCAGAGATTGTCCAGACCTTTGTTGGAAATATTTACGGCAGTAATTCTGTACATACTGTTACGCTGTACATATAGATTGGTACCGCTTCCGGTAAGGGTATAATTATCCTTGGCTTTATTGATTACTATAGGATAATAAGTAGCTACAGCAGAACTGGCCGGGGTTTCTTTCCAGCTTCCCCGGATAACCAGCATAGTGGCTGTTGAGTCGTTGGTGGCCGCAGTAAAATCATCGTTGGAATAAACATAAAACGATTTATTAACATTGGCTCCCGCGCCGGCAGCCCAATTGAGTGCCTGGTTCAGATTATTGTCCACAGCCAACAGATCGTCTGCA
>CAZNQD010000021.1:0-29388 GCA_964575345.1 uncultured Bacteroidales bacterium
ATAGATGCTATGGATATGAACGATTTTGGCGGAGAATCCTCTTACATAGGATGGAAACCCGAGGATATGGTTCTCTATTGGGAACGACAGGTTAAAGAACTCCGTGGTGACAGTATTCTGCTTGATGCCCCTTTGAGCTGTGCCCTGGATCCTGAGTTTGGCGGTGGTTTGGTGTGCAGCCTTGAATGTCCCGGACGCATAAGCCGCTCGGGTGTAGAGAACCTCAGATTACGTTCGGCTTACGATACGAATAATCCTAAAGACGAAAATCATTGCTGGGTGGCAATCAATATGGATAATATTGAAGATGCCTGGGTCAGACGGATTGAATTCAGGCATTTTGCCGGTTCGGCTGTTTATCTTACCGAGAATACACGCAGAATTACCGTGGAAGATTGCAAATCTATAGAACCTATTTCCGAAGTCGGCGGACAGCGTCGCCAAACTTTTTTTACGCTTGGAGGTCAATGTTTGTTTCAACGCCTGTATTCCGAATACGGATTTCATGATTTCGCTGTGGGGCGTTGTGCGCCTGGCCCAAACGCTTTTGTGCAATGTTATGCCTGGATACCTTTTAATTTTAGCGGTACGGTAGATTCCTGGTCCACCGGAGTGTTGTTTGATGTAGTAAACGTTGAGGGACACGGCATCTATTTTTCCAACAGGGGACAAGACGGCCTGGGAGCCGGTTGGACTACAGGGAATTCCATGATGTGGAACTGTTCTGCATCGATGCTGGCCTGTCCTCTGCCTCCCACAGCCTGCAACTGGTCTTACGGAGCCTGGGGACAACGCAGCGGTAATGTCGCATGGAATAGTGCCGGTTCTTTTGTTAAACCCCACAGTCTTTATTACGCACAGCTGGCTGCCCGTACCGGCAAAAAGCATCCCGACGAAGACAAATTAATGCCTTTTGACACCAGTTCGGCAACCAATCCACCTATAGACAGGGCTCAGGAGTTTGTTGCCGAGGCACGCAAACCGGCGCTGGAACTTAAAGACTGGATTGACAGCCTCACATTGAGTAATCCACTTTCACTTCAATACGAAAAGTCCAAAAAGAAAGATCCTTCTACTGTCTGGCAGAAAAAGTCAGCAGGTAAAACAAGTACTGTATTACCAGATCCCGAAAGCCTGATGAAGCTCGAAGGCGGCCTGCTGGTGAAAGAAGAAAAAATACTGACGGGAGGCCGTCAGGGAATCGTCTGGTGGAACGGTAATCTCAGACTAAGATATCTTGCCAAAGCCCGGCCTCATATCACGCGTTATGCTCCGGGACGTACAGGCATGGGCTTCACCGATGACCTGGACGAAATGACAGACAATATGCTCAGCCAAAACATCCTGGTTACCGATCACAATTATGGTTTATGGTACGACCGTCGCAGGGACGATCACGAAAGGATCAAGCGCATGGACGGCTATGTCTGGCCTCCCTTTTATGAGTTGCCCTTTGCCCGCAGCGGTGAGGGAACAGCCTGGGACGGTCTGAGTAAATACGATTTGACCAAATGGAATGTCTGGTATTGGAATCGCTTAAAAAAATATGCAGATCTGGCCGACGAAAAAGACTTGGTGTTGTTCCATCAGCATTATTTCCAACACAATATTTTGGAAGCCGGAGCACATTGGGCCGATTTTCCCTGGCGTTCGGCCAACAATGTTAACGAAACAGGCTTTCCCGAACCGGTGCCTTACGCCGCAGATAAACGAATTTTTATGGCAGAATTGTTTTACGATGTACAACATCCTGTCCGAAGAGAATTGCACCGGAATTACATCCGCAAATGTCTGGACAATTTTGCCGAAAATGGTTCCGTGTTACAATTCATCAGCGAAGAATTCACCGGCCCCCTGCATTTTGTGGAATTCTGGCTGGATGTAATTGCTGAATGGGAAGCAGAAACTCAAAAGGATGCCAAAGTGGTTTTGTGTGTTACCAAAGACGTGCAGGATAAAATTCTGGACGATCCCAAAAGGGCGGCGGTAGTAGACATTATAGACATCAAGTACTGGAGACCTGTGCCGGGAGGAGGCTACACTACGCTCCTGAGTGGCCTGAATCTGGCTCCGCGTCAGCAATCACGCGCCGGTTCCACCCGGATACCCGGGAGCGGAGGGGCAGCAGATATGCCGGGCAGAGTCTATGAAACCATTTTATCGCTCAGAGAGACTTTTCCCGACAAGGCTGTCCTTTATTCAGCCGGGGGTTCTCCACTGGAAGAATGGGCTGCCTTTATGGCCGGAGCCTCATTGTGTAATTTACCTGCCCCATTACCGGAACAGTTGCTCCGGGACGCTTCAAAAATGCAGGCAATCGATTCTCAGGACTGGCTGAGAGGCAATTCAAAAGTAGGATATATTGCTTATTCCCGGGCCGAAGAACTTAGCCTCGATTTACGAACTGCCCGCGGAAAATTTGAGGCACAATGGCTTGATGCCCGTAATGGAGAGCCAAAGGGAAAGCCTTTTAAAATTAAGGCAGGTTCAGTGTATAAATTTAAACCGGAAGGTATTTTATGGTTGCATAAATAATGGAGAGTGCTATGAAAAAAGTATTATTGTTAATCTCATTGATTCTTGCAACAGCAAGTGCTTATACTCAAAAAGCAAGCCTTCCTCTGCCTGTGCTACAAAGAGGGGGTTCGTTGGAATATAATGCAGATGAAAACGGAAACCGGGTGCCGGATTATTCGTACAGCGGGTATATGGCCTCTGAAACAGAGATTCCACTGGTTCCGGTCAAGGCGCTGGTGCCGGCTATGGAAGCTGATGCTACTGAATACATTCAGGCAGCTTTGAATTACGTATCTACGCTGGAACCGGACAAAAATGGCTTTAGAGGGGCCGTGTTGTTGGACACCGGCCGTTATAAAGTCAGTGCTACACTTTGGATTAAAGCTTCCGGTGTAGTTTTAAGAGGAAGCGGTCACAGTTCGGGGGGAACCGAAATAGTGGCAAACTACAGAGACAGGACAACGTTTATCCGCTTCAAAGGGCTGGACGACAGAAACACCGGAACTTATTACACTGTGGCCGACGAAACGGTCCCGGTGGGAGCAATACAAATCACTTTGCCCGGACATCGCCTTAAAGCCGGGGATCATATCCGTATTAGTTCACCCGCCAGCAGGCATCAACAGGAAGCCTCAGGACAAAATGCGGCCCCTGCCCGTATGAGGAATATGTCCTCGATGCAATGGGAAAGAGAAATCACTGCCGTCGATGGTGATAAAATAAGCCTGGATGCTCCCCTGACTTACCAAATTTCATCCAGAAGCGGATCGGCCGATGTTTGTTTGTTGGATTGGCCGGGCCGGATCCGGCAGGCCGGCATCGAAAACCTGCGTCTTACTTCGGTCTATGACGAAAGCAATCCCAAAGACGAAAATCACGCCTGGATAGCCATAGCTATGGAAAACGTCCGGGATGCCTGGGTACGAAGAGTGGAATTCCGGCATTTTGCGGGCTCAGCAGTCTATATTACTGAAACTGCTTCCCGCATCACCGTTGAAGATTGTAAATCCCTGCAGCCTGTATCCGAAATTGGGGCAGAAAGGCGTTACAGCTTTTATACGCTGGGTGGACAATGTTTGTTTCAACGTATATGGGCCGAGTATGGTTATCACGATTTTGCCGTTGGAGCGGGAGCCACCGGACCCAACGCTTTTGTACAGTGTTGGTCGATCTCCCCACACAGTTTTAGTGGCACCATTGATGCCCTGTCCAGCGGGGTTTTGTTTGATATTTGCGCTGTGCACGCCAATGCTTTGCGCTTTTCGAGGCCCGATCCGGCCAACGAAGGCTATAGCTACACCACCGCCAATTCTATGTTTTGGAATTCAACGGCAGCCATTATGTCCTGCCCCAAACCGGGCTCAGCACAGAACTGGGCTTTTGGAGCCTGGGCTCAGTTCTCGGGCAAAGGCTATTGGTACGAGGCAAACAGCCATGTTTCTCCCTGGAGTTTATTTTACGCTCAACTTCGCGACAGAACAGGCACAAGAAGTCCCGGCGAAAAGAAGTTGATTACTTTAACGCGGGAAGGATCTACCTCCTCAGAGGACACCCGTCGTGAAACCCTGGCTGCCCAAAAGCCTCTGATATTGCTTTCCGACTGGATAGATACCTTATCTTTGCGTGAACCCCTCAGCCTAAACTACGACAGTAATGACAGCAAATTGAGCAAAGTCTGGCAGCAGGAACCCTACATGCACAAAAAGACAGAAGAATGCCAGGCTCCGGCTCTGCAATTGAACGAAGGGCTTTTGATCCGCGACGCCAGGATTCTGACCGGAGGCCGCTTCAATCCTGCCTGGTGGAGAGGCAGCCTGCAGCCTGAAAACCAGCAGGCTCCCCATCTGACACGCTACGCTCTGGAGCCCGAAGGATATCGGGTGGTCGACGCTCTGGACGAAATGACCGACAATATGCAAAACAGCGGTACTTTGGTAATTGATCATAACTACGGATTATGGTACGAGAGACGCAGGGACGACCACGAACGAACCAGCCGGATAGACGGCGAAGTAAGAGCTCCCTTTTATGAACTGCCTTTTGCCCGCAGCGGACAGGGCAGAGCCTGGGACGGTCTGAGCCAATATGATTTGACTAAATGGAACAACTGGTATTGGAATCGCCTCAGAACCTATGCCGATCTGGCTGAACAAAAAGGCTTGGTTCTTTTTCACCAGCAGTATTTTCAGCATAACATTATCGAAGCCGGTGCTCATTGGGCCGATTTTCCCTGGCGATCTGCCAATAATGTAAACCGGACGGGCTTTCCCGAGCCGGTGCCCTACGCCGGAAACAAGCGGGTGTTTATGGCGGAGCATTTTTACGATATAAATCATCCTGTACGCAGGGAATTGCACCGCAATTATATTCGCAAGTGTCTGGATAACTTTGCCGGGAATTCTTCGGTGCTGCATTTTATTAGTGCCGAATTTACAGGGCCTTTGCATTTTGTTGAATTTTGGTTGGATGTCGTTGCCGAGTGGGAAAAAGAAACAGGCCGTAACGCGCTGATTGCTCTAAGTACTACCAGGGAAGTGCAGGATGCCATTCTGAAAGACCCTGTACGTTCAAAACTGGTAGAAGTCATTGATATCCGCTATTGGTATGTGGATGCAAACGGCAAAGAGTTTGCTCCTAAAGGTGGTTTGAATCTTGCTCCGCGCCAATTTGAACGTATAGAAAAACCGGCCAAAACTTCAGCCCGGGAAGTCTATAATATGGTAAGCACCTATCGTCGGCAATATCCTCATAAGGCTGTTCTCTATTCGGCCGATTCTTATCCTGAATTTGCCTGGCCGGCCTTTATGGCAGGTGCTTCGCTTTGTGCATTGCCAAAAGACCTGCCCGAAGATTTTCTGAATGATGCAGCTTCGCTCAGTCCCCTTGCTTCTGCCTGTTGGCTGCTGGGTAAAGCCGGACAGGCTTATATTGCCTGTGCGTCGGGCGATAGTATTATAGAAATAGATCTAAGTAAGGAAACCAAGCCATTCCGGGCGCAATGGATAGATCCTCTCAGTGGCCGGCCCCGGGGCAAAGACTTTAAGGTACAGGCCGGCACGGTATTCAAAACTACCGGTAAAGATGTCTTGTGGCTTCACCAGACAAAATAATGCAATAGTTGTTCTAGTCAAGAACCTAAGAATAAATCCAGGAATAAACCAAAAAATTATCTTTTATGAAAAAGTTTCTTGTTCCTCTTTTGGCCATTCTGTTTTTTACGGCTTGTAGCCCAAAAGAAGTTTATATGTTTAGTTCATTCAACGAACCGGCTACCGATGGCCTGCGGCTCTTATACAGCGAAGATGCCTATCACTGGGAAGACCTGGGAGGTATCTTTTTAAAACCTGCAGTAGGGAATCAGCAGGTGATGCGGGATCCTTCTATTGTCAGGGCCCCTGACGGTACCTTTCACCTGGTCTGGACCTCTTCCTGGAGAGGAGACCTTGGCTTCGGCTATGCTTCATCCAAAGATTTGATCAACTGGTCGGAACAGCGTTTCCTGCCGGTAATGGCTTTTGATACTACCACGGTGAATGTATGGGCTCCGGAAATTCATTACGACAAAAGCCAGGCTCAGTTTATAATTATCTGGGCTTCTTGTATTCCTTATCGTTTTGAAAAGGGAATCGAGGCAGAAACCGGCAACTATCGTATGTATTATGTCACAACCAAAGATTTTAAGGAGTTTTCCGAAACCAAATTGTTTTACGACCCCGGATTCAGTGTGATAGACGCTGTTATCGTTCCCAGAGCAAAAGACGATGTTGTGTTGGTGCTCAAAGATAATACCCGTCCGGAACGCAACCTGAAAGTGGCTTTCGGCTCTTCCATGACCGGCCCCTTTGGCCCCGCCAGTGAGTCTTTTACCGAGATTTTTACCGAGGGCCCCTCGGTGGTAAAAGTGGCAGAAGGCTGGCTGATCTATTTTGACGCTTATCGCAAGAAAACCTACGACGCTGTGTTTACAAAAGATTTCGTTCATTTCGAAAGCGCGAACGATCAAATAAGCATTCCCGAAGGTCATAAACACGGTACCATTTTCAAAGCTGACCAAAAAGTGCTCAAAGCATTGAAGAAAGAGATGGAAAAACGCCGGCAAAGCAGTTTGAATAACCAATAATACCTATGAGAATGAAAAACTATATAATAACCAGCTTGCTGTTATTCTCTTTATTGACAGCATCTTGTGCTCAATCAAAATCCGATCCAATGTCGGACCGGGTGCATTTTACCGGAACTACCATGTCCAACGTGGACTATCACCATGGACAATTAGCTCCGGCCATTGGAGTACACAATGTTCAGATCATGCGTGCCAACAGGGCTAAACCCGAAAGTTCGGACGGTTGTGGCTGGACATACAACCATGCTCCCATGATTGCCTACTGGAATAATACTTTTTTTGTAGAATACCTCAGTGATTCCATCAGCGAACATATTCCACCTTGTCATACCCTGTTGGTTCGTTCTTCGGATGGTATGAACTGGTCCAGGCCCGAAGTGATTTTTCCTAAATATAAAATCCCCGACGGCTTTAAAAAGCCGGGCAGCGAAGTGGCCGCCAAAGACGCCATAGCCGTTATGCATCAGCGGGTAGGTTTTTATGTTTCCTCGCACAACAAACTCCTGGCTTTGGCTTATTACGGAATAGCCCTTTTTCCCAAAGACGATCCCAACGACGGTATGGGAATAGGCCGGGTGGTACGCGAAATAAAAACGGACGGCACTTACGGGCCCATTTATTTTTTGCGTTTCAACCAGTCTTTTAGCGAAGCGAACAGCAATTATCCTTTCTACAAAAACAGCACGGATGCCGATTTTGTGGCTGCCTGCGATGAAATCCTGGCCAATCCCCTGTATATGATGCAAATGGTTGAAGAGGCCGATCGCAACGATCCGCTTATTCCCCTTAAAAAACAATACAAGGCCTTCTCGTATTATCATCTGCCCGACGGACGGGTGGTAGGTTTGTGGAAACATGCTCTTACTTCGATAAGTGCAGACGGAGGTAAAACCTGGGCTGAACCTGTTCAGCGGGCGCTGGGCTTTGTCAACAGCAATGCCAAAATCTGGGGACAATCTACCTCGGACGGGAAATTTGCCACAGTGTATAATCCTTCGGAATATCGTTGGCCCCTGGCCGTTTCTACTTCGAAGGACGGACTGGAATACACCGACCTGATGCTGGTACATGGAGAAATAACAGCTATGCGTTACGGAGGCCAGTATAAATCATATGGCCCTCAATATGTACGGGGCATTCAGGAAGGGAACGGAACTCCTCCGGACGGAAAAATGTGGCTTACATACAGCATGAACAAAGAAGATATCTGGGTAGCCTCTGTGCCTGTACCCATTTGCAGTAAAGCAGCAGAACATGTCAGAGAGGTCTTTGACGAAATGCCCGACGGTCAGGAAACAGCTTTGTGGAATACCTACGATCTGCAATGGGCCAGCACCCGAATTGAGAAAGACGAAGAAGGTCGAAAAAGTTTGACTCTCCGCGATAAAGATCCTTTTGATTACGCCAAAGCCGAAAAGATTTTCCCGGCCTCCGGTCAATTTATTGTGACTACAGAGATAAAAGCCGGACAGAACAATCACGGGACCTTGCATATGGAAGTGCAGAATGCCCAGGGTCAACCTTCAATCCGCATCAGTTTTAACGATGATGGCAGAATTTATAGTAAATCGGGAGCCAGGTATTCCAGTCTGGGTACTTACGAAGCCGGTAAGTCCTATACGATTACACTCAATGTAGACACAAAAATGCGCTATTACACAGTGAAAGTAAATTCGGGCCGCGAAGTAGGGCGTATCTTCTATGCTCCGGCAGCCAGCCTCGAAAGGATAGTATTCAGAACAGGAGAACCACGTCTGTATCCTACACCGGAGACTCCGGCCGACCGCTACACCGATTTGCCTGCTGCTGATGCAGTTGATCCAGAAGCCTTTTTCCGTATTTATTCACTGGAAACAGCTCCCGCTCCAACTCCTGAAAATAATCAATAATGAATATGTTTCTTATGAAAAAACAACTAGTTGCCTTGCTGTTAATCGGCTTTACGATCATTTTGTCTGCCTCTTGTGAGGCCAAAACCAAAACGCCCAAATCGGCCGGTATTCTCAAAGCCGAAGATTTTAAACATTATGTCGAGTATTTTAACCGCATGGAAGATGAACCCATCGTTCAGGCTATACCCAATGCTGAGTCCTGGGAGTGGATGCAATCCAATATCCCATTGTTCAGCTGTCCTCAGGATAATTTCGAGGAGATGTGGTATTTCCGTTGGTGGTCTTTGCGCAAAGGGATACGCGAAACTCCGGTAGGGTATGTAATCAATGAGTTTTTGGTGGAACGTTCTTATGCCGACAAATACAATCTGATAGCTTGTGCCCTGGGGCATCATGTTTACGAAACCCGCTGGCTGCATGATTCAAAATTCCTGGATCAGTATCTGCATGTTTGGTACAGGGGCAACGATGGGGCTCCCATGAAAAAATTGCGCAATTTTAGTTCGTGGACAGCTTATGCCGTATACAACAGGTATCTGGCCGATGGTGACAAGGAGTTTATGCTGGATATGTTGCCCGATTTGGAACAGGATTACAAAAACTGGGAAAGCGATCATCGTTTGCCTGACGGCATGTATTGGCAAGCCGATGTGCAGGACGGTATGGAAGAATCTGTCAGTGGAGGCCGGCGCATCAAAAATGCCCGTCCCACCATCAACAGTTATATGTACGGAAATGCCCTGGCTTTGTCCAAAATGTTTAGCTTGAGTGGCGATACCCAAAAATCCACACTCTATGCTGCCAAAGCCGATACCCTAAAAGATCTGGTACAAAACAATTTATGGCATCCCGAACGGAAATTCTTTGAAACACGTTGGGTGAACGGCCAATTGGCCCAGGCTCGAGAAGCAATAGGCTATATTCCCTGGTATTTTAATTTACCAGATAAGGGAAAAAATTACGAAGAAGCCTGGTTGCAGGTCAAAGATCCGGAAGGATTTCTGGCTCCTTATGGCCTGACTACAGCCGAAAGGCGTCATCCGGAATTCCGCACCCGGGGCGTGGGAAAATGCGAATGGGATGGGGCAGTCTGGCCATTTGCCAGCTCGCAAACCATGACGGCCATGGCCAATGTCCTCAACAATTACGGACAAAATTACGTTGACAAGGCTACTTACTTTGAGTTGATGAATCTTTACGTTGAATCACAATATCATCGGGGCAGACCTTACATCGGTGAATACCTGGACGAAGTGACCGGCTATTGGTTAAAAGGAGATCAGTTGCGTAGCCGCTATTACAATCATTCCACTTTCGCCGATCTGATCATTACCGGCTTGATGGGATTACGTCCCAGAGAAGATAATATATTGGAAGTCAATCCCCTGATTCCTCAGGAGCAATGGGATTGGTTTTGTATGGACAATCTGATGTACCACGGGAAGAATATAGCTGTCGTGTGGGATAAAACCGGAAAGAAATTCAATAAAGGCCAGGGTTTACTTATCTTTTGCAATGGTAAAAAAGTGGCTCAAAAACCAGGCATCGAAAAAATCACCCTTGATATTTCATTGTACTGACCTAAACTGTTTAGATTATTTTAGCCTTGATAATGAGGTAAATATAAACAAGACAAGGAATCATATTAAAAAAAGAATAAAGCTTTTTAGACCTATTTTGTGTTAAAACGTTTTAATGTTACTTTTGTCAACTAAACACTATACTAAATATGGCATTCAAGAAAAAAGTATCTCTGAAAGACATTGCACAAGCCGTTGGAGTTTCCTCGGCTTTGGTATCGATGGTGCTTAACGGCAAAGCAAAGCAATACGGAATAGGAGAAGAAGCCACCCGTAAAGTATTGGCTAAGGCCAAAGAGCTAAACTATCAGCCGAATATAATGGCCAGAGGCCTCAGAAGCGGCAGAAGCCATCTTCTTGGCCTGGTAGTTGCAGACATCTCTAACCCATTTTTCGCGATTCTTGCCCGTGAAATTGAACGTGCTGCTTCCGAAAAAGGCTACACAGTCATTTACGGCAGTTCTGACGAAAAACCCGAACATTTGTCAAAGCTCATGAACACTTTGGCCAATCAGGGTGTGGACGGAATTATCGTGGTTCCTTGTGAAAATTCAGAAGAACTCATTGCTGATTTATACCTCCAAAAGTACTCCATGGTTTTGGTCGACAGGTATTTCCCAAAAATCAACACTTTGTCGGTATCGCTCGATAATGCCAAAGCATGCAAAGACGTCACCCAACACCTCTTGTCGCAGGGTTTCAGGAAAATCAGTTTTGTAGCCTATGAATCAAAACTCTTGCATACAACAGAACGAATAAGAGGTTATACCGAAGCTATGCAGGAGGCGGGCCTGAAAAATAATATAAATGTGCTCAAATTGCCTCAGGATAAGTATCACGAAATGATGCTGCAGGTTTTTGAAGAGAATCAAATTAAAAACAAAAACACCGAGGCACTGATTTTTTCTACCAATTCGCTTACCATTCAGGGTTTATATGTGCTCAATCAATTAAAAGTACGTATTCCCGAAGACGTGGCTGTGTTTGGTTTTGACGGAGGAGACGTGTTTGATCTTTATTCTCCTTCCATCAGCTATGTAAGACAGCCGGTTGAAGATATGGGCAGAAAAGCCGTAAATATACTAATCGATCAGCTTGAATCAGACGAACCTGAGGAAATAAAAAGATACGTGTTAAAACCCGATTTGGTCATTACCGGATCTTCCGTAAAAAAGAAATAAATGAATCAAGCAAAGAATGCATGAAGTCTGTTGATAATCAGACATATTGAACCCTTATTTATTACTAAACTAATTCAAATGACTAAGCAATTTTCCGGAGTGGTAGTACCTATGATCAGCCCTTTACTGGATGACCTGAGAGTGGATACTGCCGCTGTTAAGCGAATTATGATGCTTTTTTCGGCCTATTCCATATCTCCACTGGTATTGGGTACAACGGGTGAGTCTCCTTCTGTTTCCGCGAAGGAAAGTTTGCGCTGTATGCGTGCAGCCTGCAGAGCAAAAAGCGGAACCCAGAAGGTCTATGCCGGACTGGTAGGTAACGAAGTAAGCGAGTTGGTGAGTCGCGGCAAAATGTATGCCGATATGGGTGTTGATGCCCTTGTTTCTACCTTGCCCTCGTATTATCCACTTTCGACAGATCAAATGCGCTCTTTTTATCTGACTTTGGCTGATTCTTTACCTGTGCCGGTTTTTATGTATAATATCAAGGCAACAACCCAAATGTCGCTGCCACCGGATTTGGTTGCCGAATTGAGCCAGCACCCCAATATTGCCGGATTAAAGGATTCCGAAAGGGATCCCGCACGTTTGAACGAATGCATACGGAAGTACAAAAACCGCTCCGATTTTTCTTTTTTCTGCGGTTGGGGTGCGCAGGGAGCGAATAGTTTGATACTAGGTGCCGACGGTATTGTTCCAAGCACCGGTAACGTGGTTCCCGAAATTTATTGCAAACTTTATAAAGCCGTGCTGGCCGGCAATACCGATGCCGCTTTGCTTTATCAGCAACAGACCGACCGTGTGGCGGAATTGTATCAAAAAGACCGCAGTCTGGGCAATTCCCTGGCGGCATTAAAGGTGCTGATGAAAGCCAGGGGTTTGTGTGGCACGATGATGATGCCTCCCTTGAGTTCTTTGTCTGCCTCAGAAGAAAAATCAATAATAGAACAATTCAATAAATTAGCGAGAAATGAATAATATTCATTGGATAGACCTGGGCATTGTCCTGATAAGTGTGTCGTTAACCGTTTTTGTTGGTCTTTATTTTGCCAAACGTCAAAGCAGTTCCGACAATTATTTTGCCGGTAGTAAAAAAATCCCGTCCTGGGCCATTGGTTTGTCCATTTTTGCAACACTGATAAGCAGTGTTACCTTTTTGGCTTATCCTTCGGCGGCCTACAAGGGGAACTGGATTTTGCTGGTACAAGGCCTGATGGTTCCGATAGTCCTGGTGTTTCTGATATGGCTGATTGTTCCCTTATTCCGCAAAATGATTCGTTTAAGTACCTACGAGTATTTTGAGCGGCGTTTTGGTTTTTTGGCCCGGATTTACAGTTCACTGGCTTTTATTTTGACTCACTTTTCAAAAATGGGGACTGTGTTGTATCTTGTCAGTCTGGCGCTTTACAGCATGATAGGCATCGATGTGATTTGGGTTATTTGGATTTTGGGTATAGCTATCGTATTGCTCACTCTGTTTGGAGGCATGGAGGGTGTGATATGGATGGATGTTATTCAGGGAATTTTGTTGATAGGCGGAGGCCTGCTCTGTGCCGGAATATTGCTTTTCAGGCCCGAAGGAGGCGCTATGTCTGTTTTTACGGAAGCCATAACCACCAAAAAAATTGGCTTTGGCCCCTATGAATTTAATTTTGCCCAATTGACTTTTTGGGTAATGGTCATCAATGGTGTTTTTTATGCTCTCCAAAAATACGGCACCGATCAGACTATAGTACAACGCTATCTGACTGCCAAATCCGACAAAGAAGCTAAAAAGGCGGCTTACATAGGAGTAGGGCTCAGTGTGCCGGTCTGGGCTTTGTTCATGTTAATAGGAAGTGCTTTGTACATTTTCTATAATTCCGGAACAGCTGTTCTGCCCGAAGGTATGAAAGCAGACGAGGTCTTTCCCTTTTTTATTATGAACGAACTACCTGTAGGTATTGTTGGCCTGGTTATCTCGGCCTTGGTAGCTGCTGCTATTTCCAGTCTGGATTCGGATATGAACTGTTTGGCAGCCATAGGGGTGGAAGATTATTATCAGCGTTTGAAGCCTAAGTGTACAGATAAACAAAGACTGAATGCGGGCAGAATACTGGTTGTCTTTTCGGGATTAGCCTCTATAGCCGTGGCCAGCCTTTATGCTGTATGGGAAGGAGAGGGAGTGTTGGGCGTCGTTTTTGAATTATACGCCATTTTCTCGGCCGGTATAGTTGGTATCTTTTTATTGGGCCTTTTCAGCAAGAGGGCCAACAAACAAGGATTATACATAGGTTTGCTGGTTTGCGTGCTTTTTACGGCTTATGCGGTATTAACCAGCACTTCTATAGAGGTCGGAGGCAGCAAACGGCTGATTCTGGATTTGGGCTCATTAAACTTTCCCCACCACAAATACATGCTGGGCGTATACAGCCATCTGATTGTATTGATAGTGGGTTATGTGGCTAGTTTGTTTTTCCCAAAACCCCAACTGGAGAAGGGTCTGACCATTTATGATTACAAAAAGCAAAAAGCCGGCCAACCATAAATAATTACATAATGAGAAGCATTGAGCTGAT
This sequence comes from uncultured Bacteroidales bacterium, assembly GCA_964575345.1. Classification (GTDB taxonomy): domain Bacteria; phylum Bacteroidota; class Bacteroidia; order Bacteroidales; family UBA1402; genus UBA1402. The sequence continues at coordinate 13,855 of CAZNQD010000021.1, forward strand.
ACAACCCAAACGTATAGTCTTTGGTGCCGGCTGCGCGCAAAGCTGGACTGAAATGGTCCTGGCTGAGAAAAAACAAAAGGTGCTGCTTTTGTCTACCCATCCCCTTTGGGCTGTTTTGGAAAACAGCATCGGGCATGCGCGTGAAAAAGGACTGGAGTTGTTGTGTCTGGATTATTCCTGGCGGGCTGAACCCGACACGGAAATGTTCGAATGCCTGTATCAACAAAGCCAGGCATTCAGGCCTCAGGCGATTGTGGCTGTCGGCGGAGGCAGTGTACTGGATATGGGCAAGTTGCTGGCAGCCCTGGCTTCGGGTTTTCAAAAGCCCTCTGATGTTTTTGGCAGGAACCTCGTTAACAGTCGCGATAATCTGTTAATTTGTATCCCCACCACAGCCGGAACCGGCAGTGAAGTATCGCCCAACGCCATTTTGTTTGATCAGCGCGACGGCGAAAAAAAAGGCATCATCAGCCCCTGGCTGGTACCTGACCTGGCCTTGATAGATCCCGAAATGACGCGCAGTCTGCCTCCCAAGCTCACTGCAGAAACCGGCATGGACGCTTTATGCCACTGTATTGAAGCCTATACCAACAAATACGCCCATCCGGCAGTAGATTTGTATGCCCTCAAAGGAATTGAGTGCATTTACAAAAATCTGAAGACAGCGGTAAAGGAGGGCAATAATATCGAGGCCCGCTCTGCCTTGGCGCTGGCTTCCATGTACGGTGGGCTTTGTCTGGGTCCGGTGAATACTTCGGCAGTCCATGCCTTATCGTATGGCCTGGCCGGAAAATATCATTTTTCCCATGGTTTGGCCAATGCCGTCTTGTTACCCGCTGTAATGTCATTCAACTTGGAAGCCGATTTAGAAAAAAATGCCCGTATGGCTCTGGCTATGGGCCTTCCCGACAAAGGAGACCAAAAGGCTACAGCGCTGTCGGGAATTAAAGCCATTCAAGAGCTTTCCCGCGACTGTGGCATTCCTCAAAGCTTGTCCTCTCTTGGGGTAAAACAGGAAGATTTGCCTGATCTGGCATATATGGCCATGAAGGTCAAGCGCTTGCTGAATAACAATCCCAGAGAACTTGTGTGGAAGGATGCTGTGAGGATATATCAATCAATATTATGATCATAATGAACAAAGAGAATAATACAAAACCTGTTATCGGAATCAGTATGGGCGATCCCGCCGGTATTGGCCCCGAGATTATTGTGAAAGCTTTATCTTCGAAAGAGGTGTATGCTTCTTGCAAGCCTTTGGTGGTAGGAGATGCAGGAGTTATGCGACAGGCTGTACAACTCTTGGGCAAGGAGTTGAAAATTCATCCTGTTCAAAGAATGGCCGATGCTTCTTTTGAGTTTGGAGCTATTGATGTATTTGATTTGCACAACGTTGATTTGAAAAAGTTACAATATGGTGTAGTATCTGCCATGGCAGGTGAGGCTGCCTTCCAAGCAGTGCGTTGCCTGATTGACCTGGCCCTGACCTCGCAGGTGGATGCCACGGTTACTGCACCCATCAACAAAGAATCCATACACAAAGCCGGGCATCCCTTTTCGGGGCATACCGAAATCTATGCCCATTATACCAATACCAAAAATTACGCCATGCTGCTGGCAGACGATGCGCTCAGAATCATACACGTTAGTACACATGTATCGTTGCGTCAGGCCTGCGACAGGGTAAACAAGGCCAGAGTGCTTGATGTTATTGATCTTTTGCATAAGGCCTGCCTGCAGTTTGGCATTGAAAAGCCCCGTCTGGCGGTGGCCGGCCTGAATCCTCACGCCGGCGAAAATGCACTGTTTGGTGATGAAGAGGTCAAAGAAATCATCCCGGCAGTAGAAGAAGCTAAACAACGAGGTTATCTGGTGGAAGGGCCCCTGCCTCCCGATACTGTATTTACCAAAGCAGTGCAGGGCCGTTACGACGGTTGTGTGGCTATGTACCACGACCAGGGACATATTCCCTTTAAACTGCTGGGATTTAAGTGGAATAATCAGACCCAGAAAATGGATAGCGTAAAAGGGGTCAATATTACTTTGGGCTTACCCATCATCAGAACCTCTGTTGATCACGGCACTGCTTTTGAAATCGCAGGCAAGGGGATCGCCTGCGAAGATGCTATGCTCATTTCTATCGATTATGCCTTGAAAATGGCCAAAAACAAAATCCAATGATCATCATTATAGCAGACGATTTAACCGGAGCAGCCGAAACCGTAGGTATCTGTTTGCGTCACGGAGTCAGGGTGGCCATGATAATGGATGTCCCTGACGAAGAACGTTTGCTGGATTTTAAAAAGGACGAAACAGCAGTACTGGTCATTGCTTGTGATACAAGATCCAATACCCTGGAAGGGGCTTGCCGGGTTAGCCGTATACTGGGCGAAACACTAAAAAAGGCCGGATTTACCCATGTGTTTAAAAAGATTGATTCCGTATTGAGAGGTTGGGTATTGCCTGAACTGAACACACTGGCGGGATTAACAGGCAAAAGCAGCATACTTATACAACCGGCAAATCCTATGGTCGGACGTTGCATTCGTGACGGAATGTATTTTATTAACGGAATCAAGTTAAATAGGACAGCATTTAGACGCGATCCTGAGTTCCCCGCCTCTACGACGGATGTAATGAAGTTGCTGAAAGAGCGACTGTCTGTTAAAGAAGTATCACCAAGTATTAAATTCAGTATTCCGGACGCCTGCAATGCAGAAGATTTGCGCAACAGTGCCCTGCAATGCGACCCGGAAGTCTTACCGGCCGGCAGTGCCGCCTTTTGGGAGTCTTATCTCAAGCTCCAAATCGAACAGGGCCTGATTTATTCTCAAAAACACCACAAACGACCGGCCAGGCCTTCCATGCATAATTTTCTTATGGTGTGCGGCAGCGTTCATCAAAGTAGTCTGAAATATACCAAACACATAAGTAAAAAAGGGATACGTCTGATGGAAATGCCCCCTGAATTGAGTTCGGAACAAAAACCCGATTCGGCCAATCTGGCTGCCTGGATGAACGCCTGTGTGGAAGCCTGGGAAAAAGAACCCCGTTTGGCTCTGAGGATTGCCTCTAAACCAATTAACTACGAAAACAGCGCCGACAGGCTCAAAGCTCGTTTTACTGATGTGTTGCAATCACTGTTGCAGCAAATCAAGCCGGCCGAATTGTTCATCGAAGGAGGAGCAACGGCTGCGAGTCTGCTGAGCCGGCTGAACTGGACTGCATTTAAACCGGTGGACGAATTGGCTCCTGGAGTGGTCCGCCTGCAATTGATTCATAAACCTCCTATTTTTATAACCTTGAAACCGGGCAGTTATTCCTGGCCGGAATTCTTATTCAATCCATAAACAATGAAAACCCTGATCAGCTTTGTATTGCTCTTTTTATTGCCTTTTTATGCAGAAGCAACTACCATCAACGTACTTAAAGCCGGAGGTAAAAACGATGGCAAAACATTGAATACCAAAGTCATTGCCAAAGCAATCGATAAACTGAGTGCCCAAGGCGGCGGTACCTTGTATTTTCCTTCGGGTACCTATATAACCGGCCCCATAAAGCTCAAAAGCAATATCACACTTGATTTGGATGCCGGAGCTGTGTTGTCTTTTTCGGACAATTTTGATTTATATATGCCTTACGTCGAAATGCGTTACGAAGGAGTAGTGATGAAGAGCTTTCATCCTCTGATTTATGCTTACGAAGCCGAAAACATCAGCATAAAAGGCAGAGGAAGACTCGAAGGTAACGGCCGGGCCTGGTGGGAAGAAACCTGGCGACTGGAATCAGCCTACTACAAGGGCGAAATGAAAGATGCTGCACCGACGAAATACCAGCAAGCCTGGCTGGATGCCAATCCGGATTTCAGTGTTGAGCCACAGTCGGACTGGAAAAACACCTTGGCCAGGCATTTTTTCAGGCCGCCATTTATTCAATTATACAAATGCAAAAACATTTTGATTGAAGGCCTGCATATTAGTAATTCTCCCTTCTGGACCGTCAATCCTGAATTTTGTGATAATCTGACTATCCAGGGCCTGACCATCGAAAATCCGGATTCTCCCAACACCGACGGTATTAATCCGGAATCATGTACGAATGTTCGTATTTCCAATTGCCACATAAGTGTTGGCGACGATTGTATCACCATTAAATCAGGCCGTGATTTACAGGGACGTCAATACGCGGCACCCTGCGAAAACATCACCATTACCAATTGTACTATGCTTTCCGGTCATGGTGGAGTTGTCATTGGCAGCGAGATGTCGGGCGATGTCCGCAAGATTACCATCAGTAATTGTGTATTTGACGGCACTGATCGTGGTATCCGTTTGAAATCGACCCGGGGCAGGGGAGGTATAGTCGAAGAAATCCGCGTGAGCAATATTGTGATGAAGAATATTCAAAAAGAGGCCATTATTTTAAACCTGTTTTACAGCAAGGTGCCTCAGGAGCCTGTAACCGAAAGAACTCCCATTTTCAGAAATATCCATATTTCGGGTATGACCGGCTCAGAGGTAAAATCGGCAGGATCGATTCTGGGTATCCCGGAAATGCCTGTTTCCAATATTAGTATACAAGACGTAAATATTCAGGCAGAAAGCGGTTTCAGTGTTCAGGATGCACGGGATATCCAATTGCGCAATGTATGCATTGATACCCAAAAGGGGCCGATTTTACAATGCAGGAATGCGGCTGAGTTGTATTTGTCAAATATACGAAGCTCTAAGCCCTTGGCAGAGTCTGCTTTGCTTACTTTGGAAAACGTTAGCGACGTTTTTATTGAAGGTTGTTTTCCACTGCCCGGAAGTAAAGCCTTTCTGGAATTATCGGGTGCGGAAAGCAGCAGAGTGATATTGAAAAACAATTTCGTTGAACGCATTGAACAGCCTTATCTTATTCATGAGATGGTCGATTCTGCAGCATTGGTTTATTGATATGAAAAGATTCTTGTTTACAACTTTATTGTGTATTAGTGTTTGCGCCTATTCCCAACAGAATTCTGACAATCGTTTTCGACGCCCCCTCAAAGAGGTGTTGACAGATTTACAGGCGCAATTTGGTGTGCGTTTGCGTTTTTCGGAAGAACTGGTCAGGGATAAAGTGCTCGATTACGCCGATTGGCGCATTCATCCCTGGAGTCTGGAAGAAAGCCTGAACAACATTTTGCTCCCTTTTGATTATAAATTTGTCAAAGAAAGCAACACCTCCTACGAAATCAAAGCCTTCGAGTATGCACGCAGAGCAGCCGGTTTCGGCAAGGAATTTTTAGATTACCTGAGCAGTCAGTACGCTGATTTGCCCTCCTGGGAGGCTCGTAAAGCTCTGCTCCAAAAAGAAATGAAGCATGCTGCCGGCCTGGATCCCCTGCCCCGGAGCCCCGGGACTAAGCCTATCCTGGGCCCAAAACGTAAATACGAAGGCTATTATGTACAAAACATAGCCCTGGAAATCCTACCCGGTGTTTTTTGTACAGGTTCAATATATCATCCTGTTGGAAACAACGGCAAATGTCCTGTCATGCTCAATCCCAACGGCCATTTTGGTGATGGCCGTTATCGTGCCGACCAACAATTTCGTTGTGCCATGCAGGCCAGGATGGGTATTATTGCAGTCAGTTATGACCTTTTTGCCTGGGATGAGCAGCTTTTGCAGTTTGACGGTAAAAGCCACCGCAGCAGCATGGCACATACCATTCAAAGTCTGAATGCCCTGAGAATGTTGGATTATCTCTGTGCCTTAAAAGAAGCAGACCATAGCAGAGTGGGAATAACAGGCGGATCGGGAGGCGGCAGTCAGACCATGTTTATTACGGCCATTGACGACCGGATTACCCTGAGTATGCCGGTAGTGATGACTTCTTCTTATTTTGTGGGTGGCTGTCCCTGCGAAAGCGGCAATCCGATTCATCTTTGCGGAGGCAGAACCAATAATGCCGAGATAACAGCCATGTGTGCTCCCCGTCCCTTGCTCATTGTATCTGACGGCAAAGATTGGACCAAAGACGTTCCGGAATTGGAATTTCCATATATTCGCAGTGTATATGCCTTGTACGGCAAAGAAGACCTGGCCGAAAATGCCCATTTTGCTAGCGAAGGCCACGATTACGGCTTTTCAAAACGTCAGGCGACCTATGCTTTTTTGGAAAAACACTGGAACCTGAACACTAAAGGACTGAAGAACGCCGAAGGGAAATGGGATGAATCTAAAGTTACAGTTGAACCGTATCTATCCCTTAAGATTTTCGGTGCAGATGGCGAGGGCTTACCTGCTAACGCTGTGAAAGGAATGGAAGAATTATACCGGGTTTTTGAGGCAGCCAGACAATAGGCAACTCAAACGATACCAATAAACCATAAAAGATAATACTATGGCAAGATACCGGATATTCACTCTTTATTTACTGTTTACCGGCCTGTTTTATGCCTGTCAATCACCTGTCATCGAAAACCTGCAGGTGGAAAATCTCAGACCGGACTACTGCGACAAGGAAGGAGCTCAGCAGCTTTGCCTGAGCTGGACAATGAATGCAGCCACCCCCAGAGGTTTAAACCAGCAAGCTTACCGAATACTGATATCTACCAGCCCCGAACAGTTGGAACAAAATACTGCCGATCTCTGGGATTCTGGTAAGGTTACTTATCAAAAGAACTACGATATATCTTACGGCGGTAAACCCTTGCAAAGAGATTCCGTCTATTATGCCAAAGTAATGATATGGACCAATCAGGGTAAAAGCCCCTGGTCTAAACAGCAAAACCTGGTTTTGCCTGCCGAAGGAGATATTCTCCCCGTCACTGCGGCAATAAACCGCTTCGATACCTATGACCTGAAATTGAATGACTTAATTCAGACTTATAAAACAGCGACCCTGGAGAAATATAAAAATCAGGCCGAAGCCATAGAAAATATGTCCGCCGGCCAGTGTTGGGCCGAAAGTTATATGCTTGACAACCGTAAGCTTTATCTCCGATGGATGGATTGCCTGGTGGCCGGCCAGGCCGAAGACGGGAGCCTGCATTTATCTGAGCAGCAAGGTCCGCACGAAATTTTCGACCTTGCTCACTTGTTGTTGATTCAATACGACGAAACCATTCATTTACAAAAGTACTTTCCGGCTTTGGAAAAATGGCTGGCCTTTTTGTGGAAAAACTACGGCAGCCAGGATTTTATAATGACAGCCAATGGAGAGGGTCGTACCATGTTGCCCGCTGAGCAATGCAGTTTGGATGGAAAAGAATATATTACCTCGGCTGCTTTGATTTCGACGGCCTGTTTTTATCGCCTCTGCGTGTTGATGGAAACTATTTCCGCACACTTGCAGTATCAGGATAAAGCAGCCCGTTATGCTGACTGGGCCGACAAACTGTACAAAGCATACAACAGCCGTTTTTTCAACGCAGAAGAACGATACTACGAAAACAATACTCCGACCGCAAACTTGTTGTCGCTAAGCCTGGGACTCTGCGAAGATAGTCAGGCGGAGAGTGTGTTCAGGCAGATAGAGCAATCCATAGCCATAGAGCATTATGGGAAAGCGGCCTGCGGTGACATTGGCAAACAGCATTTGTATCGCACACTTTCGGCCTGGGGCAGAGCCGATCTGAGTTACCGTCTTGGTGCTGAACTTCAGGAGGCTGAAGGTGATTTTATTTTGTGGTTTTTTGAGCATTTATGCGGTTTGAAAAGCCTGGAAGCCGGATTCAGTTGTTTCAGCCTTGATGCCGTCTTTCCTCCGGGAATTTATTTTGCAAAGACTCGTATGGAAACCCGGAGAGGGATTATTTCCAGTTCCTGGATAAAAACAGCCGACGATTTTGTATGGCAGGTGATCGTCCCTGTTAATACCACAGCCAGACTCCGTTATCCGGCTGCGGAGGCCAAAGACATTTTCGACGACGGCCGGGTGCTTGATCAGGTGGAGGGCGTCCAAATTCTTGGTCTGGAAAACGGGAATGTAATAATGGAACTGGCATCGGGTGATTATTATTTCTCCAGCAAATTAGCCGACATAAAACCCGGCCTGCAAAAAATTAATAAGTAGTTTATTTCTAACCCCTAATTCTTTATTGTATGAAAACTTTTATGATTAAATTATGTGGAATGTTGTTGTTGAGTGCCTGTATGATTCAACCCTTAAGTGCACAGAGACAGAAAGCGCAACTTAGTCCGGCCGAAGCAGAGGCCAAAGCTGCCGAAGCGAAATTAAAATCGGACGAAGGTATGAATCAGAAGGCTGCCTCCTATGTGGAAGCCCTTAAATTGAACGATCCGGCCAAAGAAGCCAGGGTCAGTGCTGTAATAGCCACTCACTTAAAAGCTGTACGGGACTGGCATAACGAAAACCTGAACAGAGTACCCGAAGGCAGTATCAATCCAACCACAGGCCAGGTGCTTACGGCATTGGATAGAGAAATCATTGCTGACTCCGGTATACCAAAATCGGTACGTGCTGCTCTGCTGGAAGGTTTACGCAAGGATTTAACCGAAGAGCAGATAGAAATCATCTACGATCAATATACCATTGGTAAGGTGGAATTTACACTGAATGGATACAAATCTATCGTGCCAAATCTTACAGCCAAAGAAGAAGCTGTTATTCTTGAGAATCTGAAAATGGCTCGCGACCAGGCAATCGATATGAAAAACATGAAGGCAGTTTCGGGTATTTTTGAAATTTACAAAACCAAAAACGAACAATACCTCAACGAAAACGGCCGCAACTGGAAGCAGATGTACAAAGACTATACTGATAAGAGAAAAGCCGAGAAGGCTGCCGCGGCCGCTGCGGGGAAATAATATTAAAAACCAATTCATTATGAAGACAAGAAATATAATTTTAGCTTTAAGCTTCGTGCTCGCCTTTTCGGCTTGCCAGCAGGGGCCGGAATGGAAAAAGGGAATTCTTGTAGACGAATTTGTTTACGAAAAGGCTTCTTTTCCCGAATGTCACGCCTCTTCGCTGGCTGAAACTCCCGCGGGGATCGTGTTGACTTTTTTTGGTGGCACCAAGGAACGCCACCCCGATGCCAGCATCTGGATATGCCGCAACGAAAACGGTGTCTGGACTGAACCCGAAAAAGCGGCCGACGGTGTAGTGAACGACACGCTGAGATACCCCTGCTGGAATCCGGTATTGTATCAGGTACCCGGCGAAGAACTGTTGTTGTTTTACAAGGTTGGCCCCAGCCCGGGATCCTGGTGGGCTTGTATGAAACGTTCCTTCGACAACGGTAAAACCTGGTCCGAAGAAGAAAAATTACCCGAAGGCATCATAGGCCCGGTCAAAAACAAAGCGGTAATGGTGGACGGAAAATTATTTTGCCCTTCCAGCACCGAAAACCACGGATGGAGGCTGCACATTGACATCACCGAAGACAAAGGCAAGACCTGGACACAGATAGGCCCTTTGAATGATCCGGCAGAGTGGTCGGCTATACAGCCCAGCATTTTATTTCACAAAAACGGTGATTTGCAAATACTTTGCCGTACCCGCAACCGCATGGTCGGTTCCATTTGGTCAAGCGATCGCGGGCAAACCTGGTCGAAGATGGAGGGAGTAGGCTTACCCAACAATAATTCGGGAACGGATGCTGTCACTCTCAAGGATGGCAGGCATTTATTGGTATACAACCATGTAGAACCTCCTGCCGGTGAAGTGAAAGGAGCCAGAACCCCTCTGAACGTGGCCTTATCCAAAGACGGTAAAACCTGGTATGCTTCACTGGTGCTCGAAGATTCGCCTATCAGCCAGTATTCCTATCCCTGTGTTATTCAATCTTCCGACGGTTATGTACACATCGCTTACACCTGGAGACGCCAGCGCATTAAATACGTCAAAATTGACCCCGCCAAACTCAAAATGAAAGAAATTGAGAACGGCATCTGGCCCGGTATGGAAACGGCTCAGGCAGTTATGGGTGCAGGCTCTACTCCTTTCCCCATTTCGGTTTGCGACTGGATGATATTAAAGCGCCAGAAACTCGGGGCCATATCTCTGGCCAGAGAAATTGGTTGCGACGGCCTGGAAATTGACATGGGTGGCCTGGGCGATCGTCCCACTTTTGACAATAAGCTCAAAGATCCCGAAGTGCTGGCCGAATTTAAACGTACAGCTCAGTTGAGCGGTATACGTTTCTCCTCGGTGGCTATGTCCGGTTTTTACGCTCAATCACTGGTTGATCGTGAAGATTTTATTACACCGGTGCAGGATTGTATTGATGTAATGAAAGGATTAGGCGTACGAGTCGCTTTTTTACCTTTGGGTGTCAAAGGCGACCTGGTTCAGTATCCCGAATTGCGTCCTGCCATTGTGGAACGTCTTAAAGTTATCGGTCAGCTGGCCGAAAAAGAAAGGGTGCTTATCGGCATCGAAACTGCTTTGGATGCTGCCGGTGATAAAGCCTTATTGCAAGAAATCGGCAGCCCGGGTATCAAGATCTATTTCAATTTCGGCAGAGCATTACAAACCGGCAAAGATTTGCATCAGGAATTGAGAATTTTGGGCGAGGACATTTGTATGATTCATTGCACCAACAAAGACAGCGTGTGGCTGGAAAATGATCCCATGATTGATATGCCTGCCGTCAAACGCACACTGGAGGAAATCGGCTATCGTGGCTGGCTGGTGATGGAACGTTCCAGGGATGCCAGTCAGCCCAGGAATGTCCGGGGTAATTACGGGGCCAACTGCGCCTACCTGAAATCGGTTTTTCAACCGGAATAATACGGATTTCAATCCGGTTTTAATCAGGATCTTAAACCGGTCTTAATCAGGATATATCCGAATGTTACAGACTTAAAGGCTTGTTTTTATACTAATTCCAAAAACAAACAATTATGAATAAAAAGTATCTTGCTCTAATGGCCTTGTTGTTTAGTTCGCTGTCGATGTTTGCATTGGCAGAGATATGGGTAGCTCCCGAAGGCTCGGACAAGGCTCCGGGTACCAAAGCAGAACCCAAGGCCAGCTTGCATTCGGCCCTGAGGCTGGCCAGAGAATGGCGCAGGTTATCAGATCCTTCGATAGCAGACGGTATTATTATCAAAATGCAAGCGGGAAGCTATTTTTTGGATGAACCAATCCTGGTCAGGCCCGAAGACTCCGGAACTCCGGCAAGCCCGACCCGGATTGTGGCAGAAGACGGAAAAGAGGTTGTTCTGAGCGGCGGACTAAGGCTCGGCAAATGGAGCAAAGCCGGCGGCCGCATTCAGGGTCTTCCTGCATCGGCCAAAGGCAAGCTTTGGGTAATAGACCAGCCCAAAATTTCCGGTCGTTATATTGACTTTAGGCAATTATGGGTGGACGACCAAAAAGCTGTACGCGCCAGAGATACCAACGATGAGAATTTTAAACGCATTCTTGCCTGGGACAAAAACACAGGGGTATTGACCATCCCGGCTCCTGCGTTTAAATCCTTTAAAACACTCGATCGCATGGAACTGCAGCTGCATCAGATGTGGGCGGTGGCTAATTTGCGTATCAAATCAATCGAGTATCAAAACGAAAGTGCTCTGGTGTCTTTTCATCAACCCGAAAGCCGCATACAGGCAGAGCACCCCTGGCCGACTCCTATGATCAAAGAGGGGAGGGAATCTCCTTATTTTCTATGTAATGCCATTGAGTTTCTGGATCAGCCCGGAGAATGGTATCTGGATGTCGAGGCTCACAAGCTTTATTACTGGCCGCGTGAAGGAGAAGATATGAGCAAAGCAGAATCAGTGGTTCCCTATTTGGAAACGCTTGTCGATTTTCGGGGCAGCCTGGATCGTCCTGTAAAGCATTTGAGATTCGAAGGCATAGGATTTTCTCATACCGGCTGGCTAAGGCCTTCCGAACAGGGACATGTGCCCCTGCAGGCTGGCATGTATCTGCAGGATGCCTATAAGTTGCGTCCTCCCGGTGTGCCAGGCAACGAAAACCGGGGCCTGGAGAATCAGGGCTGGGTAGGCAGACCTCCGGCTGCGGTGCAATTGGGCGGAGTGCAAAACACCACCTTTGTCCGTTGCCGTTTTGAACACCTGGCTTCCTGTGGTATTGATTATATATACGGAAGTCTAAACGACAGTATTCTGGCCTGTGTCTTTCAGGATATAGGAGGGAATGGCATACAGGCCGGAAAAATTTCTGATCCGGGCATAGAGACTCATTTGCCTTACGATCCTGCCGACCAACGAGAAATATGCACCAGACTGTACATCGGGAACAATTACATAAACAATTGCAGCAACGAAGACTGGGGTTGTGTGGGTATTTGTGCCGGTTATGTGAGGGATATTCTGATCGAACACAATGAATTGTCGGAATTATCCTATTCGGGTATCAGCCTGGGCTGGGGCTGGACCAAGACAGTCAATTGTATGCGCAACAATGTGGTCAGGGTCAATTACATCCATCATTACGCCAAACACATGTACGATGTGGCCGGCATCTACACCTTGTCGGTGCAATCGAAATCTTTGATAACCGAAAATGTGGTTGACAGTATCTATTCGCCGGCCTACGTTCACGATCCCAATCATTGGTTTTATCTCTACACCGACGAAGGTTCGTCTTTTATTACAGTCAAAGACAACTGGTGTCCGGCCGAGAAATTTCTGCAAAATGCCAACGGCCCGGGCAATACCTGGAGCAACAACGGCCCCATGGTTGACGAGAAGATCCGCCGGGCAGCAGGCATAAAAGCAGAATTTAGCGATATAAAACCCTGAAAGATTTTTTAAAAACAACAGAAGCAGCAGGATTTGGTAAATTAAACAGAATAAAAAGTATATTTTTGCCTTTTTATTTTTGATCTATGAACCACAAACTACTGCTTCTGTCGTTTTTATTGATAAGCACAGGACTACAGGCCAACAGCCTGCAGGAAAATTTCGAACAAGGTTTGCCTGACCAGGCTTCCTCAATAGCTACCAGGGTGAATCTGGTTTCAGGAAGCTGGACCATGCAAGGTGTTTATGCTTACCAAAGCAGCGGTAATACATCTGCCAGAATGAATACCGGGGGCTATTTAATTTTGCCTTACCTAAACAATCCTACATCCATTGCTTTCAGCCACAAAGCCAGTGGTAGCTACAAAACCCTCCTGCTCGAAAAATCGATCGATAAAGGTTCAACCTGGGAAACTTTGCAGACTTATGCCTCTGCTTCAGGTGATTTTGCCAGGGTTTCAGCCACAGTAGGCCAGGGGATTGCCGACAGTGTATTGTTGCGCTTAAACTGCAAGGCGGCCACAATATACATAGACGATGTGGAGGTGTTTTATTCTACTATGGCCGAAGAACCCGGGCAGCAAGCAGCCATCAGGGCAGGAAGTATAAGTGGGAAATCTGTCAGCATACAGATGGAAAAAGGTGACGGCCAGGGACGACTGCTGGTTTGTCAGCCCGACTCCTCTGTATCCTGGGAGCCGCAGGACGGAGTTTCCTACACCGGCTCTTTTCCTAAGCGCCTGCCCGAAGGTCAAATCCTTGTATCATCGGGAGACGAAGACAGCGTACTGGCAACAGGATTAGAACCCGGTGTGAACTATTACTTTGCTGTTTTCGAATACAATGGCCAGGGCAACGATCGCAATTATTTGTGCCCGGGCAACTACTGTCAGGCCCGTACTTCCGAAGAGCCTTCTTTGTGGGCCGATAAAAACCAGCTGGCATTTCGCAAAGTTATTCCGGGCAATCAACGCTACCAAAGCATAAAGATTTGGGCAAAATTTCTTGTGCCGGCCCACGACAGCGTATTATTAACTTGTACAGACCCCAACTTCAGTCTGGGCAGAACCCAAAACGGGGAATATGTTTCTGCTTTGTACCTGCCCTATAATAATGGAGAAATATCAGGTAGTGAGATATTTGTCCGTTATGCTCCCCAAAATTTCGGCCTGCATCAGGCTTACTTAAGTATCAGTCAGGGGAATTTAAGGGACAGCGTCTTGTTGAGCGGAGAAGGTTCGGAAACAGAAAATTACAGCTATTACATTGCTCCCTACGGAAGCGATACTAATGGAGACGGCAGTCTGGAAAATCCGTGGTATAATTTGCAAAAAGCAGTAGATACTGTCAGGGCAGGCGATGAAATCATCTGCAGGGGAGGAGAGTACTTTCCCGATGCAATGAAAGACGGTAGTAAAACAACCGTCAGAATCAGTCATTCCGGATCTCCGGGTCAATGGATCAGTATCAGAAATTACGAAGGAGAGTTTCCGGTGTTCAATTTCAAGGAACAACAACCCAAACTCGAAGGCAACCGTGGAATATTGCTGACCGGTAATTACTGGTACCTCTACGGTTTGCACATTACCCGGGCAGGCGACAACGGTATCAAGCTCGAAGGCAGCCATAACATCATAGAGCGCTGTACTTTTAGTTATAATTTCGATACCGGCCTGCAACTGGGATTTGGCCATGATTTCTCCGACAGCGGCCACGGCTCCTCCAACGACGGCAGCTGGTGTGCCTGGAACGACATCATCGATTGTGATTCCTACCGCAACTGCGATTACGACACCAATTACGGATCAGATGCCGACGGTTTCGCCTGTAAGATGCACAACGGTGAGGGCAACCGCTTTGTTCGTTGTCGTGCCTGGGAGAATTCCGACGATGCCTGGGACTTGTACGAAACAGATTATCCGGTAGTACTTATAGAATGCTGGGCCTGGCGTTCGGGCTACGCCGAAGATCACGCATGGGTTAAAGACGTGGTTGCTGTTTCTCACGGGTTTTCGGGCAACGGTAATGCCATAAAAATGGGAGGCAACGGCACCGGCGGCAGTTCCAAAGGCAAACACGAAGCCTGGAACTGCGTGGCGTTTAATTGCAATAAATCAGGTTCGGTCAAAGGTTTTGATCAAAACAGCCACGATGACGGAGAAAAACTGGTCAATTGCCTGGCCTTTGGTTGCGGCTACGATTTTATGTTCGAAAGGGCAAGCGCCAACAGTGAATATTACAACAACGTCTGTCTGGGCAGGCAGGAGATAGCCGGAGGCCAGGAAAGTCACAACGCTATAGGCACGGCCACCGATAAAGGTTGGACAAACAACCTGT
Organism: uncultured Bacteroidales bacterium; assembly: GCA_964575345.1. Taxonomy (GTDB): domain Bacteria; phylum Bacteroidota; class Bacteroidia; order Bacteroidales; family UBA1402; genus UBA1402. The sequence continues at coordinate 28,903 of CAZNQD010000021.1, forward strand.
TGACCGGGATTACTTACAATGATTTTGTCAGTCTGAGCGAAGAGGACGCCAAGGCGCCCAGAAACGAAGACGGGAGCCTGCCCACACGTTTTGCCCGACTCAAAAGCAGCAGTCCCCTGGTAGATGCAGGCCTTTATATCAAAAATCCATACGAAGAAGTTTTTCCCTTTTTAGCTCAGGCTGTTTACGGCTCTGCCCGTGATATTGGCCCTTACGAATTGGAAGAAGGGAATATTTCATCGGCACCATCCCTGCTGTTGACCCATCAACCCGAATTTAATTTTGAGGTATTTACAGGCGGAGCCGGCAGCACTCAACTAACAATTCGGTTCGTTGCAACAAAATCCACCATAGCTTGTCTGGAAATAATCAGCCTGGAGGGTAAAAGGATATTTATTCGTACCATACAGGTAGTTTCAGGCGGTCAAAATTCACTGCCGGTCAGACTGGGAAATTTCAAAAAAGGCGTATATTTATGCAAGATAA